>CAZYQW010000019.1:0-18897 GCA_964649825.1 uncultured Phycisphaeraceae bacterium | reverse complement strand
GATCGGGCCGCGTTCGCTCGAACAGTCCTCGCTCGGGGTGCGGGCGAAGGGGTTGCGTTGGGGAGCTTTGGTGGGGTGGTGCGTGGGCGGCTCGCTGCGGAACTCGCTCGGCGCGGCCCGATCGACCCGCTCCGCCCGCCTGGAGGCCACGATGCGTGCGCGGGCTCGGAGGGGCGAGAAAAAGAGGTTCTCCTGACCCAAACCTACGCTATGGCCTGCGGGACTGGGCGGAACGAAAGCTCGCGAGCTTCTTGTGGTTGACGCGCAGCGAGAAGCCGAGGCTGCGGAGGATCCGGGCCGTGTTGGCAGAAACCCGGATCCCGGCGAGCGCCAGTTGACGCGCGACCTTGCCCGTCGTTCTGCCTGTCCACTTCAGGCCGCTGATGGGATCGCCGGCGACATCGTGTGCCAGGAGTTGTTCGATAGCCTGGATCATCTCTGGCGTTTTTTTTTCCGCTGACGGACATCCGCCACCGGGTCTGCGCACACGCCCAGCTGCACGTCTGGCTTCTGCAGCTCCGCGCGCCCCTTCGCCACGGTGTGGGGAGCGAGCCCGGTCCATTCTGCGATCCGACGATCGCCACCGCGCCCAAGACGCAGCGACTCCAGCCCAGCGAACAGCCGGCGTTGCTTCTCATCGAGCACACTGAGGAACAGGACGATGGCCGCCTTCTCCTCGTCCGGCGTCGAGCTCTCCGTGGCCGCGATCGTGCCGAATGGCTCCTGGACGTACGCCGCCTTGCGACCAAGGCGCTGCTGCCGCCGTCGCTTTGCGTCGGCAGACGTGCACAGATAGACGCCGTCGAGCTCCGTGCGCGTCACTCGCTTGGCGCGTAACAGGGTCAGCAACGGCTGCTTGACCTCGACGTGCAGCTCCGCGACCAACTCCGAGGCAAAGCAGCCCGTGCTCGATCGATCGATCGATCGACGAAACGCTCCACGGGTGTCGATCAAAGCGCCGCCGTGACTCCAAAGGCCACGTACGTCGAACTACGCCACGCTGCGCAGCAGCGACGGGATCTG
Source organism: uncultured Phycisphaeraceae bacterium (assembly GCA_964649825.1). Lineage (GTDB taxonomy): Bacteria > Planctomycetota > B15-G4 > B15-G4 > JADJEK01 > CAZYQW01. The sequence goes on along the minus strand of CAZYQW010000019.1, from coordinate 17,874 downwards.
GGGTCAGTCGGCGCGCGAGGTCGAATTCAGGATTCCGCGCTACTTGAACGTCAGATTGACCCGGTTCGACGCGTTCCCCGCGCCGCTCGACGGATGCAGCGCGATCTCCTGAAGGACGAGTTCAAGCGGTGTCGGAACGCCGCCGGGGATCGAGGCCGGGACCGTGCTCGGCACGCTTCCCAACGATATCACCGCGAACGGCGCCGCGAGATCGAGGAACAGGAGACCGTACAGAGGCGCGCAGGCCTGACCCGCGAACAGGGAGACGAACAGGAATGCGTCGAGCCCTGGCGTGCCCGTGGTCGTCAGCGTGAGTGTCCCACCCGGGGTTGCCGTCCCCGACACGTCGAGGTGGACATTGGAAAACTCGATCGCCCCCATGTCCACCACGGCCGTCAGGTCGAGGTCGCCGTCAAGCACCCGAGGCGCGCCTGCCGCGTCGACACCGCACAAGTCGCCGGATGGACCGCCTGCGTCGATCCCGGTCGATCCGGGTGACAGGCGCACGTCGTCGTCGATCGTCCCGAGCAAGTCGTCGGGACCATCGGGGTCGACGAGCAACGGGTCGTGGCTGTGGTTGCCGCTGCCGCCGAGTCCGCCCGTCCAACCCTGAACACACGAGAAGTCGACGGTCGGAGGAGCCGAGAAGAATGCGATCTGCGCCGCCTCGTCGGTGGTTCCGGCCGCGGCGTTGCCCCAGAACACGCAGCCCGTCAGCGTGGCGGCGCCGTTTCCGATGTAGACGCCTCCCGCGTGCGTGTTGCCGGCGTTGCCGACGAACGAGCACCGCGTCGCCTCGAGAGTGAACGTCACGCTGCTCGAGCTGCTCGAGCTGACGTAGACGGCGCCGCCTCGGCCCACAGCGGTGCCGACGGCCTGGTTGCCGACGAGGACACAGTCCTCGAGGGTGAGGCTTCCGAAGAACCCGTAGTGGTAGAGGGCGCCGCCGGCGGCCGCGGAGCTGCTCGCCGACGAGGTCGCCGCGTTGCCGAGGAGACGGCAACGGCGCAGAATCACGTTAGTGTTCGCGGTGAAGCTCGCCGCTCCGCCACTCCCCGTCGCCCCCGTCGCCGCGTTCCCCACGAACGTGCACCCTAGGAGGACCACGGAGCCGGGATCGAAGGTGCCGCTGGTGGAGATCGCGCCCCCGTCCTGGGCGGAGTTGCCGGAGAACAGGCAATCAACGAACGTTGGATCACCGTTGTGGCTCGAAATGGCGCCGCCGTATCCGAAAGTCCCCGCCGCGTTTTCGCGGAACGTGCAGCGCACGAACCGCGCGTCGCCCGAGTTGAAAACCGCCGCCCCGTAGCCGTTCGACAGCCCGTGACCGACGAACTCGCAGTCGGTGAGGGTCGGACTCCCCCCGACGACGAGAAGTCCGCCCCCAACGGGCACGTAGTACAACCCGCCCAGAGACTCGTTCTGCTTAAAGGAGCAGCGCGTCAGTGCGGCGCCGCTGTCCACGAGGCAGAGTCCGCCGCCGCCCTCGAACTCGGTCCGGTTCTTCACGAAGGAGCAGTCGGTGAGCGACGGCGATCCGTGGACCGCGAGCATTCCGCCCCCTCCGCGCGACCCCTTGGCCTTTCCGCAGTTGTCGGTGACGGTGAGTCGTGCAAGGGTTGGCGCCCCCCCCTCAACGTAGAGTCCGCCGCCCCCGGTGATCGGGATCGGGGAGGCGCTCCCCCCGCGGATCAGGAAGCCGTCGAGCACCGCCGTCGCGGCGGCGTCGAGCGCGGTCACCACGTGCATGCTGTTCTCCCCGTGGCTCAGGAAGCCGGGCACGTCGTCGCCTGCGAGGTCGCCGGAGAGCACGGTCTGATCGAACAGTCCCTGACGGTCCTCGAGAGTCGACTCGATGCCTGCGAAGCCTCCGTAGAGCGCGACGTCGCTCCGGAGCTGGAACGTGGCGCTCCGGTCCCCGGCCGTCATCCCCGCCCCCTGGTCAGGCCGGTAGGTCCCTCGCGCCACCCAGACGGAGTCCCCGGACTGCGCCACCGCGAGCGCGTCCTGCAGATGGATGAACGAGTCGGTCCAGCTCGTGCCGTTGTTCTGACCGGTCGCCTGGTCGTGGACGAAGAGAGTGCCGCCGAAGATTGGCGAGGTCGCCATCGCCAGCAGCGCAGCCGCTCCGTACGACATGATCCGTCCCGCGTGATAGCTGTTCATTGGGTGTCCTCCAGATCAAGGTCTTGTCACCTTCGGAGCGTCCCAGCGGGAGTGCTAGGACCGCGTTCTCTAAATCGACATCGCGGATCGCGCCCGCGGTGGCTCAGGACGCCAGTCGAAGGGCGGAGTGAGTCCACCGGGCCTGAGCCGATGATCCGGAAGGGCCCCGCGTAGTTGTACCCCGTTCGTGTCGGAACGCGGTGCGGTTGCTCGACCCCTGGCTACGATCTCCAGTAGCCGCGATCGCGACCTCGGTGCGCCGCGATCCGCCGGGCTACTGGACGTCCAACTGCACCGCGTTCGTCAGCGTGAACCCGAGCGGGCTGCCTGCGTCGGCGATCGCGGCCTGAATCGTCGTGGTGATCCCGGAGGTCATCGAGCCAAGCGTGGTGAGGAGCGTGACCGAACCGTCGCCCGCGCCGCCGCCGTCGAGGAAGATCCCGGGGAGCTGCAACAGCGGCAGGACGAGCAGGGTGCAGCCGCCGCCGATCGTTTGCGACGTCTGCTCGGCGCCAAGCAGGAGCACGACGGGGGCGCCACCGGGTCCTTCCGTGATCTCCATCGTGAGCTTCTGCCCGACCGTGGCGCAGCCGGTCAGCGAGAGATCTGGGACGAACCCGCCGGTCCCGGCGCAGCCGGCGCCATAGTGGGTGATCGCACCGCAGGGGAGGGTGTAGACGTAGGCGGCGCCGGAGTTGTTGGCGAGTGTCTTGTCCTCGTAGATGGCGCCGACGGCCACCGTGTCGCCGGCGATCGTCACCGACGTGCCAAACTGATCGCCCGCTCCGGTGTTCGACGCTTTGAGGTACGCCCACTGGGTCCACTCTGTCTGACTGCGGACGAACAGGTAGGCCGCGCCGGATTTTTGCGCACTGTCGTCGGCCTGATTTCCGTTCACTCCGACGGCGGCGCTGTCCTCCAACGGTGCCCCGACAACGACGATCTCGCCCGAGATCGCGACCGACGAACCGAAGTACTCTTTGTACAACTCGCTCGCACTCGGCTCGGTGTTCGAGGCCTTCAGGTAGGCCTGCTGGCTCCAGTTCGTTCCGTTGCGCCCAAACACGTACGCGGCCCCGGCGTCAAGGCTGTCCTCGTTGTTCTGGTCCCCGTTCACGCCGGTCGAATCGCTGTCCTCACCGGGCGCGCCCACGACCAACAGGTCGCCCGAGATCGACACCGAGGTTCCAAAATAGTCGTCCCCTCCGACGTTCGACGCCTTCAGGTACGCCTCCGGGCTCCAGATCCCGCCGTCGCGCACGTACACGAACGCCGCGCCGGCGCCGAACTGGTGGGGCGCGCCGCAGACGACCGTGTCGTCCGAGATCGACACCGACGTCCCGAAACTCGCTAAAGCATGGGAGGTCGACGCCTTGAGATACGCTTCCTGGTTCCAGGTCGTCCCGCTACGCACGAACACGTACGCGGCGCCCGAGTGGCTTTGGACGTTGTCGGATTGGTCGCCGCCCACGCCGGTGGCGCTGCTGTCCTCCGACGACGCGCCGACGACGATCGTGTCCTCGCAGATCGACACGGACCACCCGAACCAGTCGCCGGTGCCGGTGTTCGACGCCTTGAGGTATGCCTCCTGGCTCCACACGTCGCCATTGCGAACGAAGACGTAGACCGCGCCCGAGTTGGGCGCGCTTTCGTCGCTCTGGTTCCCATTCACGCCGGTGGCGCTGCTGTCCTCCCCAGGCGCCCCGACGACGATCGTGTCGCCCGAGATCGACACCGAGAATCCGAACTCGTCGGCTGGTCCGGTGTTGGATGCCTTCAGGTAGGCCTGCTGGCTCCAGCCCGATTCGGTGCGTACGAAGACGTACGCTGCGCCGGAGTCGTTCGCGCCGTTGCCGCTCTGGTTCCCGTTCACGCCCGTGGCGGCGCCGTCTTCCAACTCCGCGCCGACGACCACCGTGTCGCCCGACGCCGAGATCGAGCGGCCGAAGTCGTCGTTTCCCTGATAGTTCGACGCCGACAGGTACGCCTGCTGCGCGATCGGGTCGACCGTCAGAGGGTAGAGAGCGTCGCCGTCCTCGACGGTCAGGCGAAGGACCTCCGCGGCGCTCACGAACCTCGCCGGTACGTCTCTGCCACCGGCGTCGATGACCGTCAACCCGGCGTACGTCACCGCCGCCACGCCCCCTTCGCTCACGAACGCGACGCTTCGACCGTCCTCGGAGACCTCGGCGCGGAGCCCGCCGCGCACCGCGAGCGTGAACACGAGCGGCTCGCCCTTCCTTCCTCCCGGCGGCGCGTGAATCGTGTACCCGTGTTCCACACCGCGATGGTCGTTCACGTACCACTCATCGAGCGCGTCGCCCCATTCGTAGGTCACGCGCGTTCCGTCTACGTCGACGCGGGCGCTTCCCGCGATCAACCGCTCCGCGCCGCCCCGGCCGAAACTCGCGAGCTCGAGCCCCCATACCCAGCCGCCCGCGTCCGGCGTCGTCGTGAAGCCGCGCCCATCGAACCACGTCGTCCATCGCTGTTGCGGGTTCCGCGCCCGGTGACCGTTCTCGCATTCCTGCACGTTCTGGCGCGCCGCCTCGTACGCCGCGCACAGGCTCGACCAGTCCGCATCGGACAGTCCCGCCTGCCCGACATCCTCGCGCACCGCTCGGGCGTTGGCCGCTGCCTCCTGCGCCCGCGGCATCGACACGACCGCGGCGACGCTGATCGCCGCCCAGAGACTGGCTTGGAAACGATGAAGCGCCATTCCGGTTCCTCCTCGTAGGGGTCATCGGTAAGGAAGTCGCGCGGCGCAGTCGAGGACACGCGTCTTCGGAAGTTTTTCGGTTCTCCTACGCCGTGCCACCCGGATGCCCCGCTTCGGCGGATCTACCCGCGTGGGTTTGGGTCAGGAGACCCACACTCACTGGAGACGACTGATGGTGACGGTCCTTTCTGTGGGGCTACTGCGCCGGGATTCGCTCGTCGCGGAAGCCGTCGCCTCGCGGCTCTCGAGGGGATGTTCCATCCGATCCTGATGCCGTGCGTGGCGGCCGGTCTGGTGAAGCTCGGCCACGTCGCGTTGGACGGGACGAAGATCGGTCTGGAGAAGGTCGAGGCCGAATGGAATTGATCTGCCGAGTACTCGGACACACTCCGAGGTCGACGCTGGGCACCCGTGGGCCGGGGAGGTATCGTAGCCGCCCCTCGCCGGGCCTCGCCGAGCGAGGAAGAGGGGTCGCGCATGCGGGCATCGCTTTCGTTCCCGGTCCTCCCGTCGACCTGGCGCTGGCTGCGCTGGCGCCTCGTCGTGCTCGTCGCGGTGTTCATCCTCGGCATTGTCGCGTTCTGCTCGGGCGTCGAGGTTTCCGAGCGCGCGACGCTCGCGGACGAGTCGCTGCTGGCGAAGACGTACTACGCGATCTGTCTGTTCGTGCTCGGCGGGCTCGACCTCGGCGTGCCGATCGGCGGACCCGTCTGGGCTCGGTCGACGCTGTGGTTCGTCTACTTCGCCGCACCCGCGATCACGACCTCGGCGTTGGTCGAGGGGCTGTTGTTCGCGATCCGTCCTCGAGCGTGGCGCCTGCGCAGCATGCGCGGCCACGTCGTCATCGCGGGATGCGGTCGACTCGCGCTCCTGTACGTCGAGCGCCTGCGGCAGGTGGAGCCGAATCGGCCGGTCGTGATCATCGACGACCGTTCGGACAACCCGAACGCCGAGATCGCGAGCCAGCGGTTTCGATGCACGGTGCTGTTCGGAGACATCGCGAGCGATCTCCTGGTGACGTCGCTGCGGCTCCAACACGCGGCTCGATTCGTGCTCGTCACGGGGAACGACTACGCGAACCTCGACGCGGCCGCCCACGCGGCGGCGATCGCGCCGCACATCGCGCGTCGCACGTTGGTGCACATCTCCGACATTCGTCTGCTGCGGCTGATCGAGCAGAGGGGGCTGCTGCGAGACGCCGCCAAGTTCAACAGCTATCGGACCGCGGCGGGGCATCTCGTCGAGCGAAGGCTGCTGCCGTACTTCGACGAGACCGAGCACACGGACACCGTGATCCTGGCCGGGTTCGGCCGGTTCGGTCAGACCGTGCTGGCGGAGCTGCAGGTCCGCGCGGCGGGTCGCTTCCAGCGCGTCGTCATCGTCGACCTCGAGGCGCAGATTCGGGTCAAGGTCTTCCGGGACCAGGTCGGCTTCTCGGCCGGGTGCGAGAGTATCGTCATCGAGGGCGACCTCCGTCATCCCGCGACGTGGGAGCGGATCTACGACAGCTTCACCGGGGGCGACTCGCGGCCCGTGGTCGTCCTCGGTACGGGAGACGATGCCGCGAACGTCCGTGACGCCCTCGGCCTGTCCTTCTCGCGTCCGAACGCGCGCATCTTCGTTCGCTGCTTCGAACGTTCCCGGTTCACGGACTGTCTGTCGAGGGAATGCGACTTCGAGGTCGTCAGCACGGCGGACCTGCTCATCGAGAGCATGCACCCCGACTGGATCACGGAATCGAAGTGACCAGGGGGAAGCGAGAACGACGGGGCGGGAGGATCGCCTACGGTTCGATGCTCACGCGGTGGAGGCGGAACACCACGCAGTCGACGGTGTTCCGTCCGCGGTGGACGAAGTCGTTGGAGGAGAATCGGGCCGAGACGTGGGCCCGACCGCGCAGGACGGCCGGGATCTCGAACGCGCGCTCGAACGAGGTTCCGGGTGCGATCTCGATGAAGCCGACCTCGACCTCGTCGATGAAGACGCGCACGCGGCCGCCGGCGAGCTCCGGGTAGCCGAGGAAGCGCCCCGAGACGACGAGCCGCGCGGCGTCGCTCGGCTTCGCGAGCAGCATCGATGCGTAGGGACCGGCCAGGCCATCGCGTGCGACTCCGCCGTGGACCTGTCCGGCCTGGTTCGCGGTGAGGTCGCTGAATTCGATGCGCGGCTCGATCACGCGGCCGCGAAGCAGCTCGCTTTCATCGGGATCGATCCGCGCCTCGTGTTCCGCGCGATCGTTCAGCTCGGCGAACACGCGGCGCGCGTCCGGCCACGGCTCGAGGTCGAGCTCCGGGAGGAGGTTCCGCTCCTCGATGAGTCCGTGGAACGCCCGGGCGACGAGGGAGTGGCCGGCGGCGCTCCAGTGGGCGTCGGTGGGTGAGACGACGTGGAGCGGGTTCTTCGCGATCGACGCCGGAAGATACGCGATTCCGGCGCCGTCGAGGCCGCGCGCGAGCTCGCGCGCGGCGATCGACTGAGCGTCCTGCCAGTAGAGGACGAACACGTACCTCCCCCCGGACGCTTCGACCGCTTTCGCGAGCTCGTTGACGCGCTCCCTCGCCTCCGCGTAGCGAGCGCGGCTCTCCTGGTCGAGACCCGCCTCGAGGAGCGAACGCGCGTTCGGATGGAGGTCGTACGCGTTGCGCGTGGCGAGGTACGCGCCGGCGTGATCGGGATGGCGCGGCACCGACCGCGCGAGCGCGCCGAAGCCGTGGATCCCCGCGACGTCGTCGAGATCGTTGCTGACGCTGACGTGGATCACGAGGTCGGGGTCGATCTCGGAGAGTCGCCGGCGCAGGAACTGCGTCTCGGCGATGAGGTTCCAGCCGAGGATCCCGGCGTGGATGCACTCGACTTCGACCGTGCCGCGGGCGCGGCCGGCGAGCGTCTCTTCGAGGCGGCGTCCCAGGCGGTCGTCGGCGCGCACGCCGGCGCCGTAGATGAAGGAGTCGCCGAGGATCACGACGCGAAGGGTCCCGTTCGGCTTCGGCGTCACGATCGGTCGCTCCCGCAGACCAAGGCCGTTCGACGTGACGTGGTGGTGCCCGGACCGACGCTCGTCGAGGCCGCGCTGCAGGACGCGTGCCACGTCCGCGTCCGGGTGCGAGTCCCAGATGCCGGGGTTCTCGAGGACGAGCTGCGCCACGACGGCTTCGAGGGCGGCGGGGTCGAGCTTTCCGGATTCCGCGGACGGACTTCCGTTTCGCCGCTCCCACTGAACACCGAGCGCGACTCCGACCGAGACGCAGCCAAGCGCAAGCGCCGCGCAGACCACGTACGCGGAACCCGAGCTCGGTCGTCGCGGGAGGTCCTCTCCTCTCGTCATCAACGGTGCGTCATCACCGAGGTATGGGGGCGTCTTCATCGGGCATCGGGCGGCGCCGACCGCCGGCCGCATCGTACCACTCCGGCACCGAGCGAGGGCGGCGCGGCGGGCGGGACGCCGCCTCAGAACTGGAAGTAGATGAACGGAGTGTTGCCGACCGTCGCGAGCAGGACGGCGCCGATGCCGAGCCCCGCGAAGACCCCGACGAGCCACGTCGGCAGCGACGTGATCGCGGTCTGGAACCGGTCGGCCAGCCGCTCCGGCACGAAGTGCGTCAGCGTCGCCGCGAGGAGCGCTACGTACCCGTGCGGCGCGATCTCCCGCCAGCCGTCCGTTCCGAAGTGCTGGAACATCAAGAGGAACTCTTCGGGCGACTCGGCTCGGATGAAGACGCACGTCGCGACGGTGAAGTGGAACGTCAGCAGCCACGACACCGCTTTTCGCGGCAGGGTCGTCGCGAACGCCTTGCCGCCGCGGAGCCGTTCGAGCGTACGCTCGACGATCATGGCGACGCCCTGTACGAAGCCGTAGATCAGCCACAGCACGCTCGCGCCGTGCCACAAGCCGATGATGATCATCGTGATGAGCAGGTTCCGCACGACGCGCGCCTCGGAACCTCGCGAGCCGCCGAGCGGGAAGTAGATGTAGTCGCGCACCCAACCCGACAGCGAGATGTGCCAGCGGCGCCAGAATTCGCGCACGGACTGCGACTTGTACGGGCCGTTGAAGTTCTCGCGAATGTCGAACCCGAACAGCCGCGCGGAGCCGATCGCGATGTCCGAGTAGCCGGAGAAGTCGCAGTAGATCTGGAACGCGAACGCGTAGAGCGCGATCAGATGGATCTCGGGCGAGAATGAGCCCGGGTCCGCGTACACGGGCCCGACGATGTACGCGGCGAGCTGGTCGGCGAGCAGCGTCTTCTTCACCAGCCCGATCACGATCCGGTGGATTCCACCGTGGAGCCGCTCGCGGTCGAAGCGCGGCCGCAGCGCGAGCTGAGGCAGGAAGTCGATCGCGCGAACGATCGGGCCGGCGACGAGTTGGGGAAAGAAGCTCACGAACAGCGTGAAGTCGCGGGCGCTCCTGATCGGCGCGAGCACGCCGCGGTAGATGTCGATCGTGTAGGAGAGGGTCTGGAACGTGTAGAAGGAGATCCCCACCGGGACCACGTCCTTCCACGCCACATGCATCAGCGAGAACTGGACGCCGAGATCGGCGAAGCATGGATCGAGGACCTCGGCGACCCACTTCGAGTACTTGAAGTAGCAGAGCAGACCGAGGTTGCCGAGGAGCGACACGGCGAGTCCGCCGATTCGCCCGCGCCGCGACGTCGCGTCGCCGATGATCTTTCCGCAGACGTAGTCGAGCGCCGAAGAGAACACGAGGAGCCCGAGGAACCACACCTCGTAGGAGCCGAAGAAGATGAAGCTCGCCACGAGGAGGAGCGTGAGCCGGGCGCCCCGGCGATTCGCCAGCGTCCAGTAGAGGACGAGGGTGACCGCGAGGAAGACGCCGAACTGCCAGGAGTGGAAGATCACCGGGGGGTCACCTTCGCGGGTTTCGTCGCCGGTGCTCGATCAGTCGCGGCGCGGTGCCGTCGGAGTGCATGTGACGCGCGATCCCCTTCGCGATCAGCAAGTGGCCGGCCGCGGACCAGTGGGCTCCGTCGCACGTGAACCGGCCGCGATCTTCACCCATGATCGAGATCTCGCTCATGAAGGACCACGATCGGACGCCGGCCTCTCCCACCCACTCCGCCATCACCGCGATCGGCTCCTCGCGCGGCGTGCCGCGGGGTGGGGCGCCGAACTGCGCGTACTTCCGCAGGTACTGGTTCCACTCCGCGTCGCTGTCCTGGCACGGCTCGGGGATGAGGATCGCACGCACCTCGACGCCTCGCGCCGTCGCTTGCACGAGCAGCTCTCGCATCTCGTTCTGCGTTCGTTCGAGAAGCATCGTCGCTTCGGCGTCGCGTTTCGCGCGCGACAGCACGAAGTCGCGGTTTTTCCGACGCACGCGTCCGTGCTCGTTCAACTGGATGCGGTAGCGCTTGTAGAGCGCGGAGTGGAGAAGCAGCTCGTTCGCCGCCGCCGCGGCTGGGACGAGCGCCTCGGGAAAGCTCTCCGCGATGTCGGCGGGCACCATCCGGCCGCGGACGTGCATCCATTTCTTCGTGTTCGAGGGATCGAGCAGGAGCTGTCGACCGGGCGACAGGAACACGAGCACGAGGTCGGGCTGCAGCTCGTCGAGCATGAGGATCGCGCGCCGTGCCGCCTGCAGGCCGGAGTAGCCCATCACGCCGCCGTTCAGGACGCGCCACGAGCCTTCGCGCTCCTCGTTCAGGATGTTCTCGAGCTGCTGGCTCCAGGCGAGGTCCATCGGCGGATTCCCTTGGCCGGCGCCGAAGCAACGGGACGCCCCGTACCCCACGATTCGAACCTCGTCCTTCGGCGCGTCGGCGGGGATATCGGGGCTGCGCAGGCCGAACGAATTGATGTAGGTCCGTTCGTTGCGGAATCCGGGACGGTTCGTCCACACGAGCTGTTCGTGACGGACGTGCAGATCGGTGTTCGTCAGGTCCTTGCGACGGTCATAGACGCTGACGCCGACGTCGAACAGGATCAGTCCGATCATCGTCCCCAGGAAGACTCTCGCGATCGCGTGGAGGATCGGGCCGCGCGCGATCGGTTCGACGGATTCGGTTGCGACGTTCATGGCTTCGCGTCGGGGACCGTTCGGAACGACACCCAGGCGGTCGCGGTGCCGCGCACAGCCGATCGAAGTCGTTCCTGGGCTCCAAGGCGACTCAGATTACCGGCGTTCGTCGTCCCGATCAGGGCCTTTTTTGCCGGCACGCTCCGGGGACTTCTGCTTCCCGTGCGCGCCGGCCGGGGACGCCGCGTCAGCCGTCGGTCGGCGGCGGCGGCCACGTGCCGCTTTTGATCAAGCCCTCGCTCGACTCGAATTGGGAGTTCGTCGGGTCCAGCTCGCGGCAGCGTTCGATCGTCGCCACGGCCTTGCCGTGCTGGCCGTTGAACTTCTGCGCGTACGCGAGAGGCTCGAGGTACTTGGCGAGCACGGCGTCCTTCGTCTGCTCGCCGAACTTGGCCTTGTACGATTCGGCGTCGGGATCGAGCGACTCGGCCCGGCGTGCGCAGTCCGTCGCGAGCTTGAGCGCGAGCTTCTTCTGACTCGTCGGCCGTTTTCCGCGCAGCCCCATCACCTTGCGGGCGAGGTCCGCGCACCAGTCGAGCGCGACGTCGTCCGGGACGACGTCGTGCGCCTGCTCGGACGCGGCGAGCGCGGCGGCCTGATCCCCCTGCGTCCACTCGAAGTCGGCGATGCCGTTCCACGCGTCGAACTTGCCGTGCGGGTCCTTCACCTTCTTCGCCCATGCGTAGAGCGGCTTCAGCGACCAGTCGCGAACGCGGCTGCCGCGGAACGTGAGGTGGTCTCCGTCCCAATCGAAGCCGAACGCCTTGTCCCCGGCGTCGTCCGCGATCTCCCGCATCACTTGGATCAAGTGGGCCCGTGCGCCGGGCGCGGTGGCGCCCTTCGCGTCGGCTTTCCGGATCGACGCGAACTGCTCCTCCTCCTTCGCATCGTCGCCGAGGGTGCGATAACGGAAGGCGAGCTTGAAGCGGGCGTCGAGATTCGCCGGCTCGTCGCCGCCGGACGCGGCGGTTTGGAGGAGGAGGAGCGTCTCCTCGCCGCGGGCGACTCGTTCCAGCTCGCGGAGGAAAGGAGTGGGGCCGATGACCCCGCCGATGAGGTCGATCAGCTCCCCGTCGGCGCTGACGAAGAGGACGGCGGGAACCGAGCGGACCGAGAAGCGCTCGAGGACCTCGTCGCCGTTCGGCGTCGTCTTCTTCGCGCTGAAGCAGATCCACTTCTCCATCGCCGTCATCACCGCGTCGGTGACCAGCGTTCCATAGAACTGGACGCTGCGCTCCTCCTTCTCCTCCCAACAGTAGACGAGCACGAGGCGCTCCGACTCCTTCGCGAGACCGAGCGCTTCGGAGAACGTGCCGTTCACCCAGCGGGTGCGGTCTTCGTCGAGCGCCGAGGAGGTGACGGCGAGGAACAGGACGAGGAGCAGGGACAGTCGTGAAGCGTGCATCGGCGAGGACCTCCGGGACCGGAGTGGATCGAATCGATCGCGATCGAGTCTCGCGTAGTCTCCACGCCCTCGGCCGGCGCCGCAAGGGGGTGCGCGACGATCGGTGGGATCACGGCCGATCGACGGCGGAGTCCGTCTCGCCGGCGATCCGGCGGCGGAGCTGTTCGATCATCTCGCGGTCGCGGCTCCAGTAGTACGGCGCACGTTCGGAGAGCCCTTGGTAGGACGCGTCGAAGCCGGCCTGGTCGCGCCGTGCGTAGTCGAAGAGGAAGGCGGCGAACGCTGCGTCCTCGATGCATTGGCGCGGAACTCGGCGTTCGTCGAGCCGCTGGCCCGAGAGGAGCTGCGCGACGTAGCCCTCGGCTTGAGCGACGCACTCGAGTGCATCGCCGTCACCGCGCGGGGGAAGAACGACGTCCTCGTTCAGGACTCGCTCGGCGACCCAGAGCGCGAACAGCGTCCGTGCGGTCGGGTTCTCCGCGTCCTCGGCGAGGGATCGGGACAGGCTCGACCACGAGGCCTGCGCCTTGCCGAGGAAGCGGTTCGCGTGCGCGGCGAGGAGTTGGAGGTCGGAGCGGATTCGACGGTCGGACGTGTCCTCCGTCGCGTCATCGATCCGAACGAGGACGTCCCTCCAGAGAACCTCGGGCGGCGACACGGGCCACGGCGACGCCTCCACTCGTTTCAGCTCGATCGTGAGCAGGGCGGACCGACACCGTTCGAACGTCTGGCGGCGCGCTCCGCCGTCGATCGCCCGGTGGAGCGCCTCCTCGGCCTCGTCGAGCCGGTCCGCGGCGAGGTGCGCGTATCCGAGCTCGGCGAAGAGGTTCGGCTCGCCGGGCCATCGCTCGAGCGCGGCGTGCGTGAAGGCGATGACGTCGTCCGGCTCGCCGCGGCTGCGCAAGACCTGCGCTTGCATGAGGGCGTGGCGCGGCGTGCGCTGCTCCGGCGGGAGCCGGTCGAGGCACGCCTGCGCCAAGTTCCATTCGCCGACGGTCAGCGCGCTGTACGCCTGATGCAGGCTCGTCGCCGGGCGATACCCGCTCGGCGTGGTCAAGCCCATGAACAGGCCCAGCGCGCGCTCGTGGCGGCCGCGGCGGCGCTCGAGGAGCGCGAGCGCCTCTCGAGCGCGGTAGTGGTCGGGCTGACTGTCGAGCGCGAGCAGGATCTCTCGCTCTTGATCCTCGAGGTGCGCGGCCGCGATGCGCAGCGCGAGCGCGACGAGGACGTGATCCTCGGCGCGGTCGGAGGCAGGCAGCGAGTCCGTGTGCGGCCCGGCCGCGGCCCGCGCCGCGGCGGCGACGTCGCCGCCGCCGATCAGAGCCGCGATGACGGCGCGGGAACGATGAGGACTCCGCGGCGACACGCGGGCCAGCGCCTCCCGAGCGGCCCGGTCCGCGCCGAGCGAACGGCAGGCGATCGCGAGGGCGAGATCCGAGTACGGTGGTCGCGCCGAGCCTCCTCCGTGGGCGAGGAAGCGATCCAGGCTCGCCTGGAGGTCGCGTTCGTCGTAGACGCTCCCCGTCTCGCTGAACTCGTGGACGACGTCCAGGAAGTCGTCCAACGCGTCGAGTGCGTCGCACGCGGCGGCGAGCGGGGCGAGGCGAGCGTCGAGCGGGTCTCGGCGCTCGAGCGACCGGAGCAGGACGGCCGCGCGGGCCGTGTCGTGATCGTCGAGGACCAGGCTCCGAGCTCGCTCCAGGTCGCTTTCGAACAGGCGGTGGGTCGCGTACCTCTGGGTCGCCGCGAACAGAGCAAGGGCGATGATGACGAGGATGAGGAGTGCCGCGGTTCCCGTCGTCGCCTTGTGCCGGCGCGCCAGCTTCCACATCCGCGTATGGATGCCGGACGGGCGGCTTCGGATCGGCTCCTCCCGCACGAACCGTTCCAGGTCGAGCGCGAGATCGAGCGCGGTCGGGAACCTCCGCTCGCGTTCCTTCTCCATCGCGCGACGCACGATGATCTCGAGGTCGCGAACCGACGCGTTCAATCGCATCGGCGGCGGGTCTCGGGTGAGGATGCACTGGATCAGCGCCTCGGGCTCCTCGGGGTGGTACGGAGCTCGCCCGGTCGCGGCCTCGTAGAGCGTCGCGCCCAGCGAGTAGACGTCGGAGCGCGGATCCAACCCCGCTCGAGTGCCGGAGAGTTGTTCGGGCGACATGTAGAGAAGCGTGCCGGGGACCGCCCCGACCCGAGTGACCGCGACGTCGGCGAGTCCGCGCGCGAGGCCGAAGTCCAGCAGCATGGGGTGGCCGTCCTCGAGGACGACGTTCGACGGTTTGACGTCGCGGTGCAGCACGCCCGCGACGTGCGCCTCGTGGAGCGCCCTCGCGACCAACGCTCCGATCCGCGCCACCTCGCGCGATGGCAGCGGCTTCACCACGTCCGCGAGGCTCGGCCCCTTCAGGAGCTTCATCACCATGTACGGGCGGCCGCGATCCTCGCCGACGGTCAGGACCGGCACGACGTTCGGGTGGTCGAGCGCCGCCGTGATCTCGGCCTCCCGGCGGAACCTGGCGCGCACGGTCTCGTCGTCGCTGACTTCCGGACGCAGGACCTTGATCGCGACCTTGCGCCCGAGCGGCTCCTCGACGCCCACGTAGACCGTCGCCATGCCGCCGCGGCCGAGCACGTGCAGAACACGATACGGTCCGATCCGGGACAGCGGCGGGGCGTCCGCGTCCGTCGGAATCCGGTCGGAAGGAAGATCGCGCGTGACCGCGGCCTCTCGTCCGATCAACCGAGTCATGTGTTCGATCAGCGCGGCGTCGTGGCCGCACAGGCCGGCGAGGTCGGGGTTCTTGCCGTTCTCGAGATCGAGGTACCACGTCTCGAGGAGACGCTCGATCCGATCGTCGGAGATCGAGGTTCGAGCGTCGTCACCGGTCGGCGTGGGCACGGCTACGGTCCACGGTGTCGAATCGAGATCACGGTCCACGGTCCAGAGGGTCCTGTCGCACGGCCAATGTAACCGAGTTTCTCCGAGCTCTTCATCGAGAGCTTAGCGCGCACGTCGCGACGCGCTCTTCGCGGCGTCACGGGGCCCCGGCCGCGGCGAGTTTTCTTCCGAAACGCGAGTGCACTTGCGCTACCCTCCGTTTCATCGGCTTCGGAGGATCCGCTCCGTGGTCGCCCTCGGAGGCAAGCCCCACATGTCGCCGCGCAGCCAGGAAGTGAAGAGCGCCCGTGCCGGGGACCGCGTTGCGCTGCAGCACCTGCTCGAGAGGAACCACGGCCGCTTCCGCGCATTGACCCGCAACCTGATGGGCACGCGCCTCCGTGCGCGCGTGCGTGTTTCCGACGTCTTGCAGAGCGCGTACGTCGAGGTGATTCGGGGCATCTCGGGGTTCCGCGAGGACTCCGAGGACGCGTTCCGCGCGTGGATGGGTCGAGTGCTCGAGAACGGCGTGCGACGCAAGTCGCGCTTCTTCGCCGCGAAGAAGCGCGCCGAGCCGAGCGACCTCGATGCGGTCGGATGCGACGGGGAAGCCGCGCTCGGCCCGGCCGCCACGCCGAGCAACGCGGCGATGCAGAGGGAGAACATCGCGCTGTTGCGTCGCGCGCTCGACCAGTTGCGCGACGACCACCGCCAAGTGATCCTCATGCGCGTCGTCGAAGGCAAGTCGCATGAAGAGATCGCGCGGGCGTTGGGTCGTCCGCCGCACGCGACCCGCGTGCTGCTCTCGCGCGCACGCGCGCAGCTCTCGTTGGCTCTCGATCGGATCTGCTGAGCGGAGCCCGCCGGCGCTTCAGCCGCCGCCGTTCGGGTCGAGCAGCTCGAGCACGGCCACGCTCATCGCGCGGACTCCGGCCTTGATCGAAGGCTCGGGCTCGACGCGGAAGATCGGCGAGTGATGGCTCGGCACCTTCGGTCCGCCGGACTTGTCGGCGTCGAGGGCGGACTGCGGCGTGCCGCCGACGGTGAAGTAGCACCCGGGGACCGCGTGGGGTGTGCGCACGAAGTAGGCGAAATCCTCGGCGCCCATCCCCTCGCGGGGCTTCGAGTACATGCCGTCCGCGCCGAACTCGCGGATGAACACGGCGCGAACGCGACGCGTCAGGTCGTCGTCGTTCACGGTCGGTGGCGTCGACTCGTGCCCGTACTCCACGATCGGCAGGCGATCCTCGGGCAGGCCGGCCGTCCGAGCAACGCCCGCCGCGACGCGCTCGATTCCGGCGATCAGTTGGTCCCGAACCGCCTGGCTGTCGGCGCGGACGGTGAGCTGCAGCTTCACCTCCTCCGGAATGATGTTGTGCTTCAGCCCGCCGTGGATCGAACCGACGGTCACGACACCCGCATCGAGCGGAGCGAGCTCGCGGCTGACCAGTCCCTGCAGCAGGACCACGAACTGGGCCGCGACGTAGACCGGGTCCTTCCCTTTGTGCGGCGCCGCGCCGTGCGCGCCGATCCCTCTCACCGTGACGTCGACGCTGTCGGACGACGAGTAGACGAGACCGTCGGCGAGAGCGATCTTCCCGGCCGGTCCGCCCGCGTCGACGTGGAACGCAAGCGCGAAGTCGGGCACGCCGAACCGCTCGTACAGTCCGTCCGCGAGCATCGCGCGCGCACCGCCGATGCGTTCCTCGGCCGGCTGACCGACGAACATGACCGTGCCGGTCCAGAGATTCCGCGCCGCGACGAGGCGCCGGGCGGTGCCGACGAGCGCCGTCATGTGGACGTCGTGTCCGCACGCGTGCATGACCGGAACCTCCTCGCCGGTGATGTCGACTTGGCGAGTCGTCGACGCGTACGGCAGCCCGGTCTTCTCGGCGACGGGAAGCCCATCCATGTCGGCGCGCACGAGTACGAGCGGCCCCGCGCCGTTTCGGAGCATCCCGACCACGCCGGTCCCGCCGACTCCCTCGGTCACTTCGACGCCCAGCCCGCGCAGCTCCTCGGCCAGGCGCGCGGCGGTGGCGGTCTCGAGGAAGGAGAGCTCGGGGTTTCGGTGGAAGTGAACGAACAGGTCGTGCAGGTGATCATCGTAGTCGCGGGAGATCGACTCGTTCAGCGGTTCGCTCGCCGTGAGCGTCGCCGTCCCGCTTATCGCCACCGCCAGGATCGTCCCGAGTCTTCGTTGCATATCGATCACCTTGGTACGACTTCGAGCCCACGAGCTCCGGTCACGCTACCGTACCCGAAGAACATCGCGCCTCCTTACGGGTGGAGAGCGGTGGAGAGCAGTCGAGCTATGATCCCGAACGATCCACGCCCGTCCCGCGCCTGGCGGAGTGCTCGTCGCCGATCTCTGCGTCGTTCGTCGTCGAGAACCCGACCGGGTTGATCTCCTCCTCACGTCTTGATCTCGACGACGATCACTCCGCCAGGAAAGCTCGATCCAATCCCTTGCAACCGGTCTGTCGGTCCAAGTATGGGTTATGCTCCCGCGCCGCTCCGTTTCTCGCGGGACGGGCGGTAGAGTCGAGGACGGGCGCGGTGGTCGTAGGGCCGGGGAGTAGCCGTTTGCCGGCGGCTTTCGCCGTTTGTGCCGGTGCCTCAGTCCGATCCATAACTCCGTTTCCCGTCCCCGCTCATCGAACCGG
>CAZYQW010000018.1:0-32810 GCA_964649825.1 uncultured Phycisphaeraceae bacterium | reverse complement strand
ACGTTCCAGGAATACGCGAAGGACAACATCACGGGGTTCTTCTTCGAGAAGGAGAAGGCGGTGAAGGTCGCGGGGTTCCCGGCCATGTTGCACGAGATGAAGTTCGAGAAGCTGACGTCCGTGCCTCAGCGTTGGCTGGCGTGCTCCTACAAGATCCCGGGGGGCGAGTTCGCCGTGATGTTCGCCTGCACCGACCAGCACTTCGAAGACTTCATGAGCGAGCACAAGAGCACGTTCAACAGCTTCAAGATGCTCGACAGCGCCGGACTCACCGGTCCCAAGCTCCAGACCGAGGTCACCGTCGACGACCTCGACGACGAAGACGAGATGACGGCCGAGCAGATCGCGGAGAAGCGCAAGCGGCAGAAGGAGGAGGCGTTCGCGAGGTGCCTCGAGACGCTGCCGAAGGGGTGGCGGAGCTTCGAGATGGACCATTTCCTCGTCGTCTACGAGTGTGACCCGAAGTACGCCAAGCAGGTCGGCCATCAGGCCGAGACAGTCGTCGGGTGGTTGGGCGAGAACTTCGGCGCGGTCGGCGACGGCTACATTCAATCGATGATCATTCGGGTGTACGAGAAGGACGACTTGATTCCGCGGCTCGGAGGGTGGCGTTTCACGATCGGGAAGGGACACGTGCGCGAGGTCTCGTTCGGGAAACCGACGAACAAGGGCTGGACGTCCGAGTTCAGCTCCCTGAACCAGTCGATCATGCACACCTGGTTCGAGCAGAAGAACGACGAGCTCTGGCGACGGATGCCGGTCTGGCTCGCGGCGGGGCTGAACGAGTACATCGAGGACGCCGATGCGAAGGGTTCGCGGCTGACGTTCGCGCCCGACGAATGGGAGAAGGACTGGATGATCGAAGCCCGCAACGCTCACAAGAAGTTCGAGGGGAGCCCCGACGACGCTTCGGCGCCGCTCAAGTCCTTGAAGACCCTGATGTCGCTGGGCAGCGAAGAGCTCTGGAGCGGACAGAACAGCGGGTACGCCCAGGCACAATGCGCGAGCGTCGTCCGCTACCTCCTCGAGGGACCCGGCAGCAAGCAGAAGAAGACGAGTTCCATCCTCCCGCACTACCTCGGCCACTTGTACGACCTCGTGGCCGAGATCGAGAAGGAGATCGACGCGCGCGAGAAGGAGAGCCGGCGGCGTGACGCCCGGAAGGGCAGCATGAACGAGGACGAGCGCTTGGCGGCCGAGGACGAGGAGTACAAGAAGCGCCGCGAACAGGCGTACGACACCGTCGCGCGCGACCTCCTGGCGAAAGCGCTCGATCGGACGTTCAAGGACTGGGACCAGAAGGACTGGCAGTCGTTCGACTCATCGTGGTTGAAGTACGCGGAAGGACGGACGAAGTGATCTCGAGAAGGAGGTCGAAGATGGTCACGAAGATCGGGCTCGGCGCTCTGCTCTGCGCGGTCGCCGCGAACGCCGAGGCGGACTCGCTGGTCTTCAGGGATGGTCGCTACTTCGAGGTTCCGAAGGTGATCCCGAAGGAGCAAGGCTTCGAGGCCGTCTTCAACCACGGCGCGATCTTCGTGCGTAGGGAACTCGTCAAGGAGCACTTCATCGACTCCGCGGGCTCCGATCCGGCCGACCAGGATTGGACCGACGAGGAGAAGGAGAAGCTTGCGAAGGGGCTGGTTCCGTTCGAGGGCAACTGGATCCCCAAGACCCGTCGCGATCAGATCGTCGCCAAACGGAACGAGGAGCGGCAGGCCGCGCTCGACGAGTACAAGAAGCACCAGAACTGGCGCGATCGGTACACCACCGATACCAAGCACTTCGCCTTCGAGTACACCGTCCCGAAGGAAGTCGGCGACGAGTACATGGAGATGTTCGAGGTGTACTACGAGGTCTTCGCGAAGGTCTGGAAGATCAAGGCGCCGAAGAAGAAGCTGAAGGTCTGCTTCTACAACAACCGCCGGGACTTCGAACGGATCGGCAACGTACCGCAGGGCGTGCTCGGCTACTTCCGGTTCGTCGAGCCGCTGGAGCTGAACTTCTACTACGCGCGCCGCGACCGCCGATTGACGCTCGACGTCCTGTTCCACGAGATGAACCACTACCTCTTCCACCTCTACTGCAAGGAGGGGTACCAGCTCGCTCCGTGGATCGAGGAGGGATTGGCCGAGTACTACGGCGCGAGCACGTGGGACCGTCAGACGGGGACGATGACGGTGGGGAAGCTGCAGGAGGGACGCCTCGTGCGCCTCACCGACGAGATGGACGGCGGAAACATGCAGGGACTGCGCGCGTTGATGTCGGAGTACAACATCAACGCGACGCAGTACGCATGGAGCTGGACCCTCTGCCACATGCTGATGGAGAACCCCAAGTACCGCTCGAAGTTCATCAAGTACATCGAGAAGCTCGCGAAGGACCCCAAGGTCTCGCGTGAGCCGAACCCACGCAACACGAGCTTCCAGTGGGTCCCGGTCAGCAGCGCGATCGATCTGTTCCAGAAGACGGTCGGAATCAACGACCTCGATGCGTTCGAGAAGGATTGGTACGACTACATCCGCAGCCTCAAGGTCGAGTCGGCCCGAGGCTATCACGAGGCCGGGATGTTCTGCGTCCGGTGGGATCGACCGGTGCGAGCCGGGCTCTACTTCAAGAAGGCGATCGAGGAGCTCTACTCCGACAACCCCGACACCTACTTCGAGTACGGCCACCTCTTGCTCATGGAGGACAAGCCGAAGGACGCGATCGCGACCCTCGAGAAGGGGATCAACCTCGATCCCATGAACCCATACATGTGGAAGGAGCTCGGCGAGGCGTACCGGAAGATCGGAACCACGGAAGCGAAGGAGAAGGGGAAGCAGTTCCAACTCCTCGCGATCGAGATGGATCCGTTCGACTCGGGCCTCCTGTCGGGCCTGGACTCCGAGGTGCTCGAGGCCGTCGAGGGGTGACTCGTTCGTTGCTATCCGACGAGCTGGGCCGCGTGAGCGATGACGTCCGGGAAGAACCGCTCGAACAGGACGCGCAACCGGTCGTGATGTCGCCGAAGCTCGGCGCCGGCCTCGGCGAGCGGGTTCTCGCGCGATAGACGCCGGGAGAGACCGAGCAGCGTTCGATCGATCGCCTCGAACTCGCCGTAGCGGGCCAGCCAGTCCTCGGCGGCCATGCGCGGGGCGACGACGCGAAGGCGCGGCGGCAGGTATGCGTCCCACCGCTCGAGCATCGCGTAGACGGAGGCGGTGAAGTCGGCGAGAGGCAGGACGGCCCCGAAGCGGTCCCACTGCCGACTGAGGTGATGGTCGAAGAAGACGTCGACGAGGACGCCGGAGTAGCGCGAGTACCGCGGCGCCAGGATCGCGCGCGCGCGCCGAAACGCCGGGTGGGCGTCGGTGAATCGATCGATCTCGCGGTGCATTCGCACCCCGTCCTTCACCGCCGGGGGAAGCGACTCGAGGTCGAGCCCCCGCGCGAAGTCGCCGAGCAGGTTTCCAAGGCGAGACTCGTCCGTCGGCGCCGCGAGCCTCAGATGGGCGAGATAGTTCAACCGCCGTCGCCCCCCGCTCCGCCGAGGAT
This sequence comes from uncultured Phycisphaeraceae bacterium, assembly GCA_964649825.1. Lineage (GTDB taxonomy): Bacteria > Planctomycetota > B15-G4 > B15-G4 > JADJEK01 > CAZYQW01. The sequence goes on along the minus strand of CAZYQW010000018.1, from coordinate 29,273 downwards.
CTCGAGGGTTTCGCACGCCTGGCCGGCGCGCGCATCGAGCTGGATCTGCGGGCGATCCATGGACCCGTACAGCCTCCAAGTTCCAAAAGACGATAGAGATAGGACGGTTGGAGCCAGCTACATCGGATGGTATCGTGACGGCTCCGCTTCCAGAGGTGGAGAGGCCGCGATGGCTCCCCGGTCCAGTTGGAAAGGATACTTGAAGCTGAGCCTCGTGTCGGTGCCGGTGAAGGCATTCACCGCGCACGACACCAGCGAGGAGATCCATCTCAACCAGCTTCACGCCGCGTGCAACAGCCGGGTGCGCTACCTCAAGGTCTGCCCGGAGCACGGCGAGCTGAAGAGCGACGAGATCGTCTCCGGCTACGAGTACGGCAAGGACCAGTACGTCATCATCGAGCCGGACGAGATCAAGCAGCTCCGGACGCAGTCCGACAAGTCGATCAACATCGACGGGTTCGTCGAACCCGAGAAGATCGATCCGATCTACCACGCGGGAAAGAACTACTACCTGGTGCCGGACGGCGTGGCCGGGAAGAAGCCGTTCGCGCTCCTCCATCGCGGCATGGTCGAGAAGGGTCTGTGCGCGATCGCGCAGATCGTCCTCTCCGGCCGCCAGCAGCTCGTCATGGTGCGCCCGCTCGACGACCTCCTCGTGATGGCGGTGCTCAGCTACGCAAAGAAGGTCAAGTCGCTCGACGACTTCACCGACATGGTGGACGACCAGAAGATCTCCGCGGCGGAGATGACGCTCGCGAACACGCTCGTCGATGCGTCGACGATCGAGGAGTTCGACTTGGCCGGCTACCAGGACGTCTACGTCGAGAAGATGACCGCTCTGATCGAGGCGAAGGTCGAGGGCGAGCAGGTCGTTCTGGCTCCGGACCCCGAGGAGCCGCAGATCCTGAACCTCATGGACGCGCTCAAGAAGTCCGTGGCGGAAGCCCAGGCGGCCGGGACGGAACGGAAGAAATCCGACAAGAAGATGGCGCCGAGCGCGGGAACGAAGAAGAAAGCGGCGCGTCGGCGAAAGAGCGGCTGAGCGGCCGCGCCCAGCTACTCCTCCCGGCGGAAGTCGACGATCTCGATCTCGACGCGGCCCAGCAACTTGGTCCACGCGCCGTCGTCATCGCCCTCCTGAAGCATCAAGTGCGTGGCGTCCGCCACCGGCTCGCCGAACGTGGGGTCCATCGCGATCCAATGCCGGCCGTCATGGATCTCGGCCCAGGCGTGCCATCCGAACGTCGGGACGTCGTCGTCCGCGTACACGAGTCCGCCGACTTCGCGGGCCGGAACACCCGCCGCGCGCGCGAGGGCGACGAAGAGGATCGCGTGCTCGGTGCAGTCCCCGCCGCCGTTCTCCAGGACGTCGAGCGCGGTCGGCGCGTTTTGCGCGTACGCGCCGTCCAGGGTCTCGAAGACCCAATCCAGCAACGCCTCCGCCCTCGCGAACGGGTCGTCCAGGCCGGCGACGACCTTCTCCGCGAGCGCAGCGATCCGCTCGTGATCGGACTGCAGGATGTCCGTCGCTCGCAGGTGACGTTCTCGCTCGTCCGAGGCCAGCTCGCTTCCCTCGCCGGACGGACGGAGCGCACGCAGGTCCACGATCACGTCGCCGTCCTCGGCGAAGGCCACGACCTGCCGCGCCGACGTCGGGAACTCGAATCCCTCTGCCCCGCGGAGGATCATCCGAACGTACGTCACCGCTTCCGGGTCGCCGAGACGGCGATCCACCGCGACACATCCGACGTCGAGGAAGTCGAGGGTGAACTCGAGAACCTTCGCCTCTTCCTCTTCCTGGAGCCGGATCTCGAAGACGTTCGCGTACGTCGCTTGGAGCGGCGTCCCGTCCCACAGCACGAGCTCGCGGCCCTCGACCTGGTCCTCCGTGGTGGCCAGGTCGTAGGCGACGAGGTCGGCGCCGCCGCGCGAAACGACGCGCTTCTCGAGGTACTCGTACGCCGCCACGAGGACGCCCTCCTCCTTCTCGAGGTCGACTTCGATCATCTCGAACGTCGCGCCGCGGGGAGGTTCGGACGCGAGCCACGCGACGAACCTCTCGATCTGCCGGAGCGTGTCGCTCGGCGCGGCGATCGTCCTCTCGCGACGATGCCCGCGCGTCTCCGAAGCGACCACGAGCCGGTCCCCGGCGCGGCGGCCGACCCGTACCATGACGGTGCCGTCCTCGTTCGCGTTCGAGCCGCACTCAACGAGCTCGCCCTCGCCCTCGAGCCGATAGCGCCGCCAGGCCGACTCCCGGTACACCTCGTCGCCGTCGTCGGTCGCGCCGCCGAAGATCGACTCCACCGTCTCGAGGAGAGTGGCGACCCCGTCGATCGTCTCGATCCGCCGCTCCATCGTCACCCACCCGACCTTCGCGTCACCGATGTAGACGCCGTGCGCGTGCCGCGACTCGAGGCGTCGCGCGAGCTCGGCGAGCGAGTCGCCCGCGTGGCCGCGCGACGGGCAGACGCCGAGAACCAGCAGAAGATGGAAGATCCGGACCATACGCGGCTCCCGGCGCTCGAGATCGAACCCAGCCTCGGGCGATATCATAGTGGCCGCGCTCGGCGACGTTCGTAGACGAAGATTGCCAATGCCCCCGTCGCTCCCCGAATTCATCCCGCCGATGCTGGCCACGCTCGGGCAACCGTTCGACTCGGACGAACACCTGTTCGAGGTCAAGTGGGACGGGATGCGGTGCATCGCGTTCCGGGACGACGGCGGGGTTCGAGCGTTCAGCCGCAACCGGGTCCCGATGCTGCCTCGCTTTCCGGAGCTCGAGCTCGTCGCCGCGGTCGAGCCGGGGATCGTGCTCGACGGCGAGATCATCCTGCTCACGGATGGAAAGCCCGACTTCCGTGCGCTGATGGGACGAGAGCACGCGCGGGGGCGGATGAAGATCCAGGCGCTCTCGCGCTCGCGACCCGTCACGTACGTCGTGTTCGACCTGCTCTACCGCGGCTACGAATCGTTGATGAAGGAGCCGCTCGCGACGCGACGCGACCGGCTCGGCGAGGTCGTCGACCGGGCCGGATCGCCCGGCTTGGTCGTGTCGGACGGAATCGTGGGTCGCGGGACCGCGTTTTTCGAGCAGGTCACGTCTCGAGGCATCGAAGGCGTCGTCGCGAAGCGACTGGACGACCCCTATCGACCCGGCCGCCGCACGCGTTCGTGGACGAAGTTCAAGGCGGCGGCGGAGATCCATTGCGTGATCCTCGGGTTCTCCGTCGAGGACGGCGACCTGCGCAGCCTCGTCATCGCGGCCGAGGAGAACGGCCGGCTCCGCTCCGTCGGTCGCGTCGGCGGCGGGATGTCCGACGAGGTTCGCAAGGAGCTCCTCGCGCGCCTCGAGCGCATCCCGCGGGCAGAGCCCGTAATCGACTGCAGCACCGACGCGAACTGGGTCGAGCCCGAGCTCTTCTGCCGGGTCAGGTACCTGGAACGGACGCCGGACGGAAACCTCCGCGCCCCCGTCTTCGTCGATCTCGTCACCCCGAGCTCGTGACCGACGCCGGCCGCTCGGTATGCTGCACGCCGGTCACGGATCGGACCCGGCGGATGGTGCAGCAGGTGGAACGTCAAAGGAGCCTCGACGGAAAGTCGGTCGCGGTGACCGGCCGCCTCGCGTCGATGGTCCGGGAGGAGGCGACCCGACGCATCCACGAGGCGGGCGGCCGCTACGTCACCATGCCGTCGTGGATGACCGACCTCCTCGTCGTCGGCGAGGGCGGCCCGCCGCTCGGCGACGACGGCCACCTCACGCAGAGCCTGCTCCGCGCGCGCGAGCTGCACGACCAAGGGGCCCGGATCCGCATCGTCTCCGAGGAGGAGTTCCTGTCCCACCTCGGCCTCGAGCACCGGCAGCAGGACCTCCACCGTCTCTACACCACGGCCCAGCTCGCGCGGATCCTCGGCGTCCCGCAGTGCGAGATCCGCGCCTGGATTCGACACGACCTGCTCAAGCCGGTGCGTGAGGTGAAGCGCCTCTGCTGGTTCGATTTCCAACAGGCGTCGACCGCGCGGAGGCTCTCCGACCTGACACGCGGCGGCGTCACCCCCCATCGGCTGCGCCAGAGCCTGCTGCTCCTGGGAAGCTGGTTCCCCTCCGCCGAGAACGCGCTCGTGCAGCTCGAGCGCCTCGAGCGGAGCGGCCGGGTCCTCGTTCGACTCGAGGACGGCAACCTCGCGGAGCCGTCGGGACAGCTTTGGTTCGACTTCGAGCCCAAGGTCTCGACGCCGACGATTCCCCTGCCGAAGGCCGAGTCGGCGGACTGGTTCGAACGCGGCGTCCGCGCCGAGGAGGACCAGAACCCCGACGAAGCCGCCTTCGCGTACGAGCAAGCGATCGAGTCCGGCGACGCGCTCCCCGAGGTGAGGTTCAACCTCGGAAACGTGCTCTATTCCCTCGATCGCCTGGAGGAATCCGCGCAGCGGTTCCGTGAGGCGCTCGAGCGCGAGCCGGAGTACGTCGAAGCATGGAACAACCTCGGCAACGCCCTCTGCGGCCTCGGGCTCCACGACGACGCGGTCCGCTGCTATCGCCGCGCGCTCGCGATCGCTCCGGACTACGCCGACGCGCACTACAACCTCGGCGAGACCCTTGCCACGCTCGGCGACGTCGACTCCGCGCGGAAGCACTGGCTCCGCTACCTCGAGTACGACCCGAGCAGCGCGTGGGCGCAGGCGGTGCGCGAACGGCTCGTCGATCCGACGGTGCGTCTCCCGATCGACTGAACGACACGAGGACGCTACCCGCGCGTCCACTGCTCCCCGAGCTTCTCGATCGCCGGTAGGAGGTGCTGGCGATCGGTCAGGGTCGGCCGGAACAGGTCGCCGTGTCGTTCGACGCGGGGCAACACCGTCTTGATCGTGAAGAGCGACGGATGGAGCGACGTGTCGAGCTCGTCCCAATGCAGCGGCGTCGACACGCAGGCCCCGCGCACCGGGCGCGGGACGTAGGGCGGCACGATGGTCTGGCTGCGCCGATTCTGCAGGAAGTCGAGGTACACCTTGGTGCCGCGCCGGCCCGGGACGCGCTCGACGGTGGCGATCTCCTTCAGCTCGCGGGCGAGGATGCGCGCGACCAGCTCGCAGAACATCTTGCTGTGGTCGTACGTGTATCCCTCGGCGAGCGGGACATAGACGTGCATGCCGCTCGCTCCGGAGGTCTTGAGCAGCGGGCGGATTCCGATTCCACGCAGTAGGCGCCCCGCCTCGCGCGCAATCCGGACCACGTCGACGAACGGCGACTCCTTCGCGTCGAGGTCGAGCACCGCGAAATCCGGCTCATCCAACGAGCCGCGCCGCGACAGCCACGGATGCAGATCGATGCTCCCGAGGTTGACCAGGTAGAGGAGCGCGTCGCGGTCGTTCACGATCATCTGATCGATCGCCTCGTCGCGATGGCCGCTCTCCACGCGCACGCGCGGAATCCACGCGGGGAGCTGCTCGTTCGCCTGCCGCTGGTAGAACGACTTCCCTTCGATCCCGTCCGGGTAGCGCAGCATGTGGATCGGCCGCTCGTGCAGATAGGGAAGGAGGAGCTCCGCGACCTGCTCGTACCACTCGACGAGGTCTCCCTTGGTGTATCCCTCCACCGGCCAGTAGACCTTCGCGAGGTTCGTGAAGCGAAAGCGCCGGCGTCGCGCGGGCCGCACCGGCGACGCCCGTCCGGCCGGCGTCACCGCCGGTGCGGCCGCGACCGGGATCGAGCGCCACGCGTCGCTCGCGCCCGGCCGGTACGCCGCGTCGGTCCGCTTCGCGATGATCCCCGGCAGGCCGGCCTGCGCGACCGCCGCCGCGAGGCTCGACCCGCCGCCGATCACGTGGTCGACGAACATCACCGCCGGCCCGGGGACGATCGTCGAGCGGAGCGCCGCCTTGCGGTCGAGCAGCGGGAGCGGGCGAAGGTCGAACTCGTCGAAGTAGAGCAAGTCGAACGCATAGTAGAAGAGCGCACCCGACTCGCTGGAGAGGCTCCGCTCGACCGCCCCGGCCGACGGCCGCCCGTCGTCGTCGAGTGCGACCAGCACTCCGTCCAGCAGCGCGTTCTCGGCGCGCAGCGACCGAAGGCCCTCCTCCACCTTCTCCGGAGCTCGCCGCAGGCCGCGGAGCCGCACCTCGTCGCCGACCTTCTCGGCGATCGCACGCCGGCCGACGAACTCCATCTCGAACAACCAGCGCGGGTCGTCCGCGATCTCGGCCGCGGCCGTCGCACGCATCACGCGGACGCCCCTCGGCAAGGAACGCCGTTTCGCGGCCGAGAGGTCGACCCCGAGCACGTTGTCCCGCGATGGACCCGCGTATCGGTCCTTCGACTTGAACAGGAGCCAGTGGTTCGGCCCGCCCTTCGTCTTGACGAGGTGCCACTCGCCGCGGAGCCGGCGACCGCGCAGGACCAGCTTCACTTCGCCCTTCTCGACCGCCTCGCGCGGATCGGGCTCGACGACGCACGCGTAGCTCCCCTTGTCCCAGATCGTCATCGTCCCCGCGCCGTACTCCCCCTTCGGGATCGTTCCCGAGAAGTCCTCGTACTCGAGCGGATGGTCCTCGGTCCGCACCGCGAGCCGCTTCTCCTTCGGGTCGTACGAGAACCCCTTCGGCACCGCCCAGGAGCACAGGACGCCGTCGATCTCGATCCTCAGGTCGTAGTGCAGGTTGCGCGCCTCGTGGCGATGTACGACGAACACCCCGCCCGCCCGCTCCGCCGGCTCGTGAGGCGGCGGCTCGGGGGTGCGCCGGAAGTCCCGCTTGCGTCGGTAATCGTCGAGGCGACCCATCGACGCCAGGATAGCGCTCCGGGCGACGCTTCCGACCACGCTCGGTTTCCGCCGTACCGGCCGTTCTGCTACCATCCCGGCCGAACGCGTTCCGCACGGCCGACGCTCCCACGCCCACCGCGCCTCACCGCCGCTCATGGTCTTCAGCACGACCGTCTTCCTGTTCGCGTTCCTCCCCATCGTGCTCGGCGTCCACTTCGCGCTGCCCGGCCGCGCCCGCAACGCGTGGCTCCTCCTCGCGAGCCTCTTCTTCTACGCGTGGGGCGAACAGGAGGTCGTGCTCGTCATGGTCGCGTCGATCCTGCTGAACCACGGCGCGGGGCTCCTCCTCGAGCGCTACCGCGGCACGGGCAAGGCCGGATGGGTTCTCGGCGTCGCCATCGGCGGCAACCTCGCCGTGCTCGTGGTCTACAAGTACCTGGGCTTCCTCGCGAGCAACCTGTCGCGCCTGATGCAGACGCTCGGGGGGAACGGCTTCGAGGCGCCGCGGATCGCGCTTCCGATCGGCATCTCCTTCTTCACGTTCCAGGGGATGTCGTACGTGATCGACGTCTACCGCGGCAACGTGCCGGCCCAGCGGCGGATCATCCACTTCGGGATGTACATCGCGCTGTTCCCTCAGCTCGTGGCCGGTCCAATCGTGCGCTACCTCGAGATCGCGCGCGAGATCGCGTCGCGCACGATCCGCCGCGAGCCGTTCGCGGCGGGAATCCGCCGGTTCATCATCGGGCTCGGCAAGAAGATGCTGATCGCCAACACCGCCGCGATCGCCGCCGACCACGTGTTCGCGCTGCCGCCCGGCGAGCTCGGCGCCGAGCTCGCGTGGATCGGCCTGCTCGCCTACACGATCCAGATCTACTTCGACTTCTCGGGGTACTCCGACATGGCGATCGGGCTCGGCCTCATGCTCGGCTTCACGTTCCCCGAGAACTTCGCCCACCCGTACGTCGCGCGATCGATCACGGAGTTCTGGCGCCGCTGGCACATGACCCTCTCGCGATGGTTCCGCGACTACCTCTACATCCCTATCGGCGGCAGCCGCCACGGTCGGATCCGGACGTTCCTGAACCTCTGGATCGTGTTCCTCCTGTGCGGTCTGTGGCACGGGGATCAGTGGACGTTCATCGCGTGGGGATCGTTCCACGGACTGCTCCTCGTGCTGGAGCGCCTCGGCCTCGGCCCGATCCTCCAACGTTCGCCGCGCGCGGTGCAGCACGCTTACCTCGTGCTGGCCGTGATGATCGGCTGGGTCTTCTTCCGCGCGGACGAACTCGGCCACGCGTTCTCCTACCTCGCGGCGATGGCCGGGCACGGCGGCGGGCCCCTGCTCCATCCTGCGGCGTCCGTGGTCACCAACGACGTGCTCGTCGCGCTCGTCTGCGGATGCATCGGAGCGACGCCGGTCGTCCCGCGGCTGCTCGAGCGCATGACGCCGCGCGGCACGAGGGGGACGAGCCTCCTCCGGACGTTCGTGCTCGAGGCGGGCGGGCTCGTCCTCCTGATCGCGGTCTTCCTGCTGTCGGCGATGCAGCTCGCCGCGGGCACCCACAACCCGTTCATCTACTTCCGATTCTGACGATGACCAAACCCACGCCCGCACCGACCGAGCTTCACGCCGCGGCGGACGCCGTGCTCACGGTGCTGTTCATCGTCGCGATCTGCGCGCCGGGGTTGGCCCATCTCTTCACCACGGACGATCCGAGCGCGGTGAAGAGCGAGAACCGAAGCCCGGCCCCGCCGCCCGGACGGCCGCGGACGCTCGAGGACCTGGCTGCGTTCCCCGCGCGGTTCGAGTCGTACTTCGACGACGCTTTCCGGTTCCGCACGGCGCTGGTGCGCGGGCACAACCTCGTCAAGCTGTTCCTGCTGCAGACGTCGCCGAGCGAGGGCTTCCTGGTCGGCGAGGACGGCTGGCTGTTCTGCACCGTGAACGACACCGTCGCGCAGCACCGGGGCCTGCGACCGCGGTCGGAGGCCGAGCTCGACGGAATCCTCGCGACCATCCGGCGGCGCACGGTGTGGCTCGCTTCGCGCGGCGCGACGTACGCGGTCATCGTGGCGCCGGACAAGTCCTCGATCTACCCGGAGCGGCTGCCGGCGTGGCTGCAGGCACCGCCCGTCGGACCCGTCCCGCTCGACCAGCTCGTCGCGCGGGCCCACGAGACCGGAGAGACCAGCCTCGTCGACGTCCGCGACGCGCTGCGCGCGCGGCGGGACGAACGGCTCGTCTACTACCCCTACGGGACGCACTGGAACCCGCTCGGCGCGTACTACGCCTACCGCGAGCTGTTCGAGCGCCTCGCGCGGTCGGATCCGGGGGTCACGCCGTTCCCGATCGATCGCTACGACGTCGCACCGATCCGCGAGCTCGCCGACAGTTGGGGCCTCTCGACCCACATGGAAGAGGAGCTGATCCAGGACAGCTTCCGCGTCGAGCTCGTCGGCGGGTCGGTCATCGAGCCGCGGCCGGGCGCGTGGAAGCCCGAGCTTCGCCGCGTGTGGGAACAGCAAGACGCGTCCCTTCCCACCGCGATCGTGCTCGCCGACTCGTTCGGACGGAACATCCTGCCGTTCATCCTCCCCCACTTCTCGCGGACGTTGGAGGTGCACGGCTACGACTTCGACACCGACATGATCCGCGTGTTCCAGCCCGACTACGTGATCCAGGTCGTGGTGGAGCGATGCGTCCCGAGCTCCGGGTTTCGAGTGAGCGAGATCGAGCGGGCGTGCTTCGAGCCCGCCGCCGCGGGCCCCGACCCGATTGCCGCGCTCGCCGGCACGTACCGGAACCCGGTCCTCGGGACGGTCGACGTGAAGCGTCGTGGCGACGGCCTCGTCGCCCGCTACGGAGAGTTCGAGCTCGCGCTCGTCCGCGAGGCACCGCACCTCTTCGTGTCGAGCGATCGGGAGCGCCCGATGTCGGTGGTGTTCGAGCGCGACTCGGTCGGGGGTCCGCCGCACCTCACCGCGATCACCCCCAGCAACCTGATGGTGATGACGTTCGCCAGGGAGGCCTCGCCCGGGAGCGAGAGCGATGACGCGGCGCTCGCCGGGACGTACGAGGCCGCGCGCGTGCGTTGGCACGTTGCATCGACCGGGGCGGGACTCGTGCTCTTCACGCAGCGGGGCGAGTACCTGGGGACCCTGCACCGTTCGGGGCCGGGGGCGTTCTCGCTGATGCGCAAGCGAGCCGTCGGCCGCATCCGGTTCGGCCCTCCGTCCGGCGCCCCCTCCTGGATGGACCTCGACCTCGAAGGGCCGATCTCGGCCCGCGCGAGCCGCGTGACCGGCGGACCACGCTGATCGGAGGAGGCGGACGGGGCCGGAGTCGCCGGCGGCCGTCCCATGCGAGCCGCCTCCTTCGGATTACTCTGGGTCCGTGACCGACTCGGCGGGTACTCCTGATGCGAGCGATGACGAACGCCAACGACCAGTCCGTTCCGGTCCTTCTCGAGCACGCCGACTTCGTTCGACGGCTCGCGCGGGGGCTCGTCCGCGATCCAGCGACCGCGGACGACGTGGTTCAAGAGACCTGGATCGCCGCGCTCGAACGGCCGCCCCGATCGGCCGGGGCCGCGCGGTCGTGGTTCCGCACGACGGTGCAACACGTATCCGCGAAGATGCGCCGCGGCGAAGGGCGGCGCGTGACCCGCGAACGGGCGGGAGCGCGGCCGGAAGCGGAACGACCGACCGACGAGATCGTCGAACGGCTCGCGCTCCAACGCCGGGTGGTGGACGCGGTGCTCGCGCTCCGCGAGCCGTATCGGCGCGCGATCGTGCTGCGCTACTTCGAGGAGCTGCGACCCCTCGAGATCGCGAGACGCGAGGCCGTGCCGCTGAACACGGTGCGATCGCGCCTCCGCCGCGGCCTCGAACGGATTCGCGCCGACCTCGACCGCGCGAGCGGCGGCGACCGCACCGCGTGGACCAGCGTCTTCCTGCCATTGGTCCGGCTCGAGCCGGCGGCGGCGAGCGGCGTCAACCTTCCACTGGCATCGGGATGGTCCCTCATGAACGTGAAGAGTCTCTGTGCGACGCTGGTCGTCGCCATTCTGGGCACTTGGGTCGTCACCGGGCTCTGGACCGACGACTCGATCGACGTCGCACGTCGAACCTCGACCTCGACCGGGACGAAAGGCGACGCCGCGCACGACGACGCCACGAGCTCGGCCGCCGAGCCGAATCGCGTCGCGGCGCGATCGACGCTGGTGCGCGAAGAGGTCCGTACCGACGACGAAGCCGAGACGGCGCTCGCACTCGTCGCGGCCGAGTCCGCATCGGGACCGACCGGCGCGGTGACGTTTCGCGTCTACGACGCCGAATCCGGCGATCCCCTCGCGGTCGGAGTCGACGCGCGGCTCATGAGCGAGACCCGCTTCGCGGAAGCATCCCGCTCGCCCGAGGATTCCGATCCGATCGAGCTTCGACTGACCCCGGACACGTACGAAGGGGGCCTGCTGGCGCGTGGCCACGAACCGCGCCCGATCGGTCCGTTCGTGGTCGACGCGGACCGCACGACCGACCTGGGCTACGTCGGCCTCACGCGCGGACGGGGCGTGATCGAGGGCCGGGTCCACGCTCGCTGGCTCGACCCGAAGACGGAGATCCGGATCGATCTCCGCGGCAACGGCCGGTCGCCCTGCCCGGCCTGCCACGCCGCCGTGCCGGTGGAGAGCGCGCCGGCCGCAGACGCGCCCGCGTTCGATCCATGGGACCGAGAGGCGCCGTGCGATACGTGCGGCTACTCGAAGGACCGCTCACGGCTCTCCTGCCGGGGCCCTGGCCCTGGGACGTTCCGGTTCGAGGGGCTCGCGAGCGGACCGTATCACGCACACGTCTTCACCGATGAGGACCCGATCGGCCGCTCGCTCGTCGTCGATCTGATCGCGGGCGGTTCGCAGTTCCTCGAGTTCGTCCTCGCGCCGCCGCTCGCGGTCCGGTTCGACGTCGTCGACGCCGAGGGGCGACGCTTTCCGGACGGCGTGACCGAGCACGACGCCCGCCAGCCGGTCGTGTTCTTCGTCCATCAGAACGGCCGGCTCGTCCTCGAGCGCCAGTTCGTGAGCGTCCTCCTGTCGGGACCGTCCGACGATGTGCGCGTCCACCTCGCATTGCGGCACCTCCGACTGCACGACGGGGACGCGTTGTCGGGCATCCCCATCCTTCGGTACATCCGCCAGCTCCACCCCTTGACGGTGTCGAGCGACTCCTCGCGCTCCGACCGACCCCGCCGGCCGGAGGACTCCCTCTGGCCACCGGCCCATCTGCCGGAGATCGCGCACGAGAAAGGCGTCCACGGCCACGTCCTGTCGCACCCATACGTGGTCGAACCGCTCCCTTCGGATGAACTCGAGGTTCTCGTCTTCTGCGGCGATTGGCAGAGCGAGCGGGTCCGCGTCGACCTTCGCCGCGGAGACCCCGGCATCGTGCGGATCGTCCTGCGTCCCCGATCCGAGCTCGGCGATGACGCGCCGGAGCGACCATCGCCGGATAGTTTCCCCGCGACCGATGCTCAAGGTGTCTTCCACTTGGGCGTGGAGACCGCCGCGATCGTCGTCACCGCCGGCGACTCGGATCCATGAGACCGAGACCGGAGGGTCGAGATTCGGAGAGGACGGGCCGGATCGAGGCTCGTTCGTTCGTCACCGCGTCCAGTCGTAGAACGAACGCCCGAGCAGCTCGTGGATCGCGAGCGCCGCGTCCCGGAACGCCCGGGACGATGGAACGATCGCGCCGAGGCCGAGCTCGACCGGCGCCGCGAACGCGGTCGGCGCCGCGTGCACGACGAAGCCCGCGGCCTCGAACTCCGGCACGGCCCGCGGAAGGTGCCACGCGTGCGTGACGAGCACGACGTGGGTCACGCCGTCCGCCTTCAGGATCGGCGCCGACATCGACGCGTTCTCGCGCGTGTTGTCCGATCGACCCTCCACGTAACGGACCGCGACGCCGAACTCGTCGTTCAACACGTCGCGCATCAAGGCACCCCCCGCCGGCGCGTCCGCGTGAACGGTGCCGCCGGTGACGAGCACGCCGAGACCGAGCCGGTGGGCCAGGACCGCCCCGTAGCGGATCCTCTCGAGCGTCATCGACCCGACCGTCGGCGCGCCGAGCTCGGGCGCGTGCGGTCGCACGTCCCCTCCGAGGATGACGATCACCGCCCCCTTCGGCACCGCCGCCTCATCGAGCGGATCGCTGCACTGAACGGCTTGCATCAGGAGCGCGGCCACGAGCGGGAGCGTGAGAAGCAGCGAGGCGGCGAGCGCCGCCGCCGCGATCCCTCGCCCGAGCCGGCGTCGCCGGCGGCCGACGACGAGACCGACGAGGAAGAGCAGGACGAGCGACGTCGGCGGGAGGACGATCGTCTTCAGGAACGAACGGAGCATGTCGCTACCCGTCGTCCCCCGTGAGGTAGCCGAGCTCCGCCATGCGGCGCATCGCCTCGCGGTCCACCTCGACGCGCGACGCCTTGCGCTCGGCGAGGGTCCGCGCGTGCCACGCGAGAAGCTCGCCCAGCATCCGCTCCGTGACGCGCGGTTCGGCCGTGGCGCGATCGACGAGCTCGCGCGGGTCGCTCTCGAGGTGGTAGATCTCGTTCGTCGACGTCCTCGGGACGTGGATCAGCTTCCAGCCGTTCTTCACGACGTACAGCTTCTCGGTGTACCCGGCGATGCCGCGGACGATCCCGTGATCGGTCTGCCCGAAGCTCGCCTCGACCGGACGTTCGTCGAGCAGCGAGGCGCCGAGCCCGGCCGTCGCCCCGATCGGGACGTCGGCCAGCTCGCACAGGGTCGGAAGCAGGTTCCGCGACTCGACCGGCCGGTCGACCACCCGCGGCTGGAGCGCGGAGCGGCCGAAGCCGACCACGAGCAGCGGCACCTTGATCGTCTCGTCGAAGAGGTTCGGCCCGTGGTCGATCCAGCCGTGCTCGTAGAACTCTTCGCCGTGGTCCGACGTGAAGGCGATGACGCAGTCCTCGAGGACACCGCGTGACTCGAGCTCGCTCAGCAGCTCGCCGAACGCGTGATCGAAGTAGCGGACCTCGGCGTCGTACGCGGGACGGCGGAGCGCCATCCACTCCTCGACGACGGCCGGATCGACCGCGTCCTGGCGATAGAGCTCGTGGAGCCGCTCGAGGAGCGTCTCCTCCATCGCGCGCGGGTCGCCGTCGAGCCTCGGCGCGAACTCGCCCGGCGCCTGGTACGGGGCGTGCGGATCGAAGTAGTGCAGGTACGCGAACCGCGCCTGGCCCCGCGTGTCGTCGAGCCACGCGAGGAACCGGTCGTTCAACGCCCGTGCACGGGCGAACGGCGTCTGGACGAACGTCTCGAACCCCTGGTCGAAGTTGTCGGACGCTCCGATGAGGAGGCTCGTCACGAAGGCCGCCGTCGCGTACCCCTGCCGCTGGAACCGCTCCGCGAGCGTCTCCATCTCGTCGACGAGGTAGTACCCCTCGCCGCCCTGCCCCGAATGGACGCCGTGCGCGTTCGGGTAGAGGCCGGTGAAGAGCGACGCGATCGTCGGCCACGTCCAGGACGTCACGCTGCGCGCCTGCGTGAACGCGACGCCCGCCGCCGCGAGGCGATCCAGGTTCGGCGTGAGGCCGTCGTTACGGCCGCCGACCGCGAGCCGGTCGGCTCGAAGCGTGTCGACGAGGACGAAGAGGACGGTCGGGGCATCCGAGCTCCGCCGCCGCTCGACCTCGCGCGGTCGCACGACGAGCGCGTTCGCGAACCCGCCGACGTCGTGGCGACCGTCGTCGCGCGGCTCGGTGACGAGGTCGAGGTCGATGCTCCGTCCGGCGAACCGGTCGAGCCGGATCTCCGCCGCCTGCCAGCCGCGCTCGAGCACGACCCGGTGGGCGTCGAGCGTCCGCTCCCAGACGCGTTCGCCGTCGACCTCGACGGCGAAGACCATTCCGTCGCCCTCGAGCTTCCACCCTGCGTCCGTGTCGACGCCGTACGAGAAGGCGAGCTTCGCGTCGCGCGGAGGATGGAGGTGGTAGCGCACGCGCGCCGGGGCCGCCATGCGGATGCTCATGCGCGGGCCTCCAGCCACCGCCACGTCCTTCGCCGCGTCGATCGGCGCGCGCGCGACGGCGCTCGAGGGGTTCTCCGCCAGGATCTTGGCCACGCCGAGCCCGCCGAGGAGGTCGAGGACGACGTCCTCGTAGCGGACGGGCAGATCGCGCGCTCGGATCTCGAGTCCCTTCGAGGCGACGCGCGGCGCGAAGAACGCGGGCCAGTGACGTCTCGCTTCGCCGGCGATCGCCTCGGTCGACAGGCGCAGCGACCAGCGCCCCTTCGCGGCGCCGCCGATCGAGTGGCTCGAGCGCGCGACGCGATCCGGTCGATCGAGCTCGTCCGGATGGACGACGCGGTCGATCCATCGCACCCAGTCGGCGCCATCCTGGGTCTCGTCGCGGGTCTCGACCACGAACCGCGCGGCGCCCTCCACGCCGTCGAGCGTCCAGCCGACGCCGAGGCCGATCTCGAGCGTGACCGGCCCGCCGGTCTCGATCCCGGTCCAGAGCGCGTGCGAACCGGTCGGCATGCGGACGTAGGCGAGGCGATCGCGCTCGTCGTCGGCGTCGATCGTCGGCACGCACCGGATCGCGTACGGCGAGTCGGGAGAGAACTCGGCTTCGTCCATGTGCGAGATCGCGTCGTACACCGCCGCGATCGTGAACGTCCGATTCGCGCCACGCCACCACCAGAGAGTCGACGCGAGGGCGATCACGACGGCGGCGGCGAGGAGGCGAGGCATCGAGCCAACCTACCAAAGTCGTCCGTCGAAACGGCGCGGCCCGAGCCCACCCGCGCCCCCCCTGCTCGCCAGGACGGCCGGTATACTCCCACGCTCGACGATCCGGAGCCTCATGCGCGCGTACCCAACCCTCCCGGCGGCCCTGCTCGCCGTCGCCGTCCTCGCCGCCTGCGTCGAGTCGCGAAAGCCGAAGGACCTCGACGTCCTGCTGATCGTCATCGACACGCTGCGCGCCGACCACCTGCATGGCTACGGCTACCACCGGCCGAACAGCGCGAATATCGACCAGCTCGCGTCGGAGGGGGTTCGCTTCGCCGACTGCACCGCGCAATCGTCGTGGACCGGCCCCTCGATGGCGTCGCTCCTCACGTCGCGCCACGTCGCCGACGACTTCGTGAAGATGCCGGCGCGAGAGACCCTCGCCGAGATCCTGCAGGAGGCTGGGTACCGGACGGCGGGCCTTCAATCGAACCAGCTCCTCGAGACGGGCAGCGGGTTCGAACGGGGGTTCGACGAGTACGTGCTCGAGCCCGACCCGCACGACGTGCGCCGGCTTTTTCGCGAGGACGACGGTCGCCCGCGGTTCCTCTACGTGCACCTCGTCCACCCCCACGATCCGTACGAGCCCGTGCCGCCGTTCGACGTGTTCGCGCCCGAGCTGCTCTCCGCGGAGCGTCGCCAGCGCTTCGCCGACTACCTGCGTGACCGGCGCCCCGAATGGCCGGCGCGTCGGATCGACGACGCGGTGGCGAAGGCGGCGGACCACGTCGCTCGCGAGACCGCGCGCTACGACGGCGAGATCCTGATGGCGGACGCCGTCGTCGCGTCGCTGCTCCAACTGCTTCCCCGTCCGGAGCAGACGATCGTCATCCTCGCGTCCGACCACGGCGAGTCCCTCTGGGAACATCTCGAGGCCGCATCGGCCGTGCCCGAGGAGAGCCGGAACGACCTCCTGAAGGCGTTCAAGCGCACCCACAACACGTTGCTGACGCAGCCCCTGGTCCACGTGCCCCTGATCTTCCGCGGACCAGGCGTGCCGGCGGGCGTCACGTTCGACGCGCCGGTGGAGAACGTCGACGTCGTGCCCACGATCCTCGACCTGGTCGGGCTCCCGCCGCCGCCTGGCATCGATGGGAGGAGCCTCGTCGCCTCGATGACGGGGGCGGCCGTGGGGTCCGCCCGGGGCCGCGACCTCGTGTTCTCCAACACGTCGCGCTTCACGAGCGCGCGGACGCGCGGCGGCAAGAAGCTCGTCCTTCCGTGGAGCCCGCATCAGGGAGACGCCGCGTCGTTCTTCTCGCTCGCCGAGGATCCCGGCGAGGTGCGGCCGCTGCCCTTGGCGGGACGCGATCACGACGAATTGGCCCGCGCGATCGAGGAGTTCCGGCGGCGGGCCCTCAAGGCCGGGCAAGCCGAGGACGTGGTCGACGACGACGTGCGCCGCCGCATGCGCGAGCTCGGCTACCTTGGCCGGTAGCCGCGCGGTTCATTCCTCGATCACGCGGCCGAGCATCAAGTCGAAGAACCTCGCGCCCCCGATGTCTCCGCATCGCACCGCGATCGAGTTGCTGCCGCGCTTCAACGAGGCCGCCGCGGCGCCCTCGATGACGATCCGTTGGTAGCGGCCCTCCGTCCACTTCGAGATCACGCCGGCTTCGACCCCGTTCACGTAGATCTCGACCGTGTCGTCGACCTTCACTTCGAGCGCGTACGTCCCGCTCGGCGCGCCCGATTCGCTCGATTCGACCAATGCGCGCAGCTCGAAGGCCCCGCGCAGCCAGAGCTCCCTGCCGCGCCACTTCCCCTCGCGCTTCTTCGTGTTGCGGTCGGAGAACGGCGCCGTCGCGCGGGCCCACGATCGGTCGTCGAAATCCGGGGCGAACCAATCGCCGGCCGGCTCCTTCTCCGAGAAGCGCCACGTCACCGCCTCGCCGTCCTTCGTGGGGAGGACGTACTCGAGCGGAGACGGACGACTCCCCTCCGCGAGCTCGGCTGGATGGTCGGGGGCGTAGAGCTCGATCTCCTTGAAACCGGCCGCCCGCGCCTGGTGCGTGCCCGAGAAGACGGAGCGGATCGTCACGCGGACCGAGCGGATCTTCGCCTCCTTGAACAGGACGTGCTGCTTGATGGTGGGTTCGTCCGCGAGCGCGACACGGATCGGACGGGTGCCGTTCACCTGGACCTCGATCTCCTTCGGGCGCGCCCAGTCCGCCAGACCGCCGAGGTAGGGCGCGGCAGAGGTCAGCTTCAGCACGCCGCCCGTCAGCGGCCGGTTCGGACGCAGGAGAATCCACGGCGCCGTGTCCTCGGCCGCCGAGACCCAGCTCGTCCCCGCCTTGCCGTCGATCGCGTACTCCGGCGGATGGCCGTCGAGGGCCGATGACGCCTCGACGCTGCAGCCGCCCGGATCGATCAGGTTGGCGCCGCCGTCACGGATCGCGGTGCGGTGGAACGCGGTCTCGACGCCGTCGACGCGGACCTTCAGCTCGTTGGATTGCACCTCGCCGGCGGGAGTTCCATCGGCGGAAGCGAACCTCATCACGGCCACGAGCGGGAACTCGCCGTTGCTCGCGACCTCGCTTTGCATCGTGAACCGCTGCTGCAGGCGATCGACGCCGGCCGCGGGTGCAACGCTCGCGATCGTCGCACCGCCGAGCTTCCACTCGACCTCGACGACTCGTTCGCCGCGACCGAAACGATCGCGCACCGCGCCGTTGACGTTGCGCACCCACGCGACGAGCGGGTTCTCGCTGTTCGTGCCGATGTCGAACGGCGCGTCGACCGCCGCGGCGACCAGCTCCCGCTGCCGCTCGCCGACCTCGGTCGTCCGCGTCCCCCGCTGCAGGAACAACAGCGCGAAGCACGTGTTGGCGTCGGCCTCGCCGTACGCGGTCGTCCACGAACCGTCGTCCCTCTGCATATCGATCAGCGCCGCGGCTCCCTCGGCGTACCAATCGTGCCCGCCGATGAAGCGCCGCTTGCCGATCGAGCCGACCCGCTCCAGTCCGTACACGTAGTAGTAGAACCATCGGTTCTCGCCCGAGCTCGGGTTTCGCGGGAGCTCGATGTTCTCCTTGACCGACCAGTACATGCGGAGCCACCCGTCGGCGAGCGCGATCGCGCTCCGCAGCCGCTCGACGACCGCCTCCTTGCCCGGGACCGACTCGAGCTGCTCGGCACAGATCATGAGGCACGCGATCCCGGCCACCGTCATGCTCGCGGTCGGGTTGCGCCCCCTCATGTAGGTGAAGCTGCCGTAGTCCCCCTGCAGCTTCATCACGTCCTTCGCTACGCGCTCCCAGACCAGCGGCGGGACCTTCTCGCCGCAGCCCGCGCCGGCGCGCAGCCCGAGCAGCGCGTACTGCGTGTTCGAGAGGTCGACGTGATTCGGCGGAGAGGTGGGCGTGTGTCCGAACGGATAGCCCCACTGGTCGCCGTACGCCGACGTTCCGTTGCCCATCGTGTCGAGGAGGAAACGATGGAGCTCGGCGATCCGATCGCGCGGCAGCGGATCTCCGCACGCACGCAGGGCGAGCAGCGCGCACCCGACGTCGTACGTCCGCACCATCGGCCGGTGCTCCATGTACGCCCGCGCCGCCCGCACCGCCGGATGATCGGACTTGAGGCCGCTCTGCACGAGCGTGTAGACCGCAAGCGCGGTCATGCCGTAGTACTGCGGCATGTCGGGACCCGCCCACGAGCCGTCCGGTTGCTGATGCGCGAGGAGCCACGCGATCCCGCGCCTCGTCGACGCATCGATGGCGGACTGGTCGGCCGAGGTCGTCGGCAGCATCTGCTCCACGTCGGTCGACGTGGTCGCGGAGAGGCGGAAGCGGCCGATCGAGTGGCGCGGGAAGCTCGACACGAACGACATGCGGACGCGCAACCGCGTCCCGGTGCCGAACCCGAACGGCGTGGCGGGCCGAAACACGGCGATCCTGTTCTCGTGCTTAGTCGACCCGTCCACCGCCCATCCGGTCGCCGCGTCGAGCTTGCCGTCGACCGCATAGCTCGCCGGGTAGCGCGCTTGGCTGAAGTCCGCGACGCAGTCGGTGAACACGACCTCGCGCGGCTTCGCGACCGATCCGATCTGCGCCACCCAGGCCTCGAGCTCGCTCAGCACGAAGTTGCCGGCGTCGGCGCGCCCCGGACCTCCGTTCCGCATGGAGGGATCGGTCAGCGCCTCCAGCCGCAGCGCGGTGACGCCGACGAGATCGGTATCGATCTCGACCTCGTACACGGTCTGATCCGGGTTCTTGCCGACCGCTCGGATCGATCCGTCGCCGACCGGCTCGAGGTCGACCCCTCCCTTGGCGCGGAGCTCGGCCGGCTCGAGCACGACCCACGAGCCCGCGCCATCCTCCTGCGCCGCGCCGAGCGACCAGGGCGACGACGGCGACGAGAAGACGGCGATCGCGATGATGCTGATCAGCGGGAGCTTGCTCATGCCACCTTCCTGAAGGCGTGCCCGAGACTGTAACTTGCCTGAGTTCCCGCCGACAACCGGTCAACCGATCTGCTCTGCCCGCGAGGCTGAACGCAATGGAAGCGATCGACCTGCTCCGCCGTTCGTTTCGTCACGACGCCTGGGCGAATCGCGAGGTGGCCGCCGACCTCGCCCGCGACGGCGAGCCGCCGCCCGACGCGCTGCGTTGGCTCGCGCACATCCTCGCGGCCGAACGGCTCTGGCTCGATCGCCTGTACGGGCGACCGCCGTCGAGTCCGGTCTGGCCCGACCGCGCCGCCGCCTCGTGTCGCGCCGAGGCCGCGAACCTGGCGGATCTCTGGGTCGAGTACCTCGACTCGATCGACGGTGGCCGGCTCGAGCAGCAGATCGAGTACGTGAACTCACTGGGCGAACCATGGAAGACGACGGTAGCGGACGTGCTCGTCCACGTGCTCGAGCACTCGGCCTACCACCGCGGGCAGATCGCGTCCGCGATGCGCCGTCGCGATCGCGAGCCCGTCTACACCGACTACGTCCACGCGGCCCGACGCGGCTGGTTGGACGAGACCGGGAACGATCGATGAGCGCGTGCAGCTCGCCCGATCTCGACGGAGCTCGCTGACCCGCATCGCCATGCCGTCGACAGCGCGAACCGAGATGGCTACCCTGGCGGTTCCCAACCATGCGGTCGGGGAGATCGCTTTTCCACAGGATGGACCTCTCATGAAGAGACTCGCGCTCACTCTCGTCGCCTTCGGTTTCCTTGCCGTTCCTACCCTCGCGCAAAAGATGGGCGCGACCAACCGGAACGCTCCCGCCGTCAAGCAGACCATCACGCTCGACACGCTCGGAACGCTCTCGCTCGACTACACGGCGATCACGTTCGGCTCCGGCCGCTGGGCGGCGAGCCTCGAGAACGAGGAGACGCGCGACCGCATGCGAGAGCGCATCAACCAGCAGGCGAACGACACTCCGCTCGCCGCGTTCACGACCGAGAAGGACGTCGAGTTCGGTGGCAAGAACGTCCCGGCCGGCAAGTACCAGATGTCGTTCACGATCTCCGACGACTACAAGTGGCAGGTGACGCTGACCGGGGAGGAGACGATCTCGATCCCGCTGACCCTCGAACAGACCGAGATGGCGAGCAAGCGTCTCGTCGTCAGCCTCCACGCCGGTGACGAGGATGGCACCGCCGGCATCTACATCGCGTTCGGCCAGCAGTGGGGCCTCGTCGCGATCAAGCCCGCCGCGGCCGCCTGATCCGGCGCTCGAGATTCATCGACGGCGGCGGCCGGCGGCCTCGCCGGCCGCCGCCGTTCGCGTTGCAATCTCCAGCGTCGACACGATGCGTCGAAGCCGGATCCTCCGGCTCAGAAGAACCACATCCCTTCGCACCGCCGGCCGATCCAGTTGCCGCTTGGTCCGTTGGTCAACAACGCCTGAAGCCAGATCTGGACGCACACCGGCGTGGAAAGCGTATTCCCGCTGGCCACGAGGGCGAGCACTCTCGACGAACCGATGAATCCGAGCGGACCGATCAGGCTCAGCGTCGAGGGATCGAGGCAGAGCGGGTTCTGATAGCCGAAGACCGCGAGGCCCGGGCAGAGGAAGCCGAGCGAGAGGAGGAGTGACGCGAGATCGCCGGGCTCGCCCGCGAACGCGATCGCGAGGGGAGAGGGTGGGATCACGATCTGTCCGGACGCCACGCCGACGGTCTGATACTCGGTGTCGTTCGGCCATGAATAGAACGGATGCAGGTCACCGTCCCCGCCGAACGCCCAGAGGCGACCGTCCGAGTCGACGAAGCAGCCGACGTTGTCCTCGGCCTGCGGCGCCACGACCGGCACTCCG
This sequence comes from uncultured Phycisphaeraceae bacterium, assembly GCA_964649825.1. Taxonomy (GTDB): domain Bacteria; phylum Planctomycetota; class B15-G4; order B15-G4; family JADJEK01; genus CAZYQW01. Next base: position 7,430 of record CAZYQW010000018.1, on the reverse strand, counting down.
GTCGCGATCGAGGGCGACGTGTTCCAGTCCCCGCGTGCGACGCTGTACGCGGCGACGGTGTGCGGCGCGCCCTCGAGCATGACGAGGAGCACGTTCGTCCCCGGCGTCATCTGGGTCGGACCGCCGGGGTGATGAAGCGCGGGATAGCGATCGCATCGCTCGTCGAACACGAGAATCCCGTCCGCGTTCGCCCCGTCGAGCTGCCGGCGCGCGACGAGCGACCCGGCGCTCGCCGTGGCGAACGAGGCGCCGGCTTCCTGGTTCGGGCTCGACGTGAAGTGGCCGTGGCGCGTTGCGATCGAGTGGAAGCGGGCTCCCGCCGACTGGTACTGGCGCAGCTCGGCGACCGCGTCCTCCACCGCGACGTCGTAGGCGACCGGCAACGGCAGCATCGCGAACGCGTGCTTCGCCGCCGAGTAGCCGATCAGCGTGCCGGCCAGGTCGACGGCGATGAACTGATGCACGCCTCCGAACCCGCCCGAGAACGTGCTGGTGAACGAATACGGGATGAAGGTCCCGCTGCACACGCCGCTGAAGACCTGCACGGTGTTCACGCCGGACACCGGCTTGCTGATCAAGTAATCCTCGCCGATCGGAACGTAGAGACCACCCACGGTCGACGGCAGGAACGCGAACGCCAAGCCGGGCCGCGCCCCGAACGCCTCGACTCCGGGCGTCGCGTCGAGCGCGCTCGTGATCGCGACGACGTTGTCGGAGAGGTAGGTCGCCTGGCCAAGCGCGAGATCGTGCTTCACCGTCGACGAGACGAAGCGGCCGTTGTAGGCGCTGTAGCCCTGCGCGATCCACTCGGAGCTGCCGGATGCCGCGCGGCACAGGGCGACGTTGTGGTCCAGCTCGACCTTGCTGCCGGGTACGATCGGGCTCGACAGCGCCCACGTGCCGAGCACACCGGAGAACGCGGCGACGAGGGTGAGCCCGAATGGGTTCAGCGGTCCGGTGGTGATCGCCACGTTCCCGTCGGCCTGCGGCGCCGCGGCGCCCTGCGACCCAGGCAGCAGCACCCACTCTCCCTTCCGCGCCGAGAACCCGTGGACGCCCACGACGGTGCGGGCCGCGACGACGAACCTGGAGACGACCGTGTTGGCGGCTGGGCTCCCGGCGATCGCGCCAGCGAGCGGCTTCCATTGGTTCGTCACCGCGCTGTACGCGTAACCGGCGGTTCCCTGGCCGCCGCTGAACACGAGCAACGCCACGTCGTCGCCGAACGCGCTGTGCACCAACGGCTGCCCCTGCGTCAGGTCCGCGGTCGCGTTGAGGCGCGCCGAGTACGCCCGATACTGGGTCCCGTCCCGCACGACGGCGACCTGATCGCCGCTGCCGAGCACGGGGGACCCGGACGGCGCGATCTTGATGAAGCGCTGCGCGGTGGCGGAGAAGACCCGGACGTCCCCGCCGTCGTCGTGAAGGACCAGCGAGCCCTCCACGAGGATCGGGTTCGCGGCCGCGTACGGGACCACGTCCCACCGCGTGGCCGCGCTCGCGGACGCAAGGAACGTCGCGACGACGACGGCGAACAGCGGCAGGTGGACGAACTCGCGCAGCCGACGGTTTCCGGCGGACATGGCTCCTCCGAGTCGATGGTTGGACCTTCGCGACTCGAATCAGCGCGAGCGCACGAACGTTACCCGGAATCCGCACGCCGTCCGACTCGTCCCGGTCGCCGCCGGCCGATCCGCCTACGGCGACGTCCCGGTGGCGAGGGCGAACCGTTTCCGCACCCGCCCCTCCTCGTGCGAACGCAGCCGCGCGAACGCCGGATCGTCGCGGGCGAGGTCGCGATACGAGCCGTCGATCCCTACCGCTCGATAGAGCCAGGTGAACGCGCCGCCGGCGCGTCCCGCGCGCGCGAGGAGCCGGCGTCCGTGGTCGATCCGTCAGGCGCCGGCGTCTACGTCCGGCGACGGGCGCGGAGGCGAACGGACCAGCGGTGGGTTGTTCGCGGGCGGGCCGTCGAACAGGTCGCCCCGGACGCGGTCGCGCTCGCGATCGATCTGCTCCGACGTCGCCCCGAGCATGCGAAGGACGAACTCCGTCATCGTAAGCGCGACCTCTCCCTCGGCCGCGAACACCGCGTCGGCGCCGGCGCGGCGCAGCGGGGCGACCTCCAGCAGGTAGCTGGCCCGGGCCAGGACGCGCACGCCCGGGTTGGCATCCTTCGCCGTGCGGATGACCTCGGCCGCGCTGTGCAAAGTGGACGAGCTCAGGACGAGGGCGACGGCGTCGGCGAGCCCTGCCTCGTGCAGGGTCTCCGTGTGCGACGCGTCCCCGTACACCGCGCGGATGCCCTGGCTGCGCAGAAGGCGAACGGTCTCCAGGTTGAGTTCGATCACGGTAGGACGGACCCCGTTGTCGGAAAGCAGGCGCGCGACGGTGCGCCCGACCGGACCACCGCCGACGACGATCGCGCCGCTGCTCACCGCGCCGGATCCGTCGCCGGCCGCGGCCGCCCGGGGTTCGGACGGGAACGTCCACCAGCGTGAGAGCAGGCGCGAGACCCGCACACGCGCCTCGATCGGACCGAGCAGGCGGAACAGGACGGGGTTGACGCTGATCGAGACCAGCGCGGCCGCGATGAGGCTATTGGTCGCCTCCTCGGGGAGGATCCCGAGATCCGCTCCGATGCTCGCGAGAATGAAGGAGAACTCGCCGATTTGCGCGAGCGCGACCGCGACCGCGAGACCGATCCTCGGTGGATGACCGAGCGCGCGGACGATCACGAAGGCGGCCAGCGGCTTCCCAACGATCACGATCCCGAGCGTCGCGACGACGAGTCCCGGTGCCGCGAGCAGGTGCGCGGGATCGAAGAGCATTCCGACCGAGACGAAGAAGAGCACGGCGAACGCGTCGCGCATGGGTACGGCCTCGGCCGCGGCGCGGGAACTGAAGTCCGACCGACCCACCACCATCCCCGCGAGAAACGCGCCCAGCGCCATCGACAAGCCGAAGACCTTGGCGGCACCCACCGCGACGCCCAATGCGACGACCATGATCGTGAGCGTGAACAGCTCTCGCGAACGAGTCGCGGAGATCCGTGCGAGAATCCAAGGGATCACGCGGCTTCCGGCGAACACCACGAACGCGATCAGCGTGGCGATCTTCACCACGACCATGCCGAGCGCGACGAAGGCTCCCCTCGTCCCTTCCGCCGCCGGGTCGACCAGCACGGGCAAGAGCACGAGCACCACCACCGTGAACAGGTCCTCGACGACCAACCACCCCACTGCGATATGGCCCGCCGGCATGTGCAGGGCGTGGTTGTCGGACAGGACTCGCAGCAGAACGACCGTGCTCGCCACCGAGATCGCGAGACCGAAGACGACGCCGGCGGACCAACCCCAACCGAACGCGAGTCCCAGAAGACAGCCGAGGATCGTGGCGACCGCGCTCTGTCCGATGGCGCCGGGAACCGCGACCCGACGCACGCGCAGCAGCTCGCTGAAGTGGAACTGCAGGCCGACGCCGAACATCAGGAGCACGACGCCGATCTCGGCACACTGCGCCGCCAGATCCTTGTTCGCAACGAATCCAGGCGTGTTCGGCCCGACCGCGACGCCCGCCAGCAGGTAGCCGACGATGGGAGAGAGGCCGAGACGCTGGGTGACGTAACCGAACGCCAACGCGGCCGCCAGCGCGCCGGTCAGAGTCAGGATCAGATCCAAGTTGTGCATCGGAACGTCGTGTCTCGTCGCCCATCGTCCCGACGAACGGTTCTACGGTTGCCGGTGCGGAAGACAAGTGCTTCTGGGCGGAGACCGGCCCCGGCCCCGACCGGACCCATCGGCCCGATCGAAGGGCACGAGCGTCCCGAGTCGGTTTGGTGCGCAGGAAGGACCGGCCGCGAACAGCGCCGCCGGCGCACGCCAAGCGAAGCTAGTCGACCTGCTTCATCTCTTCCACGAGCTTCTTCAGCGAAGCCTTCGCGTCTCCGAACAGCATCACCGTCTTCGGATCGTAGAACAGATCGTTGTCGATCCCTGCGAAGCCGACGCTCATGCTCCGCTTCATCACGATGACCGCCTGCGCTTCGTCGACGTCGAGGATCGGCATGCCGTAGATCGGGCTCTCGGGATTCGTCCGCGCCTGCGGGTTGACCACGTCGTTCGCGCCGACCACGAGCACGACGTCCGTGCGCGCGAACTCCGAGTTGATCCGCTCCATCTCCCACAGCTTCTCGTACGGAATGTTCGCCTCGGCGAGAAGCACGTTCATGTGGCCCGGCATGCGGCCCGCGACCGGGTGGATCGCGTACTTCACGTCGACGCCGCGCTTCTCGAGCAGATCCGCGAGCTCCCGGACCTCGTGCTGCGCCTGCGCCACGGCGAGGCCGTAGCCGGGAACGAACACGACGCGGCTGGAGTAGGCCATCATCATCGCGGCGTCCTCGGGCGTCGTGGTGCGGTACGGACGCTGTTCACGTCCGCCGCCGCCCCCGGCACCCCCGCCGGCCGGTGCCGCGCCGAAGCCACCGAACAGGACGTTCGCCAGGCTGCGGTTCATCGCCTTGCACATGATCCGCGTGAGGATCAGGCCTGACGCCCCCACCAGCGCGCCGGTGATGACCAGCGCGTTGTTGCTGATCACGAACCCGGCCATCGCACCGGCGATGCCCGAATAGGAGTTCAGCAGCGCCACGACGACCGGCATGTCGGCGCCGCCGATCGCGATGACGAGCAGGACGCCGAGGACCATCGCTGCGACGTGCAGCAACGTGAAGAGCCAGGCGTGGCTCGGATCGATCACGAGGAACACCATCAGCGACGCGATGCCGACGAGCAGCACGGCGTTCAGGGCGTGGCGCCCCCGAAAGACGACGGGCCGGTCGGCGATGAACTTCAGCCCCTGGAGCTTCGCGAACGCGATGAAGCTGCCCGACAGCGTGACCGCGCCGATCATCGAGGCGAGCTGGATCGAAACCCCCGTGACTGCGTCGATCGACGCCCCGGCGCGCGTCAGCCGCAGGAACTCCGCCGCCGCCACGAGCTGCGACGCCCCGCCGCCGAAGCCGTTCAGAACGGCGACGAGCTGCGGCATGCCGGTCATCTGCACGGACCGCGCGAGGTAGACGCCGATCCCGCCGCCGACGAGCATGCCCAACCCGATCTGCCAGAGCTCCAGGATCTGTTTGTCGAGCAGCGTCGCGAGGATCGCGACCAACATGCCGCACGCCGCGATGAGGTTGCCCGAACGCGCGGTCTTCGGCGACGAGAGGCGCTTCAACCCGATGATGAAGCAGACCGCCGCCAGCAGGTAGATCAGCGTTTCGTAGTCGAAATGCATCACGGACCTCCGCGCTTCTTCGCGAACATCTGGAGCATGCGGTCCGTCACCAGGAACCCGCCGACGACGTTCAGGGTGGCGAGTACGACCGCCACGGTGCCGAGAACGGACGAGACGGTGTCCTGTCCCGCCCCGGCGGTGAGCATCGCACCGACGATCGCGATGCCGGAGATCGCGTTCGAGCCGGACATGAGCGGAGTATGGAGCTGGGGCGGGACCTTGGTGATCACCTCGAACCCGACGAACGAGGCCAACACGAAGATGACGAGCAGTGTTTCGATCATGACGCGTTCCTCGTCTCGCCGGCGTGCGTCGCGCACGTCGCGGCCACGACCTCGTCTTTGAAGTCGAGTTCGAGCTTTCCTTCCTTTACCAGGCTCAAGAGGAGCGTGGAGATGTTGCGCGAGTACATCTGGCTCGCGTGCGTCGGCATCGTGGCCGGGAGCTTCCTCGGTCCGAGGATGGTGACGCCGTTCACGACGACTTCCTCGCCGGCCTTGGTCAACTCGCAATTCCCGCCCGTCTCCGCCGCAAGGTCGATGATGATCGAGCCCGGCTTCATCCCCTTCACGGCGTCGGCCGTGATCAGGATGGGCGCCTTGCGCCGCGGGATCGCCGCGGTGGTGACGATGAAGGCCGCGTCCTTCGCGTGCGTCGCGATCAGCTCGCGGATCCTCGCCTCCTTGTCGGCGGTCTGCTCCTTCGCGTAGCCTCCCCTGTCCTCCGCGCCCTCCTCGAGAAGCTCGCGCCCGATGAACTTCGCGCCGAGGCTCTCGACTTGCTCGGCCGCGGCGATACGCACGTCGAAGCCCTCGACGATCGCGCCGAGGCGCTTGGCGGTGCCGATCGCCTGAAGGCCGGCCACGCCGGCCCCGATGATGAGCACCCGCGCCGGCGCGAGCGTGCCCGCGGCCGTCACGAGCATCGGCAGGATGCGCGGGAGGCGGTCCGCCGCCATCAGCACAGCTCGATAACCGGCGATCGTGGCCTGCGACGAGAGCACGTCCATCGACTGCGCGCGCGTGATGCGCGGGATCAGCTCCATGCAGAAGGCCGAGATCTTGCGGGCGTTCAGGTTGTCGAGGAGCTCGCCCTGCGACCATGGCTGGAAGTACGAGAAGACCGCGGCGCCCTCTTTCATCGCGGAGATCTCGGCCGCGGACGGTGCGTCCACCTTCAGCACCACGTCCGCCTGCGCGAGAAGCGCGCCGACGTCATCGACCAACGTCGCGCCGGCCGCTTCGTAGGCGGCGTCGGAGTAGTGGGATGGGACGCCCGCGCCCGTCTCGACGAGCACGTCCAGTCCCGCCTTCCTGAGCCTTCCCACCGTTTCGGGAACGAGCGCGACCCGGTGCTCGCCAGGCGCGGTTTCCCGCGGCACACCGACCTTCATTGGTAGAACTCCACGGATACGGCAGACGAGGCCGTGACTCTAGGGGCCGGAGTCGCAACTTTGAACCATATTCCGCGGCCCGCGGCCCGCGGCCTCGCGACGCATGGACGGCGGACCGCGTGGCGATTGCCCGACTCTCGAAACCGTGTAGAACATCGATCCGCCGCACGATCGCGGGCGATCACTCCCGGAACCGGAGACCACCTTGTTCAAGTTCCTGCGCACGTTGTTCAAGGGGAAGCCGATCACGGTTCCCGGCACCTCCGCGCTGGAGGAGGGACACGCACGAGGCGTGAACCTCGGCGACATCGCGGCAGGCGGCACGCGCGTCATCCTCTGCCGCGTCGAGGGGAGGTTGTTCGCACTCGACTCGCTCTGCCCGCACGAAGGAGGCCGGATCAACCCCGGCCCGTTGATCGAGGGCAAGTACGCGATCTGTCCGCTCCACAACTACCTGTTCGATCCCAGGAACGGTTCGGTCGTGCGCGGCACGTGCGGCAAGGCGAAGCGCTACTCCATCACCGAGGTGGACGGCAGCGCCACCCTCTACGCCTGACCCTCTCCACCTGCCTGACCCTCGAGCACCCGCCCTCCAGCCGCCCGTGGTGAAAGTCATTCCGGCTGCGGCGGGCCCTCGCGACCGATCTCTTCGTTGCAGGATCCTCGACGTACAGGCAGTACGCCTGCGGTCCTGCGCCTCGATCTCGGTCGCGATGACCTCGCCTCGCTTCGAAAGCAC
>CAZYQW010000017.1:0-30798 GCA_964649825.1 uncultured Phycisphaeraceae bacterium | reverse complement strand
GTGCTTTCGAAGCGAGGCGAGGTCATCGCGACCGAGATCGAGGCGCAGGACCGCAGGCGTACTGCCTGTACGTCGAGGATCCTGCAACGAAGAGATCGGTCGCGAGGGCCCGCCGCAGCCGGAATGACTTTCACCACGGGCTGATAGGGGGGCGGAGCGGCACGGATCGCCGCCCGATCGGGGCGTCGTGTCGGACTCAGGGCACGGCGGTCGGAGGCGGCGGCTCGAACCTCACGTCGTCATGGACCAGCGTCAGGAACGGCTCGCCATCGATGCGCTGGAGGATCCGAGTCGACACCCGCACGCCGTCGAACTCCGCGAAGTCCGAGTACGTCGTCTCGACGTAGCGCCGGCCGAGCTCGGTCCACGTGTAGCCCTCGGAGCCGATGAGGTCGTGCGTCTCGGCGTCGAAGTGGAGCAGCCGCGAGTAGCCGGTCCAGTGCTCGACCCGCAGCGAATGGACCGTACGACCGTCGAGCTCCTTCTCGCCCTCGTCGGCCACGATCAGGTTGGGCTCGTCCAGCCCGACGAGCCAGAAGACGGTCTCGTCCATCGCGCGGTTGCGGATCACCTGCACGTCGGCCGGCTCGAGGCGCGTCTTGTGCTCGCCGTGCATGGCGTACCCGGCGTGGCCGTCGAACAGCAGGTCGACGGCGGAGTCGACGTTCGGCAGCGAGATCGTCCAGCGGAGCCGGTTGGGGTGGGTGTACTCGGATCGGAACGTGATCGGTGTCCCCACGAGCTCGCCCGAGCCGGCGCGGACGATGGTCCCCGCGGCTCGGATCGTGTCCTCGCCGCCGCGCCGCAGGACGGCATCCCGCAGGATGGCCGATTCGGTGGGGATCGAGCAGGCGAACAGGACGGCGGGCGCGAGCGCGGCGAGGCGGGGAAGTCGGGCACGGACGACGTTCAATGGAGACCTCGAAACGTTCGGCGGCCGGTCGGTCGCAAACGACCCGTCAGCGCGTCGGCCGCGGCTTCGAGCGACGGATCGTCCTGGTCCATGACGAACACGATCGTCGGGTGATCATAGAGGTCGCTCGCCGCCTGCGGCGGTCCGGCCGAGAGAAGGACGTCTCCCGGCCGCAGCAGCGACCGGGCGCGCCGCGCCAACGGCTCGGGGAGGCGGACGCGCCCTTTGCTCGAGCGGACGTCGCTGAACACGACGACGAGGCGGCGCCGGTCCGACGATGCTTCCGCGGAGGACGGGGCGACGTCGCGGGCACGCAGGAGGCGAAGGAACGACTCGTATCGTTCGACGGCGTTCGCGTCGTCGATCAACACGACGTCGACGTCCCCGCGGAGGGGCGCGTTCTCGATCGCTCGATCGCCGAGCGGAACGACCGCCGCCCGCGCGATGCGCCGCGCGAGATCGGCGCCGCCCGCGTGCGGCCGGTAGCTCGGGCGCGCCGCGACGTCGACGCCGGTGACGAGCTGCGTGACCCGCGTTGCCGCGTCCCGGACGCGCGTCTCCGCGAGGAGGCCGGCCTGCACCGCGTCCCGGATCGCGCGGGCCGCGCGGCTCGGATCTGCGGTGAGGAGCGGAACGTCGGCGCCGGCCGCGAGCACGCGCACGGCCGGGTCGGAACCTGGGTCCGCGTCGCCGGGCGCGATCGCGGCCATGTCGAGCGCGTCGGTGAACACGACGCCGCGGAAACCGAGGCGGCCGCGCAGCCGTTCGGTGATGACGTTGCGCGACAGGGACGCCGGGCGACCGTCGGGATCGATGTCGAGCGCGGCGAGATGGCCTACCATCATCGCGGGGACGCCGGCGTCGATCGCCGCTCGGAACGGCGGCTCGTCGATTGCCTCGAGCGCGGCCAGCCGCCGGTCGAGCACCGGCAGCGTCAGATGCGAGTCCTCGAGCGTGGCGCCGTGGCCGGGGTAGTGCTTCGCCGTCGCGCGCGCTCCCCCCTCGGTGCATCCTTCGATCCACGTGCGTCCGAACCGTGACACGGTCGCCGCATCGTCGCTGAACGCGCGCGACGCGACGATCGGATTGGCTCCGTGGTCCGCGACGTCGAGCACCGGCGCGAACACGACCGCGATTCCGAGCGAGCGCGCCTCGATCGCGGTCAGTCGGCCTGCTTCGCGCGCGAGGCCCACGTCGCCGCTCGCGCCGATGGCGATCGGGGGAGCGAGCCGCGTCATGCCGGGCACCTGCTGACCCGCGCCGCGCTCGAGGTCGGAGCAGACGTACGGAAACGTGCCGCCGCCGCGCAGCTCCGCGAGCGCGTCGAGCGCGGCCGGCAGCGCGACGCGGAAGACGCAGAAGCCGCCGGGGAGGAGGCGCGGCGCGCCGTCGCCGAAGTCGATTCCGTCGGCGCCGATCGGGAAGCGCGGACAGAGCACGCGCGCGATCGACTCCTCGAGGTTCATCCGGTGACGCAGTTCTCGTGACGCGCCGCCGCCCAAGACTCGAGGATGTCGAGTCCGTTCGCGACCGTGTCGAGGAGCGACTTCGCCGCCGCCTTGCCGGTCGGGGCGGAGGTCACCGTCTCGAACGCGGCGACCCGTTGCTCGACCTTCTTGGGAGCCGAGCCGTCCGTTCGTTCGAGGAGGCGGCGCAGCAGGTCGGGGATCGGGGCCATCGACCCGGCAAGCGTGATCGCGGCGTCGGGGACGGACTCATCGGCCACGCACCTCTCGAGCAGCACGCCCGCGATCAGGAACGCAGCGCGCGCGCGCTCGATCGGATCGGTTCCGTCCGGGACCGCGGCACGGGCCAGCCGGCGCAGCAGCAGTCCGCGCGCGAGCTTCGGATCGAGCTTCTCGAGGTCGAAACCGGACTCGAGGATCGCGTTCCCGTGCGCCGCGATCGTGCGCGGCGCGGCCGCGTCCGCGAGCGACTTGACGATCAGGTCGAACGGGAAGATGTCGCGCGTCACGTCGACGTCGTCTTCGGACCCGGCCGCGAACCGCGGGTACCGCCCGCCCGACGCAAGCAGGTCCTGGAGGAAACGGTCTCCGAATCCCGGAGGGCCGGCGACCGGCGTCTTCACGCGCAGGTCGTTCCGTCCCAGGATCGCGTCGAGAAGGCGCGCGAACGCTCCGTCGACGTCGCCGCCGCGCTCGATGCTGCCGAGGTCGATGCCGATGACGACTTCCTTCGCGTGCAGCGGCAGGTCGGCGATCGTCGCGGCGGGGTCGGCGGCATAGACGACGTGACGGGCGTCTCCGGACGGCGGCTCGGCGAGGGGCGGCGTGATCAGCGCGCGCTTCAGGAGGTCGAGGTTGAGGCGCACCTCGTCCGCCACCTCGAACGCGGCGAACAACCGCGGGTCGGCCGAGAACGCGAGGGTCGGCACCGTGAGCAGGCGGCGGCGCGACGTCCCGTTGCCGAGGGCCTTGCGTTCCGACGCGTCGTCGAACGCGCGCAGCAGTCGTTCGTTCGAGATCGACACGAGCACCGGCGCGCCGAGGCCGTCCGCGAAGCGGTGCAGCGCGCCGAACACGCGCGTTCCTTCCGGCGGCGAATCGAACGGAGCCGCCTTCCGCAGCCGCTCGTCGCGTGCCGTCGCGCGCGCGGACTCGAGGATCGGGCCGAACCGTTCGTCCGCATGGAAATGAAGGCTCAGAAGAGGTTTGGACATGATTCGCTCTGTGTGTGGGGCGCCGCGACCGTCGAGACGTGACGGGGTGTCGAGCCCCACAGCATCCACCAGGGCGAGGGCGGTCTCAACGACAAAAACGCGATTCGTCGCCATTTCCAACCGGGGGCGCGACCTTGGAACGCGCGTTCGTCTCGACGTGCTATCAGGAGCGGTTCCCGCAACGAGAGAAAGCAATGAGCGACGAGCCCGGCCGGCGGCCTCCGAATCGTCTCGCGAACGAGACGAGTCCTTATCTGCGCCAGCACCGCTTCAACCCCGTCGATTGGCATCCATGGGGAGAGGAGGCGCTGGCCCGGGCGCGGGAGGAGGACAAGCCGATCTTCCTGTCGATCGGCTACTCGTCCTGCCACTGGTGCCACGTCATGGAGCGCGAGTCGTTCGAGAACGACGAGATCGCGGCGCTCCTGAACGCGCACTTCGTGTCGATCAAGGTCGACCGCGAGGAGCGGCCCGATCTGGACGAGGTCTACATGAAGGCGGTGCAGCTCTTGACCGGGCAAGGAGGATGGCCGATGTCGGTCTTCCTCACCCCGGACCTGAAACCGTACTACGGAGGAACGTACTTCCCGCCGACCGACCGGTGGGGCCGTCCCGGCTTCGCCACCGTCCTTTCCTACCTCGCGCGCGCGTACGCGGAGGACCGCGAACGCGTCGTGCGGAGCGCGGACGGAATCTCGGCGCGGATCGCCGAGCTCGCGGCGGGACGCGCTGCGTCGGAGGAGATCGCTCCCGAGCTGCTCGACGTCGCGGTGACGATGCTCGACCGGTTGTTCGACGAACGCGACGGCGGCTTCGGAGACCCGCCGAAGTTCCCGCATCCGATGGACATCGCGCTGCTGCTGCGCCGCAACGCGCGCGGCCCGAACGCACGCGTGCTGCAGATCGCCGGCTTCTCGCTCGAGAAGATGGCGCGTGGCGGGATCTACGACCAGATCGGCGGCGGCTTCCATCGCTACTCGACCGACGGCGAGTGGCTGATCCCGCACTTCGAGAAGATGCTCTACGACAACGCGCTTCTCGCGCCGGTCTACGCGGAGGCGTTCGCGGTGACGGGAGAGCCGACGTTCGAGCGCGTCGCGCGCGAGACCTGCGCGTACGTCATCCGCGAGATGACTCACCCGGACGGCGGCTTCTACTCGGCCACCGACGCCGACTCGGAGGGCGTGGAGGGGAAGTACTTCGTCTGGACCCCCGACGAGATCCGCGACGTGCTCGGCCGCGCGGACGGTGACGCGTTCTGTTCGTACTTCGGCGTCTCGGCGAGCGGCAACTTCGAGCACGGCACGAGCGCGCTGACCCAGAAGGGCGACGAGTCGCGGCGCGCGACGTTCGCGTCCGCGATCGCGCGGCTGCTCGAGCGCCGGCGGACGCGCGTGGCCCCCGGCCTCGACGACAAGGTCCTGACCGAGTGGAACGGACTGATGATCTCCGGACTCGTGCGGACCGGCGCGATCCTCGACGAGCCGCGTTTCGTCGCGGCGGCCGAGCGAGCCGCGGCGTTCCTCCTCGGCGCGGCGTGGAACGGCGGCCGGCTCCTCCGCACCTGGCGCGAGGGCGAGGCCCGCATCGACGCGTTCCTGCCCGACTACGCGAACCTCGCCCAGGCGCTCTTCGACCTCGCCTCGGTCTCGTCCGACCCGCGATGGCTCGACGCCGCGATCCGACTGACCGGCGCCGCGCTCGATCGCTTCGCCGCGCCGGACGGCGGCTTCTTCATGACGGCGGCCGATCAGGAGGCGCCGCTCGGCCGCTCGCGCGACCCGTTCGACAACGCCGTGCCGTCCGGCAACTCGGTCATGGCGATGAACCTGCTGCGGGCCCACGAGGTGACCGGCGACGCCGGCTACGAAGCGGCGGCGCGGGCCACGATGCAATCGTTCGCGGCGCTCGTGCGGCAGAGCCCGGCCGGGTTCGGCCAGATGCTCCAGGCGATCGACGTCGCCATCTACCACCCGCGTACGGTGCTGCTCGTCGGTCGGCCCGGCGCGGACGACCTTCGCGCGCTCGAGCGTGCCGCGCACGGCCGGCTGCGGCCGGGCTCCTTCGTCCTGGCGTCCGACGGCGGTCGGGCCAACGATCCGACCGCACCCGGGATCCTGCGCCACCGTGACGCAGTCGGCGGGCGCGCCACCGCGTACGTCTGCGCGGGCGGCACCTGCCTGTCCCCGATCCAGGACGCGCCGGCGCTCGCCGCCGCGCTCGACGCGTGACGGGCGTTCGCTCGGCATGGTAGAACGAGCGCCCACCGAGGCTCGAGCCGGGAGGCGCTTCGTGATCTCATTCCCGTTCCTGCTCGCCCTTCTCCTTGCGCCGGCCGACGCCGCGACCCACCTGTTTCGCGGGGTCCGCGTCGAGACCGGGACCGGCGAGGTCCTCGAGGCGACCGACGTCCTGATCCAGGACGGCGTCGTCGCGGCAATCGGCGCGACCCTCGATCCTCCGTGGGACGCCGTCGTCGTCGACGGCCACGGCCTCGTGATGGTGCCCGGTTTCATCGACGCCTACACGACGTTGCTCACGCCCGAGCCGGCCAAGGAGGCGGCGAGGGCGGCGGGAGCGGCGGCCGCCGCCGTGGACGAGGGGCACGCGTGGGGCATGGCGCCCGACAATCGGCGCGGGCTGAAGCCCGAGTACCGCGTCGCGGACGACTTCACCGACGGCGGCAAGGAGACGGCGGCGCACCGCGCGGCGGGCTTCACCACGGTGCTCTCCGCGCCGCGCGAGAACGGACTGTCGGGTTGCTCCGCACTGATCGACCTCGGCGAAGGCCCGCGCGCGGACCGGCTCCTGCTCGATCATCCCTTGTTGCATCTTTCCTTCCGGTCGCCGGCCGGCGGCGGCTACCCGTCGACGCTGATGGGCACGCTGGCCCACGTGCGGCAGTTCCTGCTGGACGCCGAGCGCAACGAGGCCCTCTGGCGAAGGTACGACCGCCTCGATCGCTCCGTCCGGCGGCCGCCGCTCGACCGCGCGTACACGGCGGTGGCGGCCGCGCTGCGCGGCGACCAGATCGTGGCGATCGAAGCGACGTCGGCGCGCGAGATCGATCGCGTCCTCGCGTTCGCCAAGGAGTGGGGATTCGCGCCCGCCATCGTCGGCGGCAACGAAGCGGATCGAGCGATCGACCGGCTCGTCGAGTCGGGTGCGTTCGTGATCCTGGCGCTCGAGTATCCCGAGGCGCCGAAAGGGCTGGATGACCGAAAGGCCCCCGCCGCGAAGCGGCCGGCCGCGAGTCCGGTCGCCGCCGGGCCGGCTGAAGAGGAGGTCGTCGCCGTCGAGGATGCGAAGCCCGACGCGAAGAAGCCCGACGCGAAGAACGAAGACGCGAAGAAGGAAGACGCGGCGGAGGAGCCCGAGTCGCCGCGGCGGGCTCGCGAGGACTTGCAGCGGGCGCGGAACGAACGGATCGACACCGCGAGGGCGCTCGCCGACGCGGGGGTCCCGTTCGCCCTGACCACGCGCGGGCTGAAGCCGAGCGAGTTCCGCGAGAACCTCGCGCTCGCCATCGACCGCGGCCTGCCGCGCGACGTCGCGCTCGCGGCGTTGACCTTCCAGGCGGCGCGGCTGATCGGAGCGAGCGGCGTCCTCGGGGTCGTACGCGAGGGCGCGCGCGCCAACCTCGCGGTGTTCGACGGCGACCCGCTCGCGAAGTCGGCGAACGTCCGCTACGTGTTCGTCGGGGGCCGGAAGTACGAGTTCGACCCGAAGGCCAAGAAGGAAGGGCGGCGCGGCGGGCGGACCCGGGAGCCGGTGCCGGTCGCCGGGACGTGGACCGTAACGGTCGAGCTCGAGGGCGGCGCCCGCGAGTACACGATCGAGCTCGCGCAGGAGGGCGAAACGCTCTCCGGCTCGGCCGCAGCCGATTCCGGCACGGGCGAGATCTCCGCCGGATCGGTCAAGGACGGGCGGGTCGAGTTCACGGTCGTCTTCTCGTTCGGGAGCCGGACGTATGACTTCGAGTTCGAAGGGGAGCTCGACGGCGACGAGCTGTCGGGCACCGTGTCGATCAACGGCGGCGCGTCAAGCCCGTGGACCGGGCGGAGGGTCGGGACGCCGAGCCGCCTCGACGCGAACGATCTCCACGATGAGGAGCACGACCATGGCCATCCGTAAGTCCACCCTCGTCGTCCTCGCGCTCGCGGGATCGTTCGCGCCGCGGCTCGTCGGACAGGAGCTCCCGACCGAGATCGACGCCGATCGCGTCGTCCATCCGCGGACCGGCGGGGATGTCGTGATCCGCAACGCTACGGTGCACCCGCTCACCGGCCCCGCCGTCGGCCGTACGTCGATCCTCGTGCGCGACGGACGGATCGCGGCGATCTTCCCGCACGACGGCGACGGCCCGGCCGTGGCGCCCGGCACGTTCGAGATCGACGGATTCGGCCTGCACGTGACTCCCGGCATCATCGACTGCCACTCGCACATCGCGATCGCCGGCGGGATCAACGAATCGGCGAGTTCGATCACGGCCGAGGTGCGCATCGACGAGGAGGTGAACGGCGACGACCTCTCGATCTATCGCGCGTTGGCCGGCGGATGCACGACGGCGAACCTGCTCCACGGCAGCGCGAACGCGATCGGCGGACAGAACGCCGTGATCAAGCTGAAGTATCGCCGGCCCGCGAGCGAGCTCCTCTTCCCCGGCGCGCCGCGCGGCATCAAGTTCGCGCTCGGCGAGAACCCGAAGCGATCGAGCTCGCAGGGCGGCGGCGGACGCCGCGACGAGCCGTCGCGCTACCCCGTGACGCGCATGGGCGTCGAAGCGGTGATCCGTCGCGCGCTGATCGAGGCGCGCGAGTACCGCGCCGAGTGGGACCGCTACGAGGCGGCACGGAAGGTCGGCGACGACCCGGAGCCCCCGCGACGAGACCTCCGGCTCGAGACGCTGGCCGGCGTGCTCTCGAGCGACGTACTCGTCCACTCGCACTGCTATCGCAACGACGAGATCCTCATGCTGATGCGGCTCGCCGAGGAGTTCGGCTTCCGGATCGCGACGTTCCAGCACGTCCTCGAGGGCTACAAGGTCGCGCCCGAGATCGCGCGTCACGGCGCCGGCGGCTCCACGTTCTCCGACTGGTGGGCGTACAAGGCCGAGGCGTACGACGCGATCCCGTACAACGCCGCGCTCATGCGTCGCGCCGGCGTCGTGGTCTCGCTGAACTCGGACTCGTCCGAGCTGATGCGGCGGCTCAACCTCGAGGCCGCGAAGGCGGTGAAGTACGGCGTCGACGACGAAGTCGAGGCGCTCGCGATGGTGACGCGAAACCCGGCCCAGCAGCTCCGGATCGACGACCGCGTCGGCACGATCGAAGTCGGGAAGGACGCGGACCTCGCCATTTGGAACGGCCATCCGCTCTCCTCCTACTCGCGCTGCGAGTGGACGCTGGTCGACGGCGAGGTCGAGTTCCTGCGCGCCGGACGACCGACCGCGCTCGACGCGCCGATCGGGCCGCCCGCCACGGACCCTGAAGGCGACGCGACGACGTCGATCGACGCGGCCCCCGTCGCACGCGACGTGCGCTCCGACGACCGCGGCGCCCCGTCGTTCGCGATCGTCGACGGCACGATCGTGCCGGCGTCCGGGCCGCCGATCGAGCGCGGCGTCGTCCTCGTGCGGGCCGGCCGGATCGAGGCGGTCGGGCGCGACGTGGCGGTGCCGTCGGACTACCGTCGAGTCGACGCGTCGCGGCGCTTCGTCTACCCGGGGATGATCGACGCGTCGACGCAGCTCGGCCTGACGGAGATCGGTTCCGTGCCGGGGACGATCGACGTTCGCGAGCAGGGTTCGCACCAGGCCGACCTGCGCGTCGCGCTTGCGATCGATCCGTCGTCCGAGCTCGTGCCGGTCGCACGCGTGAACGGGATCACCAGCGCGGTGGTGCGCCCCCGCGGGGGCCTGATCTCCGGACAGAGCGCCCTCGTGCGGCTCTCGGGCTGGACGTGGGAGGAGATGACGCGCGTCGACCCGCTGGCGCTTCACGTCAACCCGCCGGGAGCCGCCCGCCGCTCGCGCTTCCGCGGTCGGTCGGCCGAGCCGAGCGACGGCGGCGAGGACGAGAGGACGCGCGAGCTGATCACCGCGTTCGAACGCGCCGCGGCCTACGGCGAGCAGAAGCGCCGGGCGGCGGCGCAGGGCGTGCCCGGCCCGGCGCTCGACCCTCGGCTCGAGGCGATGCTTCCCTACGCCGAGCAGGCGCGACCCGTCATCTTCGACGCCGACGACGAGAAGGCGATTCGCAAGGTGATCGAGCTCGCGGCGCGCCTGAAGGTGCGTCCGATCATCTCCGGCGGGCGCGAGGCGTGGAAGGTGGCGGGCCTGCTCGCGAAACACGACGTGCCGGTCCTGCTCGGCTCGATCCTCTCCAATCCGACGGAACCGCACGACCCGTACGACGCGCCGTTCGCGTCGGCCGCGGTTCTCTATCGGGCCGGGGTTCGCTTCTGCTTCCAGACGAACGACGCGTCGAACGTGCGCAACCTGCCGTACGAGGCGGCGATGTCCGCGGCGTTCGGCCTGCCGAAGGAGGAGGCGCTGCGCGCGGTCACGCTCCGGCCGGCGGAGATCCTCGGCGTCGACCGCGACCTCGGCAGCATCGAGCCCGGCAAGATCGCCGACCTCGTGGTGACCGACGGCGACCTCCTCGAGATCCGCACTCGCGTGGTCGGGCTCTACATCGGGGGGCGCGAGGTGCCGCTCGACTCGGCGCACACGCGGCGATACGAGGAGTACGCCCAGCGCCTCACCGCGACCGGCCCGGCCGGGGCGTCGGCCGGCGGGCGATAGCGAGACGATGACGCGCATCGATCGGGCGGGGCGTGAGCTCCTCCTGACCTACTGCACGAACGTGCACCCCGGCGAGACGGTCGACGCGATCGAGCGGTCGATCGATCGGGTCACCGTGCCGGTCCGTGCCGCCGTCGCGAGCGGGCGCCCGTTCGGCCTCGGCCTGTGGTTCGCGAGCACGGTCGTCGACGAGTTGACGCGGGATGCCGCCGCGTTCGATCGCTTCCACCGGTTCCTCGCGGAGCGCGACCTGTTCGCGTTCACGCTGAACGCGTTTCCGTACGGCGGGTTCCACGACGCCCGCGTGAAGGAGAAGGTGTTCCTGCCGTCGTGGTCGGATCCGTCCCGCGGCGAGTACACCATCGGCTGCGCGCGCCTGCTCGCGCGGCTGCTGCCCGCGGGGACGGAGGGCTCGATCAGCACGGTTCCGCTCGGCCACCGCGCGGCCGGCTTCGCCGCGCGGGACCGCGCCGCGGCCGGGATCGCCCTCGCGAAGGTGGCGACCGAGCTCGATCGGATCGAAGAGGAGAGCGGCCGTTCGATCGTCCTCGGGCTCGAGCCCGAGCCGACGGCCGAGCTCGGCACGATCGACGCTGCCGTCGACTACCTCGCGAACGAGCTCTATCCCGCCGGCGGCGACGCGGTGCGCCGCCGTATCGGGCTCTGCCTCGACGCGTGCCACGAAGCGGTGACGTTCCAGGATCCGGCGGCGACGATCGCGCGCATCGGCGCGGCGGGCGTCCCCGTCGCGAAGTTCCAGGTGACGTCGGCGATCGAGGCGGAGGATCCGCTCGCGCGGCCGGACGCGTTGGACGCTCTGCGCGCGTTCGACGAGGGGCGCTACCTCCATCAGGTCGGCGTGCGGTTCGACGATGGGCGGGTCGAGCTGTTCTCGGACCTCGACCCGTTCTTCGTCGCGCTCGGAGCGGGGCGGCTCGCCGGCGCGGCGACGGTGCGCGTCCACTTCCACGTGCCCGTCTTCGCGGCGCCGTCGTCGGGAGTCGGCACGACCCGCGGCGACCTCGAGCGCCTCCTCGCGCTCGCGCTCGAGTCGGCGGCGACGCGTCAGTTCGAGGTCGAGACGTACACGTTCGACGTCATCCCCGCGGGAGAGCGCGAGCGGCTCGGCGCGAGCGGGCTCGAGCACGCGTTGGCCCGCGAGCTCGAGTGGGCGTCGGCGGCGCTCGGCCCCGACCAAGGGGGGAGCGAGCGACGGTGACCCGCCGTTCGCGGTTCAGAGGTCGTCGCCCGCGACGTCGATGCCGATGATGCCGGTGACGAAGTCGACCACCTCCATCGGTTCGATCGCGACGTGAGCCCCGATCAGCAGGAGGTACAGCTCGATGCGGACGTCCCATCCGGAGCGATGCCACGGCAGGATCGCGCCGCCGCGTGCGCCGAGCGGGCCGACGCCGAACGACGCTTCGGGGCCGACCTGGATCGGCAGATGCCGGAGCGTCTGGTAGCCGATGCCGACCGAGACGTACGAGATGATCGCGGCCCGGAGCGCGTCGGTCGCCTGAACGTCGACGCCAAGGCCCGGGCCGACGTTCACGCCGAAGCGCACCACGTCGAGCAGGTCGAGGACGCGGTTGGGGAGGTAGAGGAGGAGGGCGGCGGCGGTGGAGCGATCCTCCGATGCGCTCTCCGCCGCGTCCACGTCCGGTGGGTTCGCGGCCGGCGAGCCGTCCGTCCGGCACGCGCTCGGCACGACCGCCATGAAAGCGAGGAGCAGGACCCGATGGAGCGTCACGTTGCCTCCCGGAAGAGAGCCGTTCCTCGGTCGCGAGCGGCGAGGACGCGGCGGTAGACTTCGTCGGTCCGCGCGACGCGGACGTCCGGATGCATGCGATCGAGGACGAGCTGCCGTCCGGCGTCGCCGAAGCGGCGCGCATCGTCGGGATGGTCGAGCAGCCACGCGACGGCGGCCGCCATCTCGGCGACGTCGTCCCGCGCGACCAGGAGTCCCGTCTCGTTGTGTCGCACCACCTCGGGGTTGCCGTCTGTCCGGGTCGCCGCGACCGGCTTCGCCATGGCGAGCGCCTCGCGCAGGGCGCCGGTCAGGCCCTCGTCGCGCGTGGAGCAGTTGACGGCGACATCCGCCGCCGCGTAGACGTCGGCGACGTCGTCACGAAAGCCGAGCATCTTCACGCGATCGCCGACGCCGAGCGATTCGATCTCTCGCCGGCATTGCTGCTCGCGCTTTCCCTGCCCGACGAGCGCGCAGACGACGTTCGGCCGCGACTGCACCAGGCGCGCCGCGACCCGCACGAACGTGCGCGGCGCCTTCTTCGGATGCAGCTCGCCGACCTGGACCACGAGCCGGTCCGACTCGGACAGTCCGAGCTCACGGCGCAGTTTGGCGCGGTCGGCCCGGGCGGGGTCGAAACGCACCGGGTCGAACGAGCCGTAGACGACGTCGATCTTGCCGCGCGCGACGCCGAGACGGACGAGCGCGTCCTGGACCGCGTCCGCCACCGCGATGATGCGATGCACGCGCGGCGACCGGTAGGCGGCGGCCTGCAGACGCGAATGGAACGGATG
The DNA here is from genome assembly GCA_964649825.1 of uncultured Phycisphaeraceae bacterium. Classification (GTDB taxonomy): domain Bacteria; phylum Planctomycetota; class B15-G4; order B15-G4; family JADJEK01; genus CAZYQW01. The sequence continues at coordinate 17,856 of CAZYQW010000017.1, read as the reverse complement.
GGTCGTCCCGCGCTGGGCGACGAGGGCGGGCCGCGCGCGGAACGTGGTTGCGAGCCAGGCGAAGACGACGGCGTTCTCCCGGTGGCAGTGGATCACGTCCGGTTCGATCGAGGCGACGAAGCGCCGGAAGCGCACCAGCTCGAGCGCGCGATCCGTCTCGAACCGATCGACCGCGAGCCCGGACTGGACCCAGCGGTCGAACGTCGGATGCAGCGGCTCGAGGAGGGACCCGTGGCACGCCACGCGGACGTCGTGCCCGCGCGCGTGCTGGGCGTCCGCCAAGAGCAGGGCCTGGATCGCGCCCCCTCGCGTAACCTGACCGTGCGAAAGGAGATGAAGGATGCGTAGTGGTGCCATCGAGGCCCGCGATCGTAGCGCCGCGCTCGAGCTTCGCCCAGCGCCAATCCGCCCGGCGAGCGAGCGAATGCCGCGGGCGGGACGACGGCCGCGACCTTTTTTTCTTGCGGTCCGAACCACGGACTTTGATGGGGAGGAGCCTGCGCATCGTATGATCCGTCGCAACGGGCCGGGAAACCGACCACCCGTGCGTGTCCAAGTCGTACTTAGCGAAAACGGAGATTGAACCCATGAGGATCAAGGCACTTGCGATCGCCTTGGCGATCCCTGCGGCAGTTTGTCTGCTGCCGCCCCAGGCTGGCGCGGGCTGAGGTGGCGCCGGACGATGCGGCGCCAGTATGGCGAAGCTCAACATCGGTTGGACCGAGCTTGCGAGTACGAGCGTGACCACCGGGACGACCGGCGGGGGCGCCCTGCAGGACTTCTCCACCGCGAGAGGGATGCTGCGGGCGGATGACGCTCAGGAGGCCAAGCCGATTCTCGTCTACCTGACGTCGAGCGACGAGAAGGACCTCGTTGCGCAGGACGTCATCGATCAGACGACGATGAAGGACGAGCGCGTTTCCCTCGCGTCCAAGATGTTCACGATGGTGAAGGCGGACGGGAACCAGATCTCCAGCGATCACCCGTTCGCGAAGTGGATCGGTGGCAAGGACCTGCCCCGCATCGTGTTGTTCAGCAGCGTCGGTGAAGAGGTCGGCAAGCTCGAGGGCCGCGCGTCCCCGAGCAAGCTGTTCGCCTTGATGAAGAAGGCCGCGGCCCGCGATTTCAAGACCAACGTCGATCGCTTCGTGAAGGACTACCAGAAGATCCTGACCGAGCTCGACAAGATCTCCGCTCTGCAGCAGGCGGCCGCGACGAAGGAAGCACGGGACATCTCCGCGTCCGAGCAGAGGAAGCTCGAGAAGAAGAAGCAGGAGCTCGCGAAGAACGAGGAAGAGCTCCGCGCGTTGGAGGAGAAGCTCCTCGAGTTCGAGCGCCGTACCGCGACCTGAACGTCGCGCGCTACCATCACCGAAAGGGCGCCGAGCGCGAGCTCGACGCCCTTTCGTCGTCTGCGTCCGATCACGGCCGGACGTCGGGTTCGTAGTGGAGACGGGGACCGGGATCTGCTGTACTACCCGGTCCGCCCAACTCCCTGTTTTGGCTGGCCTCGAATCCGGAGTCGTCCGTGCTGAAGCGCGCCCATCTCGATGTGCCCTCGGGCCGCAAGCCGGCTTGGCTTCGCGTCCGGGCCCCGGGTGGCGAGAGCTACCTCCGAATCAAGGAGGAGCTCCGCGCGCGGAACCTCCACACCGTCTGCGAGGAGGCGCGCTGTCCGAACATCGGCGAGTGCTGGGCGGGCGGGACCGCCACCTTCATGCTCCTCGGCGACACATGCACCCGCGCGTGCGCGTTCTGCGCGGTGAAGACCGGCAACCCCAAGGGGCGCGTCGACGCGGACGAGCCCCGGAAGCTCGCGGACGCGGTGGTCGGCCTCGGGCTGCAGTACGTGGTCCTCACCACCGTCGATCGCGACGACCTCCCGGACGGGGGAGCCGCGCATTACGCGGCCACGGTGCGCGCCATCAAGGAACGTGATCGAGACATCCTCGTCGAGGTGCTGACCGGAGATTTCCAGGGGAACCGGGATGCGCTCGCGATCGTGCTGGACGCCGCCCCCGACGTCTTCGCGCACAACGTCGAAGCGGTCGAGCGCCTGACTCCCGCCGTGCGCGACCGGCGGGCGAGCTACCGCCAGTCCCTCGAGGTGCTTCGCGCCGCGAAGGAGCTCGCGCCGGAGCGCCACACCAAGTCCTCGCTCATGCTCGGCGTGGGCGAGACCGACGACGAGATCGTCGACGCGATGAGCGACCTTCGGGACGTGCGCGTCGACCTGTTGACGCTCGGGCAGTACCTGCGGCCGACGCCGCGCCACCTGCCCGTCGAGAGATACGTCGAGCCGGCGAGCTTCGACCGCCTGCGCGAAGAGGGCCTGCAGATGGGCTTCCTCTACGTCGCGGCGGGTCCGCTCGTGCGCTCGAGCTACCGCGCCGGCGAGCACTTCCTCCGTGAGGTCCTCGGACGGCGCCGTTCGCAGAAGGAAAGCGCATGAGCAACGACCCCCTGACGGTTCTCGAGACGAAGACGCGCGGCAAGCCGGCGCTGCCCAAGGGGCTCGACGACGACGCCGTGCGCAAGATGTACCGGCTGATGCTCACCACGCGGCTGATGGACGACCGCGCGATGAAGCTGCAGCGGCAGGGGCGCATCGGCTTCTACGTGCCGTCGATCGGCCAGGAGGCCTGCGCGGTCGGGTCGGCGTTCACGTTGACCGACGAGGACTGGTGCTTCCCGTCGTACCGGGAGCCGGGCGCCGCGCTGACGCTCGGCGCGAAGCTGCAGGACGTCGTGAACGAGTGGTACGGCAACGCCGAGGACCTGACGAAGGGCCGCCAGATGCCGGTCCACTACTCGTTCCGCGCGCAACGGTTCGTGTCGATCTCGAGCCCGATCGGGACGCAGATCGTCCAGGCCGCCGGCGCGGCGATGGCGATGCGCATCCAGAAGAAGCGCGCGTGCGCGATCACCTATTTCGGTGACGGCGCCACTTCGTCGAACGACTTCCACACCGGGCTCAACTTCGCCGGGGTGTTCAAGTCGCCTTGCATCTTCTTCTGCTCGAACAACCAGTGGGCGATCTCCTGCCCCCTCACCCAACAGACGGCGAGCGCTTCGATCGCGGTCAAGGCCGACGCCTACGGGATGCCGGGAGTGCGCGTCGATGGAAACGACGTCCTCGCCGTCTTCCAGGCGACCCACGAGGCGGCCGAACGCGCGCGCGCCGGCGAGGGTCCGACGCTGATCGAGGCCCTGACGTTCCGCATCGGTCCGCACTCGTCGTCCGACGACCCGACGCGCTACCGCCCGAGCGGACAGCTCGAGGAGTGGCAGGCGAAGGACCCGATCGAGCGGCTGAAGGCGTTCATGAAGAAGACGGGAACGTGGGAGGACGCGCTCGACGGCGAGCTCGTGGAGCGGATCAACGACGAGATCGCTCAGGCGGTGAAGCACGCCGAGAGCGTCCCCATGCCGGCGAGCTCGACGCTGTTCGAGGACGTCTACGCGGAGATGCCGAAGCACCTGCGCGAACAGCAGGAGCGGCTGATCCAGCTCGAGCGGACGGCGGGCGCGGCCGAGATGGACGCCGACGCGGCGTTCCCTCTGTAGCGATGTAGAACGGCGCGAGTTCCAGAAGGCGCAGATACCCAGGTCGGCGGCGTCCCGAGTCCCTTGGTCCCTGGATGACATGGATGGGGCGGACGCGCGATCCTTTCGAGACGAGGAGACTGATGGCAACGCTCACCCTCTTGCAAGCGGTGAACCACGCACTGAAGGACGAGATGGCGCGGGACGAGAGCGTCGTGGTGCTCGGCGAGGACGTCGGCAAGAACGGCGGCGTGTTTCGTGCGACCGAGGGACTGCAGGAGCAGTTCGGCGAGGATCGCTGCTTCGACACGCCGCTCGCCGAGTCCGGCATCATCGGCACCGCGATCGGGATGGCCGTCTACGGCCTGCGCCCGGTTCCGGAGATCCAGTTCTCCGACTTCATCTATCCCGCGTTCGACCAGATCGTCTCCGAGGCGGCGAAGATGCGCTACCGCTCGGGCGGCGAGTTCACGGTGCCGATGACGATCCGCACCCCGACCGGCGGCGGCATCCGCGGCGGGCACTACCACTCGCAGAGCCCCGAGGCGTACTTCTGCCACACCCCCGGCCTGAAGGTCGTGATGCCGTCGACGCCGTACGACGCGAAGGGACTGCTGATCTCCTCGATCCGCGACGAGGACCCGGTCCTCTTCCTCGAGCCGAAGCGGATCTACCGTTCGATCAAGGAGGAGGTCCCCGACGGACCGTACACGGTTCCCCTCGGCGAGGCGCGACTCGTGCGCGAGGGGCGCGACGTCACCGTCGTCACGTGGGGAGCGATGGTCTCGATCTGCGAGAAGGCGGCCGAGGCCGCGCAGTCGAAGGAGATCAGCGCCGAGATCATCGACCTGCGCACGTTGCTGCCGCTCGACGAGGACGCGTTCCTCGAGTCGGTCCGCAAGACGGGCCGCTGCGTCGTCGTCCAAGAGGCGCCCCGTATCTGCGGTCTCGCGTCGGAGATCGCGGCGATCGTCTCCGAGAAGGCGATCGAGTCGCTCGAGGCTCCGGTCCTGCGCGTGACCGGGTTCGACACGCCGTTCCCGTACTCCCTCGAGCACGTCTACATGCCCGACGCGAAGCGGGTCCAGGCGGCGATCGAGCACGCGGTGCACTTCTGAGCCCAAGGAGGGGTCGTGGTCAAGGAATTCAAGCTCCCCGACATCGGTGAAGGCATCCACGAGGGCGAGATCGTTCGCTGGCTCGTGAAGGAAGGCGACGCGGTCTCCGAGGACCAGCCGATCGCCGAGGTGATGACGGACAAGGCGACGGTCGAGATCACCTCTCCCTACACCGGCACCGTTCAGTCGCTGAACGCGGGCGAGGGCGAGACCGTCCTCGTCGGCGCGACGATCATCGTGATCGACGACGGATCGGGCGGCGGCGGCGCGGCGTCGGCGGACAACGGCAAGCAAGCGGCCGAGAAAGCGGCGCCCGAGAAAGCGTTGCCCGAGAAAGCGTTGCCCGAGAAGGAGGCGCCCGAGAAGGAGGCGCCCGAGAAGGCCGCGCCGGAGGAGCGCTCGGAAGAGAGACGCGCGCCCGAGCCGCGACCCGAGCCGGAGCGAGTCGCCACCCACTCGGCCGGGCCGAGTCGCGTGAGCCGCGGCGCGGCGGAGGAGGCTCCGGCCGCGCATCCGGCCGCCGCCACGAGCGGCCCCGTGCTGGCCACTCCGGCCACGCGCAAGCTCGCGCGCGAGCACGGCGTCGACATCCGTGCGATTCACGGCACCGGTCCGCGCGGGCGCGTGACGCGCGAGGACGTGGAACGAGCCCAGACGTCGGCACCGGCCTCGAGCGCGGCGCCCGCGTCACCCACGTCGAAGGCGTCGAAGGCGGAAGCCCCCGCGTCCCGGCCTGGCTCCGCCGCGGCGCCGCGGCCGATGCCGCCCGCGACGACCCCGACCCCGACCGGCTCGGAGGAGCGGATCCCGCTGCGCGGGTTGCGCAAGAAGATCGCCGAGCACATGGCCCGGTCGAAGCGGACCGCCGCCCACTTCACGTACGTCGAGGAGATCGACGTCACCGAGCTGGTGGGCCTGCGGCGCGAGATGAAGGAGCTCGCCTCCGAGCGAGGCGTCAAGCTGACCTACCTTCCATTCATCATGAAGGCGATCGTCGCCGGTTTGCGACAGGTGCCGACGCTGAACGCGACGCTCGACGAGGAGCGCTCCGAGATCGTGATCCGCCACGACTACAACTTCGGCATCGCGGTCGACACCGACGCCGGCCTCGTCGTCCCCGTCGTCAAGGCGGTCGACCGGCGCTCGATGCTCGACATCGCGCGCGAGGTCGAGCGGGTCGCGACGGCGGCCCGCGACCAGAAGATCGCCCTCGACGACCTCCGCGGCGGGACCTTCACGATCACCAACGCGGGGAACATCGGCGGGCTCTTCGCGACGCCCGTGATCAACGTCCCCGAGGTCGCGATCGTGGGCATCCACAAGATCTATCGCCGCCCGGTCGTGCGGGACGAGCGCATCGAGATCGGTGACGTCATGTACCTATCGATCTCGATCGACCACCGCGTGGTCGACGGCGCGGACGGCGCGCGGTTCATGAACGTGGTGAAGCGGCTGCTCGAGAACCCGAAGCTGCTCCTGCTCGAGGGCGTGTAAGTGGCGGACGTGCGGACCCGGAAGCGGGAGGCCGAGCCGGACCTCTTCCGCGTGCTGTCGGACGAGAACTCGGTCCCGAAGTCGAAGGACGTCGGCATCGCCGACGAGCTGCTGCTCCGCATCTTCCGCGGCATGGTCCTGCTGCGAGAGCTCGATCACCGCATGCTGCTCATGCAGCGTCAGGGGCGGATCGGGTTCTGGGGACCGACGACGGGTCAGGAGGCGGCGACGATCGCGTCCTGCGCCGCGTTCGAGGATCGTGACTGGATCCTGCCCGCCCTGCGGGAAGCGGGCTGCGCGCTCTACCGCGGTCTTCCGCTCGAGGAGATGGTCGCCCAGTGCCTCGGCAACGCGGGCGACCGCGCGCACGGCCGCCAGATGCCGTGCCATTACTCGTTCCGCGAGGGGAACTACGTGGCGATGTCGAGCGTGATCGGGACGCAGATCCCGCACGCGGTCGGCGCCGCGATGGCGGCGAGGATCCGGGGGGACGACGTCGTCGTCGCCGGGTACCTCGGCGACGGAGCCACGTCGGCCACCGACTTCCACGTCGCGATGAACTTCGCCGCGGTCTTCAAGGCGCCCTGCGTGCTGATCTGTCAGAACAACCAGTGGGCGATCTCCGTGCCGGTCTCGAAGCAGACGGCGTCGAGGACCATCGCCCAGAAGGCGGTCGCGTACGGCATGCCGTCGATCCGGGTCGACGGGAACGACGCGCTCGCCGTGTACACCGCCACGCGCGAGGCGGTCGAGCGTGCGCGGCGCGGCGACGGGCCGACCCTCGTCGAGCTTCTCACCTATCGCGTGCTCGGGCACTCGTCCTCGGACGATCCGACGCGCTACCGCGACGAGGCCGAGGTGAAGGCGTGGACCGCGAAGGACCCGATCGTCCGGATGCGCGCGTTCCTCGAGTCGCGCGGGCTCTGGGACGCTCAGCACCAGGAGGACTGGGAGGGCGAGGTGAACGGAAGGATTGCGCGGGCGGTGCGCGACGCGGAGGCGAAGCCGCCGGTCGATCCATCGACGCTCGTGAGCGACGTCTACGCCGACGTGCCCGCGCACCTGACGGAACAGCTCGATCGCACGCTCCGCGACCTTGGAGCCTGATGCCGCTCGACCGCGGCCGAACCGAACGAACCCGGAGAGAGAGGACGCATGGCCAGTCGCAAGGTGCAGACGCTCGTCATTGGTGCCGGACCCGGCGGCTACGTCGCCGCGATTCGCGCCGCGCAGAACGGGCGCAAGGTCACCGTCGTGGAGCGGGAGTTCCTGGGCGGCGTCTGCCTCAACGTCGGCTGCATCCCGTCGAAGGCGCTGATCCACGCGGGCAGCCTCTTCGACAAGGTGAAGCACGGCGAGTCGATGGGGATCCTCGCCGACAACGTCCGCGTCGACCTCGACAAGCTGATCGACTGGAAGGCATCGGTCGTGAAGCGCCTCACCGACGGAGTCGGCGGCCTCCTGAAGTCGAACGGGGCGGAGACGGTCTTCGGCAGCGCCACCTTCACCGGCCGGAACACGGTCGAAGTGAAGGGAAAGGCCGGGATCGAGACGCTCGAGTTCGAGGACTGCATCGTCGCGACCGGCTCCGCGCCGATCCAGCTTCCCGCGTTCCCGATCGACGGCAAGCGCGTGATGGGCTCGACCGAGGCGCTCGCTTGCCGCGAGCTCCCGAAGCGGGTCGTCGTGCTCGGGGGTGGTTACATCGGCCTCGAGATCGGCACGTACTGGCGCAAGCTCGGCGCCGAGGTGACGGTCGTCGAGCTCACCGGCACCATCCTGCCCGGCATCGAGCCGGACTGCGCGAAAGTCGTGGCGCGCAACCTGAAGAAGCGCAAGGTGAACGTGCTGACCGAGACGCGCGCGGTCGGGATGGAGGAGAAGAACGGCGCCGTGGTCGTCCACGTCGAGGGCAAGAAGGGCAAGGACTCGATCGAGTGCGACGTCATCCTGTCCACCGTCGGCCGCCGGCCGCTCGGCCAGGAGCTCGGCCTGGAGCGCGCCGGCGTGAAGGTCGATGATCGCGGGTTCGTCGCCGTCGACACGCAGCAGCGGACGAACGTCCCCAACGTCTACGCGATCGGCGACGTCGCCGGCCAGCCGATGCTCGCGCACAAGGCGTCGCACGAGGGAATCGTCGCGGCCGAGGTCGTCGCGGGGAAGAACGTCGCCCGCGACTACAAGTGCGTCCCCGCCGTCGTCTTCACCGATCCGGAGATCGCTTCCGTCGGCATGACCGAGGCGGAGGCGAAGGAGAAGGGGATCGACGTCGTCGTCGGCAAGTTCCCGTTCGCGGCCTCCGGTCGCGCGCTCTCGCTGAACGAGACCGACGGCTTCACGAAGCTGGTCGCCGAAAAGGGGACCGGGCTCGTGCTCGGCGCCCACATCGTGGGCCCCGAAGCGAGCGAGATCATCGCCGAGATGGGGCTCGCGATCGAGATGGGCGCGACGCTCGAGGACGTCGCGCTGACGGTGCACGCGCACCCGACGCTGCCGGAGACGATCATGGAGGCGGCCGAGGCGGCGATGGGCAAGGCGATCCACATCTTCCAGAAGTGATGACCGAAACGGAGCGTCAGAGCGCGGGCCGATGGCTCGAGGTGATGGACCTCGGGCCGGCTCCGTACGCCGAGACGCTGGCGCTTCAGCACGACCTCGTGTCGCGTCGCGCGCGGGCCGAGATCGAGGACCGCCTCGTCCTCGTCGAGCACGACCCGATCGTCACCGTCGGTCGCGGCGCCGATGCGAGCGCGGCGGCGGACGTTCCGTTCCCGGTCGTCGAGGTCGAGCGCGGCGGCGAGGCGACGTTCCATGGTCCGGGACAGCTCGTCGGCTACCCGATCCTCGCGCTCCGCGAGGACGAACGGGACCTGCACCGCTACCTCCGCGACCTCGAGGAGGTCCTGATCCGCGCGGTGGCGCGCTTCGGGATCGCGGGACGTCGCGACCCCCCGCACACCGGAGTGTGGGTCGATTCGCACAAGATCGCCTCGATCGGAGTCGCCGTCCGGCGATGGGTGACGTATCACGGCTTCGCTCTGAACGTGTCGAACGACCTCTCCGCGTTTCGCTCGTTCCGGCCGTGCGGCCTCGCGCCCGACGTGATGACGTCGATGAGCGTCGTCCTCGGCGCGCCGGTGGCCGTCGCGGACGTCGCCGCGGGCGTCGTCTCGTGCTTCAGCGAGGTTTTCGGTCGTGAAACGCGGCCGGCGCGGGGTGAGTGAGCGTCGTCGCGTCCTTCATTCCCAATCGGCGGGCGTCTATCATGAGCCGCGTCGTTCCCCCCGGCGGAGAGTCCGCGGTGAGAAACCGCGTGGTGCCGATGACGTTCTCGCAGCTCGAAGCGGCGATCTCGCTCCTCGATGATCGTTCGTCCGAGGTCGTGGAGTCGTGCACGCGGCGCCTCTTCGATGCCGGCGAGGCGGCCCTCGCGGCGCTGGAGTCGGTTCCGGATCGTCACGGGCGGCGCCGCGAGCGCGCGCTCGCGGTCGCGCGACGCATCCGCACCCGCCTCGCGGAGCGGCGCTTCCTCGACTTCGTCGGGCCGGCCGACCGGGTGGTCGACCTCGAGGACGGCGTCTTCCTCCTCTCCCGGATCCTCGATCCCGAGTTCGACGACGCACCGTACCGCGATCAGCTCGACGCCTTCGCCGCCGAGATCGCCTCCTCCCATCCCGACCGGTCCGACGAAGCCGCCGTGGCCGAGCAGTTCCGCCGCACGCTCGTCGACCGCGGTCGCCTGCGCGGCGACCGCGAGGACTACTACGACCACCAGAACTCGTTCGTCCACCGCGTGCTCGATCGGCGGCGAGGCATCCCCATCTCGCTCTCCGCGATCTACCTGTTCGTGGCGCGCCGCGCCGGCCTTCCACTCTACGGCGTCGGCATGCCGGGGCACTTCGTGGTGCAGTGCGGCGACAGCGGGAAGACGATCATCGATCCATTCAGCGACGGGCGCCGGCTCACGCGGGAGGAGTGTCTGAGGTTCCTCGAGCGCGGCGGCTTCGGCGCGAACGAGACGTTCCTGCGCGTCACCTCGGATCGGAGGATCTTGATCCGCATGATCGCGAACCTCGTTCACAGCTTCCGTCGCGAAGAGAACGCCGAGGGCGAGGCGCGGTTCTCGCGTTTGTTCGAGGCGGTGAGCGGAGAGCCCTCGCCGGCATGAACCTTCGAAACGCCGGCCGATCACCGCGGACCGCGGAGACGAATGACCAAGCAAGCAGCGACGAACGAACGTAAGCGGCTCTACCTCGCCGGTCGATGGGAGGAGGGCGACGAGTCGTTCGAGGTGTTCAACCCGTTTACGGGCCAGGTGGTGGCCGACGTCGGGCGCGCCGGCGCGGCGGCGGCGGTCGAGGCGGCGACCGCGGCGGTGGCCGGTTTCGGCGCGATGCGCCGGCTCTCCGCCTACGCCCGGCGCGAGATCCTGAGGAAAGCGGCGGAGGGGATCTCCGACCGGCGCGAGGAGTTCGCGCGCACGATCACGCTGGAGAACGGAAAGCCGATCAAGCAGGCGCGCGTCGAGGTCGACCGCGCGACCGAGACGTTCCGGATCGCGGCCGAGGAGGCGACCCGCATCCTCGGGGAGGTGCTTCCGCTCGACCTGCGGCCCGGCCTGGAGGGTCGGTTCGGGCTCGTGCGACACGTGCCGGTGGGCCCGGTGCTCGGGATCTCGCCGTTCAACTTCCCGCTGAACCTGGTCGCTCACAAGGTCGCCCCCGCCCTGGCGGCCGGCTGTTCGATCGTGCTGAAGCCCGCCTCGGCGACGCCCCTCTCCGCCCTCCTCCTCGCCGAAGTGCTCGACTCGTCGGGGGTGCCGCCCGGAGGTCTCTCGGTCCTGCCGTGCCACCGGATGGTCGGTGACCTCCTGGTCCAGGACGAACGTTTCCGCATGCTGTCGTTCACGGGGTCGCCGGACGTCGGGTTCGCGCTCAAGGGCAAGGCGGGGAAGAAGCCGTCGGTCCTCGAGCTCGGCGGCAACGCGGCGGTGGTCGTTCATCGCGACGCCGACGTCGAGCTCGCGGCGAGGACGTGCGCGGCCGGCGCGTTCGCGTACGCGGGCCAGGTCTGCATCTCGGTCCAGCGGATCTTCGTGCACGCCGACGTGTACGACCGCTTCCGCGAGGCGATCGTTCGTCGCACGAGCGCGCTCGTCGTCGGCGATCCGCTCTCGGACCGGACCGACGTCGGCCCGATGATCGACGACGAGAACGCCGAGCGCATCGAGGCGTGGATCGCGGACGCGACGTCGCACGGGGCGGCGATCCTCGCCGGTGGGTCGCGCGAGGGACGCATGGTCCAACCGACCGTGCTGGAGGGCGTCGCCCCGGACCTCGCGATCGACTGCCAGGAGGCGTTCGGCCCGGTCGTGAACCTGCATCGCTACGAGCGGTTCGACGACGCGCTCGATCGAGTGAACCGCTCCCGCTACGGCCTGCAGGCGGGCGTCTTCACGCGCGATCTCGGCTGCGCGCTGCGCGCGTTCGACGAGCTCCAGGTCGGCGGGGTCATCTTGAACGACGTCCCCACGTTTCGCGTCGACAGCATGCCGTACGGCGGCACCAAGGACTCGGGGCTCGGCCGCGAGGGCGTGAAGTACGCCATCGAGCACTTCACGGAGCGCCGCATCCTCGCCGTTTCCACGCCGAAGGAGATCGAGTGACGACCGATCGAGACGGGCTTCCCGATCCGCGCGTGGTGGCGTTCGAGCGGCTCGTCGCCGTGATCGATCGTCTTCGCGGCGAGGGCGGCTGCCCGTGGGACCGCGACCAGGATCTCGAGTCGATCGCGCCGCTCGTCCTGGAAGAGGCGTACGAGGTCTGCGACGCGTTGATCGGCGGTGATCGCGGCGCGGTCGCGGACGAGCTCGGCGACCTCATGATGAACGTCGTCCTCGCCGCCCGCGTCGCCGAGGACGCCGGCGACTTCCACCTCGGCGACGTCTCGGACCGCATCACGGACAAGCTCGTCCGCCGCCATCCGCACGTGTTCGGCGACGTCAAGGTCGAGGGGGTCGCGGGGGTCTTGAAGAACTGGGAGGAGATCAAGCGCGACGAACGCGCCGCGTCGGCGGCCGACGCCTCGGCGCTCGCCGGCGTTCCCGCCGCCCTCCCCGCCCTGCTGCGCGCGGAGCGGATGGGCGAGAAGGCGGCCCGCGTCGGGTTCGAGTGGAGCGACGTCGGCGGGGCTCTCGCGAAGCTGGACGAGGAGGTCGACGAGCTGAAGCGCGCCCTTGGCGGCGGGGACAAGACGGCGATCCAGGAGGAGATCGGCGACGCGCTCTTCTCGCTCGTGAACGTCGCGCGTCACGCGAAGGTCGATCCGGAGATCGCCCTCCGCCGCACCGCCGATCGGTTCGAGGAGCGCTTCCGTTTCGTCGAAGCGGCGGCCGCGCGACCGCTGAAGGAGATGAGCGCCGACGAGCTCGACGGGCTCTGGCGCCGCGCGAAGACCGAGGCGACCGACCGGCGCGCGTCGATCCCCGAGCACGCGCCGACCGAATGGCGCACGACGCTGCGCCGTCTGCGCCGATCGCGCGACCTGCTGCTCGCCGCCGTCCGCGATCTCCCCGAGGACGTGATCGCGGCCCGTCCTCCCGCCGCCGTGTCGCAGTGGTCGATCGGGCAGGTGCTCGAGCACCTCCTGCTCGTCGAGGAGGGCGTCGTGCACTCGGTGCCGGGGGCGTTCTTGCGGGCCGAGCGCGAAGGACGCTTGACCCCCTTTCCCTCCGAAGGGCTCGCCGACAAGCCGCCGAGGAACCGCCTCTATCGCCCGAAGGGGACGATCGACGCGCCCGACGCGGTGAAACCGGGCGGCGGCCGCGCGCGCGCGGAGCTCATCGAAGGGCTCGCGCGGTCGCGCGAGCAGCTCCTGTCGATCGTCGGCGACCTGGCGCGTTGGAACCCGCGCGACGTCACCGTGCCGCACCCGATCTTCGGCGAGCTCGACGCTCTTCAATGGTTCGACTTCCAGGCCGCTCACGAAGCCGTCCACACCGGACAGATCCGACGGATCCGCGCCGCGTTCACGGGCGGCTGACGCTCACTCGACCGGAGTTCCTCCCCGTATGCGAATCCTCTTCCTGTGTACCGGAAACTCGTGTCGCAGCCAGATCGCGGAGGGGTTCGCGCGAACGCTGGCGTCGCCCGGAGTCGAGGTCTTCTCGGCGGGCACGGCGCCGGTCGGCGTGAACCCGCGGGCCGTCGACGTGATGCGCGAGCGCGGCGTCGACATCTCGCACCACCGGAGCAAAGACTTGCACGAGGTGCCGTCCGACCCCGACCTCGTCGTCACCCTCTGCGACGAGGCGGCGCGGCACTGCGGCGCGTTCTCGAGCCGGACCGAGCTGGTCCACTGGGGACTCTCGGACCCCGCGCACGCGACGGGGTCCGACTCCGAGGTGCGGCGGGCGTTTCGAACCGTCCGGGACGAGGTCGAGTCGCGGCTGCGGGCGCTCTTCGCCGACCGCGGGCTCCTCGCCGGTGGATCGCCCGGATGACCGCGCCGTCCGGCGTCGAGGCCCTGTTCCAGCCGCGCTCCGTCGCCGTCGTCGGTGCGTCCCGCAAGAAGAGCTCGATCGGCCGGATCATCTTCAAGAACCTCGTCGACGGCGAGTTCCAGGGACCGGTCTTCCCGGTCAACCGAGCCGCCGAGGTGGTCCAGTCGGTGAAGGCGTACGCGCGCGTCACCGACATCGAGGATCCGGTCGACCTCGTCGTCGTGGCGGTGCCTCGCGACCAGGTGATCGACGTCGCGAAGGACTGCGCGAAGAAGCGGGTCCTCGGCATGGTCGTGATCACGGCCGGGTTCCGCGAGGCGGGAGCCGAGGGCCGGCGCCGCGAGGAAGAGCTGAAGCGCATCACGAATCGCGCGAACATCCGCGTGATCGGCCCCAACTGCATGGGCATCATCAACACGGCGGTCGACGTGCGGCTGAACGCGTCGTTCGCCACCGTCGCGCCGGCAGCGGGCAGCGTCGCGTTCGCCACGCAGTCGGGCGCGCTCGGCGAGGCGATCCTCGCCGACGCGGAACGGCTCGGCGTCGGAATCTCGCGCTTCGCGTCGATCGGCAACGTCGTCGACGTCACGCCGACCGACCTGATCGAGTCGTTCGGTCGCGACCCGCGGACGAAGGTGATCCTGCTCTATCTGGAATCGTTCGGCGACCCCCGGCGGTTCACCCGCATCGCGCGCGATCTGTCGCCGCGGAAGCCGATCGTCGTGGTGAAGTCCGGGCGGAGCGACGCGGGCGCCCGCGCCGCGGCCTCCCACACAGGGTCGCTCGTCGGGCGCGACGTGGCGGCCGAGTCGCTGCTCGAGCAGTGCGGCGTGATCCGCGCCGCGTCGGTGGCCGAGCTGTTCCACGTCGCGAAGGCGTTCGCGAACCAGCCGGTGCCGGCGGGGGACCGCGTCGCGATCGTCACCAACGCGGGCGGTCCCGGGATCCTCGCCACGGACGCGTGCGTCGGGCACGGCCTCGAGCTGGCCACGTTCCGCGCGAGGACGCGGAAGGAGCTCGAGAAGGCGCTGCCGTTCGGAGCGGCGACCGGCAACCCGGTCGACATGATCGCCGACGCCGACGCGAGCCGCTTCGAACGCGCGCTCCGCGCCGTCGCCGCCGACCCCGGCGTCGACGCGGTCCTGGCCGTCTTCGTCTCGCCCGTCACCACCGACGCGGTGGCGGTGGCGCGCGTGATCGCGGCGGCGGGGCAGCGGAAGAAGACGCTGCTCGCGTGCTTCATGGGAAAGGAGAGCGACGACGAGGGCGTGCGGATCCTGCAGCGCGCGTCGGTGCCGGTCTACCGATTCCCGGAGGAGGCGGTGCTCGCGCTGTCGGCTCTCTGCCGCCATCGCCGGCTCCGCGACCGCCGGCCCGGCCGCGTCCGATCGTTCCCGGTCGACGCCGCGCGGGCGCGAGCCGTGGTGGCGAAGGCGCGCCGGGCCGGCCGCCAGATGCTCGTCGGCGCCGAGGCCGAGGCGCTGCTCGACGCCTACGGCTTTCCGATCGCGCGCTCGGTGACGACGGCACGGGTGGACGACGCGCTCGCGTTCGCGGGCGAGGTCGGCTACCCCGTCGTGCTGAAGGCGTCGTCGTCGAAGTTCGTGCACAAGACCGACGTGGGCGGCGTCCGCACCGACATCGAGGATGGGGACGAGCTCTTCGCGGCGTGGAACGACTTCCGAACCCGGCTCGGCCGCCGCGACCCGAAGCTGAAGATCCAGGTGCAGGAGCAGGTGACCGGTTCGGCCGAGGTGATCCTCGGCGCGTCGTCCGACCCGCAGTTCGGGCCGTTGATCCTGTTCGGTCTCGGCGGCGTCCACGTCGAGGTGCTGCGCGACGTCGCGATCCGCGTGCATCCGATCACCGGCGAGGACGCCCGCGAGATGATCCGTTCGATCAAGGGATACCCGCTCCTCACCGGCGCCCGCGGCGCGCGCGCCGTCGACCTCGGGTTCCTGGAGGAGATGCTGCTTCGCCTGTCGCAGCTCGTCGGGGACGTGGAGGAGATCGCGGAGATCGATCTGAACCCGCTCATCCTCGGCGCGGAGGGCGAGAGGGCCGCGGTCGTGGACGCCCGGATTCGCGTTCGTTCGGCGGGCGGGTGAGTCGGACGAGGATGACGCGAGGGCTCGCGCGGGCCGTGCCGGTCGGGAGGTCGCGGCGCGCGGTTTTTGCCCTCGCCGGCCTGCGTCCTCCGCGTACCGTGTGGCCATGTTCGCCCCGGACCCGCCCACGGCCGACCTTCCGCCCGACACGCTGTCGGTGTCGGACCTCGCGTCAAGGATCCAGAACGCGCTGAAGACCGCGTTTCCGCGGCGCGTCTGGGTCGTGGGCGAGGCGTCGGAGCTCGAGCGGAGCCTGCACAAGCCGCACTGGTTCTTCCGCCTCTGCGAAGTCGACGCGCGGAGCGGCAAGAAGCACGCGATCGGCGCGGTGCTGTGGAGCTCCGAGGCGCGGCGGCTCTTCGGCCGCGGCGGCGTCCTGGACGGCGTGATCGAGCCGAAGGACGGGATCGAGATCCGCGCGCTGTGCGACGTCGACTTCTACCGGCCGAACGGCGACCTGCGGCTCGTCGTGCGCGACATCGATCCCGCGTACACGCTCGGCAAGATCGTGCTCGAGCGCCGGAAGCTGATCGAGCGCCTCGCCGCGGAAGGCGCGTTCGACGTGCAGAAGCGGCTGACGCTCACCGACGTTCCGCTCAAGATCGGCCTGCTCACCTCCACGAACAGCGCCGCCTACAGCGACTTCGTGAACGAGCTGCTCGGCGCCGGGCTCTCGTTCGCGGTGCGCTTCCTCGACGCGCGGATGCAAGGCGAAGAGACGGCGCGGACCGTGCGCCGCGGGATCGATGCTCTGGTGCAGGATCGGGTCGACGTCGTCTGCCTGATCCGCGGCGGCGGATCGACGGTCGACCTCGCCTGGTTCGATCGCGAGGAGATCGTGCGCGCCATCGTCGCCTGCCCGATCCCCGTCCTCTGCGGCATCGGCCACGAGATCGACTCGACGATCAGCGACCTCGCCGCTCACGCGTCGTTCAAGACTCCGACCGCCGTCGCGGCGTTCCTCGCCGAGCGCGGCCGGTCCGCGTTGCGCGGGCTCGACGACGCCCGCCGGCGTCTCGCCGGCGCCGGCGGGCGCGTCGCGGCGGAACGAACCGAGCTGGTCGCGCGCGCCGAACGGATCGCGGAGCTCGCCGAACGGATGGTCGAGGTCGAGCGGCGCGAGCTCGCCGAACGCCACCGCGTCCTCGTTCGCAGCACGCCCGGTCGGATGACCGCGGCCGCCGACGGGCTCGAGCGCGACCGGCATCGCCTGCGGACGTTGGTCGCGGCCTCGATCGAGGCCCCGTGGCGGACGGTCGCGCGGTGCGCGGGTCGGCTGCTCGCCGCCCCGTTCCGCGTGGAGCTCGCGTCCGAGCGAGCCGGGCTCGCGCATCGGTCCCGCGAGGTCGAGCGGACGATGCGAGCCCGGCTGATCCGCGACGCGGACCTGCTCGAGGCGCGCGAGGGGCGCCTGCGGCTGCTCGATCCCCGGAACGTGTTGAAGCGCGGCTATGCGTTGCTCCGGCTCGACGGCAAGATCGTGAAGGACGCGGCAGACGTCGCGCCGGGCGACCGCCTGACGGCCGAGCTGAGAGATGGTCGCGTGGTGACGCGCGTCGAGCGGGCGCCGG
The DNA here is from genome assembly GCA_964649825.1 of uncultured Phycisphaeraceae bacterium. Lineage (GTDB taxonomy): Bacteria > Planctomycetota > B15-G4 > B15-G4 > JADJEK01 > CAZYQW01. The sequence goes on along the minus strand of CAZYQW010000017.1, from coordinate 518 downwards.
GCCGCCCGAAGGAGCAAGATGAGCAAGCGAAGAAAGGACGGGGAGCTCGAGAAGGAGCTCGCCAGCTTGAAATATGGTGAGGCGAAGGACCGCCTCGAGACGATCCTCGAGGAGCTCGACTCCAACGAGGTCGACGTCGACGACCTCGCCGACCGCGTGAAGGAGGCGGCGGCGCTCATTCGCGTGCTGCACGCCAAGCTGACCCGGACTCGCGGCGAGGTCGAGAAGGTCATGACCGAGGTGCGCGGAATCGACGCGGCCGCCGTCGTTCCGGTCCCGGACACGGACGCGGACGAGACGGAGGAATCCGGCGAGGGTGGCCCGAGCGTCGGGGCCGTTCCGTTCTGACGTCCGGGCCGGCGACCCGACGAACTCGATCACCTCGATGACTCGGATCGCCGGGGTCACGGCTAGCCGCCCGTGGTGAAAGTGCTTGCGAAGCGAGGCGAGGTCATCGCGACCGAGATCGAGGCGCAGGACCGCAGGCGTACTGCCTGTACGTCGAGGATCCTGCAACG
>CAZYQW010000016.1:0-5650 GCA_964649825.1 uncultured Phycisphaeraceae bacterium | reverse complement strand
CGTGGTGAAAGTGCTTTCGAAGCGAGGCGAGGTCATCGCGACCGAGATCGAGGCGCAGGATCGCAGGCGTACTGCCTGTACGTCGAGGATCCTGCAACGAAGAGATCGGTCGCGAGGGCCCGCCGCAGCCGGAATGACTTTCACCACGGGCGGCTAGCCTGGTGGCCGTCGTTCGTCGTCGTCGTCCTCGTGCTCGCGCCGGTCGCCGGGCTTATGGCCGCATACAACGAGCGACTGACGGGCAATGCAATGACGCTGCCCTACGCCCACTATCACGACCTGTACGGCCGGCACCCGCTCGACCTCGACTCCGCACCGGGCGCCGACCAAGACGCCGGCGGGTCGCGGTTCGGCGACGGGATCCCGACCGACAGCCGCGAGCGCGCGGGACGATCGACGGCGCGAACGATTCGCGACCACCTCGTCGACCTGCTCGGGACGTGGGTCCTCTTCGTCGGCGTCGCGTGGACGCCCGCCCTGGCGTTCCTCCCGCGCGTCCTGCGTCGCGGGTCGCCGCGCCACGCGGCACTGATCGTGGCGCTCGTCGCCGCCGGGACGTTCGGGTCCTGGAGCTCGCACCCGCACTACCTCGCGCCGGTCGCAGGGTTGATCGTCCTCCTCCTGGTCGAGTGCATCCGACGTCTGGCCGCGATCCGTTCGCCACGGCGACGGCTCGGGTCGCTGATCCTCCTCGCGATGCTGCTGGGGTGCATCGTCGACCGGGGCGCCGACGTGGCGACGCGAAGCTTCTTCAATCAGCACGATCGGATGCGCGCGCGCGAGGAGGTGCGAGTCGACCTGACCGCGCTCGGCGGCCGACATCTCGTCTTCGTGAGATACGGGCCTCGCCACCTCGTCCACCGCGAGTGGGTCTACAATGGCGCCGACATCGACGGCGAGGCGGTCGTCTGGGCGCGCGACCTGGGCCCGGCGGCGAATCGGCGGCTGCTCGACGCCATGAGCGACCGCGCGGCGTGGAGCCTGGTGGTGGACGACGACGGCGCCCCTCCCGATCTCCGCGCGTACGAGGGCGTTGGAACCGAGATCGGACCGAAGCAACGAGGAGATTGACCATGAAGAACCTGGAAGCCCGCGTCGACCTCCTCGAGCGAACGGTGATCCGCTCGCGGAGGACGAACGTCGCCCTCGCCGCGGCCCTGATCGCGACGCTGACGATCTCGGCCACGCGGACGGACGGAGTCCAGGAGCTCGTGTCGGCGCACAAGTTCGAGGTGGTGGACGCGAACGGGAAGCCGGTCGCGATCCTCGACGCCACGGCGGACGGCAACGGCCGGCTCGTCGTCGGGTCGTCCGGTCGCGGATCGGTCGTGCTCTCGATCGACTCGAGCGGACACGGAGCGGTCGTCGTCCACTCGAAGGACGGCGCGGCCGCCGCGGGCGCCGGCGTCGACAGCGAGGGCCACGGCCTGGTGCGCGTCGCCGCCGCGGAAGGAAAGGGAGCGGGCTTCATGACCGTCGACCAGAGCGGCGGCCGCCTCCTCGTGCGATCGGCGTCCGGCAGCATCGCGGCCGGAGTCGCCGCCGACGCGGCCGGCAACGGTCACGTCTCGGTGCGGCTCGCTTCGGGCTCGACCGCGATCGACCTCGGCGTGGACGAGCACAAGTCCGGCAACGTCGCGATCGTCGCGCCGAACGGCCGCATCGCGGCCTCGCTCGGCAGCGACGCCGCGCAGAACGGCACCCTCGTCGTCACGGCGGCCTCCGGGCGTGGCCAGGCCGGCACGTTCATCGACGGCGCGGGGAACGGATCGATCCGAGCCTGGTCCACCGCCGGCGAGATGAAGTCGTCGATCGGCATGGATCAGGACGGCAACGGTCGCATGTTCGTCAGCTCCGGCAAAGGCGACGGCGGCGCAACGGTCAAGGTCGACTCGGACGGCAATGGTCAGGTGCTCGTCCAGGGCGGCAAGGGTGCGATCGCGGGCGGACTCAGCGTCGACTCGAACGGGCACGGCCAGGTCTTCATCAAGACGAACGGTGGGCGGGAGGCCGGGAACCTCCGCGTCGACAAGAACGGACACGGCCGGCTCTCGCTCATCGCGGACGGCGAGCAGATCTCCGCCGCCCTCGGAGCGGACGACCACGGCTACGGGATCTTGAACGTGCGCGACAAGAAGGGAACGTTCGTCTTCCCCGACGACATTCGTTGAGCTCCCGCGCGGCGGGCGACGCGCCTGGCGGGCAAACACGGAGGTAGCGATGGCTCCCACGATCGGTCTGGTCGGATGCGGCGCGTGGGGCCGCTTCATCCTGCGCGACCTCGTCGAGCTCGGCGCCGCGGTCACGGTCGTCGCGCGGTCCGAGGAGTCCGCCGAACGGGCTCGCGACGGGAAGGCGCGCGGCGTCGTCTCGGACGTGGCGTCCCTGCCGGACGTCGACGGGGTCATCGTCGCGACCCCCCTCACCACGCACGCCGCGGTCATCGACCAGCTCCTCCCCCGCGGGGTGCCGATCTACTGCGAGAAGGCGCTCTCGAACGATCCGGACGCCGCCGCGCGCCTCGCCGAGACGGCGGGGGACCGGCTGTTCGTAATGGACAAGTGGCGCTACCACCCGGGGGTCGAGACCTTGCGCGACGTCGCGGCGAGCGGCGAGCTGGGCGAGGTCATCGGACTCGAGTCGATCCGCCGCCAGGTCGGGAACCCGCACCGAGACACCGACGCGATCTGGGTGCTCGCGCCGCACGACCTCGCGATCGCGCTCGAGATCCTCGGCCACGTCCCCGAACCGCGGGCCGCGGTGGCCGAGCACGCCCATGCGCCCGACGCCGACGAGCCGGTCGTGATCGGCATCCGTGCCATCCTCGGCCCCCGCCCCGAGCGGCCGGTCGGGCGCGTCCCCGGCGATCCGCCCCGTCCCCCTCACCCCCCTTGCCCGTGGCTGACCCTCGACGTCTCCGGACGGCACGACAAGCACGTCCGCGGCCTGACGCTCGTCGCGCGGGGTGGCGTGGCGCGCCTGGACGACGCGTACAGCGACGCGGTCGAGATCCGCCGCGGGGGCGAGCCGCGACGCAATCGGCCGCTCGACGTCGAGCGCCGTCCCATCCCGGCGGAGATGCCCCTGCGCAAGGAGCTCACGGCGTTCCTCGATCACCTCGGCGGCGGGCCGCCGCCGAAGAGCAGCGCGGCCGACGCGGCGCGGATCGTCGCGACGATCGGCGAGCTGCGGCGCCTGGCCGGAGTCGAGCCGTGACGGACCTCGCCGCGACGATCCTCATCCCGACCCACGACCACGGTCCCTTGCTCCTGCGGGCCGCGCGCAGCGCGTTGCGACAGACCGTCGCCGCCGTGGAGCTGTTCATCGTGGGAGACGGCGTGCCGGACGCGACGCGCGACGTCGTCCGCGTGCTCGAGCGCGAGGACGACCGCGTGCGGTTCTTCGACCATCCAAAGGGGCCGCGCCACGGCGAGATCCTGCGACACCGCGCGCTGAGCGAGGCCCGCGGCGAGATCGTCTGCTACCTCGCGGACGACGACCTCATGCTGGCGCATCACGTCGAGACGCTGCATGAGACGCTGCGCGGCGCCGACTTCGCGAACGCGCTGTCGCTGGCGGTGGACGGCGAAGGCGAGCTCCGCCCGCGCACGACGCTCGACCTCTCGAACCACGCGGCGCGCGCGGCGTTCGCGCGCGGCGACGACTTCGTGCCGAGCATTCCCTTGTCCACCGTCTCGCACTCGCTCGCGATGTACCGGCGGCTGCCGTACGGCTGGCGTACCACGCCGCCAGACGTCGCCACCGACCGCTACATGGTCCGGCAGTTCCTCGCGCAGGACGTCTGCCGCTCCGTCACGTCGACGCGGCCGACGTGCATCCGGTTCCCGAGCCCGCTCCGCGCCGGCTGGAGCCTGGAACGCCGAACCCGCGAGATCGACGAGTGGTTCGCCCGCACCAACGACCGGGAATGGCGCGACGGCCTCGACCGCATGGTGCTCGACCTCTACGTACGCGACCATTTCGCGAAGCACGAGAAGCTGCAGACGAAGCGTGCGGAACGCCGTCGCTCCCCGCGACGGTGAAGCCCGGACGATTCAGTGCGCCAAGGGCGTCTCCGCCCGTCTTGGCGCACTGAATCGTTCGGGTGAAGACGAGATCGGATCAGAGGGGCTGGAACGGCTCGATCGCGGCCAACAACGCGGCGAGCGTTCCCGCCGCGGCGTCACGCTCGGAGAGGACGGGCTCGCCCCGGAACGGCCAATCCAGACCCAGCTCGTCATCCGCCCAGTGGCACGCGAGCTCGTCGGTCGGATCGAAGTAGCGCGACACGGCGTAGAGGTGGGTCGACCGTTCATGGAAATAGAAGCCGTGAGCGACCCCGTGCGGGATCGTGATCGCTCGTCGATGGGACCCGTCGAGCTGGACGAGCGCGACCCGCCCCACCGTCGCCGAGCCGCGGCGCAGGTCGCGCAGACCGATCGTGGCCCGGCCCGCGATGACGATGAGGTAGTCGTCGTGTCGCACGTGGACGTGCACCCCGCGGAGGACTCCCGCGTCGGAGTCGACGACGTTCCACTGCACCGGTCGAACGCCGGTCGGCCACGTCGCGCGGAACGCCTCGGTGAAGACCCCCCGCCGATCCGATCGGCCCACGAGCGGTCGTAGGCGCACGCCGACCGGCAACGATTCGTCCGCCGTTTCGATGGCCCAGGTCGCGTCCACTCGAACTCCGTTCACGTCGTTTCCACGGTCCAAGCCGTTGCCACAGCGTAGAACGGCCGACCCAGAAGTCCAGGACGAGGACGATGCCCCATCCGTAGGGCCTTGGCGCCAGGTCGGCCCCAGGCCGTAGGGAAGCAGGACAAGCAGGACCAGGGCATAGACGAGCGCGCCGCGATAGGTCAGCCGGATACCGACAATGAACTACCGGAACATCGCAGGCGTTCTTAGGACGCGCGCCGTCGGACGAGAGGCAGGGTCGTCCAGAAATGATGACTGCCTTTTACAGATAGCGTTCATGGACATGGGGATAGGTCCAATCCGTTCGATTGTTCATTGCATGAGGTGAAACGCTTTTCCCATTGACGGCCCACGCCGTCCAGAGCATCCTCCACCCTGGCGACGAAGGAGGATGAGCCGCAAGCCTATCGGGATCATCCAATCCGCAACTCGCCTTCGCTCGCGTCCACGCGACCAGTCGATCGTCGATGGAACAGAGGTCGTTCACTGAGGCCTTCGGTAGGGAGTTGGTCGGCCCATACGGCCTCTGCGCCACGACGCGACGGATCGCGATGGAAAGACTGCTGTCCCAGCGTTTGTCTGTTGCAGTCTCTGTGTCTTTCTTCGGAGGGTCATCTATGAAATTGGGTCGCTACGCAGTGGCCGTCCTGGCGCTCAGCGTCCTCGCATGGGCGGGACCGAAAGCCCAGGCCGCCAACGGCAGCAACTACCTGCACTTGATCAACGGAGTGGACTACTTCTTCGGGAAGACCCCGCCGGCCGGCAACCTCGTCGGCATCTGGCGGTGCTTCCCCGACAAGATGCTCCACGCCGCAACTCTCGACCTGAACCCGGCGAACCCGACGTTCGGCACGTACGCGATGCAGCTCTGCGCGATCCACATCACGGTGACGGCGTCACCGGGAAGTGTCATCGCGTTCCCGACGATCGCGCTGTCGAGCTCCTTGGG
>CAZYQW010000015.1:0-8995 GCA_964649825.1 uncultured Phycisphaeraceae bacterium | reverse complement strand
GCTCGACCTCTTCCTCGAGGAGTTCCTCGCCCTCGTCGCTCCGTCGATCCACGAGGCGATCGACTGGCGGCGGCGGGTCACGTCGCTCGAGAAGGAGCTCCCGGCGCTCCGCCCGAGGGGGCGCAAGGGGCGGCGGTTCGTCGACAAGCTGTTCCGGCTGTACCGCCGGGACGGCCGGCCGATCGAAGTGCTGCTGCACGTCGAGGTCGAGGCGAGCCGAGACGCGGAGTTCCCGCGGCGCATGTACGTGTATCACTATCGCATCGGCGACAAGCACCGGCGGCCGCTCGCGTCGCTCGCGGTGCTGGCCGATTCCGACCCCCAGTACCGTCCGACGTGCTACGAGACCGAGTTCCTCGGCACGCGGGTCCGGATGGACTTCCCGGTCATCAAGCTGCGCGACTTCCATGATCGGCGGGACGAGCTCGAACGGAGCAAGAACCCGTTCGCCCTTCTCCTCGTGGCGTGGTTTTGGACGCGCGAGTCGCGACCGGGGCGGGGTCGGCTAGAATCCAAGACCAGTCTGGTGCGGCGGCTGCTCGCGGCCGGGCTTCCGCGTGACCGGATCCTCCAGCTCTTCCGGTTGATCGACTGGTTGATGGTCCTGCCGGAGGCGCTGCAGGAGGAGTTCGAGGACCGCAAACGTCGTCTCGAGGAGGCCGAAGCGATGCCGATCTTGTCCTACGGTGAATCGAAAGCGCTCGCGAAGGGGCGTGACGAAGGGAGGGTCGAGGGAAAGATCGAAGGGAAGATCGAAGGGAAGATCGAGGCGTTGACGACCCTGATCGAAACCCGCTTCGGTCCCCTTCCGGACGCGCTGCGGAGCGCGATCCATCGATTCGATGACGAGGCGAGCCTCCTCGGTTGGATCGCCCGTGCCGCGTCGGTTCCGACGCTCGGGATCCTGGAGGCCGAGATCCTCGAGTCCGCGCGGAGGCCCGGTTCCGTTTGATCGATCGTTGCGTCGTCTCCCTCGAGAGCGAGGGCTGGCCGCCGGCCACGATCCGTGACAGGATGCGCGGATGCTCCGACCGAACCGACAATTTTTGTTCGTCTGCATCCTCGCCCCCCTCGCCTGCGCCGAAGAATCGTCGTCGTCCGACGCGTTCCGTGTCGCCCTCCTCGTCCCCGGCCCGATCTCCGACGACGGCTGGAACGCGTCGGCGTACGAGGGTCTGACGCGCCTGAAGGACGAACTCGGCGCCGAGGTCTCGCACGTCCAGGTGAAGTCGCCGTCGGAATTCGAGGGCGCGTTCCGTGACTTCGCGTCGCGCGGCTTCGACCTGGTGTTCGGGCACGGCTTCGAGTTCTCGGAGTCGGCGGCGCGCGTCGGGCCGGAGTTCCCTGCGACGGTCTTCGCGATCACGTCGGGCGCAGCGGTGGCGGAGAACGTCTCGTCGATCCAGTTCGTGATCGATGAGCCGGCGTACCTCGCGGGGATGCTCGCCGGTCAGATCAGCGAGGCGGGGAGGATCGGCGTGGTCGGTGGCATGGAGATTCCGCCGGTGAAGAGCGCGTTCGAGGCGTTCGAGCGCGGCGTGATGGAAGTGCGGCCGGACGGCAGGGTCGTCGTGTCGTGGCTCGGCTCGTGGGAGGACGTCTCGGCCGCGTACCAGGCGGCGCTGGCGCTCGTCGACCAGGGCGCGGACGTCCTGTTCCACAACGCCGACGCGGCCGGATTGGGCGTGTTCAACGCGGCCGAGGAACGCGGCGTCCTCGCGATCGGCTGCAACAAGGACCAAGCGCGCGTGAAGCCGAGCACCGTCGTCGCGAGCGTCGTCCTCGACGTCCCGGAGTCGTTCGTCCGGATCGCGAGCGACGTCCGGTCGGGAGCGCATCGCGGGCGGACGTACCGCTACGACTTGAAGAGCGGCGTCGTCGACCTCGTCTACAACCCGGCTCTGAGCGAGCGCGTATCGATCGCCGCGCGCGTGCGGATCGAGGTGGCGAAGGAGGCGCGGCAGCGGTCCGAGTAGCTCGCGACCATTTCGCTTCCCCGTGTGCCGCAGGGCCGTCATGATGCTCGGCGTCGCGGACGTGCGGTAGGAAGCGGACGACGGAGACGCGCTCGAGGTGAGCGAACAGATGACGTCGAGGATGTGTTGACCAGCGAAGGCGGTCTCGATCTCGGAGCGAGCGCCTACGGCTTCAGGGATTTGCGGGCCGACGCGATCGCGGGCCTGACCGTCGCGGTGATCGGGGTGCCGCAGGCGATGGCGTACGCGATCATCGCTGACGTGCCGCCCGTCTACGGGCTCTACGCGTCGATCGCGACCTGCTTCGTCGCGGCGGTGCTCGGCAGCTCGTCGCACCTGGTCACCGGCCCGACGAACGCGTCCGCGATGGTCCTTCTCGGTCTGACCGCGCACTGGCGCGAGCGGTACGCGATCGCACCGTTCCAGATCGTCGTGCTTCTCACCTTCATGGTCGGCGTGATCCAGCTTGCGTTCGGTCTGTTCCGAATGGGAGGGATCGTCCGCTACGTGTCGAACTCGGTCGTGGTCGGGTTCGCATCCGGGGCCGGCGTGCTGATCGCCGCGAACCAGCTCAAGAACATCCTCGGAGTCGAGGTCGCAGGGAGCCAGACCGGTCGGTTCCACGAGGTGCTCGCGGCCACCATGGAGAAGGTCCCGCACCTGAACCCCTACGCACTCGGCATCGGCGTGACCGTCGCGCTCGCGACCGCGATCCTCCCGCGGCTCGATCGCCGTCTGCCCGGCGCGTTGATCGGGATGGCCGTGACCGGCGCCGTCACTTATGCGTTCGGTTGGTACAGTCCCGACTTCAGCGACAAGGTCGACGTGGTGCGGGACATCCAGCCGATCGCCGGCAGCCTTGCCGCGATGTTCCACGTGCCCGACCTGCTGTTGGCGCCGAACTACGAGCTGACCCGCGAGCTGGGCTCGGGCGCGTTCGCGCTGACCCTGCTCTGCTTCAGCGAGGTCGCATCGAGCTCGCGATCGATCGCCGCGTCGTCGGGTCAACGTCTCGACTTCAACCGCGAGTTCGTCGGGCAGGGGACGGCAAACCTCGTCGGCTCGTTCTGCTCGTCGATGGTGGGATCCGGATCGTTCACCCGGACCACCGTCTGCTACCGCTCGGGCGCGCGCTCGCGGCTCGGCGCGGCCTTCTCGGCGGCGTGGACGGCGCTGACCGTCGTCGCGCTCGCGCCGGTCGCGAACTACATCCCGAAGGCGGCTCTCGCCGGGATGCTGGTCGTCGTGGCGTATTCGATGGTCGACAAGAACCGCCTCCGCCTGGTCTGGCGGTCCGGGTCGAACTCGCGCTTCGTGCTCGTCGGAACGCTGATCGCGACGCTCACGCTGCCGCTCGAGTACGCGATCTTCGTCGGCGTGGCCATGTCGATCGCGCTGCTCTTGCGCGACACGAGCCGCACCGACCTCACGCAGCTCGTGCCGCACCCCGAGGGCGGGTTCGAGGAGGTTCCGTTCAACCGCGCCGCACCCAGCCCGGTCGTGACGGTGAACCTCGAGGGAGACTTCTACTTCGCCGCGGTCGACGACCTCGAGTACGAGCTCTTGCGCTGCTTGACGCCGGAGACGCGCGTCGTCGTGCTGCGAATGAAGCGCCTGCGGGCCGTCGGCAGCACCGCGATGGCCATCCTCGAGCACTTCCTGGCGATCCTCGGCGAGAAAGGGATCAAGCTCGTGGTCTGCGGGATCGAGGATCATCTGAACGACGTCCTCGTCAGCTCGGGCCTGCGAGCGCGCATTGGCGAGTCCAACGTCTTCTACGCCGACAACAAGCTGCTGCGATCGCTCGAGCTCGCGCACGCGCGCGCCTGGAGCATCGTGGACGCCGAGCGCTCCGGCCGGGCCGAGATGGAGGCGACGCGCCTCGGTGAGGGAGCGATGCCGCGCGCCGCGGAGCTCGTCTCTGCGCAGGCGATCCGATTCGGCGACCGCCACCCTCTGCGCGAGGCGTTCTGGCTGATGTCCGAGATGCAGAAGGCCCAGAAGCTCGCCGAGGCGCTGCCGCTCTTCCTGCAGGATCGCGAAGGGAAGCTCTCCGGCGAGCTGACGACGTGGCACCTCCTGGACGCGCTGGTCACCGGGATCGGCGCGGACGAGGACGTGACGTCCGCGACTGGCCTCGAAGCGGCGCTGCGGCGCCGTTTCGAGGTGCGCATCGCCACGATCGCGCGCCGCGAGCTCCTGCGCCTGACGCGCCAGACCACCTTCGGCGAGCTCCTGCGCGTCGCGGTGGAGCTCGACATGGACGTCCTTCCGATCTGCGACAAGGACGGCCGCATCCGCGGGCTCATCGATCAGCCTGCGCTGTTGATCGCGCTCGTGCAGCGACGTCGCGCCGCGGCGGGTCTCTCGCAGGAGGTGAAGTCATGACGGCGGTGCCGATCGCGCGGGACCTCCTGCGCACGACCGAGCGGAGAGTCGCCCCGACCCAGACGGTCGGTGAGGTCTGCGAGATGATCGCGGTGGCGAGATCGTTCGATCCGCGGGTCGCGTACGTGGTCGACGCGGACGATTCCCTCGTCGGCGTGGTCACTGCGCGCGAGATCCTCGCCGAAGTGTCGCCGAAGCACCCGGCGCTCGGCGATCGCCTGCTCGCCCGCCCGATCTCCGACCTCATGGTGCGCGACGTGTCGGTCGTCCCGTTGAACGCCGGCCTGGTCGAGATGATGAGGTGCGCGGCGAGCAGCCGTCGTCACTCGATTCCGATCGTCGAGGGTGGACGGTTCGTCGGCATCGTCCGCGTCGTCGACGTCTTGCAGGCCGCGGCCGCCCTCGCGTTGACGCCGGGGACGAGCGGGATCCGCACGGATCGGACGTGAACGACGATTGGAAGCGGAGGTACTGCCGTGAGCGAAGAGCGAAGGGTCGAGATCGAGTCGACACGCCGCCTGCTCGACGATTCGTTCAAGGTCGACGAGGCGCGCGTCTCGTTCGAACGCTTCGACGGCCGGATGTCGCCGCCCGTACGCCGCCTCTGCTTCGAGCGGGGCGAGTCGGCCGCGGTCCTGCTGCACGACCCCGCGCGCGCGTGCGTCGTCCTCGTCGAGCAATTTCGCTATCCGACGCACACGAAGGGACGCGGGTGGCTCACCGAGGTGATCGCGGGAGTGATCGAGGAAGGGGACGACGCCGAGGCGACCGCGCGTCGCGAGGCGCGGGAGGAGGCGGGGTACGAGCTGGAGGAGGTCGAGGTCATCGCGCGGTTCTTCCCCTCGCCGGGCGGCTCGTCGGAGCGCGTCCACCTGTTCGCCGCCGAAGTGCGCGGGGACCACCGCGTCGGGTCGGGCGGCGGCGTCGTGAGCGAGGGCGAGGACCTTCGCGTCGTGGAGTGGTCCGAGGGCGAGGTCCAACGACGCGTGGCGGACGGCCACGTCGAGGACGCGAAGACCCTCGTGGCTCTCCTGTGGTGGCTCCGCCGAGCGACGGCGGTCTGACCGTCCCGTGCCGTTCCTGCGCATGACCGGCGTCGTGAAGCGCTTCGGCGCGTTCACCGCGCTCGCCGGAGTCGACCTCGAGGTCGAGCGCGGCGAGGTGGTCGCGTTGCTCGGCGAGAACGGCGCGGGGAAGACGACGCTGGTCCGAGTGCTCTCCGGCGTGCTCGCCCCCGACGCCGGCGAGATTCGGCTCGACGGCGTCCCGGTCGAGATCCGTTCGCCGCGCGACGCGGCGCGCCTCGGGATCGGCATGGTCCACCAGCACGACACCGTGATCGACGCGCTCTCCGTGGCGGAGAACCTCGAGCTCGGCCGCGACGCGGGGCCGTTCCTGCTCACGAGGTCGGTGCTCCACGCTCGCGCGTCGCAGGCCGCGGCTCGCGCCGCCCTCTCGTTGCCAGAGCCGCATCGGCGCGGCGACGGTCTCGGCGTCGGCGAACGGCAGCGCGTGGAGGTGGTGCGCGCGCTCGCGGCGGGCGTCTCGCTCCTCGTGCTCGACGAGGCGACGGCGGTCCTCACGCCGGGCGAGGCGGAACGTCTGCTCGCGGAGGTCCGCGCGCTCGCCGCCCGCGGCGTCGCGATCGTCTACATCACGCATCGACTCCCCGAGGTGGAGCGGGTCGCGGATCGCGTCGTGGTGCTGCGTCGCGGCGCGGCGGCGTTCGAGGCGCGGCGCGGCGGATTCGATCGTGAACGCCTCTCCGAGGCGATGGTCGGCGGCGTGTCCGCTCGCGCGCCGCGTCTCGCGCGCACCGAAGCACGGCGCGGCGGGAACGGGCTCGAAGCCGCCGCGTTGGCCACGCCGTCGCGAGACGGTGCGGTCGGGCTCCGCCACGTGTCGTTTCGCGTCGCGCGCGGCGAGATCGTGGGAGTGGCCGGCGTCGACGGCAACGGCCAACGCGCGCTCCTCGAGGCGATCGGTGGGCTCATCGCGCCCGCGTCGGGGCGCGTCGTCATCGACGGCGTGCCCCTCGATCCCGCGACGCCGGCGCGCGCGCGCGAGCTCGGGGTGGCCGTCGTGCCCGAGGACCGCCGGACGGAGGGGCTCGCGCTGCCGCTGGCCATCGGGGAGAACCTGCTCCTCTCGCGCGAGCGCCTGCGTCACGCGGCGGTCGGTCCGTTCCTGCCGCGTCGCGCCGTCCTCGAGCGGGCGCGCGAGCTCATGGAGCGGTTCGCGGTGCGGGGCGGTCGGGCCGACGATCCCGCGGCGACCCTGTCGGGCGGCAACCAGCAGCGCGTGGTGCTCGCGCGGGAGCTCGCCGAGCAGCCGCGAGTCCTCCTCCTCGCCAACCCGACGCGTGGGCTAGACCTCGCGGCGACCGCGTTCGTCCACGACGAGATCGAGCGGATCGCGGCGGCCGGCGCGGCCGTGGTGCTCGTGTCGACCGACCTGGACGAGGTGTCGGACCTCGCCGACCGCATCCTCGTGCTGCTGGGCGGGCGCGTCGTCGCCGAGCTGCCGAGTGGCGTCGACCGTGCACGTGTCGGCCGTGCGATGTCGGGGGGCGAGGCGTGACCGGGGGCCGCTCGGTCGCGTCATCGTTCGCGTCATCGATGATCGCGGCGACCCTCGCGCTCGTGGTCGGCGCGATCATCCTCTGGGCCACCGGCGTCGACGTCGCCCGTGCGAGCCGCGCGTTCGTGACCGGTGCCCTCGGGACGCGCTATGGGATCACCGAGACCCTGATCGTCGCCGTGCCGCTCTGCCTCTCCGCGCTCTCCGTCGCGCTCTCGTTCCGCGCGGGACTGTTCAACATCGGGGCGGAGGGACAGATCCTCGCCGGCATGCTCGCCGCGACGGCGGCGGCGACGCTCGGCGGGACGGGCCGCGTCGCTACGCTGGCCGCGGCGACCCTCGGCGGTGGGCTGCTCGCGCTCGTCGCCGCATGGCTCCACCTGCGCCGCTCGGTGCCCGAGGTGCTCGCGACGCTGCTCTTGAACTTCGTGATGATCTACACCGTGAGCGGCGCGGTCCACGGCGCTTTGCAGGAGGAGGCCCGCGCGTATCCTCGCTCCGCTCCGATTCCGGCCGATGCGGCGCTCCCGATCTTCTGGCCGCGCCTGCATGCCGGCGTCCTGCTCGCCGCCGTCGCGGTTCCGATCGTCTGGCTCCTCGTACGGCGCACTACGTTCGGCCTTCGGATGCGAGCGGCGGGGGCGGCGCCGCGGGCGGCGCGGCTGGCGGGCTTCCCGGTCGTCCGCGACTTGACGATCGTGTTTCTCGTCTCGGGCGCGCTCGCGGGCCTGGCCGGAGGGATCGAGATCTGCGGCGTGACCCATCGCCTCTACGAGCACCCGTCGGCCGGCGTCGGCTACACCGCGATCGCGGTCGCGCTGCTCGGACGCCTGTCGCCGGCCGGCGTCCTTCTCGCCGCGCTCTTCTTCGCGGCGCTCGACGCCGGAGCGGCGGCGATGCAGCGGGCCGGGTTCGTGTCGAACGGCTTCGCCTACGTGTTGCAGGGTGTCGCCCTGGTCGTCCTGCTCGGGCTCGAGTCGCCGCGCGTGAAGGAGCGGCTCGCGTCGCGCCGGAGCGCTGATTCCCGGGAGGTGTCCGCGTGACCGTCGACCTCCTGACCGCGTTCTTCATCGCCGCGCTGATGACGGCGACGCCGCTCCTGCTCGCCGCCCTCGGCGAGCTGGTCGTCGAACGGGCCGGCGTCCTCAACATCGGGCTCGAGGGGATGATGCTGGCCGGCTGCTTCGTGGCGTTCGTCACCTGCGAGACGAGCGGCCGGCCGGAGCTCGCCCTCGTCACCGCGCCGATCGCCGGGGCCGCGTTCGCCCTCCTCTTCGCGTGGCTCGTCGTCTTTCTGAGGGTCGACGCCGTGGTGGCCGGGACCGCGCTCACCCTTCTCGCCATCGGCGCGACGGCGGCCGGGCGTGACCTTCTCTATGGGAGGACCGGCGACGCGTTGCTGGTCGCACCGTTGCCGCGCCTGCTCCTGCCGGTCGCGGCGCTCCTCCTCGTCCCGGCCCTCGCGTTCTTCCTGTTTCGGACGCGGCCGGGTCTGCGGCTCCGCGCGTGTGGCGAGAATGCCGAGGCGGCTCGTGCGCTCGGTGTACCGGTGCCGCGTATCCGCACGCTCGCGCTGTGCTTCGGAGGAGCGATGGCGGCTCTCGCCGGTGCGCATCTCTGTCTGGCGCAGGCCCGCACGTTCGTCGAGGAGATGACAGCCGGCCGTGGATTCGTCGCGCTCGCCGTCGTCGTCTGCGGGCGCTGGCGCGCGGGAGGGGTCCTGGTCGCGGCCCTTCTCTTCGGCGCGGTCGGAGCGCTCCAGTTCCAGTTCCAGGCCCGCGGGAGCGCGGTGCCGTATCAGTTCTTCCTGGTGCTTCCCTATGCGGTCACCCTGCTGGTGCTCGCGGGAGTCGCGGGGCGCTCGCGAGCCCCGGCCGGACTGAACCGTTAGGGCCCGCGCAAGAATCACTTCGCATCTCGCTTGCCCTCGCCGCCGATGGCTGCGTTGCTCCTCCTCAGCGTATCCACCAATACGCTTCGTCGTCGCGCCTTG
The DNA here is from genome assembly GCA_964649825.1 of uncultured Phycisphaeraceae bacterium. Lineage (GTDB taxonomy): Bacteria > Planctomycetota > B15-G4 > B15-G4 > JADJEK01 > CAZYQW01. The sequence continues at coordinate 58 of CAZYQW010000015.1, read as the reverse complement.
CCCTCGGCGGCGATTGCTGCGCGTGGATGCGAAGTTCTTCTTGCGCGAACCCTAAGGG
>CAZYQW010000014.1:0-16793 GCA_964649825.1 uncultured Phycisphaeraceae bacterium | reverse complement strand
AGGACTCCTGGAAGTCCTGGCGGCGGATGATGATCGCGAGCGTCGGTGCGCGCTTCACCTCAGACCGTCTCGAGCACTCGAATCCGCAGCCTCTCGATCTTGCGGTCATTCGCGCTCACGACCGTGACCTCGACGTTCTCGTACTGGAAGCTCTCGCCCGGTGTTGGGATCCTCCCGAGCTGGCTGAACACGAAGCCGCCGACCGTCTCGTAGTCTTCCGACTCCGGCAGATTGGCATGGATCTCCTCGTTCAGGTCGCCGATCCGAACCTTGGCGTCGGCTTCCGCCGAGCGGCCGTCTTCGAGCACCACGAGCGGGCTTTCACGCTCGGGATCGTACTCATCCTCGATCTCGCCGACGATCTCCTCGAGGATGTCCTCGATCGTGACGAGCCCCGCCGTGCCGCCGTACTCGTCGAGCACGATCGCGATGTGGAGGCGGTTCTCGCGGAAGTCCTTCAGCATCTGGCTGACCTTCTTCGTCTCGGGGACGTAGAGCGGCTTGCGGCACAGGTCCCGGACGGGAAGGTCCTTCAGTTTGTCGATCTCGGTCAGACGATCGACGACGTCGCGGATGTAGAAGACGCCGATGATGTGGTCGACGTCCCCTTCTCCGACGGGAAGCCGTGAGTGGCGCATCGCGGCCGCGTGCTTCAGCGCGTCGGTGACCGGCGTCGTCGCTTCGACCCAGTGGACGTCCGTTCGCGGCGTCATCACCTCGCTGACCTCGAACGCGGGCAGCTCGACCACGTTCTCGATCATGTCGGCCTCTTCCTCGCCGACGAATCCGTCGCGTTCGCCCTCGGCCACCGTCGCGATGATCTCGTTGGCGAACGCCTCGTCGAGCCGCGTGTCGCTCCGTCCGAACATCCGTTCGAGGACGCGACGGAGCCCCAGCAGGATCCAGACGAACGGCCACAGCACGAGACCGATCACGTGCAGCGTGGGGAAGACCGATCGCAACGTCCGCTCGAAGCTCGGGCGTGCCGCGAGGCGCGGCGGGACGACGCGGCCGAGCGCCACGAGGATGATCCCCGTCAGGGTCACGCTGGTGATGGTGGGCAAGAGGTGGAACTTCGGGTCCTTGCCCCAGAACTCCGCGACGAGCCTGAAGAACATCAGCGCGAACAGGGCGTCCGCGGTCACCCACGTGAAGACGACGGCCATCCGCGTCCGGTCGAGCGACTCGAAGTAGCCCGCGAAGCGCCGGCGGCGCTCCTCGTCACCGTTCAGGCTTTGGAGGAGGCGGGCCTTGGATACGGCATCGAGCCCGTACCGGCAGAGGGCGGCCGCGACGGAGATCGACGCGAACGCCACGGCAAGAAGGAAGAATCTTGATCCGTCAGGATCGTCGCCAACGGCGCGAGCTACCTCCCCGAGGACACTTTGGTCCCCAGGGACGGAGGGTGAATCCCCCGATATCAAATCTTGTTCTCCAACCAAAGGTTCGGGGGCCAGTCCAGCGCCTCGTTCGGCGCCCCGTTCGGCACCCCGCTTGGCACCCCACGTCGTCGTAGGGGCCGTGGCGTCTCGTCGACGGTGGGCATTATAGCACCGGTGCCTTCGGAATCTCCTCGACGCCGCTCAGGCAGAGCATGAGTCGTCGGCCCCGGCCCAGCTCGTGCTCGGTCCGAATCACGACTCCGTGGGCGCGCAGATCGGACTGGAGGAGCCGGCCGTCGTTCCGGCGGAACGCCTTGCGAAAGCGGCCCGCCGCGTCGTTCGGTCCGTTCGAGCGGACGACGTCGTCGAGCCGCCCGGCGTCGAGCCCGGCGCTGTTGTCGCGGAACACCACCTTCGCGCCCTCGCCGTACGGCTGGGTCTCGATCCAGAGGCGGCGCGGGGGGTCGCTGCGGCGAAGCGTCGCCCGGATGTTGCGGAGGGCCCGCGTCAAGAGCTGGACGAGCACGCCCTCGTCCATGTGGACTCCGGTGACGTGGTCGTCCAGGGTCATGCGGACCTCGATGCCGGCGCGCTTCAGGTCCGGCATGGCGAGGTCGACGGCCGCGATCACGGCATCGTTGACGTGCTGTTCGGCCGGGTTGCCGGTATGGCGACCGACCGCGCGGAACTCGGCCCCCAGGCGGCGGATCTCGCGGATCTGGTCGCGCAGCCGATCGAGCGACGGCCGCAGCGGGTCCTCCTTCGCCATGCCGCGATCGAGCCGCCGCAGCTCCTCCGTCGCGGCCGAGACGGGTGCCGACAACGCGTCGCCGGCCGCCCGCCCGAACGCGGTCGCCTCCTCGAGCGCACGGGATCGCGCGAGGCGTTCGCCGTTCTGGCGCAGCTCGCGGTACGCATGGCGCAAGGCGCTCTCCTTCGACTCCACGTCGGCGCGCAATCGAAGTCCGTTCAGCGCGGCGCCGAGGCGATCGGCGACGGCGAGGATGCGGGCCTGGTGGTGCAGCGGCAGCGAACCCGGGTAATCGATCACGAGCACGCCGATCGCCTGGTCGCGGCTGCGAATCGGGCAGGCATGCCGATTGGGCGCCTCCGACACGACGAGGAGCGGGGTCGACTCGACGAACGTCTCGCGCGTCTGTTGCGCGACGGCGTCCAGCGCGGTGGTCGGCGCCGCGGTCAACGGACAGACCCCGCGCACGCGCAGCCGTTCCGTGGTTCCGTCGAGCAGGTAGATGAAGCCGAAACGGAACGGGACGACCGCCTGGACGCGCGACAGCACGTGGTGGAGGGAGGACTCGATCCGCTCCGTCCCGTCCAGATCGGACGCCACGTCGAGCAGGAACCGGAGCTCGTTCGCGCGATCCTGGAAACCTTGCGCGCGCCGCTCCGCGCGCTCGGCGATCGCGCGCAACCGCTCGATCTTCCGGTCCCGCGCCCAGGTGTCGGCGAGGAACAGGCCGACCAGCGAGAGGACGTAGCCGCCGACGAGGTGGGGGGCGAAGCCGCGCCCGAGCGTCGCGACCACTTGCTCCGAGATCGACGGGTAGAGGGTGATGACGCCCCCGGCGAGCGCGACCGGTACGAGCATCCGCAGCAGCCGCCGGGCGACGTGCTGTCGAGGCGGAATCCAATCCCGGCCGGTCGATCGTTCGGGGGCGGTGTCGGTCGTTTCCAGGGTTCGTGGCTCCCGCGGGGTGGTCGTCGCCGCCCCGGCCGTCCCTCCTATCGGGAGCGTGGTTCGTACCGCTTGAACTCGGCCCGGCGAGAAATGTGGGTTCGGCGGACCGACGGGGCCTTACCCCAGCGAAGCCGGCCCGCGGGATGCGTGAGGAGCGAGCCTCGTCGTTACAATCTCGCGGATGGAATCCTGCGACGTCCTGATCCGAAACGCGGCCGAGGTGGCGACCCTGCGCGGGCCCGCTCCCCGCGTCGGCGCGGCCATGGACGACGCGGGGATCGTCACCGCAGGGGCGGTGGCGATCCGTTCGGGGCGGATCGTCGCGGTCGGCCCGGCGGCCGAGGTCGTCCATCGTTTCTCGCCCCGCGTGATCATCGACGCGGCGGAGGGCGCGGTCATCCCCGGATTCGTCGACGCCCACACGCACCCCGCCTTCGCGCGGACGCGGGAGACCGAGTTCGACATGCGCCTTCATGGTCGGACCTACCAGGAGATCACCGCGGCCGGCGGCGGCATCTTCTCCTCGGTCCGATCGTTGCGCGAGACACCGACGGACGCGCTCGAGGCTTTGGTCCGGAGCCGCTTCGACCGCTTCGTGCGCGCGGGGACGACCACCATCGAGGCGAAGTCGGGGTACGGCCTGAACCTCGACGACGAGCTCCGCTCGCTCGAGATCCTGAACCGGGTCGCCGACGGTCACCCCCTCGAGGTGCTCCTGACCTACCTCGGCGCGCACCAGGTGCCGGAGGAGTACCGCGATCGTCGTGACGCGTACATCGACTTCATGGTCGACGAGGTGATGCCCGAGGTGAGACGGCGAGGGCTGGCGTCGAGCTGCGACGTGTTCTGCGACGAGGGCGCCTACTCGGTCGAGGAATCGACGCGCATCTTGCGGGCGGCAAGAGATCAGGGGTTCGATCTCCGCGTGCACGCGGACGAGCTGGAAGGGCTCGGCGCGGCGGAGATGGCGGCCGGGCTCGGCGCTCGTTCGGCGGATCACCTCTGTCGCATCAGCGACGCGGGCATCGCGGCGCTGCGCGACGCGGGTACGACCGCCGTCCTGCTCCCCGGGACGGTCCTCTCGCTCGGTGCGAAGGCGATCCCCCCCGTGCGCAGGATGATCGAGGCCGGCGTCATCGTCGCGATCGCGACCGATTTCAACCCGGGCACCTCGTTCGTCGTGTCGATGCCCACCTGTATCGCGATCGCCTGCACACTGATGCGGATGACCCCGGCCGAGGCGCTCGCCGCGGCCACGATCAATGCCGCCTGGTCGCTCGGAGCCGCCGATCGAATCGGCTCGATCGAGGTCGGCAAGCAGGCGGACCTCATCATCTTGGACCGGCCGTCCCATCTGTTCCTCCCGTACGAGCTCGGCCAATGCGCGCCGCGGCTCGTCATGAAGGCCGGTCGAACCGTGTACGAACGAACCGAGATCCCCGTGTCGGCGGAGTGAGCCCGTGATCCGAATCTCCCACCGATTGCCGTGTCGGTCCGTAGTGATGCTGCTTGCGATCCCACTCGTGATCGCGGCGAGCGCGCTGGCGCAGGAGGTCGGCGAGCACCTCTGCGGTGACTGCCATACCACCGGTCGCATCGACCACACGCACTCCACGGAGGCTCTCGCGCAGGAGAAGGGCGTGCTCTTCTGTTCGGCGTTCATGAGGAGCGACCGCGAGGCGCTCGGCATGGATTGGGTCGTCTGTCCGCGTTGCCGTACTCCGTCGGTGCAGGCGGGTGCGAAGGTCGAGTTCGACGCCGAGTTCGGCCGGCGGAAGCAATGGCTCGCTGAACGCGAGGCGGAGGTGGACGCGCCGGTCGGCCACACCGTCGAGCACATCCAGACCGAGCACTTCGTGATCGCGTGGGACATCCCGAAGTTCAAGATCGGTCGCGCGTCGTTGCGGCCGCACGACGCCATGCACGTCTACGTCGAACGCATGGAAGAGCTGTATCGACTGATCCTGGAGATCCATGGGATCACCGAGCGCCAGGTCCAGCGCAACGTCCACTACCTTTATATCTTCGAGTCCCAGAAGGACGCGCAGCGCGTCGGCGACCATCTCTTCGGCGGGATCGGCCCGGCCACCCGGAAGTCGGTGATCGGCAACAAGTCGCGCTTCATCTGCTTTTGGAAGAAGGACGATTTCAAGAAAGACGAGGACTTCCACCAGTTCCTCGTCCACACGGTCAGCCACCACATCCACAACGACGTCGACCGTCGCAAGGAGTGGCTGATGAAGAGGTACGGCTGGGTGTACGAAGGGCTCGCCCACTACTTGGAGATCCGCGGCTTCGGCCCGCCGATCACCTGGTGCGGCCAGGAATCGGGGTCGTTCCTGCACTGGAAGGGCAAGAACTGGGAAGTGAACGTGAAGCGGGCCGTGATGGAGGGAGGGGCGCCCCTCTTCCAGGAGGTGATCACGAAGGCGGCGGACTCGTTGTCGGCGATGGAGCATCAGTTCGTCTGGTCGTACATCGACTATCTGATGTGGCTCGATCCGAAGAAGATGCCGCCGCTTCTGGGTTTGATGAAAGGACCTCAACTGCCCACGCGTGACGCGCTCAAGCAGGCCTACGACCTCTCGATCGGCGAGTTCGTCGAGGGCTGGGAAGAGTTCGTGCGGACCGAGTACTCGCTCAAACCCCGGGCGGGCCCGTTCGTTCGGCCTCCGAAGGGTGGCTAGTGGGTTCGGGTCGCGCGAGCACCGAGGCCCGGAGGATGGATCATTCGACGTGAGGTTCGGGTTACGCGTTTCCGATTGTCTCGTACCAGGTGGGGCAGACATCGCGTTCGGAGCTAGGCCGTTGATCGTTCGTACTACGTTGACAATCGTCATGGCCGCCTGGTTCGTGGCATCGCTCGTACCATTCGTGGACGCCCAGAAGCTCGAGCCGGGAGAGCGCTTCTGCGGCGACTGCAAGACCACCGGGCGGATCGCGCACGAGCACCTGCCCGAGGTCCTGGAGCAAGAGAAGGACGTCCTCTTCTGTTCGTTCTGGATGGACAACGATCCCGAGGCGCTTTGTCTCGACTGGGTTCCGTGCCCCAACTGCCAGAACCCACGGATCCAGGGCGAGGCGAAGCGCGAGTTCGATCAGGAGGTCGAGCGCCGCCGAGCGTGGCGGAAAGCGCGGCGCGACGAGGTGGACCAGTACACCCGAACCGAGGTGGTCCACATCGAGACCGAGCACTTCATCATCTCGTGGGATCGTCCCGAGATCAAAATCGGCCGCCGGCGGATCCGTTTGCACGACGCCGCGCACCTGTACGCCCAGCGCGCCGAGGAGTTGTACCGGTACATCATGGACTGGCACGGCATCGAGCCTCAGCACATGATGCGACTCTGCAAGGTCAAGCTGAACCTGCTGGAGAGCTTGCGAGCCGCCCGGACGCTGGCCCCCTACATGACGGACCTCTCGCTGCAGTCGGACTCGAAGATCCAGCTCATCGGACCACTCAAGTCGAACCTGGTGATGTGGGCCGACCCCGAAAAGACGCGCACGGAGGAGGACTTCCACCAGTACCTCTGCCACGTCGTCGCCCACCACATCTACCACGACATCCAGCACGGGCAGTACACGTTCTGGATGTTCAAGCAGTACGGCTGGATGTACGAGGGGACGGCGTTCGTCATCGAGACGCGTCTGTTCGGCGTCCCGAGGACGACCTGCTCTCAGGAATCGGGTGGATTCGCGAACTATCGAAACACGCCGTGGGAAGCGCTCGTGAAGAAGCTCGTGCTCTCGGGCAAATGCCCCACGGTGCAGGACGTGATCGCGAAGGGTGCCGACACGCTGACCGACGAGGAGCGGTGGCTCGCCTGGTCCTACGTCGACTATCTCACGTGGCTCGACCCGAAGAAGCTGCCCCTCCTCGTGTCGAAGATGACGGGCGAACAAGTGCCAACGCGGGACGCGCTGCGCGACGTCTACGGCCTGACCGTCGGCCAGTTCGTCGACGGGTGGACGGAGTTCGTCAGGAAGGAGTATTCGCTCCGCCCGCTGAAGGGGCCGTTCGAGCGCCCCGCGAAGGGCGAGGCGCCCAAGGGCTCCTAAGGGCCGCCCAGCGTCCCCGATCTCAGTCGAGCGGCTTCTGAAGGCCGAACTTCTTGACCTTCATGTAGATGGAGGCGCGCGAGATTCCGAGCCGGCGCGCCGCTTCTTCCTTGTTCCACTTCGTGGTGCGCAACGCCAGCTCGATGGCATCCTTCTCGAGCTCGGACACCGGCTTCAGGTAGGCGACCGCGCGCACGCCGCCCGATGCGACGGTCGACTCGATGCTCTCGACCTTCTTCTCTAGCTGCGCGGCCGCCTCGCGCAGCGCGAACTCGCGTCCCACCGCGCGGACGAAGGCGACGACCTCGCTGGCGAACTCCTCGTGGCCGGGCCCGATCGACACCGCGCCGGCGATGTCGTCGGTGAGCGAGAACGGCGCCACCAGCCGGCCCTCGACGATCTCGTAGATCGGACGCGAACCATCCTTGGTGGCCGACAGGAGCCGGGCAACCGGCTTCCGAACGTCGTCCGTCGCCTCGAACTCCTGGCCACCGGAACGGACCGCGGCTTCAGCCGTCACCGTGTTCCCTTTCATGAGCATCGCGTAGACGTCTTTCGTCCCGGTCATGCCCAGGATCGCCCGAACGAGCTCGGCCACGAAGACCTTGCGGTCGTTCGCGACCTTGAAACCATCGAAAGTCTCGACAAAACGATTGAGCCGGTCACTGACCATGTACCGCCCCTCCCATGCCGCGGCCCTCCAACTTTTCTCCGGCGCGAACCCCGCGTGAGCCCGCACCGAACTTCCCGAACGCCATTAACGTAATCATGTCAATGTATTGCGCCTAGCTTCAGTCCCATCAAAACTGGAGTTTCGAACGTTTTCCCGGGTGCAGTCGTGAGACGGATCGGGCTAGACGTTTGTTCGTCGGGAATCAAGATTCCCCTAACTTCTGGATCGCTCGCGCCAGCTCTCCTCGTTCGGCGAGGCGTCTCCACTCCAGCGGATCAGGGATCCGGAGGACGGGCCGCTCGACCTGGCCGCCGATTTCGAACCGTACGTGCCGGAGCTCGGCGGCGTGCTCCTCGAGGAACGTTGGGTCGAAGAGCGCGTCGGCCGGGATGACGTATTCGAACCGGTCGTACCCGTCGGCGCGGCCGGCCAGCGCGAAGCCACGTCCGTCCGCGCGGAAGCCCGCGTCCGACACGATCCAGCCGTTCTCGAAGCGGAAGTCCGCGTGCACCCGCCGGACGGTGCGTGGTCCGGGCGCTCCGTAGGGCGGCGTCAACGCTTCGAGGAGCGGCGAGCCTTCGATCACGCCGTCCGTCAGCTCGAGGCGCCCCAAGCCTTGCCAGCCCGCGATCATCGGGCGCCACCCGCGGCCGGTCGCAGTAAGGGATAGCGTCGCGCTCATCCGCTGGGTCGTGTCGACGCGGAACGCTCCGCCCGTCGCGGCGAAGATGGGATGCACACGGGCCGCGAACGCGGTCGGGAACCGCTGCGCCCACCCGATGTCGCGGGCGTCGAGCTCGAGTTCGAGCCGAGGTGGATCGCGGGCGACATCGAGGGCGACGCTCCCCGTGGCGGTGCCTCCGTTCACGTCGAATCGCAGGTTCGTGGAGCGGAGCGTGCCGTGCTCGAGCCGCGCGTCGAGCTCGAGCGCCGACAGTTCATTGCGATCGATCGCCGCGCCCGGGGCCCGGAGCGAGATCGCGCCCGTCGCCTCCCGGACCGCGCTTTCCCCGCGGGGGCCGTCCCACGACGCGGTCAGATCGATCGGCTTCCCCCAGAGGTTGTAGAGGTCCACCCGCGGCGGCTTCCCGACCTCGTATCGCCAGTCGAAGTCCTGGGACTTCAGGTCGAACCTGCCGCGTACCCGCTCGGCGTCCGCCGACGCGACCAGGTGGGCATCGACGTACCCGGCCATCAGCAGCGAAATCCCCGGCACGGCCTTCTGGATGAAGCCGGCCAATCCCCGGGTGTCGAGCATCCGCGTGGCGAGGTCGACCTCGCCGGCGCTCGGCGCTCCGTCGCGGCCGGCGACGAAGCGGGCCGTTCCGGTGATCGCGCAAAACCGCGTCGAGGTCTCGAGATCATCGACGTCGACCTCGAGCGGTTCGAGGGCGATGTCGACGCGGGAGCGGAACGTGGAGTCTCCGAACGCGAGCCGGCGGGGCGGCTCCCGCGTGTCCACGTACAGGTCCCGCGCGTCCGCGTCGACGCGGAAGCCGCCGCGCTCGTGCGGCGCGACCCGGACATCGACGTCGCCGAAGATGTGCTGGAGCGGGACGTATGCGACCAGCAACGGACGGAGGCGGTAGACGACACGCTCGAACGCGGCGCTGAAGCGCGCCTCGAGGTCGCCGCCGACGCGGCCCGAGCGCCAGTCGACCCGCCCGTTCGCCTTGAGCTCGACCAACGAGCTCGCGAGGTGGAAGCCGTCGAACGCGCCGACACATCCGTCGAGGTCGAGGGAGGCTGCACCGCTCAGGTGGACGTGCGAGTCCGCCACCGGAGTCGCCGGCGGAATCCACGGCGAGCCGGCGAGCGAGAGCCCGCTCGTCTGGCCCTCTCCCGCGAACTCGATGGTTCGACCGGGGCCGGTACGAAGCGTCAGGTCGAAGTCCGCGGTTCCGGCGAGCGATCCGTCGGCGATGAACGCCTGGAGGGCGGGTTCGAGCCGACCGAGGTCGAGGTTGCGCGTCGAGAGAGCGAGCGAGAGCGTCGCGCCGTCGGCGCTGCGATCCACTTCGACGCGCACGGCTCCCGTTCCGGACGGTCCTTCCGTCCGGCCGCTCGCGCGCACCGAGACTCCCGCCGTCGTGTCGATCGTCGTGGCGAGGTCCTGGACGTAGTACGACTCGCGCGTCGTCCGATCCGACACGACGAGGGTGCCGTTCAGCTCGAGCGACGCGCCGCTCCCGAGCGCGGCTCGGATCGCTTCGCGGCCGCCGTCCCCGAGCCGCCGGCCGAGGTTGACCGCCCCCGCGGGAGCTCGCACCACCTCGAGCCGGGTGCCGTCGAGCCGCAGGCGGGCTCGCTCGCCGCGGAACAAGTAGGCGAACAGCCCCGGCGCCAGAGTCGCTCGCTCGACCTCGAGCAGGTTCGCGTCGCCGAACCCGGGCGGAGACGCGACGGCGACGCGGTGAAACGTGCTCGGGCCGCGCCAGGACAGGTCGGCGGCCTCGACCTCGACCGGCGCCCCGACGCACCGTCCGACGATCGATTGGAGCAGCGGGCGGGCGAGCCGCGTGGAGAGGATCGTCGGCAAGAGCGGCGGGATGGCGATGATCAGCGCGAGCGCGCCGAGCCCCACGAGCCGGCGGCGCCGCCGTCGGGCGTCCTCTGGTCCAGGCACTCGAGTCCGAGCCTCCGTCGCGAGCGAAACGACTGCCTAGACTACGGATCGACGGCGAGCGGACGCGCGCGGAACTGGCAAGAAGATCGGGCGGACATCGGGCGTGGCCGGCCCGTCACGCGGCGACGTAGCGGCGCCGGAACAGGGCGACCGCGGCCGCGCTCGCCGCGACGCCGAACGCGATCATGACGGAGACGTCGCGGAGAACGGACGGGTCGGTCCACTCCTTGCCGTACCAGAGCATGCCCTGGAAAGCGCTCATCGCCCACCACGTGAGCGTGCTCCGGCAGATCACCTCGCCGATCGCGGGCAGGTCGAACATCTGCAGGGGGAACCACGCGCCGCCGAGGGCGGACATCAACAGGATGATGATCGTCGACAACCCCTCGGCTTGAGCGGTCGTGCGCGAGAACGCGGCGACCAGCATGCCGAACGACGTGATCGCGAACAGGAGGGCGGCGCAGATGACGACGAGGGTGACGGGGTCCTTCAACAGGTTCACCCGGAAGATGACGCCGCCGACGGTGAACACGACGACGAGCTGCAGTGCGCCGACGACCGCGGTGAACAGGAACTTCCCCCACAGGATCGAGCTCCGCGGCACCGGCGAGACCAGCAGCCGATCGATCGTCCGCGAGTCCCGCTCCTTGATGAGCAGCGTTCCGCAGGCGACGAGACCGAACATCAGCATCATCACGCTGATGCCCGCGATGCTGTGCGACAGCATGTAGGTGAGCTGCTTCGGGCGATCGGGGGGTTGGATCTCGACGCTCTCCAGCGGGACGAGGTTCGACATCACCGCCGAGAAATCGATCCCCGCGGCGCCTGCGTCTTCGCCGTCGGCCCCGGTCGCTGCGCCGTCCGCGATCAGGCCCGCGGCGTTCGCCTCGACGAACAAGTGCTCGACGGAAACGGAGAACGTGCGCGAGACGGCAAGGATGCGGTCGGACCACTCGTCGGGGAGGCCGGACTGCTTCAGCGCGTGCGTCGTCAACATGGGCGCGAGGTCCGTCGTACCCGACGACATGAATCCCTGGAGGAGCCCGATCGAGACGAGCTGCCCCTCCAGCGCGCGGCCCGGGTCGCGGAACATCGTGAGCGTCGGGAACCGTTGCGAGCGAAGCGCGTCCGCGTAGCCCGCGCCGATCAGCAGCCCGTGGTGCGCTTCGCCGTCTGCGACCTTCTCCTTCAGATCCGCTGCGGTGACGGGGTCTTCGTCGGAACGGGGCCGAACGCTGAGCATACGGCTCTCGCGCAGCGCGGCGACGAACGCACGGCTCTCGGCGGTGCCGTCCTCGTCCGCGACCCACAGCGCGGTTCGGCTCATCCCTCCCTCCCGGCCGAACGTCATCTTGTAGATGAAGCCGAATGCGACCGCGAGCACGATCGGAAGGCCGAACCCCAGGATCACACCGGTGCGGTCGCGGAAGTAGACCTTCAGGTCCTTCTTGGCGATGAGGAGCGTCGCTTGGCGGGTGTTCATCGGTTCCTCAGTCCCTCAGTCGTTTGCCGGTCAGCTTCAGGAACACCTGCTCGAGGTCGGCACCGGGGATGCCCGCGTGCTCGGACAGCTCGATCGCGGTCCCGGACGCGATCACGCGACCGACGTCGATGATCGCGATCCGGTCGCACAGGCGCTCGGCTTCCTCCATGTAGTGCGTGGTGTAGATCAGGGTGCGGCCTTGCTCGCGAAGGTGCTCGAGCGCGTCGAACACGTGGTTGCGCGACTGCGGGTCGACGCCGGCCGTCGGCTCGTCGAGGATGACGAGGTCCGGCTCGTGCATGCTTCCGATCGCGAGGTTGAGGCGCCGCTTCATTCCGCCCGAGAACGTGCCGGCGCGGTCGTTCTGGCGGTCGGTGAGGCCGGCGAGCTCGAGCGCGGCGTCGACGGCGCCGGGAACGCGCGCCGGTTCGAGGCCCGACATCCGGCCGAAGAACTCGAGGTTCTCGCGCGCGGTCAGCGCCTCGTACAGCGCGAGCTCCTGAGGGACGACGCCAAGACGCGCGCGGGCGGCTCGATCCTGCTGGGGGAGGAACGGCCGCCCGTCGAACGTCATCTCGCCGGCCAGGATCGGCCTGAGCCCGGAGAGGCAGGAGATCGTCGTCGTCTTCCCGGCGCCGTTGGGGCCGAGCAGACCGAAGATCTCGCCCCGGGCAACGTCGAACGAGACGTCGTCGACGGCGCGACGTCCCCCGTAGGCGAAGCTGAGGTTTCGGATCTCGAGGAGCGGCGCCACGGCGGGACCTCCTGGTGCGGCACGCACGATCAACGGTCGAACGAGGTGTCTTCGTTCGCTTGTCGCTCTCGATCATTCCTCGAAAATCGGAGGCTCCATCCGGCCGTGCCTTGCCGTGGCGGGCGGAGGCCGACCGGGAACCGGTCAGTCGAGCCAGTCCGTGTGGGTTGGGCCTTCCTCGGGACGATCGGCGCGCCGGTACGTGTGCGAGCCGAACGCGTCGCGCTGGGCCTGGGTGAGGTTCTGCGGCAGGTTCGCCGTGCGATAGGAGTCGTAGTAGGCGAGGCTCGCCGACAAGCTCGGGGTGGCGATGCCCATCGACTGCGCGCCGGCCAAGAGCTTGCGCAAGGCGCGCTGCCCGGCGGTGAGTGCCTTCTTCACGCCGCGCGCGACGAGCAAGTTCGCCGGCGGCCGGCGCGTCGCGAACGCGGTCATGACGTCGTCGAGGAGCGCCGAACGGATGATGCAGCCACCCTTCCAGATCCGGGCGATCTCCTTCAGGTCGATCTTCCAGCGGTGCTCCTCCGAGCCGGCGCGGATGAGGTGGAGCCCCTGCGCGTATGCGACGATGCGCGCCATCAGCAGGGCATCGGCGGCCGCCGCGATCCACTTCTCCGGATCGCCGGTGAGCGACTTCTTCGTCGGTCCGCGAAGCTTCTTCTCGGCCGCGACCCGCTCGTCCTTCATGCTCGACAGCACGCGCGCGTCGACGGCAGCCGCGATCGTCGGCGCGGGTACGCCGAGGTCGATCGCGAGGCTGGCCGTCCAGCGCCCCGTCCCCTTCTGATCGGCGTGATCGAGGATCTTGTCGACGAGCGGCGCGCCGTCCTGGTCCTTCACGGTCAGGAGCTTGGCGGTGATCTCGATCAGGAAGGACGCGAGGGCGCCCTCGTTCCACGCGCCCAGGATCGTGGCGATCCGATCGGCGGCGAGGCCGAGCCCGCGGCGGAGCACGTCGTAGACCTCCGCGATGAGCTGCATGTCGGCGTACTCGATCCCGTTGTGGACCATCTTCACGAAGTGGCCGGCCCCGTCCGGGCCGACGTGCGTCACGCACGGACCGGATTCGGTCACCGCGGCGATCGCCTCCAGCGTCGGCTGGAGCTGCGTCCACGCGTGACGGCTGCCGCCCGGCATCAGCGATGGGCCGGATCGGGCCCCCTTGGCGCCGCCCGATATGCCCATCCCGACGAAGTGGAGGTCGTGCCCGGCGTACTCCTTCTCGCGCCGGCGCGTGTCCTCGAACCAAGAGTTGCCGCCGTCGATCACGATGTCACCGGCATCGAGGAGCGGCCGGAGCTGTTCGAGGACCGCGTCGATCGGCTTGCCCGCCTGGATCATCATCAGGATGCGCCGGGGGCGTTCGAGCGCACCGACGAGCTCTTCCAGCGACTTCGTGGCCGTCACCCTCCTGCCTGCCTCCCTGACGAACGCGTCGGTCGCCGCCGGCTTGCGGTTCCAGACCGCGACCGATATGCCGTGGTCCAGGACGTTCAGTGCCAAGTTGGACCCCATGACGCCGAGGCCGAGAACCCCGAACTCCGCCATCTTTCTGCTGCCTCTCTGGCCCGTGCTGCCGGGCCCCTGGAAACGATTGGATCAGGTCGCGCCGATCTGCTGGCGCTTCGTCGCGATGCTGTCGAGCAACTCGTCATACGACTCGGCGAACTTGCCGACGCCTTCGTCCTCGAGCTGCCGCGTCGCCGCCGCGAAATCGACGTCGAACGCGGCGAGCGTCTCCATCGACGCGCGCGCGTCGTCGAGATCGTCGCGGATGCGGACAGCGGGATCGCCGTCCTTTCGGTACGCGTCGTAGGTCTGCGGCGGCATCGTGTTCACGGTGTCTGGGCCGATCAACGCCTCGACGTAGTAGTCGGCCGGCAGCGACGGGTCCTTCGTCGACGTCGACGCCCAGAGCGGACGCTGCACCTTTGCGCCCCGCTTCTGCAGGGCGCGAAAGCGGTCGGAGCGAGCGATCTTGGTCTCGTAGGCCGCGTAGGCGAGCCGCGCGTTCGCGATGCCGGACTTCTGCCGCACGCTGGCCAGCCGCTTCTCGTCCGCCCCGGCGAGCGTGCCGAGCTTCGCCTTCACGAGCTTGTCGACCAGGCCGTCGACGCGGCTGACGAAGAAGCTCGCGACGGACGTGACGCCGTCGACCGGCAGGCCGTCCGCCACGCGGCGTTCGAGCGCACGGAGCCAGGTCTCCATCACCTCCTCGTACCGTTCGACGGCGAACAGGAGCGTGACGTTGATGTTGATCCCCTCATACAGACAGGTCTCGATCGCCGGCAACCCTTCCTTCGTTCCGGGGATCTTGATCATCACGTTCTCGCGGTCGCACGACGCCCAGAGCCGTCGCGCCTCCTCGATCGTCGCGGCGGTGTCGCGCGCGAGGGTCGGTGCCACCTCGATCGAGACGTGACCGTCGCCGCCACCCGTGCGGTCGAAGACGGGGCGGAACGCGTCGGCCGCCACCTGGATCTCGCGGACCTCCAGCTCCTCGAACAACGCGGCCTCGCCCTGATCGGCCGGCGCGGCACGAATGTCGCCGTCGTACAGGTCGCTTTTCTGGATCGCCTGGGCGAAGATCGTCGGATTGGACGTCATTCCGCGCAGGTCGTCCTCGGCGATGTAGCGCGCCAGCGTGCCGCTCGTCATCAGGTCGCGGCGGATGTAGTCGTACCAGACGCTCTGTCCGAGCTGGGGAAGGCGGGCAAGGGGGCTCTGGGTCATCGTTCTCGCTCCGTGGCGTGTGCTCCCTCTTATACGGATTGCGCCGGGGCGGCTCCATCCCGTGCTTCCGTCCCGCTGCCGGTCCGTCGAAGTCAGGGGCCTCCCGAGCCGCGTTCGTCGAGAATCCGCCGCGCCTCGACCGCGGGCAGGGCCCGCGCCAGCTCGAAGAGATCGACGACGAGGTCGTCTCGGTCGGCCTTCCGGCAGTCGCCACTCGCGACGCCGCGAGGACGTTCCCGGCCTGAAAGGGACGATCGAGGGCTGACGCGGTTCGAGCCGGCCGGGACCAGGCGAGGCGGAGGGGGTCGGTCTCCGTCAAGTCCGGTTCGCCACGAGCCGATGAGACGCAGATCCGACGCCCTTCCCGCGAGTCCTCCGAGTCCATCGATGCTCATCGCCTGCTCGAGCTGCCACCGCCAGTACGACGTCGGCTCGCTGAGGCCCGGCGCCAAGGTGAGGTGCTTCTGCGGGGAACTGAACACGATCCCGCGCGAGAGGTCGCGGCCGGTGCGGATGATGCACTGCTCGTCGTGCGGCGGCGCGCTCGAAGGGAAGCGCACCACCTGCGCCTACTGCGAGGCGCAGGTGGCGCTCGGTGATCGAGGGCTGGGCGAGGTCTGCCCGGAGTGCTTCTGCCGCATGGTGAAGGGCGCCCGGTTCTGCTCGGGCTGCGGGGTCGAGATCCGGCCGGAGACGATCGTCAAGGCGATCACCACCGGGAGCTGCCCGCGATGCCGGGCCGGCCTCGCCGAGTGCAGCGCGACGGGAACGCGCTTGGTCGAGTGCACGGGCTGCGGCGGCGTCTGGGTCGACGTCGCCGACTTCGAGCGCATCGCGAAGGAGCGCGAGCGGTCGCCGAAGACGCACGACGGCGGGGCGAACGGTGGGGGGATGGCGGTCACCGCGGGCAACGCGGCCGACGTCCGCTACCTGCCGTGCCTCATTTGCGGCGACCTCATGCAGCGCCGCAACTTCGGCTGGTCCGGCATCGTCGTCGACTGGTGCGGCGGGCACGGCTACTGGTTCGACACGAACGAACTCGAGGCCGTGCTGCGGGTCGTCGACGACCGCGGCGCCGGCGTCCTCGACGCCAAGGCCGCGTCGCCGTCGTCGCGGTCGTCCAAGGCGGCGCACGGCCCGATCTCGGGGCTCGCGTCGGGTGGACCGTTCGAGTCCACGTGGTCGCGCCGCCCGAGCAGCATGCTCGACGTGCTGGTCGACCTCTTCTCCGGCTTCCTGGACATCTAGCCGCCCGTGGTGAAAGTCATTCCGGCTGCGGCGGGCCCTCGCGACCGATCTCTTCGTTGCAGGATCCTCGACGTACAGGCAGTACGCCTGCGGTCCTGCGCCTCGATCTCGGTCGCGATGACCTCGCCTCGCTTCG
>CAZYQW010000013.1:0-13306 GCA_964649825.1 uncultured Phycisphaeraceae bacterium | reverse complement strand
GACGTTTCTCCGGGGCCCTCGTCATCGCTTGCTGCGTTGCTCCTCCTCGACGTATCTCGAATACGCGGTCGTCGTCGCGCCTTGCCAGCGACGACGATGACCTCCGGATAATCCACCAACAATCTGAATCACACC
Organism: uncultured Phycisphaeraceae bacterium; assembly: GCA_964649825.1. Classification (GTDB taxonomy): domain Bacteria; phylum Planctomycetota; class B15-G4; order B15-G4; family JADJEK01; genus CAZYQW01. The sequence goes on along the minus strand of CAZYQW010000013.1, from coordinate 13,171 downwards.
ACTAGCCGTCCTCCAGGCGCGCGTCCACGTACCGCACCAGGGACTCGGGCACTTCCGTCCGGGCCAGGTTTCCCTTCGCCAGCTCGTCGACGACGCGCCAGAAGACCACGTTGTAGAACCAATCGTCGCGGATCAGGTGGCCCAGGAATTCCTCGCGCGTGAGGCCGACGAGGCGGCCGCGGCGGACGGCGAAGAAGTGCTTCGACGCGTGCTCGGGCCGGTCGGGGCGCCGGGCCATGCGGTAGGTCCGGGCTTCACCGGCCTCGAGCACTCCGAGCCGCGTGAGCTCGCCGGCGACGTGGTCGGGGTCGTGGTGCTCGGCGAGGCGCGCGGAGCGGTCGTACCAGCCCTCGATCTCGGGATGCAGCATCTCGACGAGCGCCTTGAACGACGTCTTCCTCATCTGCTCGTGGACGACCGCGGCCGACCTCCACTCGGCCTCGACGACCGTCTCGGCGAACAGATCGTCGACGGTCGGTTCCGGGCGCGAGAGCGCGAACCGCAGGGGCGTTCCTTTCAGCGGGATGGCGACGCGACCGTGGATCGCGGCGTCGAGGAGCGCGATCGCGTCCGCCTGGCCGTCCTCGCGCTCGTCCAGGATGCGCAGCTCGGGCGCGCCGTCGAGGTCGTGCATCGGCTCCGGCGCATCGTCGCGGCGGCGCATGCGGTGGCCGAGGTAGATCCCCTTCAGGAAGCTCGGCTGCGCGTGGCCGGGAAGCCCGAACGCGAACGTCGAGAGGATCGCCTCGAACGGGTTCGCGAGCGCGAAGCCGTCGAGGTGACCGTTCGCCGCGGCCAGCTCGGGCTCGAGCGCGCGGGGCGGCACCGGCAGCTCGGGGAGCTGCTCGCACCAGAACACGCGCTGGCTCGAGTGACAGTAGAGGACGCGGACGTGGACCGGATCGACCCCCTGAATCGGTCGGAACACCGCGTACGGCTGCGCGCGGCGCACCCATTCATCGATGTTCTCGTCGAGTCGCCAGCGCAGGCACGGGTGCGTCAACGAGATCGCGGCCGCGGCTTCGAGTGCGGTCGTCGGCTCGGTCGTGTCGAGGCGGCGCGACGGATCCTCGGTGCCGAGGTACCGCCCGAGCTCCACGCCGAGGGCGGCGCGCACCTCGATCAGCGGCATCTCCGCCCAACGGCCGGGGATCAGGCGGCGGCCGCGGATCTCGAGGCCGTCCCTCAACCGGGCGGCGAACGCCGCCGGCGTGCAGCCGACCTTCGCCGCCTCGGCGCGATAGACGTGCTCGAGCGTCGTGCGGTCCGTGGGGTTCAGCGGCGTGTCGAGGTCGGGGACGAGGTCGATCACGGTCGGATCGTCCGGCCGCTCGAGAGCGGGCGCGGCCGGCGGCGCGATCTCCGCGAAGAACCGCTCACGATCGGCGATCTCCGTCGCGAGGTCGTCGAGGACCCCCGGCGTGCCGGGGCGCGCGCCGAGCTTCTCGAGAACGTGACGCTTCGCGCGCGCGAGGTCGATCGCGTAGCGATCCTGCGCGGCCTGCGCGGCGAGCTGCTGCGCCTTGGCGGCATCCTTCAGTTGACCGTCGCGAAGCCAGCGGCGAGCGGAGGCGTCCTTCCGGAGATGGAACCAGACTCGCGCGGTCCACGAGCGTGGCCGCGTCATCCCGCGGACCATCGGGGCCGCCGCGCGAAGGCGCGCGCTCTGCTCCACGGTCCACCGCGATCGATCCGCCTCCAGGCGGCGGAACTCGGCCTCGGCGAGACCGCGCAATCGGTGGAGCACCTGGCGTGCGGCGGCTGGACCGTCCTCCTCCGCGACGCGCCGGACGAGCGCGAGCGCGGCGTCGGTCACCTCCCCGAGCGACTCCTTCGCGAGGTCGCGGAGGACGTCACGCCAATCGTCGCGCCAGCCTCCGGCGTCGTCGGCGAGGTCATCGAGGTCGTTGGCGAGCCGGCGCAGCGACTTGACCGTGAAGTCGAGCCGAGGGCGGCGCGGTTCCTGGCCGCCGAACCAGCGGTCGAGGGTGAATGCGTCGGGACCGAGCTCCGACTCCTCGAGCCGGCGATCGGGATCGTCCGTCGCGGCCGCGGTCCAGAGCGACCGCACGCCGTCCCGGAGGAAGCGGTCCGCGAACTCGGACCACCGGCCGAGGAAGTCCAGCCGCAGCGTCGCGGTGCCGAGGCTCTGGGTGGGAGTCGGGATTCGCTGGATGTCGGTCGGTCGCGTCATGTTCTTCCTCACGGGTCGAACGGGTGAAATGGGTGAACAGGTGACTCGGTGGTTTCGGCGCGCGCGGATCAGCGGCTCGTCCCGTAGACGTCGCCGTAGCCGCGATGGTCGCGGGTGCGGGCTTCGACGTAGGCACCCGCCGTCCCGAAGAGCTGGTGGAAGAGCGCGTGGCTGACCATCTGCGCGAGGGCGGAGTTCGTGGCGAACGTGCACTGCTCGTTCGTGTCGTCGACCACCTGAACGGAGAAGATCCGCCCCGGACCGCGGGCGATCTCGCCGTAGACCCATGCCAGGTTCTGCGCCCAGGTATTCGGGATCAGCTCGCGCTGCTTCCGCGTCACCTCGCGCGTGACGTCGTTGATCGAGATGTCGGGGCCGATCAACGTGAGGCGGATGCGGGGCTCCTCGACGTCGCGCGCGCGGGCGACGTCGAGAGCGTCCTCGACCACCCCCCGGAGGTAGCCTCCGCTCGTGCCGCCGGCGCCGGCCACGATGTCGATGCCGGTCACCTTGCGCGCGGGGTAGAGGGTGCGGAACCGAGGATCGCCGCGCTCCACGTTCGTCAACGAGCGCTGCAATCCAGCGCGCACGAGGCGCCGCACCGAAGGCTTCTCGTACGACTCCTTCCCGAGGATCGGATTCGTCCCGCTCCCGTCGACGCCGGTCGAGATGAACCGCGAGCGGTCCATCGTGGGGGCCCGCGTGTCCGCGTCGATCATGCGGTACTCGACGCAGCGCGGCAGCCCCCCGGCCGCGCGCATGAGCGAGCGCATCAGCCGGTTCACGATGTCCGAGGCGGTGCTGCCCACGGCGACCACGATCGTCGGCATGGCGATTCGAATCGTGCCCGACCAGCCCTCCAGGTCGCGCAAGGAGAACCCGGGAGGGCCGGCCCGCTCCGGGCTCGGAAGCTCGAGCGACGGTCGATCGGGATGGAAATCGGCGTGCCCGTTCGTTCCGAAGGTCGCGATCTGGTGGTCGGGTCTCTTCATGGGTGTGGTCTCCTTCAGGAGGTCGGGCCATGCAGGGGTCGGGTCAGGCGCGGAACGTGTCCAGCAGGAGCTGCACCCCGTGAACGACGGCCGGCGCGTAGGCTGACGCCGCGATCAGGAAGAGCGCGGCGGCCGCCGCGAGGCGGCGCTTCCAGCGCCGGCGGTGACGGGCGATCGTCTCGACGTACGGCCCCGGATCCTGGACGGAACCGGCGAGCACGGGGTTGCCTTCGGCGTCCGTCTCGACGCTTTCGATCGCCAACGTCAGGCCGGGCTCGCCGTTCTCGTTCGGCTGGGCGAGCAGGAGTCGGCGTCCCTCGGACAGGCGGCGGAGCGGGATCCGGCTCGGCGCCTTCCGGAACCGCCGGTCGCCGTCCGTCTGCATCCACACGTCGCCGCCGGGGAGGAGGATCGCCTTCTCGTCGACCTCGATGAAGATGAACGGGCGATCGATCGCGGCGACGAACTCCCGGTCGAGATCGAAACGGCGGGCTCGAACGTGCCGGACGAACGCGGCGACCCCGAGCACGAGCGCGGCCGCGAACAGGCCCCAGAGGGCCTTCTCGATCCGCGGGGCGAGGAGCGGATCGCGCAGCACGATCTCGACCGGGAGCGTGACGGTGCGCAGACCCTCGCCGGCCACGACGACGTCCGCGGTGACGCGTTCGAACGCGGCCTGATCGGGGATCTCGACGCGAAAGCGCCACTCCGCCTCTCGGCCGGGCTCGACCTCCTGGCGTGCATCTCCTTCGACCAGCGTGAACGCGATGCTCTCGTACTCGCGTCCGTCGGCGTCGATGAACGGAGTCCGCGGATCGATCCGGAGGGTTCGCGCCACCTGGGAGTCGTGACGCGCCACGACGCGGAGGTCTCGCCCGTACGGCGCCCAGACGTCGGCGTGGACTTCGACGCGGACCTCCGACCCGGACCGAACGATCTCGTCGCCGAAGATCCGCGGCGCCTCGAGCGTGATGCCGGGGCGCCGCAGCGTGAACCGGATCAGGTTCACCGGGTCGACGGCGAAGTCCGCGTTCACGAACGGCCGCACGTCGATCGGTTCGCCCTGGTCCTCGCGCATGAACGCGAGCGTCGCCTCGAACGGACCGTCGACCACGCCGTCGAGGCGCGGCGGCACCTGGTAACGGATCGCGAGCTTGGTCGGGCGCCCCGGCTGGACGACGAACCGGTCGCGGGGGATCGTCAGGATCGGCGCGTTCGGCTCGTTTCCCTGCGCGTCTTGGAGCCCCACGATCGATGCCCGCAGGGAGACCGGGTAGTCGACGTTCGCGAGCCGCACGAGCACGTTGACGACTCCCTCCGTCTGCTCGTCGCCGATCTGCTTGAGCGCGACGTGCCCAGCCTTCTTCGCGACGTCGTCCGTCAGCTCCAGCGTCACGTGCTCGTCCTGGCGCTGGCAGACGATCTGCTCGTGGAGCACGACCTGCAGCGGAACGCCCGACGGGAGGACGTAGTGGAACTCCACGTCGTACGTACCGATCGGGAGCGCGACCGGCTGGGCGGAGAGGAACAACCCGGGCACCGACGGCTCCTCGGCCATCGTGATCGGGAGCGCGTCCCCGCCTCGCGTCGAGCGCAGCACGACGTCGATCTGCGCGACCGGGATCGGAAGCTGGTCCGGTCCGAGGATGGCCGCCTCGAACGGGAGCGCGTGCGTGTCGGAGACCACGTACGGCGGCTTCTGATCCACGTCGGCGTTGATCGGTCGAAAGACCGGTACGAGGTCCGTCGACAGCGCCACGTGCAGGTAGATGGTCGCGCCGGGGACCTTGTGGGACTGCTGCGGCGACTCGAAGCGGACGGAGACCACGCCGCTCTCCGGCGCGGCGTCGAGGCAAAGCGTGAGGCTCGCCATGCGACCCTTGCCGTCGGTCGCGCGGATGGCGTTCGGATCGCCGTCGCCGTCGAACGTGATGACGCTTCCATCGACGTCCACCGAGACCACCGCGTCCTCGCCGGCGTTGTCGATCGGCGGGTTCAGCGCGATCGTGAGGACGAGGCGCTCCGCGAACGGGTCGACGGCGACGTCGTGCTCGGCCTCGAATTCCTCGGTGGGCGGGGTCATGATCGGCTCGGGCGCGACGACGCCCTCGAACTGCGTGAGACCGAGGAGATGCAGGCGGCCGATCACCTGCGCCGGGTCGTCGAGGAGGACGTAGTCCCTCTCCTCGCCGCCGGCCGCGACGTGGATCTCTCGCAGCGCCGGGATCCCCGCGAAGTCGACCGTGACGTAACGAACGGCCGCCGACAGCAGGTGGTCGGCGTTCTCCAGGCAGGCGCGATACTCGGCCTGGCGCTGGATCTCGCGGATCCGCTTGCCGTCGTCGCTGCTCGCGTCCTCCCACTCGCGGCGCACCCGTTCGATCAGGCCTTGCTTGATGGCGTCCGCGAACGGGCCGTCGAGGATCGCCTGGACCTTCTGATCCATCGCCTCCCGCACTTCGGGGAAGTCGTCGGGTCGGAGGAAGCCGCTCCACGGCGTGCCGTCGCCGAAGCTCACGACGGTTACGTCGCTCTCCGCCGGCTGCTCGGACGCGATGAACGCGGCGTAGTTGAGCGCGAGGTCGAGCGGCGTGCCGCCGTTCGGCTCCTTCCATTCCGTGAGGAGCCGGTGGAGGAACGTGTCGTGCGTCGCGGTCGGCATCTCCAGGCCGTCGACGACGTCGTTCGGGTCGCCGACGACCTCGACCCCGTTGCCGTCGTAGAGGATCGCGACCAGCTTGATCCGGCGCGGGGAGAGCGCGGCGACCTTCGCGAGATGCACGACGAACGAGCGCATCGTGTCGGCGACCGGCAGCTCCAAGATCGACCCCGAGTTATCGATCAGGAGGATCACGACGCGCGGGGCCGTCTCCTTCTCCCCAGCGACCATGGGCGGCGCGCTCGCGAGAGCGAGCGGGAGGATCGACGGGAAGATCGCGAGGATCAGCAGCAGGATTCGGCTCTTCATGTGTTCCGAGGCTCCGTTCAACGTCCTTCGTCTGCGCGTCAACGCACGTCCAGGAGGACCGGGACGCGCACGGTTCCGTTCAATGCGCTCGAGACCGCGACCTCGCCGTGGTAGGCCCCGGCGGCGACGGGGGCGAGCAACTGGCCCTTCGCGACGACGGCGCCGCCGCCCACGATCGCTCCGCGACGGGGCAGTTCGAAGGCGACCACGACCGGTTCCGAGCGCCCGTCCTCGCGGCGAAACGATCCGCCGTCCAGCTCGACGCGATCGGCACCCAGGAACGCGCTCGTCGCCTTCACCGTCACCTGGAACAGAACGACCGCGCCCGCGGCCGCTGACAGACGAAGCTCGCCCGGGGCGACGACGAGCCGCGACACGGCGCCGGGATCGACGACGTCGACCGTCACCGGGACGCGGATCGCGTCGGCGGCGGTGCGCCGCACCGAAACGTAGCTCTCGAGTCGACCTCGGCTCTCGCAGAGGGGGCTCACCTGCAGCTCGAGCGAGATCGCCGACGTTCCCCGTGCCCCGACCATCGCGCGCTCGGGGGCGGAGAGGACGACGGGCCCCCCGGCGGCGGAGAAGCGTCCGACCTCCACCTCGAGTCCGCGCAGACCCTCCCCGTCGTTCCGGATCTCGAGACGGCGCGCCAGGATCTGACCGGGAACGACCGCGCCGAAGTCGATCGGTTCGGCGTGGAGCGGCTCGAAGACCTCGATCCGGAACGGAAGCGAGAAGCGGCGGTCGAGCCCGCTCGACGCCGGCTCGAGCACGATCCGCCCGGTGTAGTCGCCGACCGGGACGTTCTCGAGCCGCGCGTTCAGCGTCACGCGCGCGGGTCGTCCGCGAACCGGCGTCACGGTGGGCTCCGCCGGGCGCGTCGGGATCGCCGCCTTCAGGCTCGCGGGGTCCTCGACGAGGACGCGGTAGACCAGTGGATTCGCGTCCAGGCTGGGGATCTCGACCGGTCCGAGCGACACGACCCCGGCGTTGGCGGCGAACCGACCGAGGTCCCGAGGCGCCGCTGCGCCGTCGAGATCGAGCCCCATGAAGCGGGCCTTCTCGACCGCGTGCGACGAGTGGAGCTCGTCCTCGAACTCGTATCCGGTGGACGAGTCGGCCGTCCGCGCGTGGACTTTGACCGCGCCGGTCGTGGAGAAGGTCAGCTCGTCCGTGATCAACGCCGTGCCGTCCGCGCTCGGCCGGGCGACGACGTCGACGCGGCGGCCGTCGGGTCCGACGATCGTCGCGGCGGCCGCCATGTCGACGACGTCCATCGGTCGGCCGCTCGGGTCCTCGAACGCGAACGCGAGGCGCACGGGCGCGTCGGCCGCGAGTGGACCCGAGATCGGGCGGCCGTCCACGCTGCGCCACTCGATCCGCGTGCGGCGGAGGCCGCCGATGAGGATCTTGCCCAGCCGACCGTTGGCGGAGTCGGGCGAGACCGCGCGCAGCACGACGTCGGTGGGGACTCCCAGCGCGTACCGTACGACGCGGACCCGTTCCGCCAACGCCGCCACGTGCTGCAGGAAAGGCGTGGGGAGGGTCGGGCGTCCTTCCGCCGCGACGTCCGCTCCGTAGCCGAACGCGAAGACGTTCCCGGCGCATCCCCGGAAGGTCAGGACCGTCTCCCTCGGCTCGTAGCTGCGATAGTGGTTCAGACCCTGCGTCACCGCGATGAACGTCTCGGTCAACGCCTGCGGGTTCTCCACGCGGCTGAAGACGCCTCCCGAACGATCCGCCATCGAATGGAGCAGTCGCTCTGCCTTGCCGCCCGCGCGCACGCCGACCGTGAAGATCCGGCCCGGCGCCTGATCGACGAGACGGAGGACTCCATCGTCGCCGCCGTTGGTGTTCGCGCCGTCGCTCACGAAGATCGCGGTCGTCCCGCGGGCAAGGTGGTTCAGCGCCTCGAGAGCGGCCGGATAGTTGGTGCCGCCGCCGATCCCGAGGGCGTCGATGACGCGCATCGCGGCGAGCTTCTCGTGGAGCGTCGACACGTCGAAGGTCCGGGCCGGGCCGCCGCGGCCCGCGAACTCGATGATCGAGAGCGTCCCGTCGTGGATGCTGATGGCGAGCTTCGCTCCCTCCTTCAGGACCCGGAGCTTCTGACCCTCCATCGAGTTGGAGCAGTCGAGGACGAGCGCGAGGTCGGCGGGACGATCCCCCGCGCGGCCCGGTCGACCGATGAGGGTCGAGAAGGCCGAGGAGATCGAGAATGCGATGAACAGTCCGATGAGGCGGTTCGGCCTCGAGCGCGTGGTTCGCGACATCGCGGGCGCTCCTTTCTGGACGGGAGAACGAGCGCCGCAGGCCGCTCTGACGGCCCCAATGTCGGTTCGTCGAGTTTCCTGGGCGGGTCTACGCTCCCCGGCCGTCGAGGAGCGGAGCCGCCCTCCCGCAGATCCTCGTGATCCTCCCGTCCGCGTGGAGCTCGAGGAAGCAGGGCGTGTTCCAGATCCCGAGGCGCTCGGCAAGTGACTTCGCCTCGTCTGCTTCCACCGGGCTCGCGTCGTGCACGACCGGGAAGTCGATGAGGTACGTCTTCGCGTGCTCGAGGAGCCGTTCGCGCCGCGACTCGTCCGGATCGACGAGGACGCCGATGACCGCGGGCGCGGCATCGCCCAGCCTCTGCCGGGCGCGCATGAGCTCCTCGAATGCGAGGAACCGCGAGGTGCCGCGCTCGAAGTCGTGGGACGAGAAGACGACGAGGAGCGTCTTCCGCCCGCGGAGCGACTCGAGCGAGACCGGCGGGCCGCCGAGCACGTCCCCGCCCGACAGCATCGGCGTCTCGCCGAGGTGCTTCAGGAGCCGGTAGAGGTCGACGAGCTCGGCCGCGCCGGCCTCCGAACGGTGCTGCTTCAGCACGCGGGCGATGAGCCGCCTCTGCTCGCCCGGGTCCGCGGTCTGGTTCCACGCGAGGTTCGAGAGGAGCCCCACCTTCAATCCGTCGTCGCTCGCGGGAGCATCGACCGCGAGCGCGGCGTCGGCCAGCGACCGCCGCTTTGCCGCCGAGACCTCGGGCATGCTCAGGACCGCGTACGCGCGGCCGTAGAGCGCGGCCGGGCCCAGCGCGGCCGGGCCCTCCTCGAGCAGGCGGTTCGTCTCGTCGAGCACCCTCGCGTTCGCGTGGAACACGTTCCGCAGCAGCGTCCAACGCCCGAGGAGCTTCTCCGGGAGAGCGGGATGCTCCGGATGATCGCGCCAGAGCTCCTCGATGAGGGCGCACTCGCGGCGGGCGGACACCTCGATCCGGCGGGCGTATTCCTCCTCGGACACTCCCGAGATCCACCCCGGCCATTCGACGTTGCGGACGTCGGCCAGGATCGCCGCGGCCGGACGAGGCGGCTCCCGTTCGTCCGTGGCGAGGCCCCCCGCGACCACGACGACGAGCACGACGGACACGGCGCAGTACGCCGCCTTCGCGAAGGGCGCGGCGGGCGCGGGGGACGAGGTCCTCATTCGCCATCACCCTCCTGGTCGTCCTGCTCGTCGTCGAGGTCGTCGAGGACGTCGTCCACGACTTGATCGTCGACCGGCTCGACGATGATGTAGCCGCCGTCCTCGAGCTGCATCACCTCGGTGCCGTTCTCCAGGATCTCGTCGAAGTCGACCGCGCCGGTCTTGTCGTCGGTGATCGTCAAGCGGAACGTGCCGTCGCCGAGGTCCTCGTCGACGACCGTGTAGTGTTCCCACCATTCCGACGCGGCGAACCCGAGGCCGGCCAACATGACCGTGAACGCGGCGATCAGTGCGGCGCGCGGGAAGCGCCGGCCGGGTGTCACGTTGCGAATCGTTTCCATCAGCTCGTTCTCCAATGCGAACACGTGGTCTCCACGGTCCCAACGGCGGGACCGCAGGGGCGACAGCGCGCGATGGATCGGATCCGTTTCGTCGTGCACGACTTCACCTCCGCGCAGTCAGTCGTTTCTTCAGCCGCCGTCGCGCCCGGTCGAGGCGCGACTTCACGGTCCCCGGGCGAACGCCCAGGGCCGCCGCGATCTCTTCGATGGCGAGCCCCTCCATGTAATGGAGAGCGATCACCGTTTGATGCTTCGGCGCGAGCTGGAGCAGCGCGCGCAGGACCCGCGCCGCCTCGTCGCTCGTCTCGGCCCTCGCCGGTGCCGCCGGTCGCGGATCGGCGAGGTTCGCGTCCGGATCGAGCGGCTCGGGGCGGACGCGGCGGCGTCGCACGTGGCGGTTCACGAGCCGCGTCGCGATTCCGTAGAGCCAGCCGCGGAACGGCACGCCGCGCGGCTCGAAACGGGCGAGCCCGCGCCAGGCTGCGACGAACAGCTCGGAGAGGAGCTCCTCGGTCGCGTGCCGGTCGCCGGTCCGGCGGAACAGGTATCCCGCCATCGCGTCGTAGTGCCGGCGATAGAGCGTCGCGAACTCGGCGGGCTCCGCGAGCGCGCGCCGGATCAGGGCGTGCTCGTCGGCCTCGGCCGGCGGCCGGTCGTCCGCGCGCGCCGCCACGTCGTCGACGGTGATCGGGATGTCCATTCCGGTGGTCTTATGCCGTCCCGCGGCGCGTCGGTTCCGTGGTTGCTCGCTTTTCGCGATGTTAATCTGCCGTGGCGGCCCGACGACTCAGGACGACGGGGGCCGGGATGGACGGATGATGGAGTTCGAGAGGCGGCTCGGCGACGACGCATCGGTGAGGCGGCTCGAGGAGGCCGACGCGACCGAGCTGTTCGCGGTCGTCGAGCTGAACCGCTCCCATCTCCGCCAGTGGCTTCCGTGGCTGGACGCGACGGGAAACGTCAGCGACGTCCGCGCGTTCATCCGCGCCGGCCTCGAGCGCGCCGCCGCCCGCCTCGGCCTCGAGTGCGGCATCTGGCACGAAGGCGGCCTCGCCGGCGCCATCGGCTATCCCTCGATCGATGAACGCGAGCCGTCCGGCACGATCGGCTACTGGGTCGCCGAGTCCGCGCAGGGCCACGGCCTCGCGACCCGCTCGGCACGCGCGTTGGTCGACCATGGGTTCGAGGTTCTCGGCCTCGCGCGCCTCGAGATCCGCTGCGCCGTCGACAACGTGAGGAGCCGGCGCGTGCCCGAGCGGCTCGGGTTCGAGCTGGACGTGATCCTCCCGCGCGCGGAGACGCTGTACGGGCGGGAGATGGACATGGCGGTCTACTCGGTGCTGCGGAACGAGTGGCCGAGGTCGCCGCGCCGCTGACCTCCACGTCGTCTCGCGCGGGCGTCCCGGCGCGGCCGCGTCAGGAGCGACTCGACGGTCCTCTTCTCCGGCTGTTCGGCGGCCACGCCCGTCGCGGCGGGAATCGTCGCGTTGCTCAAGGCGCAGAACCCGAGCCTCACCCAGGACCAGATCTATGAACTGCTCGTCGCCGGCGCGGAAGACCAGGTCGGTCCGGCGACCCCAGGACTCGCCGGGAAAGGACTCGTTCTACGGACACGGCCGTCTGAACGCGTTCGAGTCGCTGAAGGCGCTCTGCGGCTGCTCCGCCGCGCAACCGCTCACCTCGAGCCCGCAGGTGGCCTCGCTGTCCGCGGGCGGGACGCAGTTTGCTGCGGCTCGACGCGGGCGGCGCGTTCGCCGGCCGGACGTACTGGGTGCTGGGGAGCTTCTCCGGCTCCGCGCCGGGACTGCCGATCGGCGGCGAGCACCTGCCGCTGAACTACGACCTCTATACGTCGTTCCTGCTGACCTATCCGAACACCGTGATTCCAGGGTCGCTCGGAGCGCTCGACGGCGAGGGCCGCGCCGAGACCGTCCTCGCCGTGCCGCCGGGCGCGCCGCCCGCGCTGCTCGGGGCCACGATCCACCACGCGTATCTCGTCTTCTCCGGGCCGCCGTCGGCGGCCACCGCGATCCTCGCGAGCAACGCCGCCGCGCTCACGTTCGAGTCGTGACACGGGTTCGAACCCGAGAAAACGGTGCACGCACCGGATGACGTTCGGACGGAGGGACCCCGGCGTGACGCGCAGGATTTCGCGTTCGCGAGGTCCCGCGCGCGGGCTCGGTCGGAAAGGAAGGCTACGATGCCGCCGGGTCACCACGTCGTCCTTGGAGCTCGTCCGATGCAGTTGCTTCGCTCGTCGTCCGTTCCGTTCGTCGCCATGCCGCTGGCCCTCCTCGTGGCCGGTTGTTCCACTCCGGCCGCGAGCCGCACCGCGGCCGCGACGCTCGCCCCGCTCGTCGTGGTGGCCGACGACGAGGCGCCGCCGTCCGACGAAGGCGCGAAGCCGCAAGACGAGACCGACATCGCCGGCTTGGCGCGACAACTCGTCCTTGCGCAGGATCGTCTGAGGCGGGCCGAGGCGGACCTGTCGATGCGCGAGCAGGCGCTCGACGTCGATCGTCGACTGGCCGACGCGGAGCTCGAGCTCGCGAAGGAGAAGGTGGTCCAATTCGACGCCGACTCGAAGAGCCGCCTCGCCGAGGCCGAGCTCGAGCTGCGGGAGTCGAAGGACGAGGCGACCGAGGCGAAGGAGGAGCTCGAGCAGATCGAGTTGATGTACGCCGCACAGGACCTCGACGATCGCACCGCCGAGTTCGTCGTCAACCGAGGCCGTCGCACCGCCGAGCGGTCCGCGGCGAGGATCGCGATCGGAGAGGCGAAGCTGGCTTCGCTGAGGGACCATCAGATGCCGCGCGAGCGGCGCGAGCTGATGCTCGAGGTCGAGCGACAGTCCGTCGCGATCGCCAAGCAGGTCCGCGAGGGCGAGCTCTCCCTGATGGACGCGCGAATCCAGGTCCTCGAGTCGCGCAACGAGATCGAGCGTCTTCAGGGCGAGATCAAGAAGGCCGGCGCGAAGGCGGACATCGAGAAGAAGTGATCGCGACGGTCGCCGCGCGCCGGCGACCGTGGGAGTTTCTCGCGAAAGTCGGTCAATTCGCGACGACCGCACTCCTCTAGCAGCCCGTGGTGAAAGTGCTTTCGAAGCGAGGCGAGGTCATCGCGACCGAGATCGAGGCGCAGGACCGCAGGCGTACTGCCTGTACGTCGAGGATCCTGCAACGAAGAGATCGGTCGCGAGGGCCCGCCGCAGCCG
>CAZYQW010000012.1:0-4441 GCA_964649825.1 uncultured Phycisphaeraceae bacterium | reverse complement strand
GGGCGAGGTCACCCGCGAATGGGGCCGCGAGATCAGGATGGACCCGGCCGTGGTGGAGAAGATCGACCGTTTGTGGAGCGAGCTGAAGCTGCCCGGGAGCGGCAAGAGCATTTGGAAGTAGGTCTGTTGAGGTTTGTGCTTCTTGGCCGATCCTTCGAGGCCCGGCTTCGCCGGGCGCTTCAGGATGAGGTCTCTGGTTTGTCGACAAACCTACCAACCTCATCCTGAGGTGGCCGCGTAGCGGCCCTCGAAGGATCGGCCAAGGAGCTCAAGAGGAGACACACCATGGACTTCGCAGCCGTCGACTTTCTCGCCTGCCTCGTCGCCGCGGTGGCGGCCTTCGCCTTCGGCGCCGCCTGGTACATGAGCCTGACCAAGGCCTGGGTGGCCGCGGTCGGCAAGAGTGAGGCGGAGCTCAAGGCCAATGCCTCGCCGGTCACCTACCTGGTGACGGCGCTCGCGCTCTTCGTCATGGCCGTGGTGCTGGCGATGATCTGGGGCGGCGGGCTGGCCGCTGTCGGGCTCTGGCCGGTGCTGCGCACCTCGATCATGCTCTGGGTCGGCTTCGTGCTGACCACGCTGGCGGTCAACCACGCCTACCAGGGCCAGCGTCGGTCCCTCACGGTCATCGACGGCGGCTACTGGCTGGGCGTGCTCTTGATCGAGGGCGTGGTGCTCTGGCTCTTCGCGTGACGCTGCCCGTTGCCCAGCGCTGGTTCGAGCGCCGCAAGGTCGACGACGCGATCACCCATCTCTGGGAGCCGCATGTCGATGCGATGATGCGCTGTAACATCTGGCACGTGCGCGGCCGCGAGCGCGATCTGCTGGTGGACAGCGGCATGGGCGTGGCCAGCCTCGCCGAGGCTGCGCGCGACCTCTTCGAGCACCCGCTGACCGCGGTGGCCACGCACGCGCATGCCGACCATGTCGGCGGGCACCACGAGTTCGCCGAGCGCGCGGTGCATCCGCTCGAGGCCGAGCTGCTGAAGACCCCGCCCTACGGCAGCCTCAACGCGCTCAAGGCCTTCGGCCGCAGCGGCCTCGCGATGCTGCACCGCATGGGCCTGGAGATGCCGGAGGGCCTGCTGATCGATGCGCTGCCCCATGCCGGCTACGACCCCGAGGCCTATGCGATCCCGGCCGCGGCGGCGACGCGGCTCCTGGAGGAGGGCGACCGGCTCGACCTCGGCGACCGGTCCTTCGAGGTGCTGCATCTGCCCGGCCACTCGCCGGGCTCGATCGGTCTCTGGGAGCCGGCGACCGGTACGCTCTTCTCCGGCGATGCGCTCTACGACGGCCCGCTGCTGGACGAGCTGGAACGCTCCTCGATCCCCGACTACGTCCGCACCATGGAGCGGCTGATCGCGCTCCCCGTCACCGTCGTGCATGGCGGCCACGAGCCGAGCTTCGGCCGCGAGCGCCTGCGCGAGCTTTGCCGGGCGTACCTGGAGCGAAGGCGGCCTAGTGCTGCCCCTTCCACTCGTCATGCGCGGGCTTGACCCGCGCATCCAGCGCTTCGTCTGCGAACCAGCAAAAAACTGGATCGATCAAGTCCGGCGATGGTGAGAGGGAGGAAGATAGCGAGGACGAGGGTCGACAACCGCAAAGACCTACCCCCCTCACCCCGACCCTCTCCCTCAAGGGGGAGAGGGAGGACTTCGACAGGCGCGCGACGTCGCTTACCCCTTCAGCTCGATCTCCAGGAAGGTCAGCGTCGCCTCGCCGGCGTAGATGACGTCGTGCTCGACGCCGGCGGGGCGCGCGTAGCTGACGCCCGCCTTCATCTCGAAGAAGCCCTCGCCCTTGGCATCGACGACGCGCACGCGGCCGTCGGTCACCGGCACGATCACGTAGGGATACTCATGGCGGTGGTGGCCCGTCGCCTCGCCGGGGCGGAAATCGTAGCGCGTCACGCGCACCCGCTCGTCCTCATGCTGCAGCGTCGCCTTCGCCAGGCTTGCCATCGTCGCAGTCCTTTCGTCAGTCTAGCGGCGCCCAACGGGAAGGGACCGCCGCCGCCATGCTTGTCACCGTCACCGCGCTCTACGCCGGTCTCCTGGCGCTGCTCCTGCTGGTGCTCAGCCTGCGCGTGCCCTTCCGGCGCAGGCGCTACAAGGTCAGCCTGGGCGAGGGCGAAGGCAAGGCTCCCGCGCTGCAGGAGGCCGTGCGCATGCACGGCAATGCCGCCGAGACCATTCCGATCGGCCTCATCCTGCTGCTGCTCGTGGAGATGCTGGGCTATTCGCTCTACATCCTGCACGGCATCGGCGGCCTCTTGCTGCTCGGCCGCATCCTGCACCCGATCGGGCTCGCCGCCGGCGGGCGGCACTTCTGGGCCCGCGCCACCGGCATGATGCTGACCTGGCTGGCGATCCTGGCCGCCGCCCTGCTCTGCCTGCTGTCGGCCGCGAGCTCGTTCTGAGCGTTAGTGCCCGGCCATGTGGTTCCACTCGGGCAGCAGTACCAGCGAGTTCGGCGTCAGCCCGGCGTTCTTCAGCGTGTCCATCGAGGCCACGACCTCGCCCTTCTGAAGGTCGATCACCGTGACCGAGCCGTCGGCGAGGTTCGGCAGGTTCAGGAGCGAGTTCTGCACGAAGGCATACTTCCAGTCCTTGGTGAAGCCGACATGGTGCGCGCCGCCGGCCGCCGGGTAGGAGGCGAGCAGCTTCGGCTTGGTGAAGCCTTCCGCCAGGTCGAGCACGTGCAGGTGGCCGGGCGCCCCGGTGGTGACGTAAAGCCGCTCGTTGTTCGGCGAGAGGTAGATCTCCAAGGCCACGCCGGCGCCGAGCGTGCCGAAGTCGAAGACCTGCTCCGGCTTGAAGGTGCTGGTCGCGGGATCCCAGGTCAGCGCCCAGAGCGCGCCGCCGAACATTGTCGTGACGTAGGCGACCGGCGGATCGGCCTTGGGCACGAAGAGGATCTCGACCGGCGCCACGCCGGTCGCTTCGGGCTTCAGCGACAGCCGGTGCGTGCCCAGCACCTTGAGCGTCGTGGCGTCGAGCTCGGTGACGATCTCGCGCGGATCGGTCAGGCCGGCGTCGATGGTGCTGGTGACCAGGATACGGTTGGCCACGGTGCTGACGCCCAGTCCGTGCGGGTAGGTGTCCGGCAGCGACACCGTGGCGATCACCTTGTCGGTCGCGACCTCGCCCTTGAACACGTGGGCGGACTGCATGCAGGTCAGATACCAGTGCTCGTTCGCCTCGTCGAAGATCACGTCCTCGGCGAGCTGGCAGCCCGGTACCTCGATGGTGCTGAGCCGCCAGGGGTTGCGGGTCAGGTCGAGCACCTGCAGCGAGGGCTGGCCCAGCGACGTGATGTAGGCCTTGCTCATCGTGCGGTCGTAGAAGATGTGGTGCACGACCTGATCCGGCGGCATCGGGATCTCCATGAGGATGCGGCCGAAGGCCGGCGAGGCCGGATCGACGTCGATCACCGCAATCCCCTCGCGGCGCTCCTGCGGCGCGCCGAGTTTCAGCGCCTTCACCGCGTCGGGCGCCATGCTCTCGTAGTTCATCAGCGCCAGGATTTCGCCCTGGGCGGCCGGCGGCGTCAGGACAAGGACGACCGCGACCGGAAGGGCCTTGAAGATGCTACCCATGTTCGCTCTCCCTGCGATTGGTGGTTTCGGGGTACCGGATTATCCTACCCACGCGAGAAGCGAGCAATGAACGAATGTCCATTCGCCTGATCGGTGGGATTCTCCTCGGCCTGCCGGCGCTTTGCGGGCTGCTGTCCGACGCAAGCCTGGCCGCTGAGCAGCACTTCACGCTCAGCCTGCAGGACGGCCGGCTGGCCGCTGTCCCGCCCACGCTGCGCGTGGTCGAAGGGGATGAGGTGGTGTGGGAGCTCATGAGCGACAGATCGCTCGAACTGCACCTGCATGGCTATGACCTGGGTCACAGCATCGCCGCCGGCGTGACGGCAGTCTGGCGCTTTGTCGCCATCCACAGCGGCCGCTTTCCGCTCGAGGTGCACGAGCACGGCGGCGACGGCCATGAGCCGCTGCTCTACCTAGAGGTCTATCCGGAATAGCATGCGCGCTCTCGCAGCAGCCGCCCTGGCGCTCCCGGCGCTCGCCGGCGCTGCGCGCCCGGCGGCGGCGCATGCCTTCGGGCAGCGCTACGACCTGCCCTTGCCGCTCGACTTCTACCTCGTCGCGGCGGCGGCGGCGGTGCTGCTCTCCTTCCTCGTCGCCGCGCTGGCAGCTTGCGCTCCCCAGCCTGCCGGCGGCGGTCGGGCGGGCGGCGCGCGCGCTCCTGACCGCTCTGGGCGTGCTGCTCTTTCTCCTGGTGCTGGCCGCGGGCCTCTTCGGCGCCGACGAGCCCACCGGCAACATCGCGCCGGTGCTGGTCTGGGTGCTCTGGTGGGTCGGGCTGCTGCTGCTGACCGCGCTGGTGGGCAACCTCTGGCCGGTCCTGGATCCCTGGAGCAGCCTCTA
>CAZYQW010000011.1:0-19120 GCA_964649825.1 uncultured Phycisphaeraceae bacterium | reverse complement strand
GCTGTGGGTGGTGGGGGGGGGGGTGGTGTTGTGGGTTTGGGTGCGGGGGGGGTGGGCTTTTTCGTTTCCCGGCCCCCCGCCGCGGCTTCCCCCCCGATGCTGACCGGCGAGCCGTTCCTATTGATCGAAGTACGTGGCCAGGCGACCGACGACGGGCACGTTCTCGATCGTGTTGAGCCGCGTGCCCGCGCTCTTCGGGTCGATCACTTCGATGCGGTCATCGCCCGGGAACGACACGTACATGCGGTCGGACGCGACGGTGGAGAAGATCCCGCCGTTCACGAAGCGCTGCGGGTGCTTGCTGTTCCATGCGCCGGAGAGCGGCGCGCCCGGCGCGGTGGCGAGGGCGCCGAGGTTCGTGCGCGGGGCGAGCGGCGCGACGGAGAAGAAGCTCTTCGTGTCGACGTCGGAGAGCGCGACGTCGTACGCGACTTGATCCTGACCGTTCAGGTTCAGCCGCTGCGACAGCGACACCAGCGGGCCGCCCCAGCTGCCGACGATGGTGAAGCGCCGCTGGAGCGTGCCGGGCGCGTTGTTGATCGACGACGGCAGCGGGACCGGCGCGTAGGTGCCGAATCCAGGGTTCTGCGCCGTCCAGTGGATGCGGCTTACCATCGCCAACCCGGTGTCGGCGTCCTGGTGCGTCACGTAGACGCCGCCCGCGAGGTTGGCGATCGAGCCGGGCGCCGTGCCGGTGTCGTAGATCATCCCGCCCATCGACGCGAGCTTGCCCGGCAGGTCCACGCTCCACCGGATCTCATCGGCGCCGACCCCGGTCGCGCCGGACGGACCCGACTCGTAGATCGGCACGTTGCCGACTCCGGAGTTCGCGATGTAGCCGAAGTAGACCGACGCGAAGAAGCCCGACTGCGTGTAGCGCGGGGTCAGCACGACCTTCGTCGGCCGAACGAGCCCGCTCTTCAGCGTCCGGCGCACGGTCTGCTTCGCCGGCGAGAAGATGGAGATCGTGTCGTCGAGGAAGTTCGTGACGAACACGTCCTCGTTCTCGGGCTGCACGGTGACGGAGCTCGGGCCTTCACCCACCTTGAACGTACTCGGCTTCTTCATGAACTGACCGGACCACGGGTCCACGTCGATGATCGTGACCGACGCATCGCCGTAGTTCGTCACGTAGAGGTGCCGCAGGTCGGGCGAGACGGCGAGCGCCTCGGGGTCCGGCGTCTCGATCGTCGAGAGGACCGAGAAGTTGTTCGAGTTCAGCACCTGAACGACGCCCTGGTCGCGATCGGTCACGTACATGTAGTTCCCGATCTGCTGGCGCGCCGCGTAGGCGACCGGAGTCATGTGGCTCTGGTAGGCGGGGCCGTTCTGCGCGAACGTGGGGAAGTGGTCCGGCGCGCCGTTCTTGCCGGCGATCAGCAGGAGGCGACGCGACGCGTCTCCGCCGGCGCCGGTGAAGACCTCGTCTCCTTCGATGACGAACGCGGGCTTCTTGATCTTCTGCTGGTCGAAGACGATGTCGACCGGCGGCAGGCCGACCGGCAGTCGAAGCGGCGGCGGGTTCGGCACCGGCGGATCCGAGATCGAGTTCGACGGCAGCGCTCCACCCATCGTGAACGACGTGTGCGGTGCGGTGAGCATCTTCCCGTTGTTGCGGTCGAAGAACTGCTTGTCGAGGAAGTCGCCGATCACGATGTCGCCGACCGACCCGACGATCGGGGACCTCACGAGGCGCGCGTCGCCCTTCGAGTTCTTGACCACGGTCTCGAACCCGGCCGGGTGGATCGCGAACGGGTTGCCGCCGTTCGCGGTCGAGCCCGTGCTGCCCTCGTTCACGCCCGGGATCGTCGTCGCCCCGCCCTGGAAGTCGGGGTTGCCGGCGAGTCCGATCGGGTTCGCGCCGGTCGCGTCGCCGTAGACGTTCCGGTTGCAGCCGAACAGGTAGGACGGCTGCAC
Source organism: uncultured Phycisphaeraceae bacterium (assembly GCA_964649825.1). Classification (GTDB taxonomy): domain Bacteria; phylum Planctomycetota; class B15-G4; order B15-G4; family JADJEK01; genus CAZYQW01. Next base: position 17,203 of record CAZYQW010000011.1, on the reverse strand, counting down.
GCACCCCGTCATCATCGCGGCGTTCGTCACGAGGAGCACTCTCGCCGTGGCGGGGTCGTTCGTCTCGAACCCGTTCCCGTCGAGGTTGATCACTCCGGCGCCGCCGCCGGCCAGCGACGCGAAGTAGAGCGCCTGCGGGGCGACCGGCGCGTTCGTCCACGCGCCGCCGCCCTTGGTGCGGAACGTCTTCGACGCGCTCGGCGTCTGGTCGTTGAACGGGACGTTGTAGAGCGTCGTCACCGCCGATGGCGCGGTGGTGATCGTCGCGTCGGACGTCGGGTTGACGTTCGCGGCCGACGCGAGCGCGGTCAGCGTGAGGTCGAGGCTGCCCGGGAGATCGACGAGCGGCGCCACCACGTACTCCGCCAGGTTGTTCGGGTTGATGGGACGCACGTCGAACGGGACGGGGAACGACGAGACGCCGTTCGGCGACCCGATCATCGTCAGGTTCGGGAAGAACGGGAACTTGAGGTCGTCGGGGTTGGGCGTCGGTCCGACGTTGCCGGAGTAGAGCATGGGGATCGTGTTCTGAGCGTTGTGCTCCTTCACCTGGTTCGCGCTGAATCCCACCGTCTCGGGCACGACCGGCTCGGTGAACTGGACCACGTACCGCGAGAACGACTCCACCAGCTCCTTGCCGTCCGTCGACTTCGCGGGAGTGATCGGCGACAGGGCATCGATCGACGCGACGAGCACGGGCGCGGGCAAGGGGTCGTCGAAGCCCGCGACCTTCAGCACCCAGAAGCCGTTGATCGTGACTCCGTCCACCTCGTTGACCCGCACGCGGATCTCGTTGATCGCGGACGTCTCGGGGTCCGCTGCGGTGCCGCCGAACGCCGCGATCGTGGAGAGGTCCTGGTCGCCGACCGTCGCGACATAGGCGAGGCTCGATTTGCCGACGAGCTGGTTCTTCCCCTTCACGTCGAGCCACGTGGGGAAGGCGGGATCGGATCCGACCTTCGCGCCCTGCGCCGTCTTGCCGTCGATCGCCGCGATCCCCGGGACATGCGCGCCGGTCTCGTCGGTGATCGACACGTTCGACGTGAGGAACGACGTCGCGGCGAACGCGCCGCTCGCCTTCATGATCGTCTTCTTCACTTTCTTCTGGTGGATCTTGAACGGGAACTGCACCCGGATGAACTGGTTCGCCCCCTGCGCGGTTCGCGGGAGCGCGGGCGGGGTCTGATCGACTCCGAACGCGCCGGCCGCGCTGTTCCAGCCGTACTGCGCGTTCGCCTGTTTCGCCTTCATCGAGAAGGTGGCCCCCGTGTTCGGCGCGATCGATGCCGACACTTCGATCACGGGGTCATCCTTGCCGCCTCCTGGCTTGTCCTCGAACCCGTATTTGCCACGAGCTTGCGAGTCCGGAGCCAGGAGCGACGCGAGTGCAATGGAAAAGAACACATGGCGATTGACCATGCTCGGAGCTCCTTGCGGGCAGCGGGATCGTCGAGCGTCACGGCGCTGACCGTGGACGCGGCAGAGGTGGCGGGGCGAAAACGGAAGCCCACGATGCAAACGCGATGCCGATCGGATGGAACTCTCAAGACATGGAAGAGCAGATCGTTAGGACGGATCGCGGCCGACCGAACGATGCGATCTCGCTCGAAGGAGCCCGCGAACGTGCGGTTCCTGCGCCACGGTCCGGCAGATTTCGTTGGGACCGAAGCGGGTGAGCGATCGGATCATGGGCTGCGCTCGCTGCCCGAAGTACGGGAAGTACGCGTACGCGCGGCCCCGTCCGTGCGAGGATCCTCGATCGAGACCCCCCGGACCGGGAACGCGCCGTGAACTCCAACGACAACCTCCGATGACCGCGGACGAGGGCTATGCGATCCTCGCCGGGCGTTTCCGGGACGAGGCTGTCATCCAGAGGAGCCGCTTCATCACGACCGTCGACGTCGTCGCCTCGGTCGACGAGGCGCACCAGTTCATCGGTCATGTCGCGGCCGAGTTCCCCGACGCGACCCACAACTGCTGGGCGTTCCTCGCCGGACCGCCGGGCAGCACCGCGCGGATCGGCATGAGCGACGCCGGCGAGCCGAGCGGCACCGCCGGCAAGCCGATGCTCCAGGCGCTGGTCCACGGCGGAGTGGGCGACGTGGCCGCGGTCGTCACGCGCTACTTCGGGGGCACGAAGCTCGGCACCGGCGGTCTCGTGCGAGCGTACGGCGGCTGCGTGAAGGACGCGCTCGAGCGGGCGCCCAAGACGCGGCGGATCGACTGGGTCCACGTCCGCGTGCTGCTCGCCTACCCGGAGCAGAGCGCGGTCGAGCACCTCTATCCCCGCTTCCTCGTCGAACGTCGCGGCGAGGAGTTCTCCGACGTCGTCGTGCACCGGCTGCGGCTGCCGCGCGCGCGGCGGGACCCGTTCGCGCGCGCGGTGCTCGATGCAACGAGAGGGCGGGCGGTCGTCGTGACCGACGACTCGCCCGCCTGAGAGGGTCGACGTCCGACGGCGGCCTCGCCTCTACGGCGTGAGCGGCACCTTCAACACGTTGTCGAGGAATCCGCTCGGTCCCGAGATCCGCGCGGTCTGCACGAAGACGTTCACGCCGACGATGAGCGGGTCGTTCGGCACGATTGCCGAGAGCGTCAGCTTCCCCGACCCGGGGATGCTCCCGACCGGGAAGGGCAGCAGGATGAAGAGGGTCGGATCGAGGCCGAACGTGCCCCGCAGGCCGGGCACCGCGACGGGAGTCGCCAGGTCGTTCAGGCTCGCCATGATGAGCACCTGCTCGCCCGGCGTGCCGCCGAGGTCGAGGGCGACGTCGCGACCGATCGACGAGGTGCCGCGGATCGAGAGACCCTGGCCGCCGACGTCGAGCGAGTAGCCTTCGCCGCCGTTCCCGCTCGTGTTCGCGTGGACGGCCTTCGTGCCGGCCACGATGAACTGGCCGTCGCCCGAGACGTCGCAGGTGAACGCGGAGCCGGGCGTATCGATCGACTGGATCGGGACGTTCCCGAGGTCGCGGTCGAACACCAGCACCTCGGGCTGACCGTTCGACTGCCCGCCCCACGCCGCGACCGCGATGATGCGGCCATCATCGGAGACCTCGACCGCCTGGGGCACGTTCTGCAGGCCGCCCGTGCTCGTGTGCGCGAACGTCCAGAGGAGCGACGACGACGTGGGCGTCAGCGCGAAGCAGTAGACGCGGAATTGGTTGCTGTCGGTCGCGTCGTAGGCCGACACCGCGAACGTGGAGCCGTCCGCCGACAGGCCGCACGCGGTGTAGACGGGGAACCCGAGGTTGGGGTCGTTGTACGTCAGGACGCGCGTGTACGTGGTCACGCCCTTCTTCCACGCGCCCACGTCGAACCCGCCGCGTGCCCACGTGTCGCCGTCGAAGTCGATGGCGTGGGCGTCGTGCGAGACGGTCGTCGAGTCCTGGAAGGTCATGGTCGACGTTCCGACGTCGAACACGAAGTTGTCGGTCTGGCTCGCAATCAGGACCGTCGAGCCGTCCCCGGAGATCTCGTGCTCGCGGAACGTCTGGATCGTGCCGGTCAGCGTGCCGAGGAGCGCCAGGCTGGAGTCGTAGAGGTCGACCGCGGCGAGGCTGTTCACGTCGGTGTAGCCGACGGCGACGACCGAACCATCCGCGGTGATCTCGATCTCCTGTCCCGGCCGGTCGGTGCGGGACGCGAGCGGCAGCGCCTGGAAGCCGCTGTGGTAGCGGATCTCGCGCAGGGCGTTCACCGGGTCGATCCAGAGGACGGCGCATCCTTCGGCCCGGTCCGCGGCGGCGACGAACACGTCGGCGAACGGCGCGACCATGAACATGCTCTCGTAGACGGGCAAGGCCGGCACCTGATGGTCGGTCGTCTGCGCCATCGTCACGCGCTCGAAGTTGAGGTTCTGTCCGAGCCACGCGAACGTGCCGTCGTTGCCGACCGACGTCGATTGCGTGATCCAGGGCATCCCGACCGGATTCGGGTAGGTCCATCGCAGCCCGCCCGCGCTCGGGTTCGGGTTGGGCGACGTCGCGATCGCGCTTCCCGGCTGGCCGACGGTCGGGGCCCCCGGGCTCGCCGACTCGACGACGAAGAAACCGCGCGCGTTCACTTCGGCGCGATGTTCGACCTGCTGCGCGATCAGTGGCGGAACGGACAGGATGGACAGGCTCAGACCGAGCACGAGGATTCGCATGATGACTCCGAAGCGGTTGATCAAGTTGCTCGAGGCAGATCTAGGCCCGCCCACGATACCATCCACGCCGGTTTCCGAGGGTCATCCCGGTTTCCTAGGATTCGTCGCGAGACAATGACCACGATCTCGACCTGCATCGTGACCGGGGCGAACGCCGGAATCGGACGCGCCACCGCGCTGGGCCTGGCGCGGGCCGGGGCTCGGGTCGTCCTGGTCTGCCGCGACTCGCGACGCGGAGAAGCGGCGCGGCGGTACGTGCGCGACGCGTCGGGTCGACCCGACGTGGACGTGAGGCTCGAGGTGGCCGACCTGTCGATCCACGACGAGATCGAGCGCCTGGCCGAGCGCATCGCGACGAACGTCGGCCCGTTCCAGGTGCTCGTCAACAACGCCGCGGTCATGCCGCGACGCCGGACGGTCACGGCGGACGGCCTCGAGACGCAGTTCGCGGTGAACCATCTCGCGTACCACCACTTGACGCGGCGGCTGCTTCCGTGCCTGGTCGAGGGCGGCGCGGCGCGCGTCGTCAACGTCGCGTCGAACGCCCACCGGCGCGCGACGATCGACTTCGATGACGTCCAGTCGGAGCGGGGCTACGCGCCGATCGCGGTCTACAGTCGCACGAAGCTGATGAACCTGCTCTTCACGCGCGCGCTGGCCCGGCGCCTCGCGGGCGTCCCGGTCGCCGTGAACGCGCTGCATCCGGGGGTGATCGCGACCGGTCTGCTCGGCCAGTTCTTCGGCCTGCCGAAGTGGGTGCGCTTCTTCCTTCGCCTGCCGTTCGGGTCCCCCGAGGCCGGCGCGCGCACGTCGATCCATCTGGCCACGTCCCCGGCCGTCGAGGGAACGAGCGGCCGCTACTTCCGCGACTGCCGCGAGGTCGAGCCGGCGCCCGCCGCCCGCGACGACGCGGCGGCGGAGCGGCTCTGGGAGGTCAGCGAGGCGCTCTGCCGGCGCCTCCCGCCGCTCGCGCTCTTGTTGCTCGTGATGGCGGCGTTCGTCGCGTCGGCCTGCGCCCCGCTCGCGACCACGGCCCGTCCGGGAGACCGGCTGCCGCGTCGCGGCGAGGAGATCGTCGTCTGCGGGCAGCTCTTCCACGCGGGGACGAAGGTCGTCCTCTGGAACGATCCCGGCGGCTTCGACGCGTCCTCGTCGCGGCCGAGGTTCGCGCGCGAGCTCGGCGACGACGTCGATCCGAAGCGGCTCGAACCCGCGCCGCGCTTCAGCACGCGCAGCGCCGGCGTGGAGGAGGCGCTCCTGCGCCGGGTCGAGGAGCGCGGCTGGGAGCTCGCGGAGCTTCGCGACGTCGTCGATCAGTTCGTGCTCCACTACGACGTCTGCGGTACGTCGCGCCAGTGCTTCAAGGTGCTTCAGGATCTTCGTCACCTGTCGGTGCACTTCCTCCTCGACGTCGACGGCACGATCTATCAGACGCTCGACCTGAAGGAGAAGGCGTGGCACGCGACGAAGGCCAACTCGCGGTCGGTCGGGATCGAGATCGCGCAGATCGGCGCGTACGGGGAGCCCGATCACGAGGCGCTGCGCGAGTGGTACGCGGAGGACGCCGGCGGTGCGTACCTGACGATCCCCACGTCGCTGGCCGTTTCGTCCGGGTTCGACGGCGTCCGCTTCCGTCCGAGCCGACCGGCGCCGATCGCCGGCGAGATCCAGGGGCGGACCCTCTGGCAGCACGACTTCACCGACGCTCAGTACGAGGCGCTGACGCGGCTCGTCGCGACGCTGTCCCGCGTCCTCCCGCGGATCGAGCTCCGCGCGCCGCGCGACGCGTCGGGCCGCGTCGTCGATCGAGTGCTCGACGACGCGGAGTTCGAAGCGTACTCGGGCCTGATCGGCCACTACCACGTTCAGGACGAGAAGGTCGATCCGGGCCCCGCGTTCGACTGGGATCGCGTCATCGACGGCGCGCGCGCGATCGTCGCGGGCGGGACGCCGTGAGGAGCCGTTGGTTCCCGCTCGTGTTCCTCGTCGTGGCGTTCGCGTGCGCCGAGCCGCCGCGTGAGCGGCCGCGGAACGTGCTCCTCCTCGTGGTCGACACGCTGCGCGCCGATCGACTCGGTTGCTACGGTTATCCCCGCCGCACGTCGCCCCGCATCGATCGGCTCGCCGCGCGTGGCACCCTCTACCGCGACAACCGTCCGCAGTCGTGCTGGACGGTGCCCTCGATGATCTCGCTGATGAGCGGGGTCTGGGTGACGCAGTCCGAGACGGCGCTGCCGCGACGGTTCCCCGTCCTCGCCGAGACGCTGAAGGAGCACGGGCTCGAGACCGCCGCGTTCATCGCCAACCCGACGCTGACGCTCGAGCGGGGCTTCGAACGGGGCTTCGATCGGTTCGAGTCGGTGCCGCAGGCCCGGGGAGACGAGGTCGCGGACGCGTTCCGGCGCTGGTATCGGGCGCGCGCGGAGGCGACGCCCTTCTTCGCGTGGGTGCAGTTCATCGATCCGCACCAGCCGTACGCGCCGGAGCGGCGCCACCAACTGTTCCACGGCCCGAGGGAGGACCTCGGACGTTTGACCGAACGGTGGCGCGCCGCGCTTCCCGAGCTCGCCCGCTACACCGATCGACCGCCCGGGCTCGAGTTCGAAGAGGCGGTTGAGCTGATGAACCTCGGCAGCAACCTGTACGACGGCGAGGTCCGCGCCGCGGACGAGGGCGTCGGAAAGATCGTCGACCTCCTCGAACGCGCGGGCGAGCTCGATCGGACCCTCGTCATCGTCTGCTCGGACCACGGCGAGATGCTGTTCGAGCACCGGAAGCAGCCGCGGCTCGTGACCGGCATCGTGGAGAAGGAGGGGCGTCTGCCGGAAGGGGTGCGCGACCTGTTCGGCGCGGGGCATCGGCCCTGGTACTACGAGGAGCTCTGGCGCACGCCGCTCGTGCTGTCGGGGCCTGGTGTGCCCGCCGGCGAAGCCCGCGACGGCTTGGCCGCGAACCTCGACGTCTACCCGACGATCCTCGACGCGCTCGGGATCGATCGGCGCCCGCACCTCCAGGGCGAGAGCCTCGCGGGCGGCGCGGTGCCGGGACGGCGTCACGTGTTCGCGCACGGCCACGGCGCCACGGCCGTCGTCGACGACGCGGGAACGAAGCTCGTCGTGCAGCCACGCGACCTGTATCTCCTCGGTCCCGAGGACGCCGAGCCGGAGCTGCTGTTCGACGTCCGCGACGACCCGTACGAGGATCGCGACCTCGTGAGCGAGCGGCGGGAGCTTCGCGATCGACTGCGCGCCGCGATCGACCGTTGGCGCGAGATGAACACGCGGGAGGTCGAGACAGACACGACGCCCGAGCAGTTGGAGGTGCTGCGGGAGATGGGCTACGTCGGCGAATAGGGAGCGCCGGACGAACCGGAAACCAGCCGGGAACGCTGATGCCTCGCTCGCGACGGGAAGTTATCGTGCGCGAACCCTGACGGATCCAGCTCGGGGCGCCCCCTCGAGGTCCAAACGTATGACGAACTGCCCCTGCGGCTCGACGAGAACGCACGACGACTGTTGCGGCCCCCTGATCCGCGGCGAACGCGCCGCGGGCACCGCGGAAGAGCTCATGCGGTCGCGGTACACCGCGTTCACCGAGCACGCGATCGACTACATCATCGACACCACGAAGCCCGACCAGGTCGACCGCGTCGATCGCGAGTCGGTGAAGCAGTGGTCGGAGCGCGCGACGTGGAAAGGGCTCGAGATCCTGCGCACCGAGGGGGGCGGGCCGGACGACGACGAAGGTCTCGTCGAGTTCATTGCGCACTACGCCGAGCAGGACCAGGACTTCGACCACCACGAGGAAGCTCGGTTCGCGAGGCAGGACGGCCGCTGGTACTTCGATTTCCGCCGGTCCGCCGCCCCGCGCCTGAAGGCGGCGACGAAGGTCGGCCGCAACGATCCTTGCCCGTGCGGGAGCGGCAAGAAGTTCAAGAAGTGCTGCGGCTGACCGACTCGTAGTACTACGTCTGGCTGGTCTGCTCGGACACGAGCCGGCCGATCGCGCTGAACTCCTCGGCCAAGAACGCCAAGACGTCGTCCAACGAGACCACGCCGGTCACCTCCTCCTTCTCGTCGACGATGACGAGCCGACGGAGGCGCGCCGAGCGCATCAGGCCGACCGCGTCTTCGATCGGCGTCGTGTCGGCGACCGTCTCGACGTTTCGTGTCATCACTTCGGCGGCCGTCACCACGTTCACGTCGAGGCCGTCCGCTGCGGCGCGCACGACGACGTCACGGTCCGTCAGCATTCCCACGACGTGGCGTTCCTCGCTCAGCACCACGAGGGAACCGACCGCTGCCGCCTGTGCTGGGCCGCGGTGCGGACGGAGTCGGTGGTCTTGATCGTGTCGACGGCGGACCTGGAGATCTTCGCGATGGTCATCGCATGACTCCTTCGATTTCCGTGGACGCGGCGCGGCGTGCTTCGAACGCGTCGCGCATCAGGTCTCGGACGTGATCGATCGGCACGAACCGGAGCGCCTCGCGCGCCGACGCCGGGACGTCCTCGACGTCGACGAGGTTGCGCCGTGGCAGGAGCACCGTGCGGATTCCCGCGCGATGCGCCGCGAGCAGCTTCTCCTTGATCCCGCCGACCGGCAGGACCACGCCGCGCAGGCTGATCTCGCCGGTCATCGCGACGTCGCCGCGCACGACGCGGTCGGTCAGCGCCGAGACCAGCGCGACGTAGAGCGCGACTCCGGCGCTTGGGCCGTCCTTCGGGATCGCTCCGGCCGGCACGTGGATGTGGACGTCCGATTCGCGAAAGCGGCTCTTCTGGATGCCGAGGCTCTCCGCGTGACCCTTGACCAGGCTGAGCGCGGCCTGGGCGCTCTCGCGCATGACGTCGCCGAGCTGGCCCGTCAGGATCAGCCGCCCGTCGCCTGGCACGAGCGCGGCCTCGACGAAGAGGATCTCGCCGCCGGCCGGTGTCCAGGACAGGCCCGTGGCCACGCCAGGGACGGTGGTCCGCAGCGCCGCCTCGGGCTCGATCCGGTGCGGGCCGAGGATCAGCGGCACGTCGGCCGCGCCGACGCGGAGCGGCCCGGGGGTGCCTTCGGCGACTTTCACCGCGGCGTGGCGGGCGAGCGATCCGATGTTCCGTTCGAGGTTTCGGCAGCCCGCCTCGCGCGTGTAGTGCCGGATCACCTCGACGAGGGCGTCGTCGGTGATCTCGAGGTCGTCCGCGGTCAGCCCGCTCGCCTCGATCCTTCGCGGCACGAGGTAGCGACGAGCGATCTCGAGCTTCTCTTCCTCCGTGTACCCGGAGAGATCGATCATCTCGCAGCGATCACGGAGCGGGGCTGGAATCGTGTCGACGACGTTCGCCGTCGCGATGAACAGGACGTCGCTGAGGTCGAACGGCAGCCCCAGGTAGTGATCGCGGAACGAGTGGTTCTGCTCCGGGTCGAGCACCTCGAGCAAGGCGGCCGATGGGTTGCCCTGGTAGCTGACGGTGATCTTGTCGAGCTCGTCGAGGACGATCACGGGGTTGTTGACGCCGACGCGCCGCAGCGCCTGGATGATGCCACCGGGCATCGCGCCGACGTACGTGCGCCGATGGCCGCGGATCTCGGCGTCGTCGTGCACGCCGCCGAGGCTGATGCGCGCGTACTCCCGGGCCGTCGCGCGTGCGATGCTGCGGCCGAGCGACGTCTTGCCGACGCCGGGCGGGCCCACGAAGCAGAGGATCGGGCTCGGTCCGGTCGGCTTCAGCTTGCGAACGGCGAGGAATTCGAGGATCCGCCTCTTGATCTTCTCGAGGCCGTGGTGATCCTCGTCGAGGACCTCCCTCGCGCGTGCGAGGTCGATCGCGGTCGGCGACGACTTGCGCCACGGGGTCGCGAGGATCCAGTCGAGGTAGTTCTGGATCACGCCGGTCTCGAGCGACGCGGACGGCAGCGACTCCAGGCGATGCAGCTCCTTCTCGACCTCGGCGCGAACCTCGTCGGGCAGTTCGGCCTCGGCGACGCGAGCCCGGAGCGCGGTCAGCTCGCCCGACTCTCCCTCCCCGAGCTCCTGCTGGATCGCCTTCAACTGCTCGCGGAGGAGGAACTCGCGCTGCGCCTTCTGCATGGACCCCTTCGCGCTCTCGCGCAGCTCCTGCGACATACGCAGCACCTCGAGCTGATGGGTCAGTCGATCCTCGACGCGTGGCAGCCGTTCGGCGAAGTCGAACGTCTCGAGCAGCGACTGCTTCTCGTCGGCCGGCAGATCGAGCAGTCCAATCACGGCGTCGACCAGACGATCGGGAGTGCCGGCGGATTGGATCGAGTGGAGGACTCCCTCGGGCACGGCGGGCGCAAGCTGCATGATCTCGACCGCGCGGGCCTTCAGGTTGTGGAGCTTCGCCTCGACCTCGGTCGTGATCAGCGGCGCGGCCGGCGCCACGCGATCGACCCGCGCGGCCAGGAACGGGCCGTTCGCCACCTCGTCGCGGAGCTGGAAACGCCCGAGCCCTTCGACGATGACATGACGCGTCCCGTCGGGAGACTGAAGCGAACGCAGGAACTTCGCTTCGGTCCCGACGCGATGGAGGTCCGCGAATTGCGGGTCGTCGGCTGCCGGATCTTTCTGCATGACGATTCCGATCGTGCGATCGGAGCGGGTCGTCTCTTCCACCGCGGCCAGCGAACGTTCTCTCCCCACGGAGAGCGGCGTGAGCGAACCAGGGAAGATCACGGTCCCGCGCACGGGAAGCAGGATCATCACGTCGTCCGGCAGGGGTGCGGGTCGTTCGGAGGGATCGTTCGGTGCCATCGTCATCGCATCATCCAGGACGGAAGGGACCTCGGTGAGGGGTCGAATCGGGAACGATTCCCTATGAGCGGGGAGATTTCGCCGCTGTCGGGCGAGGTCTCCGCGGCGCTTTGCGACGGGGATAGCCGGAGGGAATCGCCTTGCGACGCCCGGTGCGTTCCCACGTGCGTCCGGGGACCTCCAACCCGCGGCCGATCAGGTCGAGGAGATCGGACACGGTGATGATTCCGCGCAGCTTCGCGCCCTCGGTGACGAGCAGGCATCCCACGACGCGGTTGCGCATCATGTTCGCCGCCTGACGGATGGTGGTGGTCGGCGCCGCGGTCACGATCTGCTTGGTCATCAAGTCCGAGACCGATCGGCCGTTGCGTGTCTTCGCGCCACGCGCGCCGCCAAGGTCGCGATCCGAGATCACGCCGACGATCGCGCCGCCGTCGCGCACGGCCAGGTGATGGATGCCGCGCTCGTGCATCCGCGTCCACGCCGACTCCGCCGAGTCGTTCGGTCGAACGGCCGCCACGTCCTTGTTCATCACCTCTTGGATGCGCATCGGGTTCCTCCGTCGAGTCGGTACGCGTTCGAGTCCTTGAGCTTGGAGTTGCAATCGTCGTGCCCAACGCGGTCACGGGCGAGTCTTCGAGAGCGACGTTTCCGGCCACGGTGACCGATCGGTAGCATCTGGCGGATGGACTTGACCCGAACGCCGGCTCCGCCGTACTACGCGGTCGTCTTCGCCAGCCGCCGCTCGAAAGGCGACGACGCCGCATACCAGTCGACGGCCGCCCGGATGGTGGAGCTCGCCCGCGTGCAGGACGGCTTCCTCGGAGTCGACAGCGCGCGCGACGCGAACGGGTTCGGCATCACCGTCTCGTACTGGTCGTCTCTCGACGCGATCGCCGCGTGGCGGCGCCATCCCGAGCACGTGGCGGCGCAGGCGCTCGGCCGGGAACGCTGGTATCGCGCCTTCTCGCTGCGCGTGAGCCGCGTCGACGCGGAAACGCACCTCGATTCTGGGGAGGACGCGCCGGCCGATGACGCATGACGAGGCGACCGAGGTTCGGCGCGGATGGCTGCGCAACGCGGCGCTCTGGATCGGACCGGCGGCGGCCTTCGCGACGGCGTACTGCGGCGAGTTCGATCCGAGTCGTCCCGAGGTCGGGCGGACCGCCGCGGTCGCGGTCTGGATGGCGATCTGGTGGGTGAGCGAGGCGGTTCCCCTGGCCGCGACGTCGCTCCTTCCCGTCGTGCTTCTGCCCGCGCTCGGTGTGCTCGACGGGAAGGCGGTCGCGACCGAGTACTTCAACCACGTCGTGCTGCTCTTCCTCGGGGGCTTCGTGGTCGCCCTTGCGATCGAACGCTGGCGCCTCCACAAGCGGATCGCGCTGCGGATCCTCCTCCTCTTCGGCGATCACCCCATCCTCATCCTCCTCGGGTTCATGAGCGCCACCGCGTTCCTCTCGATGTGGATCTCGAACACCGCCGCGACCATGATGATGGTCACGATCGTCCTGGCGATCATCGTCAAGATGGAGGAGTCGGCGGAAGGGGCGATCGTCGCGCGGTTCTCGACCGGTCTCCTCCTCGGCGTCGCGTACGGCGCGTCGATCGGCGGCATCGCGACGTTGGTCGGAACGCCGCCGAACCTCTCGTTCGTGCGGATCCTCGAGCGGCTCCACCCCGACGCGCCGGAGGTCTCGTTCGCCACCTGGATCCAGTTCGGCCTGCCGATCGCCGTCGTGATGCTCCTCCTCGCGTGGGGAATCCTCTCGTGGCTGTTCGCGCCGAAGCGGGCCGACCTCTCGATCGACCGCGAGATCCTCGTTCATCAGCACCGCGAGCTCGGTGCTCCGAGCTACGAGGAGAAGGTCGTCTTCTCGGTCTTCGTGGTTCTCGTGCTGTCGTGGCTGTTCCGGGCGGACCTCGACCTCGGTCCGGTCCAGGTGCCGGGATGGGCGTCGCTCTTTCCGCGCCCCGAGTACATCAACGACGGGACGGTCGCGATCGCAGCGGCCCTGCTCCTCTTCGTCCTTCCCTCGAAGCAGCCGAGCGGCACGCGGCTGATGGAGTGGCACACCGCGAAGAAGCTGCCGTGGCACATCCTGCTGCTGTTCGGCGGCGGCTTCGCGCTCGCCACCGCGTGCTCCGCGTCCGGCTTGTCCGAATGGTTGGGAGAACAGCTCAAGCACGCCGCGCCCGACGGCCGGGTGCAGCTCGTGAGCCTGATCTGCATCGCCGTGACGTTCCTGACCGAGTTCACGTCCAACACGGCAACGACCGAGATGCTCCTGCCCGTGACCGACGGGCTGGCTCGATCATTGGGGATGAACCCCCTCTACCTGATGGTTCCGGTGACGATCTCGTGCTCGTTCGCCTTCATGATGCCGGTCGCGACGCCGCCGAACGCGATCGTCTTCGGCAGCGAGCGCGTTCGGATTATCGATATGGTGCGGGCCGGACTGCTGCTGAACCTGGCCGGAGCGGTGCTGATCGTGGCCGCGATCGAGCTCCTCGGAGGGCTCGTGTTCGACATCGATCCGAACGTCGTCCCCCCGTGGGCTCGGTGAACCCGGTGAACCTCGGACTGAGGGACCGCGCAAGAAGGTCGTCGTCGCGCCTTGCCAGGAACGGAGAGACGTTCCCAAGACAGCAACTTGCGGGGACCCTAACTCGATGACTGAGAGTTGCTTGGGAGCGAGCCCATCGAGCGCGGCCGGCGGCTCGTCGAGGATCGACCCATCCCGTAGAATGGCGTCCTCGCGAGCGCCGAGTGCAAGGGCCAGCTCGGCGCGGGTCTTGGCCTGGTGACCCTTCATGCCCTGGAAGGACGTGTGCATGTCATTCGACCGGAAGCTCGCGATCGTCCTGACGATCGCCGTCTCGTCGTCGTCCGCCTTCGGCGTCGACCTCTTCACCGGGACCGGCAACGGGATCGGCTCGGTGTACCGCGGCGACGCGCTGTACGGCGGGTTCCAGTCCTTCGGCGCCGGAGGAGCGGCCGTCCAGTCGATGCTCCGGATCGGGGACGAGATCTTGCTCGGCACGCCGACCGGCTACGTGGTGCGGATCGATCGCGCGACGGGACAGGTCACCGGCGGCTTCGCGGTCGCGAACGACGCGCGGGCGATGGCGAGGTACAACGACTCGGTGTTCGTCGGCGGGACCGACGGGACCGTCTACCGCATCGATCCGCAGACCGGCCACGTCCTCCACGGACCGATCCAGGCCGCGACCGACGTGCGGGCGATGGCGATCCACGACGGGACGCTGTTCGTCGGTGGTTCCGCGGGAATGGTGTATCGCGTCTCCGTCTACGGGACGTCGTTCCAGGCCGCGTACGCGGTCAGCGCGGGCATCAACTCGCTGGCGGTCCGGCCGCAGCAGCTCGCGGTCGGCGACGAGAACGGTGACATCTCGGTCTTCAGCCTCATCAACGACGCGGTCCTCTACGGCTACGACGTGCCGACGGACGCGACGGCGATCGTCCCGCACGGCAGCGAGTTCCTGATCAGTGGGAGCAACGGGACGATCGTGCGCGTCGTGCCGGAGACCTCGACGATCACGACGATCCTGACCGCGCCGACGAACATCCGAGCGATGGTGCTGGACGAGGACTTCCCGTCGGCGTGGCTCGGCGCGGACGACCCGCGGCTGTCGGTGTCGCGGGGTGAGACCGCGCACTTCGATCTCGCGGTGACGCAACACTACTTCGGCAGCGGCTACTTCCTGCTCGGGAGCTTCCACGGCGACGCGCCGGGGCTCTGGCTCCCGGGGTTCGTGCTGCCGCTGAATCCCGACGTGTACTTCTTCGTGACGCGGACTCAGCCCGACCTCACGCTGACCGGCTCGATCGGTACGTTCCCGCTGGTCGGGCCTTCGGCGGGGGTCGCGACGGCCTCGTTCTCCGTGCCGGCCGTCCTCGCTCCGTACGTCGCGGGGCGGACCGTCCATCACGCGTACGTCGTTCTGGATCCAGGCACGGGCGAGCCGGTGATCGCGAGCAACGCGGTCGCGATCACGATCGATCCCTGACGGCGATCCGGCTCACGCCAACCGCCACGCGGGCTGCCCGCTTCGCGATCCGGAGCGCCCGCGCCAGCACGCTGGGTCGTTCCGCTTCGATCGGGCGCCCCCGGAGCACGTTTTCGAGGTCGCGCGCGAAGTCGATCATCGACGGGTAGCGGCGACTCGGATCGACGTCCATCGCTTTGCGACAGACGGTCTCGGCGTCCGGGGAGACGGTGGGGTTCAGCGTTCGGGTGCCGGCCCGATCGCCGCGCGAGATCCGCCGGCGCAGCTCTTCCGCGTCGTCCGATCGGAACGGCGAGCGCAGGGTCAGGAGCTCGTGCAGGACGACGCCGAGCGCGTAGACGTCGGTCCGTTCGTCGATCGCGTCGCGGTCCCCGCGGAGCTGCTCCGGCGCCATGTAATGGAGGGAGCCGAGCTGCGAGCCGGTCTGCGTGATGCGGGTCGTTCCGCGCGTGCTGGCGAGGCCGAAATCGACCAGGATCGCGCGCTGGTCCGGGGTGACCATGATGTTCGAAGGCTTGACGTCGCGATGGAGGACGCCGCGGGAATGGGCGTGCGCAAGTGCGTGCGCGACCTGCTGGATCAAGTGGAACGCGGCGTGCGGCCAGGCCTGGCGCGACCAAGCACGACCGGCGTTCTCCGCCGGGGCCAGCTCGCCGCCGATCAACGATCCGGGCCGGCGAGCGGACACGCGCTCGAGGATCGACGCGAGAGGCTCGCCGGGTACGCGCTGCATCGCGAAGTAGGGGATCCCGTGCGCTTCGCCGACGACGTGGAGCCGCGCGATCCCAGGATGCTGTAGGCGCGCGATCGCTTCGATCTCTCGTCGAAAGCGCTCGCGCGCGCCCGGGAAGTAGAGCTGGTCGGGTCGAACCAGCTTGAGGGCGACCTCGCGACCCCACGGTTCCTGCTCGGCGAGGTAGACGACGCCCATTCCCCCTCTCCCGAGCCGGCGGACGAGCCGGAACGGGCCGAGCCGCGCCGGAAACTCCTCGTCCCGGCGCGCGGGCACGAGGAAACCGAACGAACGCAGCGTGGCCAGGCTCGCGCGCGCCTTGCCCTCGAACTCCGGATGGGCGCGAGAGAGCGCGTCGAGCGCGGCTTCGCCTTCGTCCTCGACGCGCGCGAGGCACTCGGCGAGCAGCTCCTTGAGGCGGGCGGTCTCTTGTGCGTTCATCGTCCTGGTCGGGCCGCGGGGCGGCGTCGCGGTCCGATCATCCGCTCAGTTCGACGGCGAGATCCGCCAGCGCTCGGTACAGGAGGCTCGCGACCGCCGATTCGCTGCGTCCCATCGTTCTCGCCACTTCGCGCCGCGGCAGCCCGGCGACGCGGGCGAGACGAATCACCGCGCGATAGTCCGCGGGCAGCCGGTCGAACGCGCGCTCGAGTCGTTCGGCTTCCTCACGGGCGATCGCGATGCGGCTCGGCGTGCAAGCGGAGCCGTGGACGTCGAGGTGGTATTCCTCCTCCGCGGCCGGAGCCGCGACGTCGCGGTGCTCTCGTTCGACGTCGCGCTTCTGGGCGTGGTAGTAGTCGTCGCGATTGAGGATCTTGCGGATCGCGGTCTCGAACAACCAGGCGCGGAACCCTTCGTCGCCGTTGTCACGGAAGCGATCGACGCGGTGAAGCACCTCACGGCAGACGGACTGCACGATGTCGGAGCTCGACTCCTTCCGGCGAAGCGTCGGGCTCATGCGGAGTCGAACGTACGCCCGCAGTCCGTGGAGATGCCGGCGCAGGAGGTTCTCGACGGCCTCCGCGTCACCCCGCGACTCTCCGTCGACGAGACACCGATGATCCAAGTTCGCCTCCGACCCGCATCCCTCCGACCCGCGTCATTCGGGTGGAACGTGAACCGGGGTTTTGCCGGGCCCGAGACCCACCCCCGGCCGTGGAGGAAACGACCTTTCACGCCGGATGGCCGAGGGATTCGGCGTGGGAATCCGGTGCGGCGTTCGGAACGGGGACGGGGGAGGGGCCGGGCAGAAGGGTCAGGGGGGGAAGCCTTCGGGGGGGATGGTCGGGCCGGGGATCTCGGATGGATCGATGAGATGGAAGCGGCGCCAGCCGAGCAGGAGGTCGAAGACGCGGGTGTCGGTGACGGGGCGGGGGACGTCGGGGACGAGGTCGGTGTAGCGGTGGCCGTTGGACCAGCCGTTGAACCAAGGGGCCGACGAGAAGAGATCGACGGGCCAGGGGAGCTTGACGCGATGGCGGCGGGCGTTGTTGAGGACGTAGGCGAGGACGCGGCGGACGTCCTTGGCCG
>CAZYQW010000010.1:0-26701 GCA_964649825.1 uncultured Phycisphaeraceae bacterium | reverse complement strand
TCGAGGACTGGCTCCGCGAGAACCGGGACCGGCTCGCTGTCGACGCCGTCGTGATCAGCGACACCGGCTTCTTCGAGGGCAACATCCCGGCGATCACGACGTCCCTGCGCGGGATGATGTACGCGCAGGTCGACGTGATCGGCGGCCCGGTGGACCTCCACTCGGGCAGCTACGGCGGCGCGGTCCAGAACCCGGCCAACGCGCTCGCCCGGATCATCACCGAGCTCAAGTCGGACGACGGCAGCGTCCGCATCCCGGGCTTCTACGACGACGTCGTCCCGCCGACGAAGGAGGAGCTGAAGTCGTTCAAGGAGTGCGGCTTCTCCGTCTCCGACTTCAAGCGCGCGCATGGGCTGAAGAAGCTCCGCACCGATGACGCGCTCAAGGTGATGAAGGCGATCTGGGCGCAGCCCACGTTCGAGGTCCACGGCTTCGCCGGCGGATACCAGGGGCCGGGCGTGAAGACCGCGGTGCCGCCGAACGGCGAGCTCAAGGTCTCCATGCGGCTCGTGCCCGACCAGTCGCCGCAGAAGGTGTTCCGCCTGCTGAAGGACTACGTGAAGACGCTGAACCCGGACGTGCGCGTCACCAACGAGTCCTCCCTGTCCCCCTACCGCGGGCGCACGACCGGCGCGTACGCCGAGGCGTGCGTGGAGGCGATTCGCTTCGCGTACAAGAAGACGCCCGCGTTCGTCCGCGAGGGCGGTTCGATCGGCGCCATCGTGACGATGGAGAAGCACCTGAAGTGCCCGATCAACTTCATCGGGCTCTCCCTTCCCGAGCACGGCTACCACGCTCCGAACGAGTTCTACGACTGGGGCCAGGCGGCGGGCGGCATGCGCGCGTTCGTGAAGTACTTCGACCTGGTCAGCCGGATCGGATAGGCCCTACGTCGAAGCCGTTTCCATCTCGCTCGAGTATTCTCCCCGCGTCGCCAAGCCGTTCAGTCGGGCCCGGTGATGCAGGACTCCTTGGGCGCGCTCGCGGTCGTTCGGGTCGTCTGCCCACGCCGTCATCACCGGCTCCTGCAGCGCGCGCGAGTACGAGAAGCTGAGCCGCCACGGCGGTGCGCTCTCGAGCGCGTTCATCGCGTTCAGGTGCTGCGTGGCCTCCACCGGCGTCTGCCCGCCGGAGAGGAAGACGATGCCCGGCACGGCGGCGGGAACGGCGCGGCGGAGGCATCGGAGCGTCTTGTCCGCCACCTCGTCGACTCCGGCGCGATGCGACGCGTCTTTTCCCGACAACACCATGCTCGCCTTCAGGATCGTTGCCTCCAGGCGGACGCGGTTCTCGTAGAGCTCGGCGAACAACGTGCGCAACGTCGCTTCGGAGACCTCGAAGCATCGATCAATGGTGTGGTCACCGTCGAGGAGGACCTCGGGCTCGACGATTGGAACGAGACCCGCCTCCTGACACAGCGCCGCGTAACGCGCCAGCGCGTGGCCATTCACCCGCAAGCAGCCGATGCTCGGGATCCCCGGTCCGATCGTGATCACCGCGCGCCACTTGGCGAAGCGAGCGCCGAGCCGCGAGTACTCGGCGAGTCGCTCACGGAGCCCGTCCAGTCCTTCGGTGACTTTCTCGCCCGGATGCCCGGCCAGGTCCTTCGCCTTCTGATCGACCTTGATGCCGGGCAGAATGCCCCGCTCCTGGAGGGCTTGCGGAAACGCCGTACCGTCGCTCAGCGACTGGCGCATCGTCTCGTCGAACAGGATCGCTCCCGACACGAACTCTCCAAGGCCGGGTGTGCTCACGAGGAGTTCGCGATACGCGCGGCGGTTCTCTTCAGTGCACGCGACGCCCAGCGCGCGGAAGCGCTTCTCGATCGTCCCGTGGCTCTCGTCCATGGCGATCAGACCCCGACCGGGGGCGACCATCCGATGCGCGGTCGATTGGAGTTCATCGTTCATCATGGGTGGCTTCCTCCGTTCGAGCCGTTGCCGGGGATTCGACGCAAGGATCGTTTCCGAGGTTCGGTTCCGGCGGATACCGATTCTCTCCGGTCGGACGGCGCAGCAGAACCCGGCACGATGCAAACTCCGCCGGCGAGTTCGCTCCGGAATGGTCTGCCGCATTTCGCGGCACCGGGCTCCGAAACGATGTCGCGGAACGATTCGGCGCCGGGACGGAGAGCGCACGGACGCATCCGGAAACATCGTTCTGATCTCTACTTGTGGCATTTGCATCGAGCGGCACGGTGGTTGTTTTACCACCTCGCGACCGACCGAGCGCGATGCGCGACCCCCGCGCGTCGACCGACTCGGCGAACTCCAGAACCCTCAGGAAGGAACCCCGTGATGCGAACCGTTCTTCAGACTGCACGCCTTGCGCTCTTCTCGGTCGTCGTGGCGATGCCGTTCTCCCGCCCGAGCCAGGGACAACCATTGTGTTTCGGCGACGACAACCTGGATCAAGGCCAGTGTTGTCAGCCGATTCAGGCGAACCTCCCGCCGTTCCCGGGAATCTCGCTGCCCGGTCTCGGCGTCTGCTGGAAGGAGTGCACTCCGAATCAGAAGGAAGAGCTGAAGGTCGAGTTCTCCCCACCCCAGCTCGTCTCCTGCGGCCAGTACAAGAGCGACGTGACCGTCTACGAGGCGATCACCGGCACCGTGGTCCTCGTCGGCAAGGCGAAGCTCGACTACACCCGCACGTGGGCCGAGGTCGGCAACAACATCCAGTATCAGGTCTGGCGCTTCGTGGCCAAGGTCGACATGAAGTCGGTCGTCACTCCGGGCGTCGCGACCTGTTTCCTCCCGCTGGCGCAGTACCCGCAGAACTTCTTCTACGGTTACGTCGACTACGCGGCGCGCTGCAGCGGACCGGTCGCGTTCGAGAACGCGCTGGCACTCTGGACCGCGTGTGACTTCCTCGCCCACAAGCCCGGCATCTCGGACTTTCCGGGCGCGGCGCTTCCGAGCCTGTCGTTCGCGGTCGTCGCGCCGCACACGAGCGCGACCCCGTTCGTCCCGATGAACCTGCCCGCGCCGGGCGGGCCGATCATCAACGGCGCGCTGCGCAACGTCACCAACGCGGTGGGTCTCTGCACCGTCGAGGAGCGTGTCGTTCAGGGCGGACTGAACCCGTTGATCACCGCCTGTCTCTGCCCGCTCACGCCCGCGATCGCGCAGCAGACGCTGACCGTCTTCAACGGAATCGGTTCCTGCCCGGACGTCACCGGCCAGCCGAGCCGCTTCAACTCGCAGGCGATCGCGTTTCCGACGCTCCCGTGGCCGCACATGGTGCAGACGAGCCTCGGGTGCTGGGTCGGCGTGGCCGGCTCCCCGATGTCGTATCCGGGCCCCGAATGCGTCTGGGTCGACGAGGGACTCTTCCGCTACCACGACTCCTGCACCGTCGGCGATACGTTCGAGGTGTTCTACGGCGCGACGACGGCGCAGGGCTTTCCAGTGATCTCGCCGATTCCCGGTCCGGCCATGACGTTCACCGACCTCGCCGACAACTACAGCGCTCCGCTCGCGGGCCCGCATCCGCTGCCTCTCGTCGGAAGCATCCGTCCGACCGAGCACGTGATCTACGTCAACACGCCCTGAACGACGGTTCGCTCGTTCGCGGAGGACACCGTCCTGCATCCGCCGGCGAAGGCGCCTCGAGCGCGGCTTCGCCGGCGTTTCTCCGTTTGCGTCGGCGGCGCTTTCGACCGGTGCGAGGCGAAAGGCGCAAGACGCACCCGCACCGACACGCAGGAGAAGCTGGATGGTGGTCTCACGGTCGCGCCTCAGGGACGTACTCTCTGCATCAGAGCGCTGATGGAGAGACTCGGATGTTCCTTGTTGCGATGACCTGTTTGCTGGGAGCCGCCCTCGAGGAATCCGCGTCCGCCGTGACGCGGCTCGATCTGCGGATCGACCCCCTCGCGACGTACTTCCATCTGGTGCGGTACGCGGCTTCCACCAAGGACGGGGTCGAACTGCCGGCGGCGTTCGAACCGGCCGTCGCCGCGGCGAAGCCGCTCCAGGAGAAGCTCGGCGGCACGCTCGCGTGGGGGCCGCTCGATCGTCAACTCGTGAACGCGACCACGCCGGCGGAGCTGCGCGAGCGATTCGACGAGATCCGGAAGATCCGCCTGTTCGGCGGTCAGGCCGTCGACGTCCATGCCGACGCGACGGAGCTCGGCCGAGCGGTCGAAGCGACGTTCGACGCGTACCTGAAGGACCTTTGGCCCGGGCACGAAGCACACCTGCGGCGAGTCGCGGCCGAGATCGAGCGTGACTTCACGCCCAAGGAGGCGGAGTGCTTCGCGTTCATGTTGAAGTCGCTCGGCATGACGGACCCGCGCCGGCCGATCCCGACCTACCTCGTGATGCGGGCTCAATGGCCGGGGGCGTTCACGATCCGCCATCCCGCCGGCGGCGGCCTTTGCTTCATGGCCGTCGAGCGCCATGAGGGAACCGTTCTCTACGAAACGATGCTCCACGAAGCGACGCACGCGCTCGACGTCTCGACCGAAGAGGGGAAGTCGGCGCTCGAGATCCTGCGCGAGCGGCTCGTCGAAGGGGGCATGAGCCCCCGCGACGGGCTCCTCCGCGACGTGCCTCACACGATCATGTTCATCCAAGCCGGCGAGACGATCCGGAGGATCGTCGACCCGGAGCACCAGCACTACGGCGACGTGGAGGGGTATTACCCGAAGGTCCAGCGAGTGGTGGACATCGAGCGGCCGATCTGGACCGAGTACCTCGACGGCCGCATCGATCAAGCCGAGGCGATCGACCGGATCGCCGTGGCGGTGCTCGAGTACGTGAAGCGTCGAACCGAAGACGGCTGACGCGGCCCTGACGTGCCTTCGTCGCCGATCGCTCGGATCGTCCTCCTTCGGGCGATCCCGAGTCCGTCGGCCCGCGAGGGCGGAGCGCTCACGCCGTCATCGTTCGCAGCGCGTCGCGCTCGACCTCGTCCAGGTGCGGCTCGAGGCGCGCCCGGCACTCCGCGTGGTACCCGTCGAGCCAGGCGCGATCGGCCTCGTCGAGGAGCGAGCGGACGATGAGCCGCCGGTCGAATGGAATCCATGTGAGCGCCGCGAACCCATGCCACGCGCGCGAGCCGTCTCCGACCTGGCGAGCCTCGACGGTGTACAGGTTCTCGAGGCGTACGCCGCCGAACGTCTTCTCGTAGTAGCCTGGCTCGATCGAGGTGATCATGCCCGGCTCGAGCGCACGCGCCGCGTACCCGCGCCGCTTCGTCTCGGCGATGCCGAACGGACCCTCGTGGACGTTCAGGAACGCGCCGACGCCGTGGCCGGTGCCGTGGTCGTAGTTGAGCGCGTCCGACCAAAGCGGCGCGCGCGTGATCGCATCGATCGCCGCGCCCGCCGTCCCCTCCGGAAACACCTGGCGCGCGGCGTGGATGTGACCCTTCAGCACGAGGGTGTACTTCCGGCGTTGCTCGTCGGTTCCTTCGCCGACCAGGACGGTTCGCGTGTCGTCGGTCGTGCCGCCGTCCATCTGAATGCCCGAGTCGATGAGGAACAGGTCGCCCTTCTCGAGCGGCGTCTCGTCCGCCGCGCCGTAGTGGATGATTGCGCCGTGCGGACCCGTCGACGAGATCGTGTTGAACGAGAGGCCGCGAAAGCCATCGATCTCGGCGTAGTAGCTCTCGATCCTCTCCTTGAACGAACGCTCGGTGACGACGTCGCCGGCTGCGACGCGCTTGTCGAGCCAGATCAGCGCGCGGGTCTTCGCGACGCTCGCCATCAAGTTCGCGCGCCGCATGCACTCCAGCTCGGTCGCGTTCTTGATCGCCTTCCTGCTCTCGATCGGACTCAGCCCGCGCACCACCTTGACGCGCTGGTTCTTCACCAGGGCAGCGAGGATCGCGGCCGTCGTGCGCTCGGGATCGACAAGGACGCGCCCGCCGCCGAGGTCGCGCAGGAAGTCGACGAACGCGTCGTACGGGTGCATCGCGAAGCCGGCGACGGCCGCGCCGAAGCCGTCGGGCAGCCGTCGATCCGGCGCCCGCAGGAAGAGATGGACGCCGGCGCCGTCGACGTAGAGAAACGACTCGAAGACGGGGTTGTACGGCACGTCGTCGGTCGAGCGCAGGTTCGTGAACCATGCGATCTGGTCGAGACGGACGACGGCGATCGCGTCGGCGTCGAGCTTGGCGAGCTCTTCGCGCAGCGTTCGCGCTTTGGCGGCGAGGTCGGCGCCGGTCCATTCGGCCGGGCAGGCGATCAGCCGGGTCTCCGGCGGCGTCGGCCGATCGGTCCAGAGCCCATCGACGAGGTTGCCTGCCACCGCGTCGAAACCGGCTCCGTGCGGCTCGATGCGCTTGCGGAGGGAGGCCTCGGCGTCGATCGCGAGGACGGCGGCGTCGTAGCCGAGCTTCATCGCCGTACCATGCCGTTTGGCGAGCTCCTCGAGCGTCTCTCCGAGCCCCTTCACGTCCTTCTGTCCAACCTTCTTCAGCCCGATCCCCGACCCCTCGAGCTGTTCCTCGGCCTGCAAGTGGTAGCGACCGTCGGTGAACAGGAACGTCTCGTCTTCGGCGAGGGCGAGCAGGAGGTCGCCGGCCGAACCCGTGAACCCGGACGCCCACGCGCGCCGCTCGCGCCACACCGGGAGATACTCGTTGATGTGCTCGTCCGCACTCGGGACGAGGTAGTGCGTCAATCCGTGGTCGCGCATCGCGGCGCGGAGACCCGTCAGACGTTCGGGAATCGACATCGTCGCCTTTCGCGATCGTGTAGCGTTGGGTTCCAGGCTTCGAGTTCTTCGCGTGCCGCGAAGAACTCGAAGCCTGTCCACCCGACACGTGACCGCGCCCTCAGGCGCACACGTGCCGTGCGCTTTTTCGGTTGCGGTCCTACCGCGTTGGACCCATTATTCCGTCGATCGGGAACCGAAGCCAATGAGCACTGACCGGGAATCGTTGAGGGCAAGCGTGGCGCGCCTGAAGGATCGTCGCGACGCGTTCGGGCAGGATCTCGCCCAGGACCTGAAACGCCGCCATCCGGCCCTGCTCGGCGCCGCCGCCGCCGCGGACCCGTCGGCGATGGTGTCCACGATCGAGCGCTTCGCGGCCGGCGACCTCGAGGCGACCTTCGGAGGCGCCACCGACGCTGACGCGGAGGAGCTGGCCGACTCGATCATGAAGTCGTTCGCGCGCGTGCTGGGCCGCGCCGCGTGGAAGCCGGCGATGGCGCTTGCTTGGCACCACGCGATGGCGGAGGAAGGGACCGCACTGGTCGACGCGCTTCGCGAGCTCGCGCCGTGAGCGCCGTCAGCCGCGGGAGCGAAGCCGGAGCTTCACGATCGGCCGTCGCGCTACTCGAGGAAGAGCGCGACGTCGTCACCCTTCGGAACCGTGTCCGTGGCCAGAGTGTCGACGCGCTTGTCCGGGCCGGCCGAGAGCACCCACACGCGTTCGGTGTTGCTGAAGAAGCCGTGCGTGTTGACGAGGTAGCGTGATCCCCACGGATCGGTGCCGATCTCCTGCAGGTACGGACCCTTCCAATCGCTCGTGCCGAACTTGTTCTTCGCGAGGAAGTTTTCGAGCGACGTCGAGCTGCCCGACGCGAACTTGTTGCCCGCGGGCGTCGTGCCGGTCGAGTAGAGGTAGTGGAAGCTGAACTTCCCGTTCTTGCCGGTCGGGGGGAACGACGTGTCCTTGATGTGCTGCGTGATGGCGGTCGAGATCCGATTCACCGTCGCGCGGGCGTCGGTCATCTTCGCGTCTTCGAGCTCGTTCGTGACGACCGGAACCACGATGCCGGCGAGGGCGATGACGATCGCCACCACGACGATCATCTCGATCACGGTGAAACCCCGAGGAGGTCTGGACATGGACGGTTCGCTCCGAAGCAGAACGGGTCTGCGGTCGCCCGGCGACGGGCGCGTCCCCTTGCTTCGTCGAAAACGCGGCGTGGGCTTTAGGGAGCGAGGAGCGTCCTCTCGTTTCCGGCCCGGCGACTCGTCAGTCGTCCGACACCGACGCGGGCTCCTCTTCTTCCGTCCGCGCTTTGTCCTGGTCGTGCTCGGCCTTGATCTGCTCCTTCATCTCGGGGGGGAGCTGCTTCGTGCCGCGACACTTGGGGTAGGCGGAACAGCCGAGGAACGGGCCGCGGCGCGAGAAACGGACGATCATCTTCGACGCGCACTTGTCGCACGCGACGTCCGTAAGGCGCGGCTTGATCGGCTTCCCCTCGGCGTCGACCGAGAAGGTGTTCTTGCACTTCGGCCAGCCTGAGCAGGCCATGAAACGACCGCGCTTTCCGTCGCGGATCACCATCGGCTTGCCGCACTTCTCGCAGACCTCATCGGTCTTCTCGGGCTCGGGACGCTTCTCCTCGATCTGACCGTCCTTGCCGATCCGTTGGATGTGCTTGCACTCGGGATAACCGGAGCAGCCGAGGAACTTGCCGAAGCGATTGAACCGCTGCAGCATCGGCCGGCCGCAGGTCGGGCAGGTTTGGCCGTCCGGGGCCGGCTGGACCTTCAGGTTCGTCATCGTCTCGGACGCCTTGTCGAGGTCATGCGAGAACGCGTCGTAGAAGTCGCGAACGACCTTCAGCCACTCGGCCTTCTTGTCCTCGATGAGATCGAGCTTCGACTCCATCCCCGCCGTGAACTCGTAGTTGAAGATGTCGGGGAAGTGCTGGACGAGGGAATTGGTGACGACCTCGCCCAGGTCGGTCGCATGGAACTTGCGGTCGACGAGCGTCGCGTAGCCGCGGTCCTGGATCGTCGAGAGGATCGTCGCGTACGTCGACGGCCGGCCGATGCCGTTCTTCTCGAGCGCCTTCACCAACGTTGCTTCCGAGTAGCGCGCCGGCGGCTGCGTGAAATGCTGCGTCTTGTCGACGCGCTGGACGTCGAGCACCTCGCCCTCGTGAAGCGCCGGCAGGTCCTGCTCGCCCGAGCCCTTCTCGAGCCCGCTGATCTTGAGGTGGCCGTCGAACACGAGCGCGCGTCCACGAGTGGTGAACGTGTAGGGACCGGCATCGATGGACACCGACGTTTGGTCGAACTGCGCGTTCGCCATCTGGCTCGCGACGACGCGTTCCCAGATCAGCCGGTAGAGCCGGTACTGATCGCTGGTCAGGTGCTCCTTCAGGCGATCGGGCGAGCGATCGACGTCGGTCGGCCGGATCGCCTCGTGCGCCTCCTGTGCGCCTTTGCGCGCCGCGAACACGTTCGGGTTGCCCGGCAGGTAGTCCACTCCGAAGCTCTGGCCGATGAGGTTGCGGATCCCGTCGATCGCCTCGTTCGCGAGGCGGAACGAGTCGGTTCGCATGTACGTGATGAGTCCGACCTGCCCGTCCGAGCCGCCGACGTCGATGCCCTCGTAGAGCTGCTGCGCCACGCGCATCGTCTTCTTCGCCGAGAACCGGAGGCGCGTCGACGCCTGCTGCTGCAGGAGCGAGGTGGTGAACGGCGGCGGCGCCTTCACCGACTTGCGCTTCTTCTCGACCGACGTGACCTTGAACTCCTGGCCGGACAGGCCGTCGAGGATCTCCTGCGCCACCGTCTCGTTCGGCAGCTCGATCGTCTTGCCATCCCTGCGCTTCAGCTCGGCCGTGAAGAGGTTCGGATCGCTCTCGTCCAGCTCCTCGCCCCTCCGGCGCGGCTCGATCGCTCCCGCCTTGGACAGGAACGCGGTGATCCGCCAGAACTCCTCCTGGCGGAACGCTCGGATTTCCACTTCGCGCTCGACGAGGAGGCGAACCGCGACCGACTGGACCCGCCCGGCCGAGAGGCCGCGCGCGATCTTCTCCCAAAGGAGGGGCGAGAGCTTGTACCCGACGAGCCGGTCGAGGATGCGTCGCGCCTGCTGCGCCTGGACGAGGCTGTCCTTGACGCGGCCGGCGTGCTGGAGAGCCTCTTGGACCGCGCGCTTCGTGATCTCGTTGAACGTGATCCGGAAGACCTTCTCCTCGGGGAGCTCGAGCGCCTGGATCAGATGCCACGCGATCGCTTCGCCCTCGCGGTCAGGGTCGGGTGCGAGGTAGACGGTGGTGGCCGCCTTGGCCGACTTCTTGAGCTCCTTGACCGTGTCGCTGCGGGTGCGGATCACCTGGTACTGGGTGTCGAAGTCGTGATCGACGTCGATCCCGAGCTTCCCCTTGGGCAGGTCCCGGACGTGGCCCATCGACGCCTTCACCACGAAGTCCTTGCCCAGGTACTTGTTGATGGTGCGGGCCTTGGCCGGCGACTCCACGATGACGAGGTTCTTTCCCACTGCTGTTCTTGCTCTTCTGATCCCTTGAATCGATCGGTGTTTACGTCCGGTTGGGTCGCCCACGCGGCAGCCGCTCGAACGTCGCGCCAGACAATTTCAGCCCTCACTCTTTGGCGATCGGCCGCCGGTTCGTCAAGGTCTTTGTTTCAGACGAAGGGCTCGCGTCGGGGAACGACGGCTCCGCGGCCGGGTCGGGCCAGGCCGGATCCGTCGGCTCAGGAGGATCGTCGCAGGCCCAGTCGATCGTGAGCCAGCCGAGCAGGAAATCGACCGCGTGGACCGGTCCGAGCCCGACGCGGAGTCCGACTCCCCCGACGAAAAGGCTGGCCTCGCAATTCAGGATGTCGAAGAGCCACTGCCAGTCCTGCTCGCTGATGCCCCACTTCAGGTAGGACGACCATTCCCAGTCGACTGGGAGGAAATAGGGAGGAAGACACGGGAGCCAAAGCTCGCCTTCGTGCTGGCTGCCCGGGAAGATGATCCACGACGAGGCGCGGGTGCGCCGCGTCTCCGGCCACCAATAGGGATGGCCACCCGGGACGCGGCGCTCCTCGCCGAGGTAGTCCTCGTACCGGAAGTAGAACCAGACCGGGACCCCGCGCTCCTTCTCCCACCAGATCGGTCCGAACCGATGGTCTCCCATGCCGGCGCGCCACGACTCGGCCCAGCCGACGCCCAGGCCGGCGAACGGCGTCACGCGCACGTTCGCGGCCAGGCCGTACCCCGCCCCGACGCTGATCGGCGCCATGTCCGCGAGATCGAGCGCGCGTGCCTTGACGTAGCGGCCGACGCCGGCGCATCCCGTCGCGAGGAGAGCGAGACAAAGGAGGGAGGCCAAACGCCGGGGCGTTGCCGCGCCGGCCGTGCTCGCGCCCGATCGATCGCATCGCGTGGAGGACATCCGATCTCTCTCCGGGTTTGACGCCTTGTCGCATCGACCAGGTTCGGCGCTCGGGTGAACCCGAATCTCCTTACGACGACGCGCCCGGCTTCAACTGCTTCGCCGCCTCGAGGATCTCGAGAAGCTCGAGGCGGATCGCCTTCTGCCGCTCCGCCCCTGCGCCGAGGGCTTTGGTCTCGGCGCGGTAGAAGGTCAGGTAGGGCTCGTACGCGTCCTTCAGCCGGCGCGTCGCCTGCTCGATCTCCGCATCGAAGGCGCACGCGATCGCCTGGCGGAACTCGCGGATCAGCGCGTCGATCTTCAGCGAGAACTCCTGGATCGCGCGGCGCTTCTTGCGCGGCAGGATGACGAAGCCGGTCGCGAACACGACGCCCGCCGCCAGGATGCCGGTCAGGTCGAGAGTGACGCCGGTCAGGATCGTGACGAGGAGCGTGCCGAGCCCGACCGCTCCCGCCTGCACGCCGATCTGCTGCAGGATGCCGCGGTAGGCCGTCTCCATGATCCGGTTGCATTCGCCCTCGACGTCGAACCGCTCGATCTCCGTCTTGAACGACGCCTGGATCGATGCGACGAGCCGGTCGCGGTTGTACTCGAAGCCCTGATCCTGCGGAGCCGGCGCGGCGACGCGGTCCTTGTACTTCTCGACGGTGAGGTTCTCCGAGAGGTACCGCAGCGATCGCTCGAAGAGGGAGATCTGCTCCTTCATCAGCCAGTCGGTCGCGGCGTGCATGTTCTCCTGGATCTTGTCCTTCAGGTCGAGCACGACCTCCTTCTCGAACCTCCGCTGGAACGTCTCGGCGTCGCGCAGGAGCCCGAAGTTCTTCACGCGGATCGTCGTCTCGAAGAAGTTCCGACCCCGCCGCTCGAACTCGCGCAGCAAGTCGTACAGCTTCACGACGAAGACGTTGTAGCGCTCCTTTAGCTCCTCGGCGGTCTGCACGACCTGCGCATCCAGGCTGGAGAGCGAGCGGAAGTCGCCTTCGAGCAACCTCGCGCGGTCCTCGGTCACCGCCTTCAGATCATCCAGGACGGAGAGACCCGACTCGATGGGGCTCGTCAACTTGAGGCGCACCCGTTCTTCCTCGGCGAGCTTCGACGCGAGGAATCGTTCCAACTCGGGCAGGCCGCTCTGCTCGAGCGCCGCGTCGTCGCCCTTCGCGCGCGCTGCGATCGCGCGCTTTGCCGAGAGGGGGAAGACGCGCGGCTCGAAGTCGTAGAACTTGCGGCAGTTGTCACGGATGTAGTCCATGACCGGCGGAACGTCGCCCGGCTCACGTGCGTCGACCTTCGTCAGCACGAAGATCACCTTCTTGCGCCACTTCTCATTGATGAAGTTGAGGAACTGGTGTTCCGACTCCGAGAACGGGCGGTCGATCGACGTGACGAAGAGGATCAGGTCGGCCTTCGGGATGAACGACTCCGTCACCTCTTGGTGCCTGTAGACGATCGAGTTGGTGCCCGGCGTGTCGACCATGTTGAAGAGCTTCAGCAGCTCGTTCGGGTGCTCCTTCTCGTGGACGAACTCGTCCAGCACCCGCTCCATCGTCTTCTCGCCGTGACGCAGCACCCAGATCCGGTCGGTCAGCGGCAGGGGCCCCTCGGCCTGGATCGCTTCCTTCAGGAGCGCGTTGATGAACGAGCTCTTGCCCGACTTCACCTCGCCGACGACGACGAGGAGGAAGAACTCGTCGACGTGCTCGCGCACGAGTCGCGCGTTCTTCGCGGTGTCCGAACCCGGCGCGACTTGCTCGGTGAGCTCGCAAAGGTGGGTCAGCGCGCTCCGCGCCCCGTCGAGGAGCGCCGCCGCCTCGTCGCCGATCGCCTGTTTGATCGCGTCGTCCGTCATGGAACCGGCCAAGCTAGCCGCCGGGCCACGGGGGAACAAGGGCGGACGGAGAGAGGGGCAATGCCGGCGCGGGCGCCCGGTGTCGAGCCCGTCCTCCACATTCGACCCGCGGCCCGGCAAGGAGGCCCTCACCGGCCCACGTGGTAGGTGCGACCGCTGACGGCCGCGCCGGCGTCCGCCGCCAGCGCGATCTCGATCGCGCGTGCGACGGCTCGAGCCCACGCGGGCGGCGACGCGTCCACGACCGATTCCGCGCTCGGATCGATCTCCAGCGTCACGTCTCGGCGGCTCCACGCGAGCTGGCCGCCGCGCTGGATCGAGCATCCGATCGACACCGCGCTCTCGATCGATCGGCGGAGCGTTTCGACGTCCAGGCCCGAGGTACCCGCGATCACGAGCAATGTCTCGCTCGAGGCGCCGGCCGCTCGCCACGTGCCCGCGAGCGTCTCGGTCCCTTCGCGGTCGGTCGTCGATCGCCAGCCGAACGATGTCTCGAGGGTGGCGCGGGGCCACGCATCGACCGCCGCGGCGCCGCCGGTATCCCGGAACGCGACGAGGAACGAGCAGCGTGCGAGGCCCTCGATGCGAAGGGTGTACCGTTGGCCCTCGACCAACGGCGGAGCGGCGGCGCGGATCGGCTCGGTCGCCAGCTCGTTCGGGTAGAGATCGATCGTGAGCGATGGAGCCGGCGTGGCGAGATCGACTCGATCGTCGTCGCGTCCCTGGCTCTGATCGAGCCCGTGACTCAGCCACGCTGCGGCGAGAGCGAAGAGCGCGATCGCCCCGGCCGTCAAGATCGCTCCGCGCGGGTGCGCCGAGCGCCGGCGAATGCCGCGGCCGTCGCGCGGCGGATCCTCGGCGTCCCCGCCGACGGAGAACGCGGTCACCACCGCCTCGGGCCGTACGCGGATCCGCGGCGACCGCGTCTTTGCGTCGAGGAGCCAGTGCTGGTTCTCCGCCAGACGCCGATCCGGGTCCGGGACATCGATCGGCGTCTCGGTCGGGCCGGCCAGCAACGCTCCGCGGACGACGCGGCGCCCGTCCCGTTCGACGACCGCCGTCGTCCGCACCGCCGTCGCGCCATCGACGGTCTCCCGCAGGTCCTCGAGAAGCTCCTCCAGCGCGCGCCGCAGCATCGGATGCACGGTCGAGTGGTACGACGCGGTCGGAGCGAAGTCGATCGGGCGCCCCCCGATCCTCACGTCGACCGCGTGCGCGTGGAGGTTCCTCATGTGGACGAAGGCGTCGAGGAGCTCGCGCCGCGCGACTCGGCGTACCTTCGGCGCATGGGTCAGGTCGGCGAACACGAGGTGGCGCATCGCCGCCGGATGGAGGGTCAAACGCTCGATCAGTGCCTTCCAGAACGCGACGAACGCGGCGGCCTGGGTTCGCGCGAGCTTCTGGTCGAGGTCGAGGCGCACGATCGGGTCGAGCCCGCGCGAGCGAAGCGCGCGCCGCAGCTTCACCAGCCGCTCGAGGCGGCCGCCGAGCGAGGGGTTCGGCCCGAGGGCCGTCTCCGACAGGATCGCCCGCAGCTCCTCGTCGTCCGGCTTCGACGCCAGCGCCTCTTCCGCGTCGGCGTGCGCCAGCTCGTCGAGGTAGACGAGGATCGACCCGCCGAGCTTGAGGAGAGCCGCGCTCTCTGCCTCGCCCGGCTCCGCGTTCAAGAGGTCGGCGTAGTGCCGGAAGAGCCGCGGCGGGTAGTGTCGGAATCGATCGTGCGGAGAAGGCTCGAGCATCGGCGGCGCGTCGCTCAAGGCCCGGATCGGGTTCGAGTCAGGGTGGCGCGGATGACCGCGGTCTGCTCGCTTTGCGAGGACGGCGGAGCGGCCGGAAGCAGCTCCACGGGCGCGCGCCCCTCGGCGTCCCGCGCCAGGACGTCCGCGCCGGCTTCGATGAGGGTCCGGACGAGCGCTTCGTCGAGTTGCCGCACCGCGTGATGCAGCGCGGTCGAGCCGTCGGAGAAGCGGAGGTTCACGTCCGCTCCGCCCGCGGCGCAGCGCCGGACACGGTCGGGTGTCATGCGGATGGTCTGGTCCACGATGAGCACCTCGAGCGTACGACGCCCCTTCGAGTCCTGTCCGTGCCAGTCGGTCGGGTGGTCGAGGAACAGGTCGAACGTCGCCTCATCGTCCCGGCGGGCCGCGGCGAGGAGCGCGGTCTCGCCGCGCCGGTTTCGGACGGTCGTGTCCGCGCCGCGATCGAGGAGGAGCCGTAGCGTCGTGCTCAGATCCTTCGCGATCCCGGCGTAGCGTTCGTATTCGAGCAGGACCGAGAACGGCGTGAGCCCGTCCTTGTCCCGAGCGTTCGGATCGGCACCGCGATCGAGGAGATCCGGAGCGAGCTTCCACTGCTGGGGATTCTTCATCGCGTCGTGCAGGGGAGTGCGTCCGGACTGGTCGCTCGCCTGGATGCCGGCGACGATTCCGATGAGGAACCGCGCGATCTCGACGTTCCCGCTCCGCAGGGCCAAGTGGAGCGGCGTGACGCCGCGCTGGTCGGGCCGGGATGCGTCGGCTCCGTTTGCGTGCATCGTCCTGACGACGTCGAGCCACGCGGCGTGGACGGCGAAGTGGAACGCGGACTGGCCGCCATGACCCTCGCCCTCGGGACGCACTCCGCGCGCGCCGAGAACCCGAGCGACCGGCGCGAGCCCCCGGGAGACCGACTCGAAGAACGCACGCGACGAAGCTTCGTCGTCGCGCCGTTCGTCGGGCAGGGCCTCGGCCAGGCGCTCGGCCACGCGAGCACTTCGCGCGACGGCGTAGAGGAGCGGCGTCTTGCCGTGACGGCAGGTCGCTCCGGGGTCGAGCCCCGCTGCGAGCAGCCGCTCGACGAACTCGGCGTCCGGCGCCGGCTGATCGCACGCGAAGTGGAGCGTAGTGTGGCCGAGCTCGTCCTCGCCCCGGGGATCGGCGCCGCGGTCGAGCAGCTCGACCGCGAGCGAAACGTCGTTCGCGCGCGTCGCGAGCATCACGGCGGTCTGGCCGTTCGCGCCGCGGGCGTCGACGCGGGCCCCGCGCGCCACCAGATCTCGTGTTTCCGCCGTGCGACGGTTACGCATCGCGGCCAGCAGGACCGTGTCGCCGTGCTCGTTCAGCGCCTCGAGGTCGACCGCGGACGAGTTCATGACCAGGGCGTACCGGTCGTCCTCCTTCCTCGCGGCGAGAGCTCGGTGGAGCAGGCGACCGCGGTCCGCAGCGTCGTTGCCGGGGGACGGAGGGAGATCGAGGAGAGTGCGGAGCACGGCGCGATCACTCGGACCGAACGCGACGCCGAGAGGCGTCGATCCGGCCTTGTTCCGTACGTCGAGCGCCGCTCCCGCGGACAGGAGCAAGCGACAGCCGTCGACGTCGCCGCGGGCGCAGGCGTGATGGAGGGCCGTGTCACCGGAAGCATCCGCCGAGTCGGGATCGGCTCCGGCCTCGAGCAGCATCCGAATGCACGCCGTGGCGTCGGAGCGCGCCGCGAAATGCAGCGGGGTTCGACCGCGGCCGTCGCGTGCGTGCAGATCGACTCCTCTCTCGACCAAGACCGCGAGGAGCGCCGGCGCATCCCCGGCGAGATGCGCTGGCCGCAGGCCGTTCTGGTCGGCGAGTTCGAGCGCCGCATCGTCCTTCACGAGATCGCCGAACGCTTCGACGTCGCGGCGTACGATCGACCACGCGAGCCGGGTGCGGCCGTTCCGGTCCAAGCTCGTCGCGGCCCCGCTGCGCAAGCCCGCTCGGAACGTCGCTTCCAACCGAGGTCCGAGCTCGGCGGCGCGCGGACCGCCGAAGTCCATGATGAGTACCGACCGATGGTCCCACAAGGACGGGAAGCTCCAGATGCTCCCAAGCTCGGCCGCGCGCCGGTACCAGGGCAGCGCCTTCTCGAGTTGGTCGGGGAAGTCGGCGCGGCCGCGCTCGCTTTCGGAGAGGTTCCACTCCAGCATGTACGCGCGGGCGGTATTGTCGCAGGCGCCGACGTGGTCGCGTTCGGCCGCGCGCAGCATGAACCGGAACGCGAGCGCCTCGTCCTTCGGATAGAGCGTGCCGATCCAGCGGTATCGGCCGTAGCAGAACACCGCATCGAGGTCGTTCGCCGCCACGGCCTCCTCGAGGAACGAGCGGGCTCGATCGGGGTCCTTCACCACGCCGTGTCCATCGCGATGCATGAGATGGAGGAGGTACCGTGCGCTCGCGGAGTCCTGCGCGGCGGCCAGCTCCGCCCAGGTGCGCGCGCGAGTGACGTCCGCCTCGAAGCCGCGGGCCAGGAAGCCGTTCGTTTGATAGAGACACCCGGCGAGCGCGACCTGCGCCTCGGCGAGACCGGCCTCGGCCGCGGCAACGAGCCAATCGCGCGCGACGCGGCCGTTCGGTCCGCCGTCCCAGTGACCGGCCGCGAACCGTTCGAACGCGGCGCGCATCGCCTCGGCATCGCCATTCGCCGCGGCCTCGAGCACGAGGGCCCGGCCGCGGGCCTTCTCCTCTCCGTTTGCTCCCACGTCGATCAGCAGCCGGCCGAGCCGCGACGTGGCGGGACGAAACCCGCTCGCGTGCGCCGGCTCCAGCCAACCGAGCGCGTCCTCGACGTCCCGAGCTTCGGGTACGCCGCGCTCCAGCCGATCGACGGCGAGCCGCCACTGGCTGACCGCGAACCCGGCCGCGGCGGCCCGGCGATCCAGCTCGGTGGCCGCCACCAGGTTCGCGTCGACGCCCTCGCCGTTGCGATAGCTGCTCGCCAGCGCGGCCGTGCCGCTCGGCGTTCCAGTGTCGTGCGCCTCCCGCGCCCAGCGGTAGGCCGTGATCGGGTCGCGTTCGGTGCCGAGGCCCTTCGAGTAGCAGTAGTAGAGGCAGGCCAGCGCGAGCTCGTCGCCGATCGCGGCGCGGTTGCGGTACGTTCGCAGGCGCTCCTCCCAGAGGAACCGCAGCTCCGGCGCCGAGCGCGCCGCTCCGTAGGGAAGCGCCGAGGCCGCCTCGAAGAACTCCTCGAGCGTCGTGCGGTCCTCGCTCTCGCGGGCGACGCGTGCGTCGGTCTGGACGAGCCGCCGCTCCGCGTCCTCCGCGTTCCAGGGGACGAACACGAAGTCGCCCGACCCCCCGAGCAGCTCGCGCCGCTGCGGATCCATCCTCCACGCGCTCTTGGCGGGATCGCTCTCGCGTGCCTCGGCAAGCCGGGCGCGCACCTGCCGGTAGAGCGACGCGCCGAGCTCCTGGACCGTGACGATCCGGGCGCGCCCGAGGAGCTCGAGGAGGACGTGCGAGTAGAAGCCGTGACCCAGGTCGCTCGACTCATACGCCTGCTGGTCGAGCGTTCCAGCGGAGAGGATCTGCCGCGTGGGAGTCGTGAGCCGCGTCGTCGCGGACAGCGGCGGCTCGGGGCCGCGCGAGCCCGCGTACCCGCTGACGCAGCAGTCGAGGAAGCAAACCACGTGCATCGCGCGGAGCTCTTCGATGCGGCGGACGAACGAACGCATGTTGATCGCGTCGGACTCGAGCTCGGCGAGCGGAGATTCGCCCTCGAGGCTGACCCGTGCGTCGTACGGCACGATGAACCCGGTCTGCTCGAACGGGCCGGACCGAGCCGACGTGCCGTGACCGGCGAAATAGACGATCGCGACGTCGCGCGGCCCGAGCTCCTCGAGCAAGTCGAGCTCGGCGAGGATCGCGTCGCGCGTGGCGGACTCCCCGAGGAGCTCGCGCACGTCGTAGCCGTAGACGTCGCGCAGGAGCGCCCCGAACGCGCGCGCGTCGTCCTCGGAGTAGCGCAACGGCCGGATCGCCGGCGACGCGTACTCCTCGATCCCGATCGCCACCACGCGGACGCGGCCGTAGAGCGTCGACCACGCTGGCGCGGGCGAGTCCGCGGGCGCGGTCTGGCGCGCGGACGCGGGGTTCGGCGCGACGGCGCCGAGGAGCAGCGCCGCCGTCGCGAGGAACGTCGCTGCAGCGTGGCTACGTGCGGGCGGGCTCATCGCGACGATTCTATCGATCGAGCCGGCGTCGCGGCCAAGAAGACCGGGCGTCGCGCCGGGCATCCTCGGAGCCGCGGCGGCCCCGCCGCCGTCACTTCGCGGAGCGTCCGAGCGATCGCTTCGGGCTCGGTTCGGCCCGCTCTCCGGCGCGAACGCCGCGCCCACCGCCGCGGAGCACGTCGCGCCGAGCGGGAAGACGTGGCCGACCTCGATGCCCCGCACGATCTCGACGGCCGGTCGGACCAGAGCCGCCCGCGCCGTCGCATCTCGGCTTCGACGACGCGCAGGTCCCGCGGCGCCTGCTGGGCCACCGCGCGGTTCTCCTGCGCACGGCGGAGCAGGTACGGGACGACCATCCGGACGGGCCCGTACGGCACGTACTTGGCGACGCGGTAGCCGCCGCGCGCGAGCCCGTAGGCGGAGACGGATCGCTGACGCGAGCTCGAGAAATCCGTCGGCTGAGTCGCGCGGAAACCGGCGTCAGGCCCGTTCGTGCGCGGCGTCGTACCGGCCGATGGACGGCGGGCCGGGGGCTGGCCAGCGCGATTCGCGTCGTGCGGCAAGCATCCTAATACACCTCGCCTTCACGACTTGGACCAGCCTGAGCCTCGGCGAGGAGCCGTCCGACGAACGAACGTTTGCTGGCTGGGAGCGGGACCGATGGATCCTCGAGCAACGCGCGGAGCTCGGCCACCACGGCGCGCCGGCGATCGTCCCGGCCCGCGAGAGCGTGCGCCCAGGCGAGGGTCCGGAGGATGCCGGCGCGCGGCCACCAAGTGCCAGGGACGGTGGCACGGAGGGCTCGCTCGGCGTGCTCGCGCGCGAGCGTCGCGTCGCGTTGCTCGACGGCGAGCCGCGCGCGCTCGTAGTTCCAGTACAGCATGCCGTGCTCGAAGTAGTCGCGCGACCGTTGGATCGTGTCGCGGTGATGGTCCTGGAACGACAGGGCGAGCTCTGTGGCCGCTTCGCTCGCCCGGCCGGCGCGGCGCAGGGCCATCGCGAGATAGACTCGCGATCGGCCGCGTTCGTGCCGCGAATCGGATGCGCCGTGCAGCTCGACGCTCTGCCGATGCCGTTCGATGCCCCGCTCGAGCTCCTCGTCGGTGGGGTGGCGGAGATGCAGAAGCGCGCGACCCTGCGTTCCCCGCAGTCTGCCCTCGATGCGCTCACGGATGCGCTCGCGCTCGTCGTCACGCAGCTCCGTCTCGCGGTCGAAAGCGTCGATCCGCTTCAGCGCTTCTCGGATCTTGGCGTCGTACTCTTCGTCGGTGCGCTCGAGATGGTCGATCTCGACGTTCACGCGGACGATCGCGACCAGGAGCCGGACCACCGGATCGAGGATCCGCGTCGTCTCGACGCGGAGCACCGTGAGCTGCAGCAACGCGTCGTCGCCCGCGTGCTCGTACGCGATCGCGGCATGGCAGAGCGCGTCGACCGCGTCATCGTTCAGAGGCTTGTCGCGCCAGAGGCGATCGACGAGGTGGCGGATCTTGTCACCGAGCATGGCCCACGGGTCGAGTACGGGTCGTCCATCCGGCCCCGGCACTCGGTGATCGTCGAGCCTCTGATGCTCGACGTCGTCCCGGAGCTCGCCCAAGCAACGCTTCAAAGTGGAGTCATCGGGCGTTCGCCATGGCCTCACCGCGCTCGTCACGTCGAGGCCGGCTTCGTGCACGGCGGCACCGATGCTCTCGACGGGTACGAAGCGCAGAAACTTGGCGGGCACGTG
The DNA here is from genome assembly GCA_964649825.1 of uncultured Phycisphaeraceae bacterium. Lineage (GTDB taxonomy): Bacteria > Planctomycetota > B15-G4 > B15-G4 > JADJEK01 > CAZYQW01. The sequence continues at coordinate 6,072 of CAZYQW010000010.1, read as the reverse complement.
CGTCAGGTGGCGTTCGTGATGACGAGAGGCGATGAAGCGGATCGGCGTCGTTCGCTCGCCGCAGTAGGCGGCGACGGCCGCGAGCTTCGCCGGAACCTCGACGACCGGCTCGATGGGGGCATGCGGGATGACTCGTCCCGTGCAGACGACGTCGGGGGCGATCGCCCGATCGGTCCAGAGCGAGACGAACGCCAGCGTCGCGGAGAGTCCGAGCGACGCGCCGTCGATGCGGAACGTCTCGTCCCCCTCGATGAGGACGCGGACGTGATGCTCCTTGAACAAGGCGCCGGGCAGGCCGCCGGCGGCGATGACCGAGGCGGCGGCGTCGTATGCGACACGCACGGCCTCGGCCGCCTGGGAGCCGAACGGATCGTCGGCGTCGAACGGCGCGCCGTCGGCGTACGCGATACGGAGTTCTCCAACGCGGCCCATGCCCGCGTCACGGTCGTAGAGGAGAACGGGCACGACGCCCGGACGAAGCCGCGCGGCGCGCACGACCGGGTCGAGCTCGTCGAACGACGGGGTGAGCCAGGGCGCCGGGATCGATTCGAGCTCCGGGAGGATCCCGTCGGGAGCCTTCGACGCGGCCGCGAGCCGCACGAGCTTCTCCGCTCGGCCAGCGCGTCGCGCGAGCGAGGACCCGTCGAACTCGAGGAACGTTGGTTCCGTTCCGAGGGCGGAGAGCAGGTCGCCGTGGATCGCCGCATCGTCGACGTCTTCGTGCGCGCCCCACCAGAAGTCCGGGTCGAGGATCAGGTCGCCGGCGAGCTCGCGAACGGTGCGGGCGTCGAGCCAGAGCGCCGCGCCGCCGCACCCTTCGAGGGACTGGTCGGCCGAAGCAAGGGCGAAGTCGACCCGGTCGTCGTCGAGACGCTGCGCCGCCTCTTCGAGTCGGAGACGAGTGACGAACGCGAGCTCGGCGCAGCGCTCGGGGGCCGGCAGGCGCCCCGCCGAAGCATCGAGGGTCGATTCACCGCGATCGAACGCCGCCGCGGCGTGGTGCACGATCCGCGCGAAGAAGCCGAACTCGAAGTCTCTCGCAAGGGCGATCGCGATCTCGACGGCAGCCTCGCTCGGAACGTCGCCGCGCGCGAGGGCTCGCGCCGACTCGCTCGCGTCCAAGGCGTCGATCCACGGCGTGGCGGTCTCTTCCTCGACCCCTACCGAGAGCGGACCCGTGACGTCGTCGCCCGCGAGCGTGAACGCGTGCGTTCCCTCGGGCTCACGCTGGATCTGGTCCCCGAAACACCACTCGGTTCCGCCCTGGACGAGGAAGACCCGCAGCGCCGTCGTCTCTCCGAGGTGAGGGAGCGGGGTCTCGAAACGCGGGGCCGCGAGCGATTCGCAGCCCTTCCGATCGCGGTACGCCAGGCTCCAGAGCGAGTCGGTCCGCGTGACGCTCACGACGCGCACGAGTTCCTGGAGGAGGAGCCGGTACCGATCGCGCCACACGGTCCGCCTCCGCACCGCATCGTTCAGCGCGGTCCCCGCTTCCTCGGCGATCGATCCGAGCATCCACGCGTCGAGCGCCTCGTCCGGGTCGAGTTCCGCGAGCCGATCCTCGGGAAGAACCAAGATCGACCACGGCAGAAGTCGCGACTGCAGGGCTGCGTCCAGTCCGTTCGCGAGGTCGCGGTGGAGCCAAAGCCCGGGCGACACCGCGAGCGTCTTCTCGGCCGCGGAGAGACGCGACCGGAGCGTGTCGCGGAGCCGGCTCGCCGCCGGCGGCGGCAGTCCGCCCTCGTTCGCCAACGAGTCGAGCGACCGCTCGGCGAGCGCGCCGCGCTCGATCGTTTCGAGCCACGCGCGATTCGCGAACGTCGTGCTGTCGTACGGTTTCGGGGTCAGCTCGGCCGAGACGATCGCGGCGAAGTTCTCGAGCGTCGTCTCCCAGGTCTCCTCGTCCGGCACCTGGTCGCGGAGGGCTTCCGCCGCCCGGGACGTCGCCGCTGGCGCGAGCGCGACCGCGGCCAAGAGGTTCCACAGGTCGCGACCGTCGCGGATCGAGAGATCCGGTGCATTCAGCAACGTAGCGGCATCGGGTCGCATGGGTTCGTTGTTCTCTCATGATGCCCTTCGGAACGACGCCCGGAGGGACATCTGACACTCACGTCTCGATCATTCTCTCTTCATAGGGACGATCAACGGCAGCCGGGGAATCGCCGGATGATTCGCGATCGCTTTCCGTCGCACGAGCCGGTCCTCGAATCCAGGAAACTGGACCGGACGGCAGGTCCATTCCTCGTCGATCCTGAGGTCTCGATCGTTCGTGTTCAGGATCGCGACGCTCTTGCCCCGGACCGTACCCGGTCCGATCGATCCACGCGGCAGATCCTCGGCCACCCGGACGCCCGCGACCTCCTCGCCGGGCGAGCTCGCCGCCGCGCTGAGGCTTCCGACCAGGATCCTGGCCGATTCCTTCGTCGCCTCGCGGAACACGACCAATCGTGACTCGACCTCGAAGGCACCCGTGAGGTGGACCGGGACCGCGGTGGTCCGGTCCGGCCAGGCGCGAGTCTCGCGACCGTTCTTCTGAACGAACACCGACCACCAGGCGCGCGGGCGCTCGCTGCCGTCGAACACGATGCGCGCCACGAAGCCGCCGTCTCCGGTCGGCTCGAAGCGCACCAGGTGCATCGCCTTGCCGGCCACGATCGGCTCGATCTCGAGGACGCTCGTGAGCACCGCGTCGTCGGCGACGCGAAGCCGCACGTCCCCGGTCGACCATCGTGGAGCGCCGTCCGTCGCGTCGTCGGACCACGCCCGGCGGAAACAGCAGTCGCTCAGCTCCAGCCGGCGCCGCGTCGCCAACGCGAGGTCGATCACGTCGGTCGGGAGGCGCGTGCCGAACGAGAACGTCGCCGTCTTTCGCGGCGCGCCGGGGAACCGGCTTGAGACGCGGACGCAGCCGTCGCCGACGCCGGATCGCTCGGCCGTCCACTGCGGACCGTGGATGAGGGGCTTCGACGAAGCATGCTTCGGTCGCAACAGCTCGAGGCCGTCTAACGCTCGGCATTCCCCGATCAGGACCGCGTCGCCCGTCGGATCCAGGATCAGCCGCGTCAGTCGCGCCACGCCGCGCGTCGAGTGCGGCGTCGGGCCGATCTGGGTGAGGATCGCGGGGGCGTCTTCGGCGAGATGCGCGATCGTCGCGAGATCCGTGTGCCCGTCGACGTCCACGGGATCGCCCGCGGCGCGCGCCGCGTCGGTCGGGCCCTCCACGAAGACGACCGGGCCGGGTGTCTGGTACTCGCTCGAAACCCCGCCGTCCGGCACGTACTCGAAGGGTCGAACCAGCGGAATCCCGGTGCTCATCCACCTCCCGACCGTTTCGCCGTCGAGGATGACGCGCGCGCTCTCCTCGAATCGCGGGGCCTGATCGAAACCCGTCCGTTCGATCGTCGCGGTGAGGCGGGTGTGGATCTCTCGTTGGAGACCCTGGTCCGCGGAGATCAGGATCACCTGGTCGAACGAGCCCGCGTGCTCCGAACACGGCGGGAGATCGAGCAGACGGATGAGCGCCGCGTCGGCGGCTTGAGCGACGGGCGGGGTCAGCGCGAGCTCGAGCCCATACTCGGAGGCGGGCGCCGGGGAGAAGACATCGATCAGCGTGCCGGCGAGCTCCTCGAGGTAGTCCGTCGTGAGCCGCACGCCGTGGCCGCCGCGCTTCTTCCCCCTTCGTCCGACGCGCGCGGTCTCGACGTTCATCGCGATCGTGACGACGTGGAGCCGCCGGTCGTTCGTGCTCGTGCTCGTCGCGCGGCGCGCGCGCGCCCGAGGCTTGCCGGGGTCGTGTTCCGTCCAACCGGCGCGCGCCGCCACCCAGAGCGTCATCCGCGGGCTCGCGTCGTGGCGGTTCGCGCCCCCTGGCCGGCGGTTGGGATCGTGCCGCAGCAAGTTGTCGAGATCGACGAGGATGATCGTCCGGCTCATGACGGCTCTTCCTCCTGTTCGAGCTCTCGCACCCGTCGGCGCAGCCACTTCCTGCCGCGCGAGAGGTTCTGGTCGATCGTGTCTCGGATCCGCTTGCGCAGCCGCTTTGCGTCGTCCTCGGTCCAGACGAACGAGTCACCGGAGGGCTGGCGCAGCTCCTCGAGCTTCTTCTCGTAGCGCTCCTCGACGAGCTCGCGGATCGGGTTCGGCCGGTGGCTGAAGTAGGCGCGCTCCAGGACCTCGCGGAATTTCGGCGGCGCGTCGCGGACGGCCCGTTGGAGGAGGCGGAGCCGGCGCTCCTTCCCCGGCGCCTCTTCGTTCTGGATCGCCTGCTCGACCGGAGGGGGATCGCCCGCGGCGACCTGATCATCGGACAGCGTCTTCGTCGAGCGCCGATTCGAGCGCCGCTCGTCCTGCGCCTTCCGTCTCACGGCCACGAGGACGTACGAGCGCGCCTTGCGCTCGGTGGCCGGGTCGTCGCGGTGCACGTCGAGCTCGAAGCGCCTGGATTCGAACGCGCGCAGGCACGTGATGGAGGCGTTCTGAACGACGTTCTCGAAGCGATCGGCGTCCAGGCCGAAGAGAACGCGACTTGTACGCGCGACGTCCAGGACGATCGCCGCCAGCCCCTCCCGTCGTTCTTTGGAGGTCGGATCCTCCCAGAACGCACGGAGTCTCTCCACGAGGGTTCCCATCGCCCGGAATCATATGCGAGGCCGCGCCGGCGAACAACGGAGCGCAGCCGCCGGCGGACGCCTCGGCCTCGGATTCAGGAAGTCGTCCGAGACGGGCCGAGCGATGGTCCGTCAGAGCCCATGGCTCCGACCGTTCTCCCCACGAACCAACGAAGGCCACGCACCTTCCGTCGCCCTTTTGCATCGCCTCTACATCCGGATGACCGAACGAAACATGAAGCTGAACCACCGTCTCTCCGCGTCCTTCCTTTGCTCGCTGGCCGTACTCATGGGCTCGGAGTGGACGAGCGCGCACGGGTTCGGCCGCTTCGGAGTCTTCGGCCGCTTCGGGCGACCGCCCCGCGCAATGGCCCCGCCGATGGCTCGGACGGCCCCGATGGCCCCGATGGCTCGGACGGCGGCGAAGGCCCCCCGCGCGATCGCGCCGAAGCCCGCCGCCGCCAAACCGACCCTGGCCCCGCGCTACACGCCGTCGAGCCGGGCGCGTCTGCAGGGGCTTGGCCGCCGCATCTCCGCGAAGCGCGGCATCGGTGGTCGGGGGGGCCGTGGGATCCAGGACCACCACATCGTGCCGAAGCAGCATGCGAGCCATCCGTTCGTGAAGAGGTCGGGTCTCTCCATGGGCTCGCGCAAGAACATGGTCCTGCTGCCGAAGAGCCCCAAGACCAAACCGATGGACTTCAAGCCGAAAGGCCGTTCGCTGGCGAAGTCGAAGTTCCCGGCGGGGAAGGCGCGGTCCAACCACAACGGCTGGAACCGGACCCACAAGCAGTACAACGCCACCACGAAGAAGCAGCTCGACGGAATGGAGCGGATCGCGAACAAGCGCGGATGGTCGCCGCAGAAGCGCCACGCATCGATGGATCGCTACCTGAAGGCCCGGCGCGGCGCGTTGAAGTCGGGGAAGGTGAAGGTCGGGCCGTAGTCCAGCGCGCGACGGCGAGCTCGGGCGGGCCGCGCCGCACGAGCGAACGCCGCTCTCTCCTTTGGCGACGACGTTCCGTCGACTCCGTCGCCGTCTCCAGCGTCTTCCGATGATGCCGTTCGTCGTCGTCCGCCTGGCGTTCCTCTTGCGCTCCCCGGCCGGCGTCCGCGGGTAGGGGATCGGCGCACGCTCTGCCTTTCTTCCACGCTGGCGAAGCCGGCCCGGGACGTTCTCGATCGTCTCGGCGCGCGTTTCTTGGAATAGCGCCTCCCGACAAGACACGGGCGTCCACGGAGCCGGCGGTCGCGGGTGCGCGGAACCGGTGGCGGATCTAGGCGCGCGGGAACGACCCTCGTTCTCTCGACCCGCGCTCTAGATTCTAGCCGCCCGTGGTGAAAGTCATTCCGGCTGCGGCGGGCCCTCGCGACCGATCTCTTCGTTGCAGGATCCTCGACGTACAGGCAGTACGCCTGCGGTCCTGCGCCTCGATCTCGGTCGCGATGACCTCGCCTCGCTTCG
>CAZYQW010000009.1:0-15732 GCA_964649825.1 uncultured Phycisphaeraceae bacterium | reverse complement strand
TTCTCCGGGGCCCTCGTCATCGCTTGCTGCGTTGCTCCTCCTCGACGTATCTCGAATACGCGGTCGTCGTCGCGCCTTGCCAGCGACGACGATGACCTCCGGATAATCCACCAACAATCTGAATCACACCACTAGTGTGGTTTCGCGGAAGTCCGGAGCCGCATCCGGTCTGCGGGCCTGCGTACGGCGCGGGCTGTGCGATGGCGCGCCGTGTTTTTCCGCCGATGCGGTGCGCCGGCGCGTCCTCGACCGCCGCCTTCGACCGCCGGATGTCCGAATACGACCAAAAGAGCCCCCGGAAGACGATGCTCCCGGGGGCTCTGCCTCCTCCTGGTCGAGGTCTCGCGCTACGGCTTCACCTTGACCTTGCCGCCGGCCACCGCGTTGTCGGCGGTCGACGCCTCGTTCGCGACCGGAACCACGATCAGGCCCCAGTAGTACTTCCCGGCCGGCAGCGACGGCATGACGAACTTCGCCTTCCGCGGGCCGAAGACCGCGGACTTGCCGCTCGCGACCAGGGGATCGGCCGACGTGATGGTCGGGTCGAGGCTCACCCGAAGCTCGTACAGGAACGATCCGGTGTACGCGGTCGCCGCGACGTCAAACTTCACTTTCACGACGTTCCCGCCCACCGCGACGGTCGGACCGACGATGGAGACCGCCTTCAGGTCGGGCTTCGGGTTCACGGTGATCGTGCCGCCCGCGACGGCGTTGTTGCTGGTGTTCGTCTCGCCGCCGACCGGTTCGACCATCAGACCCCAGTAGTACGTGCCCGGCGTGAGGCTCGCCGGGATCGCGACCGACTGGCTCACCGATCCCATCGACGAGGATGACGAGGACAGGACCAGCACGTCGATCGAGGAGATCGTCGAATTCGGGCTCAGCCGCACCGAGTACGCGAACGAGCCGGCGTAGGTGCCGCCGACGCTCGCCACGTTGCGGTTGATCGTCACCGACTGGCCCACGATCGCGCTCGACGGGCCGCTGATCGACGTCGCCTGGAGATCCGGCGGGTCCTTCGCGATGCGGATGCCGGTGTACGTGGCGTTGTTCCCTTCGTCTGCCTCGGCGACCGCGCCGTTGTAGTCGATGATCGCGCCGAGCCAGTAGTTCTGGTCCCCGTTCACCGAGGTCGGGATCACGAGCGTCGTGTTCGACGTCGTGAAGACCACGTCGGGGCCGATCGTCACCGAGCCCTCACCGAGGAACTGGTCCGCCGTCGAGATGATGTCGTTCGTCGACAGGTAGTAGCCGACCTTCACCGACTTCGACGACTTGCCGAGGTTCTCGTAGCTCATCTCGAGCTTCACGATCTGGCCCTTTTTCACGAGGTAGACCGGCTCGGGCGACGACGCGTACTTCGAGATCTCGACGCCGACCGAATCGAACAGGCGCGTCCGCGCGTGCGAGCTGTACTCGCCACTGGCGCCGGTGAAGCGCCAGTGCGCGACCGCGAGGTCCTCGAATGCGCTTCCGACCTTACCGTACACGCCCATCGAGCCCGCGACCGCGTCCTCGCCCGGGTAGGCGGTGGCCGTCGCGCCGTTCGCGTGGATGTGGTCCCAGTCCTGACCCATGATGCTGTACGTGTCGCCGGTGTGGGCGAGCCCCTGCGCGTGGCCGAACTCGTGCAGCGCCGTGGTGCGGAACGGGCGGCCGCCCCCGCCGTACGCCGTCAGCGCCGACTTCGTGGTCGAGGTCGAGTAGCTGACGGTGTTCAGGAACAGGACGTCCGTCTCGACGAGCTGGCAGCCGAACTCGGTGTACCAGAGGTAGCAGACGGCGGGTGCGCCGAGGCTGTCGGTCCACCAGGTCTCGTTCTGTCCGTTGTTCAACGCGACGCCCGGCTCGTTGAACTGGATCGAGTAGTTCATGTTGCTCGGCGTGGCCGACCAAGCCGACGCGACCGACGCAAGCGCGGTCGCCCACGAGCTCCCGGTCGGGAACCCGACCGACGACGCCCGCAGGGTGAGACCGTTGCTCGCCCACTTCGCCTTCGCGCCGCCGATGCACGTGTACCACCAGTTCGACGCGTTCGCGTCGACCGCGCCTCCCGCGAGGACCGCGGCCGAGGTCAAGAGAGTGATGATGTTCTTCATGGTTCGTTCTCCTCTTCTGTGTCTCGGGTCAGCCGTTCTTCTTCGCGTGTTGCTCGCGGAGGCTCTGCTCCTCCGCCTCGTTCCGCTCGCCCTGAGCGGGGACCGGCTCGTCGGGAGCGAGATCCTTCGGAGGAGCCTTCGCGAGCGGCGCCGCCACGAAGAACGTCGCGCCGGCGCTCACGCTCGCGACGGGCCCGGCCGGCTCGCGGTGGAGCGCCGGGCTCGCCGCCATCGTCTCGAGGAGAGCGCGGAACCCGGCCGCGTCGGGATGGATCGCACCGGCCGGCGGGCTGATCGGAGCGTGGGGCTCGAGACCGCCCTCGCTCGCGGAGACCTTCTGGTACGGAAACGCGCGGACGTCGACGCGGACGTCGCCGAACGCGAAGTCGCCCGACGGAGCGACCCAGGTCTCACGACCGAAGGCGTCGAAGACCTCGTCCTGCACGACGCGCAGCCGTCCCTGCTCCCAACCGACGAGCGGGCACGCCGCCTCGCCGTTCTTTCCGATGAAGAGGATGTCGCGATCCCCGGGACGGAACGTGGGGATCCCGGGGACGACGAGGACGCGGCCCGCGCCGTCGGGACCGCCCTGCATCCGCAGCGTGATCGTGTCTCCCGCCGACGAGCTGCCCTTGAACACCTTCTCGATCGCGATCGTGACGAACGTGTGCGGCAGCCGCACGTGCTCGTCGCCGGCCACGTCCGAGTTCCGGTAGTCGACGCCGGTGACGACGCCTTCGATGATGAGGTCGGCGAGGCGCACGCGATCGGCGGCGCTCACGCGCTCGAGCGTCGTCGCATGCGCGCCGGCCACCGCGGCCGCCAGCCAGGCGCCGGCGATCAGAGTCCGGGCGGCGTGGCGCACGGACCAGGCGGGTTTCGGTTTCGTCGGGTCGCGATGACCGGAAGGGATCGGATGACGAAGCCGCGCCGTGATGTTCTTTTCCATTGGGGACTCCTCGTTGCAAAACGTGGGCGGCCGCGGAAGACGCGACCGCCCGTCCGTTCGAATGGACGAGAAGCCCGAACGCCGTTCTTCGATCGATGGCGTTCAGAAAGCGGAAGCGATCACGCTCGCCTCAACCCTCGACGCCGGTGAACGTCCCGTGATGGACCTCGGTCGTCTTGGTGCCGTCCGGGTACTTCCGCACGATCTTCGCGTCGATCTCGCCGGTGATCGCTCCGTTCTCCACCACGAGGTTGTTGAACGTGTATTCCGCGTTGCAGACGACGCCCGGCTCGGTCTGCTCGACCAGCGTCTCGATGTCCTTCGAGATCTTCCCCTTTCCCTTCCAGACCTTCTTCGTCTTCGACTGCTTCTTCCAGTGGCCGCGCCACGCGGTCGTCGTGAACGGGTTGCCCTTGCCGTCCTCGTAGAAGAACAACGTCTCCGACCAAGGCTCGATCGTGGTGCCGCTGGGGCCCGAGATCGTCAGGGTCCCGGTGCAGACGTACCGATCGCTGGGCGGGCCGCCCTTCGGTCCTTTGCCTGCGTAAGCGACCGCGACGAGGCCGAACATCGCGAGGCAGGCGGTGAGCGTGAACGTGCGCATGGTTGGATCTCCGATTCGGGAGGTTTGCGGTTCACCACGTGAAGCGACGGCGGCGCGCGAGCGGGGAACCCGATTCCGAGAAAGAAGCCGCGACGTTGGAATCCGAGGCACCGGGTTCCCCGCGGCGATTCGGTTCCCCGCGGGGATTCGGGTTCCCCGCGGCGCGGTCGGCTGCGCCAAGAGGACGGTTCGTCGATCCCACGCTCGATTCGGAGTCTCCGTCCATGAAGACCTCGTCCCTCGCCGCCGTCCTCTTCCTGCTCGTGACGTCGAATATGGAGGCTCGGGATCCCGGGCCGATCCCCGACGTCCCCGCGCTGCCAGTGACGTTCACCGAGAACCACGGCCAGGTCGACGGCCGCGCGCGATTCGTGGGGCGCGGGGACGGCGTCCAGACGTGGGTCGTCGACGACGGATTCCGCGTCCGGCTCGCCGCTCGCGGCGTCGGGGTTCACCTGTTCTTCACGTTCGAGGGAGCGAGCGACTTCGTCGAGGTCGCCCCGGGGGCGCGCCGTGACGAGACCGTGAACCTGTTCCTCGGCGACGATCCCGAGGAGTGGCGCACCGACGTGCCGGTCTTCTCCGAGGTCTGGTACCGCGGCCTCTACGAGGGCGTGGACGCCCGTCTCTACGATCGCGACGGACGCATCGAGTACGACCTGGTCGTCTCCGCCCGCGCGCGCCTGGAGGAGGTCGTGGTGCGGGTCGAGGGAGCGGATCGGCTCCGGCTCGACGGCGACGGATCGTTGGTCGTCGAGACGGCGGCGGGCCCGCTGCGCCAAGTGATGCCGGAGACGTACCGGCTCGACGAGGACGGCCGGCGCGTCCCTGTGTCGGGGCGCTTCGTCATCCTCGCCGGCGATCGCTTCGGCTTCGCCGTCGACGATCGCCCGGACTCCGGCGTCGTGGTGATCGACCCGGGGCTCGAGTACGGAACCTACGTCGGATCGATCCACGAGGACGCCGCCCACGACGTCGCCGCGGACTTGTCGTTCAACGCGTACGTGATCGGCACGACCAACACGAACGTCTTCCCGGTGAGCGCGGGCGCGTTCGACACGTCCCTGTCCGGACCGACCGACGCGTTCGTGTTCAAGCTGAACCCGGCCGGCACGGCGCGCGTCTGGGCGACCTACCTTGGCGGCACCGGCGACGAGGAAGGTCTGGCGATCGAGGTCGATCCACAGGGCCGCGTCTTCGCGTGCGGGATGACGAAGTCGACCGACTTCCCCGATACGATCCACGACCCAGGGCTGCTGCCGCTCGGCAACGACGACGGCTTCTGCACCCTGCTCTCCGCGGGCGGGAACCAGATCGTCTGGTCCCGCTTCGTCGGCGGGGAAGGAGACGACGAGGTGCTCGGCATCGACCTGCCGTGGATGGACGGTCCGTACCTCACCGGTTTCACCGAGTCGACGACGTTCCCGACCACGGCCGGCGCGTACGACCGGTCCCACAACGGCGGCAAGGACGCGTTCGTGGTGAAGCTCGACCTGAACGGCAACGTGACGCGCTCGACGTACGTGGGCGGCTCGGGCGACGAGACGGGCCGCGACGTCTCCGCGGCGGGCGCGCACGTCTGCATCGTCGGCGACACCGAGTCCGCCGACTTCCGCCTCCACGGCGACACGACGGCCGGCACCGCGCATGACACGACGTTCGGGGGCGGCGACGACGCGTTCGTGGCGACGTTCTCGACGGGGTCGCTGTCCGTGGAGTTCATCACCTTCCTCGGGCACGCCGGCGACGATCGGGCTCGCGCGGTCGACATCGACGCGTTCGGAAACGCCTACGTGGCGGGGACGACGACCTCGGCGCTCTTCCCGACCACGTCGAACGCGCACGACAAGACGCTCGGGGGCGAGCGCGACGTGTTCATCAGCTACCTCACGACGAGCGGGTTGTACCTCACCGGCTCGACCTTCGTCGGCGGGTCGAACCGCGACAGCGTGGAAGGGATCGAGATCGACAACTACGGGTTCGTTTGGATCGCAGGCGATACGCGTTCGGTCGACTTCCCGCTCCTGTCCGACCCGATCTCCGCGACCCATCACGGCGGGGACGAGGTGTACGCGGCGCGATTCACGACGACCAAGCTCTCTCTCGACTGGTCGACCCTGCTCGGCGGCCCGGCGGACGACGAGCTGAATGGCCTCGACGTCTCGCACGGCTACGTCTTCCTCGCCGGCGGAACGCAGTCGGGCGCGCCGTTCCCGGTGACGACCGGCGCATATCGCACCACCCCGGTCGGCGCGAAGGACGGCTTCGTCATGAAGCTGCGCCGCCCCGGCTGCGTCTTCTCGTCCACCGTGACCAGCATCGGCACCGGCAAGCCCGGCTCCGCGGGCATCCCGATCCTGGCCGCGGCCGGTGCGGTGAAGGCCGGCAGCCCGCCGGCGTTGAAGGTCACGAAGGCCCGTCCGAAGGCAGCGGCCCACTGCTACGTCGGGTTGGACGAGACCAAGCTCCCGTTCGACGGTGGTTTCCTCTACACGACGCCCAAGTCGAGCGTCCCGCTCGGCCTCACCGACAAGAGCGGGACCCTGCCGTTCAAGGGCGTCGACGTCACGAGCTTCCTCCCGTTCGCGTGCGGCCGTTCGCTCATCTACCAGGTGGCGATCCTCGACCCCGCCGCGGCCGGCACGATGCACTACGCGCTGACGAACGGACTGAGGATCCACTTCGGGAATTGACGGAGCACCGGCGGGAACGGGCTTTCGTCTCACGCGCGCGTCCGCCGTCCGTAGCCATGGATCGAACTTCCCGTTAAGGTGTTCGATCCATGCTGCGCAGATGCAACGATCTCGATCGGAGCGAGGAGGAAACCGTGCGTGGTCCGCGTCCCCATCCAGAGAATCCACGTTCGTTCTCCGCGTCGCTCGGCGCGTTCGCGCTCGCGCTCGTGCTGTTCGCCGAAGGCGGCGCCCTCGCCCAGGAGGGCGGCGAGGTGCCGGCCCCGCCGGAAGGATCCGCGCCGGCTCCGGAAGGATCCGCGCCGGCTCCGCACCCGATCACGTTGAAGGAGGTGGTCGAGTGGAAGGCGGTTCGCTCTGCGACCCTCTCGAGCGACGGATCGTGGTTCGCGTACGTGCTCGCGCCCGACGAGGGCGACGCCGAGCTCCACGTGGTACGGACCGACTCCGACCGAACGTCGACGTTTCCGGTCGGCGAGCCGCCGTCGGGAGGCGGGCGCTTCGGTGGAGGGGGCGGCGGACGCGACCTCGAGTTCAGCGACGACGGCCGGTGGATCGCGTTTCGCGTCCAGGCCCCGCGCGCGGAGAACCAGAAGAAGAAGGCCGGCGCCCGCGGCCGTGCCGCCCGCAGCGGAAGCGACGGGAAGTTCCCGAAGGTCGCGCTCGTCGAGCTCGAGACCGGCAACAAGGTCGAGTTCGAGAACGTCACCCGCTTCGCCTTCTCCGGCGAGCGCTCCACGTGGCTCGCGCTGCACAAGAAGTCGAGCGCGGCGCGCCCGGGCTTCCCCGCCGGAGGCGCCGCGGGAGGCGATGACGACGGTGACGACGACGCGAAGGAGCGCCCGACCGGCGCCGACCTGCTGCTGCGTCGGCTCGCCGACGGTCGCACGCTGAACCTCGGCAGCATCTCGGAGTTCGCGTTCGACGACACGGGCCGGTGGCTCGCGACGACGGTCGAGGCGGCGGATCGGACGAGCAACGGCCTGCAGCTCCACGAGCTCGACGCCGGCCGCGTCCGGATCCTCGACTCGGGCGAGGCGACGTACCGGCGGCTGTCGTGGACCGAGGCGGGCGACGCGCTCTGCGCGCTCCGCGGCCACGAGGACAAGAAGATCGAAGGCGAACGGCACGTCCTGCTCGGCTTCACCACCCTCGACGCCGACGCGCCGCGCCGCGTGGAGTACGACCCGCGCGCGGACGACTCCTTCCCGGCCGGCTTTCGGATCAGCGAGAACCGCACCCCCGCGTGGGCGGACGATCTCGCCGGCCTGACGTTCGGCATCGCCGAGCTCGAGGCAAAGGAGGACGACGGCAAGGGCGACGAGGAGGACGCCGACGCCGACGCCGACAAGGAAACGGAAGGCGACGCGCCCAAGGATCCGTCCGATCGGCGCGCGCGCGGCCGTCCGCGCGGACGCGGCACCGCAAGCGACGAGCCGGAGACCGCCGATCTCGTCGTGTGGCACTGGCGGGACCGCCGGCTGCAGTCGCAGCAGCAGGTGCAGGCCTCGCGCGACGAGCGGTTCACCTATCTCTGCCGGTTCGACGTCGCCGAGGGACGATTCCAACGCCTCTCGGACGAGACGGTCCGCGACGTCACGCTCGAGCCGGACGATCGATTCGCGGTCGGCACCGACGACTCGGCCTATGAGCTGTCGAGCAGCCTCGAGGGGCGCCGTTACCAGGACGTCTACGTCGTCGATCCGCGGACCGGCGGCCGCGTGAAGGCGCTCGACGGGATCCGCTGGTTCTTCGACGCCGACCCGACCGGCCGCCGACTCCTCTACTACCGCGACCGGAACTTCCATGCCTACGACATGGAGAACCGCGTCCACCACGACCTGACCGCGGGCCTCCCGGTCGACTTCGTCGACGAGGAGGACGACCACAACGTCACCGATCCCCCCGTCCCACCGCTCGGCTGGTCCGAGGACGGCGCGTTCGCCCTGCTCTCCGATGGCTTCGACGTCTGGCGCGTCGCCGCCGACGGGTCGTCCGCGACCAACTTGACGCGGGACGGGCGCGAGAAGGAGATCCGCTACGGCCGCGCGTACGACCTGGACCCGGAGGACGAGGGGATCGACTTGACGCAGCCGGTCTACGTCTCGATGCAGGGCAAGTGGACGAAGAGGGGCGGCATCGCGCGCCTGACGCCGGGCTCCGACCGGACCGAGGTGCTGCTCTGGGACGACGCGTCGTTCGGACGCCTGATGAAGGCGGAGAATGCCGACGTCTTCACGTACACCCGCGAGACCTGCCGCGAGTTCCCGAACTACCACCTCGCCGACGCGAGCCTCGTGAGCCGTCGCCGGCTCACCGACGCGAACCCCGAGCAGACTTCCGTGGCGTGGTGCGCCGGCGCGCGCCTCGTGGACTTCGAGAGCGCGAAGGGCGATCGTCTACAGGCGGCGCTGCTGCTTCCGGCCGACCACGACCCGTCGCGGCGCTACCCGACGATCGTCTACATCTACGAGCGCCTGTCCGACGGCCTCCACCGCTACCTGCAGCCGAGCGCGTACGGCTTCAACCCGGCCGTCTACACGAGCCGGGGCTACGCGGTGCTGATGCCCGACATCACCTACAAGATCAACGACCCCGGGATGTCGGCGCTCTGGTGCGTCCTGCCCGCGCTCGACGCGGCGATCGCGACGGGCGTCGTCGACGCCGATCGCGTCGGTCTCCAGGGCCACTCCTGGGGCGGCTACCAGACCGCGTTCCTGATCACGCAGACCGATCGCTTCGCGGCCGCGGTGGCCGGGGCGCCGCTCACGAACATGATCAGCATGTACAGCTCGATCTACTGGAACACGGGCTCGGCGAACCAGCCGATCTTCGAGAGCAGCCAGGGTCGCTTCTCGGGCGACTACCTCGCGAACCCGGAGTCGTACGCGCGCAACTCGCCGGTCTATCACGCGCGCAACGTCTCGACGCCGCTCGTGATCCTCCACAACGACAAGGACGGTGCCGTCGATTGGAACCAGGGGATCGAGTACTTCAACACGCTCCGGCGGCTCCAGAAGCCGGTCGTGATGCTGCAGTACGAGGGCGAGAACCACGGCCTGCGCGACCCGGCGAACCGGCTCGACTACTTCGTCCGCATGGGCGAGTTCTTCGACCACCACCTCAAGGGAAACGACGCGCCGGACTGGTGGCAAGACGGCGTCGATCACCTCGACCACGAGAAGCACCTCGAGGCGCGAGCCCGCGAGCTGGAACGCGAGAAGCGCGGCCCGGCCGACGCGGAGCGTACCCCGAAGGCGGCCCCCGCCACCGCGGCGCCGGCGGCCGAGGCGACGGGCGCACCCGATGCGTCTCCCGCGAGCGCGCCGAACGTGCCGGAGTCGAGCGAGTCCGAACCGCGCGACCTACGCCGATCGTAAGGGCCCGCCCTTCCGGGCCGTTCGGTCCATGTTTCCGCTTTTGGCTCAAGCCGGCCCTCGTTGGAACCGATGAGATGGGCGGTCTTTTGTCCCGATCGATTGGCGAGAACGCCATCCGCTATGACCCCGGCCCGATCCAGCGCGACCACCCGACACCGCGCGCGACGTCGATGCGTGACGGCGCTGCTGTCGTGCGTCCTGGGCGCGCCGGTCGCGGACGCGGAGTTCGTGCGCGTGTCCGGGCTCGTGATGGACGCCGCGGGCGCGCCGGTGGCGCGGGCCGAGCTCTCGACCTTCTGGTTCTTCATGAACGGGCAGCGCAAGGGACGCGACCCGTTCGTCACCGGCGACGACGGTCGTTTCCTCGCCCACGTCGACGCGTGCCGCGATCGCTTCCCGCTCGTGGCGTACACGCCGAACGGGCGCGAGACCGGGCTCGCCATGGTCGATCGGTCCGCGGCGAACGGAGTCGTCATCCGCCTCGAGCCCGCGGTCCGAGTGTGCGGTCGGGCGATCCACAAGGAGATCCGCCGGGCTCCCGAGTGGCTCCGGACCGAGTGGTCGCGGGACGGCATCATGCTCGCGGCCTGCAACAGCGACTCCGGCCGGTTCGAAGTCCGGCTGCCGACCGGACTCTGGAGCTGGGACCTCCGCACCGGAGATTACGCCGCTCCCGCTGCTCCCCTCCTCCTCACCCCGGAGCGCGGTCGCATCGACCTCGGGGAGTTCGTTGTCCCGGCCAGCTTCGTCCAGCGCTACCAGGGCAAGGCCCCGCCGGATTGGTCGATCACCGAGTCGCGCGGTCTGCCCGCCGACAAACGCCGGCTCGCGGACTTCCGCGGCCAGTGGGTGTTGATCGAGTTCTGGAACTATGGCTGACGCCCCTGCCTCGCCGACAGTCTGCCGGCCCTCATCGAGTTCCGCACCGCGAACGCCGACGACCCTCGTTTCGAGATCATCGCGATCCACGACCGGTCCGCGCGCACCTTGGCCGAGCTGGACCAGCGCGTCGACGCCGCGAAGCAGCGCTACTGGAAGGGGCGCGATCTGCCGTTCCCCCTGCTGCTCGACGCGAGCGGCCAGACGCTCGCTCGGTTCGAGGTCCACGCGTTCCCTACGCTGTTCCTGATCGATCCCGAGGGACGCCTCGTCGGTCCGGCGGAGCTGAAGGACCTGAAGCGCGTCCTCGCGGAGAACTGACGCGACCCTCAGCGTCGATTCCTGGCCGTCGCCGTTCGTGACGGTCGCTCGATCTCCGGCACGAGCCGCTCGGCCCAGTAGCGTGCGACGAGCTGGTTGGCGTGGCCGTTGGGATGGCGATCGTGACAATGCGCCTGGAGGCGGGACGCCGACTGCCGCTTCAGCGGCGCCAGGAGGTCGGTGAACGGGACGGCCAGCTCCGCACAGATTCGACCGAGCTTCTCCGACTCGGCCGCGAACGGATAGTCGTCGTCGAGGTCGGTCAGGAACGGATACATCGCCACCTGCAGTTCGAAGCCGAGTTCGCGGGACAGCCTCGTCGCACGCGCGAGCGCGCCTCGCAGCATCGCGACGCCGGGAGAACCGTCGGCCCAGCAGGCCTTGTAGTTCTGGAGCTGGGTCCGGCGCATCAGCCCGCGATACGCGTTGTGCGCGAGCAGATCGACGAGGACCGAGCGGCGGCGCAGCGACATCATGCGCCGCTGCGCGGCCGACAAGCGGTCGTCGTCGAACACGCCCGACGTCAGACCGACCGACTCGACGACCATCGATTCCCACGGACGCTCGCGCTTCGCCCCCGGCTTGATCCCGAACCCGGACGTGTCGACGATCGTGGAGCAGATCAGCACCATGTCCGGATCGAGGGCGAGCACGCGGAACGAGAGGTGGGCGACCTGCTGGCCCGTGTTGGTGGCCGGAACCCCGCAGTTCACGACCTCGATTCCGCGCGCGGGCAGGCGGTCCCGCAGCGCGATCTCGAGATGATGCGCGAGCGTCTCGTCCGCGTTGATTCCCGTGCCGTAGGTGACCGAGTCGCCGATCATCGCGATCCGGTACGTTCCCGCCCTCTTCTCGTTCGGGATCGGCGCCGACCGGAACCCGAGCGCATTGATCTCGTAGCGGACCACCCGGTCCTCGCCGGGGCGCACGCCAGGGTAGCGCGTCTCACCCGACGCGCCCGCCTTGAGGGCGTGACCGACGCCCGGCGCCACCGCTTCGTCGACCCGCAGGAGGATGCCGTGGCTCTCCGGCGGCATGCGCGGCGGAAGCCGGATGCCGACGAGACGCAGCGCGACCTCCGTCAACAGCGCCGCGACGACGAACGCCGCCACGAGCTGCAACCCCAACGTCGCGAACCGACGCAGCCGACCCGGCCGCGTGTTCTGCTCATCACTCATGTTCGAGACTCACCGAAGACCCATTGGCCGGCGCCGCCAGCCGCGCCCAGCATAACGTCTCGGCGCACGAGAACGAATGGGATTCGTGGACTGCGCCGCTCCCGTGCTCGCGCCCTCCGAGTATGATGCGGCCCATGTCTCGGGGCTCGGTCGATCCAATGTACGGGGCGCGCGAGGCGCGCCGAGCGCGCGGCGGTCTCCGCCGGTTCGTGCTCGTCGTGCTGCTCATGTTCCTCGGCATCCTCGTCGTAGCGATCGGGATCGCGGTGTTCGGTCCGGACGGCGGGCTCCTCCCGTTCTCGTACGAGGGTTTCTGATCCGTCGCGATGGTCACGAACGGCGCGCGTGATCCGATGCTCCGCCGCGAGACCCCGGCGTCGCGACCGTCTTGGCGCACGCGAGCCCGCGGTCCGCTCCTCCTCGTCGCGACCGCCGCGGCGCCGATGCTGCTCGTCCTCGCCGTCGAGGTCGTCCTGAGGTTCGCCGGCGTCGGCGACGTCGACCCCGCGCGCGCCTCGCGGCTCCGGTACCAGCACGTCTTCCTTCCGATGATGGAGGCGGCCGAGCGCCCGGACGGCGCGCCGGTGCTGGCGACGGCCGACGGACGGCTGCCGTATCAGGCGGTCCTCCGCGAGAAGCCGCCGAACGGGTTGCGCGTCTTCGTCGTTGGGGGCTCGGCCGCGGCCGGGCTCGGGTTCGGCCCGAACGTCACCTTCGCGCGCCAGCTCGAGCGCATGCTGATCGCGGCCGCGCCCGATCGTGAGGTGGAGGTCGTGAACCTCGGCATCGTGGCGCTCGCGTCGCGGCAGGTGAGGTTGATCGTCGACGACGTCTGCCGTCGCTGCGAGCCTGACCTCGTCGTCGTCTACTGCGGCAACAACGAGTACCTCGAGCTGCACGCCTCGCGGTTCGCCGAGGTCCGCGGCGGCGGCGGCCGGCTGCTCCGCCGCCTCACGGACTCGAACCTCGTCCGATGGATCGGGCGGGTCGCGCGCGACGACGCCGACCGCGCCCGCGGTTCGATGACGGTCGCCGACATGGCGGTCGCGGACGCGCGCGTCTCCGAGTCCGAGATCATCGAGACCGTGCGCGTGACCGACGCCGAGAGGGCCGCCGTCGCCGACGCGTACGAGGAGAACCTCGCGGCGATGGTCGCCAGCGCGCGCGCGTCCGGCACGTCGATCCTGCTGATGACCGTCGCCTCGAACTGGCGGTGGCGCGGCCGCGACGACCTTCCCGCCGATGTGCTGGCTCGACTGCTCGCCGTTCCCGATGGAGTGGACGGCTCCGGGACCGAGCTCCTCGCCGAGCTCGACGCCGGCCTCGCCGCCGCCCCGCCGCACGAGCGACACGAGTGGCACTTCCAGCGTGCCGTCGCCCTCGAGCACCGGGGACGACACGAAGCGGCGCGAGAGGCCTACCGTTCGAGCATGAACGAGGATCCGCACCTTCGCCGTGCGACGGACGATCTCGCGCGCCGGGTACGCGCGGTCGGCGCGAAGCAGTCCGTTCCCGTCTTCGACACGATCGAGTACCTCGCGACCTCGGCGACCGATGGGATCGTCGGCTTCGAGGTGTTCTACGACTACGTTCATTTCACGCCAAGGGGCTGCTTGCTCGTGGCCGCGGCCCTGTTCGATCGGCTCCAGGCGGACGGAACCATCCAGTCGAGCGAACGCTTCGCCCCGGATCGGCACGTCGCGGACGAGCTGGCGTGGCTCGACCGCGTCGACCGCGACCCGCTCGCGATCGACCGGTGGCTCGGCGTGGGCGACGACGTGTCGCGTGTCCACGATCGTGACCTGTGGAAGCACCAGCGGTGGTTGAAGGAGCTCGACCAGCGTCTCGCCGCGAACCCGCAAGACTTCGACGCGCTCGTCTGGCGCGCGAACGCCGACTTCCTCCTCGCCGGTGGCTTCGCGGGCGCGAAGGCGGGCTACGAGGCGGCGCTCGCGATCGATCCGACCCACCCTGTCGTGCGCGACAACCTCGTCAAACTCATCACCACCCGGCGTCCGTGACCGGAGCCGTCGAGCCGGTGGGAATCGCTTCCCGTGATCGAGGGAAACCACGCCCGGCGCCCCTGCGGTCCGTCACCCGCACGCGGGGGGAATCGAGCACCGTTGCGTCCTACCGCCCCCCTCCCACCCCTCCCACGACGGTGGCACGACCATTGCATCCACTTTCCGTGGTGGTCTCTCACCACCCTATGCTCGCGGGAACGGTTGCCGGCAAAGGAGGCACGGGTGCACATCAACCACAAGAAGCGGCGGAAGGAACCCGCCCGCGACATGACGGTGGGCGATCTGATGGTGGCGTCGGTCATGACCACCACGCCGAGCCGCACCGTCGGCCACGTGCGCGAGGTCATGGCCGAGCACCGCGTGCACGCCATGCCGGTCGCGGACCCGGACGGCCAGCCGGTCGGCATCGTCACGAGCACCGACCTCATCGGCGACGTGTCCGAGAAGACGCGCGTCAGCCAGGTGATGACCCGTTCCGTCTACACGGTTCCGCAGTACTCCGATCCGTCCGCCGCGGCGCGGATCATGCGCAACCATCGCATCCACCACGTCGTCGTCACCCACGAGAAGAAGATCGTCGGGATCGTCAGCTCGTTCGATCTGCTCGTGCTCGTCGAGGACCGGCGCTTCGTCCGGAAGAACCCGTCGACGCCGAAGGAGAAGAACCTCGGCCCGCGCACCCGCGCCGAGGCGCGCTGATCGCGGCGGCGGCCGGCATCTCGACCCCCGTTCGCACCCGTCCCCCCTCCGTGCCCGGAGTCCCTTGACTTCGAGCCTCGGCGCGGCATGCTGCGAGGGTCGTTCGTCTCGCCCGGAACCTGCCGCGCCGTGAGCCAGCTCTCGAAGTTCATCCTCCTGTTCCTGATCGGCCTCGGCGCCGTCACGATGGCGCACGGCACGTACAACCTGAAGTGGTTCGAGACGAAGCGAAAGCAGCTCCTCGTCGGCCACCTCCCGGTCACGTGACACCTCACCTGCCCGGTGACCGACTGGATCTCGCGCTACTCGACTGAGGGCGTCCGATTCATCCCGAAGAAGTTCCAGGGCTTCCCCGAGATCAAGGAAGCCCTGATCGCGGACCGGATGCAGGCGGGATTCCTGGTCGCGCCGATGGCGATCGCCCTGCGGTCGCAGGGCGTGCCGATCAAGGTCGTCTTCCTGGGCCACCGCTACGGCTCCGCGGTCGTCGTGCGCTCGAACGGCACCGTGCGCACCGTCCGCGACCTGGCGGGCAGGACGATCGCGATCCCGAGCCGCTTCTCCGACGAGCACCTGATCGTGCTCAAGGCGCTCGCCGTCCACGGCATCGACAAGTCGCGGGTGCGGCTGGTCGAGATGCCGCCGCCCGACGTCGCCGGGGCGCTGGCGGTCGGAGCGATCGACGGCTTCTCGATGGGCGAGCCGTTCCCCTCCCAGGCCGAGATGGGCGGCTTCGGCCGCGTGCTGTTCCACGCCCGCGAGTACTGGCCGGACTACATGTCGTGCGTCGTGGTCGTCCGCCAGGACGCGATCGACGAGCGGCCGCTCGCCGTCCAGGCGCTGGTCGACGGCATCGCGAGAAGCGGCCTCTGGCTCGACGAGGGCGCCGAGCACCGCGACCACGCC
>CAZYQW010000008.1:0-25720 GCA_964649825.1 uncultured Phycisphaeraceae bacterium | reverse complement strand
CCGGTTCGATGAGCGGGGACGGGAAACGGAGTTATGGATCGGACTGAGGCACCGGCACAAACGGCGAAAGCCGCCGGCAAACGGCTACTCCCCGGCCCTACGACCACCGCGCCCGTCCTCGACTCTACCGCCCGTCCCGCGCCGGGCGGGTGCTCGTCGCCGATCTCTGCGTCGTTCGTCGTCGAGAACCCACCCGGGTTGATCTCCTCCTCACTCCTTGATCTCGACGACGATCACTCCGCCAGGGAAGCTCGCTCCAAGTCCTTGCAACCGGTCTGTCGGTCCAAGTATGGGGTTGTGCTCCCGCGCCGCTCCGGTTCTCGCGGGACGGGCGTGAATCGTCCGGGGTGACGGGATCGCCGAGCGCGGAGGCTCTACCCGAACGGTCGGCTGCATCGCGGATCTCGCTCCGCCAGCGCGTAGGATCTGCACCGCAATGGATGGAGCCGCGACCACGACGTTCCGTGTGGGCTTCGTCATCGCCGGCGCCCAGAAGGGCGGTACGACGGCGTTGGCGTCGTTCCTTGCCGAGCATCCCTCGATCTGCATGGCGCCGGACAAGGAGGTCCACCTGTTCGATGATCCCGATCTCGACGGCGCCGACTTCGGCGGCGAAGCGATCGCCGAGCGTTATCGCCGCGCGTTTCCGAACTACGACGGCGAGCCGTGCGTCGGAGAGGCGACGCCGATCTACCTGTATCTCCCGGGCGTGGCCGCGCGCGTGCGAGCCTACAACCCCGGCATGAAGTGGATCTTCCTGCTGCGCGAGCCGAGCGAGCGGGCCGTGTCGCACTACCTGCACGAGCGGCGGCTGCAGTTCGAATGGATGCCGTTCGTCGCGGCGATCGCGCGGGAAGAGGCGCGGTTGAAGACTGCGGCGCCGTCCGGGGTCGTTCCCTGGGACTCACCGTTGCGCCATCACTCGTACGTCGACCGAGGACGCTACGCGGCGCAGGTCCGGCGCGTGTTCGACCTGTTCCCGCGGGAGCAGGCGCTCCTCCTGCGGTCCGAGGAGCTGGCGACGCGGCACGACGAGACGCTGGCGCGCGTCTTCGATTTCCTCGGCGTCGAAGCGCCGGGCAAGCCGCCGGAGGCGCGGCGCGTCCATGAACGGTCGGGGTGGTGCTTCGCGCCGCGGTTCGTGCGGCGTCGGATCGCTCGCGGTTGTCTGTCGTCGACCGAGGAGCTCGAGCGCTTGCTGGACTGGGATCTGGCCGCGTGGAAGGAGGTCGCGAGACGGTGATCGTCACGGACCGCTTCGTGCTGTTGAACTACCCGCGCACGGGTTCGACGTTCGTGCGGGACGCGCTGAAGCGGATCCATGCCGCCCGCGATGGCGCGGTGCGACGGCTCGTGGCACGGACGGGCCTTCTGCGCCGGAGCCTCGATGAGCTGATCCTCCCGATCGATCGCACCTCGAGCGCGCGACGCGAGGGTCGGAGGAGCCAGCACGGCCGGTACGGACAGATTCCGCGCGAGCATCGGGGCAAGGTCGTCGTAAGCGTGCTGCGCAACCCGTACGACCGCGCGGTCTCGACGTTCGAGCACGGCTTCTGGCGCGACCATCCGCCGGATGATCCAGAGCGCGTCCGCGAGCGGTACCCGTCCTTTCCCGAGCTGTCGTTCGACGAATACCTGCGGATGACCGACGAGCTCGGCCGCGACGACGTCCGCGATGGGGCGGCCGTGCCGGATGACGTCGGCGCGCACTCGCTCCACTTCCTCCGGTTCTACTCGCGCGATCCAGACGCCCTGCTGCGGACGCTCTCGAACGTACCGCCGATCGATACGCTCCGAGACGGCCTCGGCGACGTCCGGTTCCTGCGGTTCGAGCGACTGCGGGAGGAACTTGCGGGCTTCCTCCACGAGTTCGGCTACACGCGAGAGCACGTTCGCGTCGTCCACGAGCTCCCGCGTCGTAACGAGGCGCGAACGCGTGCCGATCGGTCCTGGCGCGACTACTTCACGCCTGCGCTCGCGACGTGGTTTCGGACGCGCGAGCGGACCCTTTTCGAGCTGTTCCCCGAGCACGACGAGCGGATCGGCGAAGCCGCGACGGGGAAGGTCCTGCCATGACCTCGCATCCGCCGGTGATCGTCGCGGGAATGCACCGCTCGGGGACGTCGCTCGCCGCGTCGTGGCTCGACGCGCTCGGCGTCGACTTGGGCGGCGATCTGATCGGCGCGGACGAGCGGAACCCGAAGGGCTACTACGAGGACCGCGCGGTCGTGGACATGCACGGCCGCCTGCTGACGGCGGCAACGAAGGCGGGCGAGCCCGGCCACGCGGACTGGGGATGGACGGCGAGCGAGCGGATCGACCGCGGCGTCCAGGCGCGCTTCATCGGCGAGGCGCGCTCGTTCCTGCGCCGCCGGCAGCGCGACGATCGGCCGTGGGGGTTCAAGGACCCGCGTGCGTCGCTGCTCCTCGATTTCTGGGACGAGCTCCGCGCCGACGCGCGCTTCGTGCTCATCTACCGTTTCCCCTGGGAGGTCGCCGACTCGATGCAGCGCGTGGGCGAGGAAGTCTTTCTCGACCACCCTGAGTACGCGTATCCGGCGTGGCGGCTCTACAACGAGCATCTGTTGGACTTCCATCGGCGCCACGGCGACCGCTCCGTCCTCGTCTCGTCGAACGCGTTCCCGCGCGCACCGGAACAGTTCGTCGATCTGGTCCGAGGGAAGCTCGGGCTCGCGCTCGGGGGAACCCTCGACGGGCTCTTCGAGGAGCGGTTCTTCCGCTCGCACGACGCCGACGATCCGATCGGCGCGCTCGCCGCCGAGGCGTTCCCCGCGTGCGCCGACCTCCTCGAGGAGCTGGACCGCGCGGCGGACGTCTCCAGCGCCGCGTTTTGGCGCCGGACGCCGCGTGATCCCGCCGCCGCCGCGTCCGCCCCGCCGCGCGTGGTCGTTCGGATCGAGGGATCGCGCCGGGACGCCTCGCTCGAGGTCGAGACCCGCGCCTCGATCGAGCGCGTCGCGCGAGGGTGTCGCGTCCAGGCGATCGGCCACCGCGGCCGCGCCGCGACCCCCTTCATCGAGGAGTACGTGCTCTCGTTGGCCGCCGGCGACCGGCTCGCTCCCGGCTGGATCGAGGCGGCGACCCACCATCTCGACGCCCATCCCGACGATGCCTTCGCGACCGGAACGGTCCGCCGCTACGGGAAGGCGCGGGACGCGGAGCCCGTCTCGCTCGACGCTCCGGTCGGAGCGGTCGCGCGGGCGGCGGCGGTCGACGCGCGGGGGCGGCCTACGGGGCGCCGGGCCCGCCTCGACGCCGCTGCCATCGATCATCGCGTCGCCGGGAAACGCCGGCGCTCCATGTCGAACCTGCTGCGCGGGGTCGCGTCGACCGCGATCCGCGTCGTGTTCGCGCGGCGCCTCGACGAGCCGTTCAGTCGATGAAGACGTTCGGGTACAGCTCCTTCAGCGTCCTCCGGAGCTGCATCTGGAAGAGGAGCGTCGTGTGGACCATCGACGTGCTCGAGACGCGGTACCAGACGAGCGGCTTCTCGACCAGGACGCCGCGGTAGCCGCGGGAGCCGAAGTTCAGCCAGAGCTCGTAGTCCTCCCAGCCGTAGCGCATGATCGATTTGTAGCCGCCCACCGTCTCCCAAGCGGCCTTGCGGATCAGCGCCATGGCGTCGATCGTGTTGCCGCGTCGCATCCGCTTCAGGTCGAACGGCGGCGGTTTCACGAGCGCGTCGGACTCGCCGAATTCCTGGCGCCAGGAGTAGGCGAACGCGGCGTCCTCTCGTTCGAGGGCGTCGCGCAGCTCGGCGAGGCACGTCGGTGCGATCCGATTGTCCGCGTCGAGCGGGAAGACGAGGGGCGCGCGGGCGTGACGGAAGCCCGCGTTGCGGGTCTCGGCGAGGCCGCGGTTCTCGTCGTTCTGGAGCAGCCGCAGGGCGAGGCGCGGGTGGAGCGCCGCGAGCCGGACCGTGGTCTCGGCCGTGTCGTCCGATGACGCGTCGTCGACGACGATCACCTCGACGTCGGCCAGCGTCTGCGCCGTCACCGAGTCGACGGCCTCCTCGAGGAGGCGCGCGTGGTTGAAGCACGGGATGACGACCGACACGAGCGGCGACGGGCCGGCGACGTCTTGTGATCGCTCGAGGAGCGCGCGGACGGCATCGGACGGTGGCCGCGTCCGCTGGTGGTGCTCGACCGTCGCCAGGCGACGGCGTGCGTCGTGGAGCTGGTCCATCAGCCACGGCACCGAGCGCCACGTCAAGTACAGCGACTTGAAGAAGCGGAACAGCTCACGGACCGGTAGAAGGGGACTCAAACGAACTCCGTTGATCGCGGGGTCGACGGATCACTCGACCGGCGGAGGATACACGTGCGAGGCCGATTCGCGACGGCGCGCGGCCGGACGTCATCGGTCGGGTCGGGGTCGACCTCTCCGGCCCGCGAGGGCGCGGACGGCGGCGGCCAGGTCGCGGCGATCGGCGTCGGTCAACCCGATCGCGAGGAGCACGAGCACGAACACGATCGCGCCGCTGAGGATGCAAGCGGCGAGAGACGCCCACGTCGCGGGCGACGCCGCGGCGCGGAGCGTGAGCCACGCGGCAGCCCCGGCCGCCGTCGGAAGGAGCGCCGGCACGACCGCGGCCTTCGTCCACTCGCCAAGCGAAACGCCCGCGATGCGCCGTCCCAAGCGCCACATGATCAGCGGTTGTCCGGCCGCGGTCACGACGAACGAGGCGAGCGCGGCCCCCACCGCGCCGTGACCCGCCGCGACGACGATCGCCATCAGCAGGACCGCGGCTCCGTGGATGCAGAGCGCGGCCAGCGCCATCGGGCGGACGTTGTCCGTGGCCGCCGCGAGCGGGCGGAGCATCACGTTGCCAAGTCGGAACGGCAGATGGAGCACGAGGAGCGCCATCGCCGCCGCGGCGTCGATGAACTCCTCGCCCACGTAGAGGACGACCAGCGGCTCGCGGAAGAGCACGAGCGGCGTCGCGAAGAAGAGCGCGATCCAGAGTCCGTAGCGGCTGCCGCGCAGGTAGACCGACTGCAGCCGCGCGCGCTCGTTGTTCGCGTGGAGCGCCACGAGCGGCGGCAGGAGCGGTTGGATGCCGATCGCGACGAACTGCTGGAGCTGAGCCAACACGAGGGCGCCGAGATGGAAGCAGGCGACGTCGATGGAGCCGGCGAGCCGGTTCAGGACGATGGGGGCCGACGCGCGCCGGACCGCCATCGCCGCGCCTTGCGCGAACGACCAGGAACCGAACGACGCCAGCCTCGACGCCTCGCGCCAGCGGATCGCCCCGCGCCGGAACACGAGCTCGGGGACGAGCCGCCGCGAGACGACGAGCGACGCGATCCAACCGATCGCCTCGGCCGCCACCGTGCCGACGACGACCCACAGCACGCGGGCGTCGACCAGGACGAGGAGGGCGAACACGAGGACCAAGCGCAGCACCTGCGTCCCGAGCACGATCACGCTGTCGAGCACGAAGCGCTGGCGCACGAACGGGCCGACGGTCAGCGGGGCGGTCGCGACGCGAAGCACGGCGAGCCCGAGCAGGAGCGAGAGCATCATCCGCGCGTCGCCGACGAGGGCGGGCTCGATCTCGAGCACGGAGTCGATCCCCACCACGAGGCTCGCGCCGAGGGCGCCCAAGACGGCGGCGAGTCCGATCGCGAGCGGCAGTGCCGTCGACACGATCTCCGTGACGCCGCTTCCATCGTCCACGCTCCAACGCTCTACGACGTACCGACCCGCCGCGCCGGTCAACGTGCTCACGAGCAGCGGCACGAGCAGCATCGGCGCGAGGACGATCGGGTAGAGGGCGTACTCCGCCACATCCACGCGCGAGAGCAGATAGCGCTGGAGCCAGATCAGGAGAACGAGGCTCGCGCCCTGCGCGGCGACCGCGCTCGCGGCGTTCACCAGGATGACCCGTTTTTGGACGGCGACCCGGGGAGGAGGCTCGGGCACGGACGCGGCGCTCATCGTGCGCGAAGTGTAGCGCGCCCAAGTTGGCGCAAACTCCTGTGAAATCAATGGATCCGATACCCAATCGTCGACCCGCGCGAAGCGTGCGAGAGCGGATCCTCACGTTCCGGCATCATTTCTGGAAACAGATCCGGCGCCGGCGAGGTTTTGGGTTTAGGCTCATGGGCATCTGATCTAGATCGGAGACTGCGCGCATGGTCACTCCGTCGCCAGCGGCCGAAGCATCGTTCGAGGACCAAGCCCGGAAGGTCATCTCCCGGCTGAAGCGCTCCGTGGCCGACATCGTCGATGCCTTGCCGGTCCGGCCCGCCACGGGGCCGACCGAGCTCGGCCGCACGTTGCAGGTCGATACCAAGCTCGCGTGGAAGATCACGAATCTCCTCGAGAGGACCGACCCGTTCGAGGCCGGTCTCTACGTGCCTGGCGCGCAGGCGATGAAGCGGTTCTTCGCCGCCGCGGCCGCGTTGGACGCCCCGTCCGAGTTCCTCGACCGCGCTCAGCACGACTGCGCAGAGTTCGATCACCTCGTGCGCGAACACGCAGGGGACCGGCGCTCGCTCGACATGATGCTCGCGGGGCAAGTCTCGACCGAGCATCGCACCGCCCAGCTCGAGCATCAGAAGAACGCGCACCGCGCCAACAGCTACCTCTGGGGCGTGCAGGCGCTGATGCAGCTCAAGACCGTCATCGTGGCGCCGTCGAAGGACCCGCTGCGGCTCGATGCCATCGTCCTGAACGGCTTCGTCGACCTGCGGCGAATTCGTCCGCGGGCCCCGTGGCGGATCGCGTCCGCCTACTCGGTCGACGACGACGGCAACGTCAACACCGGGTTCGACTGGAGCCCGCTCGACGCCGACCTCGCGGTGGAGCGGCCGACGGACGGGCCCCCTCTCGTGCGCGAGTTCTGCTCGGCGAACCTGCCCGAGATCGAGACGCTGCCGGGCGAAGCGGGCGCCGTGCAGTACGCCTTCCGCGAGGGGCCGGTCGGCCGCCGCGGCGCGATCACCTGCGTCATCGGCGAGGTGCTGCGCGCGGTCGAGCCGCGGTATCGCGCCGCGTCGTTCGAGGTGTTCGGCACCTATCTGAGGCTCCACACGCCGGTCGAGGTGGCGGTGCTGGACGTGATCGTCCACCGGTCGCTTTTCGAGCAGTTCGCGCCGACCGCGCACCTGTTCAGCGGCCTCTATTCGGGAGAGCTGTTCAAGCGGCACCTGGACTGCGACGAGCTCCCGTTGTTCGAGCACGTCGAGCCGGTCGGCGCCGCGGGCGACGTCGCGTGGCTGCCGGAGATGCCGCGGTACCGAGAGCTGATCCGCGGCGCGATGGAGCGGCTCGGCTGGGACCCGGTCGCGTTCGACATCCACCGTATTCGCATGGCGTTCCCCCCGACTCCCACCGCCCTGGTCATCCGCGAGGATCTTCCGCTCGGGCCCTGATGGAACGACGGCACCGGATGGAGCAACGATGATGAGCACCCAGGTCACCGTGGTCACTGGCGCCGGAGGATTCATCGGCGGGCACTTGGTCGCGGCTCTCCGCGAGCGGAGCGTCGGGCCGATTCGGGCCGTCGACCTCAAACCGCACCACGAGTGGTTCCAGCGCTTCGACGACGTCGAGAACCTCGTGCTCGACCTGCGTCGTCCGCGCGCTTGCGACCTCGCCGCGCAGGACGCCGGCGACGTCTATCAGCTCGCGTGCGACATGGGCGGCATGGGGTTCATCGAGACGCAGAAGGCGGCGTGCATGCTGTCCGTGTTGACCAGCACGAACATGCTCGTCGCCGCGCGGGACGCGGGGGTGCGCCGGTTCTTCTACTCGTCCTCGGCCTGCGTCTACAACGCCGACAAGCAGCGCGCGGCATCGGTGACTCCTTTGAAGGAGAGCGACGCGTACCCCGCGATGCCAGAGGACGGCTACGGCTGGGAGAAACTGTTCACCGAGCGGATGTGCCGCCACTTCCGCGAGGACTTCGGGCTCGAGACGCGGATCGCGCGCTACCACAACGTCTACGGCCCGCACGGGTCGTGGAACGGCGGGCGCGAGAAGGCCCCCGCCGCGATCTGTCGCAAGGTGATCGCGGCCAAGGCGACCGGAAACCTGGAGATCGAGATCTGGGGCGATGGGCGGCAGACGCGTTCGTTCACGTACATCGACGACTGCCTCGAGGGGACGCTCCGCCTGATGAGGAGCGACGTGCGCGAGCCGCTGAACGTCGGCTCCGAGGAGCTGGTCACGATCGATGAGCTCGTCGACGTCGTGGAGGAGGTCGCGGGCGTCGAGCTCCGCCGCCGCTACCGAAGGGACGCTCCGCTCGGCGTACGCGGACGCAACTCCGACAACACGCTGATTCGTGCGCGCCTCGGTTGGGCGCCGTCGACGTCGCTGCGGGACGGGATCGAGCGGACCTACGCGTGGATCCACGATCAGTTCCACGTGAGCGAACGTCGGCGCGCGGCGACCGGAACCTGAGTCCATGGCGCTCGACCCGATCCACCTTCCCGCCTGGATCACGCTCGCCGTGGGGATCGCGGTCACGCCGATCATCCGGTGGATCTCGAACCGTCGCGGGTGGGTCGAGAAGCCGGGAGTGCGCCGACTCCACGAGACGACCGTCGCGCGGACCGGAGGGCTCGCCATCCTCATCGCCGTCGTCGCGGGCCTCGCCGTCGGGACCCGAACGACCGGGCCGTTGTCCATTCCGCTGCTCGCGCTCCTGCTCGCGACGTCGGCCGTCTTCCTCGTCGGCTGGGTCGACGACGTGCGCGGCGCCGGTGCCCGGAGCAAGCTGCTCGTGCAGCTCGGCGCGGCGCTCTCGCTGTGCGCGATCGGCGTGCGGATCGAGTCGATCCCCTTGCCGGGAGGGAGCGGTCTCGAGCTCGGCTGGTTCGCCTGGCCGGCGACCGTGCTCTGGCTCGCCGCCGCGTCGAACGCGCTCAATCTCATCGACGGAACCGATGGCCTCGCGGCCGGCCTCGCGATCGTTGGCTCCGCCCTCGTCGCCCTCGTTGGATTCGCGACCGGGGACGTGGAGACCGGCTGGGTGGCGAGCGTCGTCACGGCCGGCACCGGCGCGTTCCTCTTCTACAACGCGCATCCCGCCCGTCTCCACCTCGGGGACGGGGGCAGTCTCGCGCTCGGGTTCCTGCTCGGCGGCTTCGCCGTCGTGCCTTGCGGCGAGCCGAACCCGCCGTTCGCCGCGTTCGCCGCGCCGGCGCTCGCTCTCGCGATCCCGATCGTCGACACCGCGCTCTGCGTGGTGCGACGGCGACTCGTCGGTCGATCGGTCGTCGCGCCCGACACCGCGCACGTCCACCATCATCTGCTCGGGCGCGGACTTTCCCCGCGGCTCGTCGTGGCCGTGGTCACGGCAACCGCGGCGACGGTGGGGCTGCTCGGCGCGACCACGATCTGGCGCGAGGACCGTCTCGGAGTCTCCCTCATCCTCGCGGCGATCGTGCTGGTCGTGTTCTTCGCCGCGGTCGCGCACGTACGGATCGGTCCGTTGCTGCCGATCCACCGGCGGCGTCGCGCGATCGATCGGCGACGACGCGACCTGAGGAAGCAGCTCGAGCACCTGCAGCTCATCCGCTGGGACGCGGATGGGTTCGACGCGTGGTGGACGGTCGTCGAGCGCGCGGCGCAGGCGCTCGGCGTGGACGAGGTGTCCGTCGCGAGCGACGGCGATGGTGAGCACGACCGGCGAGGCTGGTCGCGCGGCGGCGTCGCGGCGCGGGACGTTCTGACCGCGCGCTTCTCGCTCGAGCCGCCGGTCTCACCGCGACCGTTGACCATCGAATGCTCGCTTGCGGCGCGTGGTCCGCTCGAGACCGCCAGCGAGCGATTGTCCTGCTTCGTGCGTCTCCTCGAGGAGCCGAAGCCGGACTGGGCGAAACGACCGAAGCCGGCGCCGGCGCGATTGCGTTCGATTACGCCGGGCAGCACGGCCGAACCGGATTTCTAGAAGGCACCGCGAATCAATCAGGAGGATCGATCGATGCACGCCCGAACCAAGTCTCGAGTCGCCGCCACGTTGGCCGGAGCGTTCGCGCTCGCCGCGGCCACGGCAAACGCCGCCGTCATCTACGTGAACAGCTCGGCCCCGTCGAACGGGAACGGATCGAGCTGGGCCCAGGCGTACCAGAACCTGACCGTCGCGCTCTCGGTGGGACAGATGGGCGACGAGTTCTGGGTCGCTCAGGGGTCCTACACGACGAACGGCAGCGCCTTCCAGATACCGGCCGACACCACGCTCTACGGCGGATTCGTGGGCAACGAGACGATGCCGTCGGAGCGCGACATCGACTCGCACCCGACCATCCTCGACGCGCAGATGATGAACAGAGTGTTGAAGTTCGTCGGTGGGAGCACGCCCACCACCATCGTCGACGGCGTCCATCTCATCAACGGCCTGGCCGGGAGCCAGGGCGGCGGCATGGCGAACGAGTACGCCATGCGGGCCGTCTTCCGGAACTGCACCTTCTCGAACAATCGCTCGATGGACGGCCACGGCGGCGTGGTGCGCACCTACGGCGGCGAGCCGGCCTTCTTGAACTGCCGCTTCCTCGACAACGTCGCCGGTGGCAGCGACGGCGGCGTCATGTACTGCTACGAGGGCGCCCCGAGTTTCGAGGGTTGCGTCTTCGACGGCAACGTCGGGCTGAACGGCGGCGTCTTCTACTCGTACACGGGGACACCGCGGTTCGAGAACTGCCTGTTCGTCCGCAACCGCGGCGTCTGGAAGGGGAGCCTCCTCGTGACCTACGAGGCGGCGGCGAAGTTCGTGAACTGCACCGCGACCCAGAACGTCGCCGACGGGCCGTTCATGATCGAGGACCTCCATGACAACGTGCTGATACGCAACTCGATCTTCTGGGGCAACACCGTCAACACCGCCACGACCGCGACCGGCTCGCAGTTCACCGCGGGGCTGGACGTCTCCTGGTCGTGCATCGAGGGCGGTTGGCCGGGCACGGGCAACGTGTCGAGCGACCCGAAGTTCCTCTCGGCCCCGCTCGACGACTTCCGCCTCGGCGTCCCGTCGCCGTGTATCGACTCCGGCGACAACACCGCGGTCTCCGCTGGCGTGACGACCGACCTCGACGGCAACCTGCGCTTCATCGACGTCGTGACGATCGCCGACACGGGCAACGGGATCGCGCCGATCGTCGACATGGGAGCGTTCGAGACCGTCTGCGAGTCGCCGACGTTCCTGTTCGGGATCGGCTGCGCCGGGGCGGGTGGCTTCATCCCGTCCTTGAACGTCGATCAGTGCCCGGCGATCGGGTTCCCGGTCACCGTTCGGTTCGCGGACGCGGTCGGCGGATCGACCGCGATCGTGTTCCTCGGCACCGGGCAGGCCAACCTTCCTCTCACGCCGAACTGCTCGTTCCTCCTCTCGCCGGTGCTTCCTCCGCTCTTCTCGCTTCCGCTCGGTGGGTTCGGGCCGGGGCAAGGGAGCGCGGTCCTGAACACGATCGTCCCGACCACGGTTCCGGTCGGGGTGACGGCCACCGTGCAGTTCTTCGTCGTCGACGCGGCGGCTCCGGACGGGTTCGCGGGCTCGAACGGACTCTCGATCACCTTCAACTGAGCGCGGTCGGGCTTCTCGGTGCGCGCATCGCATGGACGTGGAGCCAGATCGCGTAGAACGCGTACGAGTCGAACTGCAGGTAGACGTAGAGGATGACCAGCGACGAGAACGGCCGGCGCCGGTCGAACAGAAGCACGAGAAGCACGAGGTACGCGACCACGCCGAACTCCGAGATCACGCGCACGTGCATCGAGAGCACGGTCGTGGCTCGGCGTTCGGCGAGGTGCGCCACCTCGCGCCGGTAGTCGGACGCGTAGGACGCCGCGGCCTCGTCGTACCCGGCCCGCACTGGGACCCACAGGTTTCCGAGTCCGTGACCGAGCACGAACGAGACGGGGTCATCCATCCACCCGATCGCGCTCGCCTGCACGCGAAACCACCGTGACGCGAGCGAGCCATCGGCGTAGACGCCGTTCGTCACGATCCGCCGCAGCCGCGGGCTTTTCTGGTACGTGAGCGTGCCGAGCGCCCCGAGCAGCAGCGCGCCGATCACGAGGTCCCGGAGCGGATGCGCGCCGCGTGCGAGTCGAACGCCGACCGCGAACGTGAGCACGACGAGCCCGTCGAGCACGAAGCGGAGGCTGAACCGCGTGAGCAGCCCGAACCCGATGAAGCCGACGAGCACGGCGACGATCCACCGCGCCTCGCGCCGTCGCCGGAAGCAGATCGCGAGCGGCAGCAGGACGCCGAACACGTGCATCGACGCGAACGCCGGCTCGGTGAACCCGAACTGCACGCGACCGGCGCGCAGCACGTCCCGCTTGACCGCGGCGCGATGGAGGTCGACGAGGTCGTCCCAGCCGAGCTTGATGGCGAGGAACTGGATCGCGCCGAGCAGGAGCGCGGCCGCGAACGCCGCGGCGACCAGACGCAGCGCCGGGCCCGGGTCATGGCCGTCCGCGAAGCGCAGGTCGAGAGCGACGAGGAACGCGACGCCCAGTCCGAGCGACCGCGCGGCGTCCATCCAGTTGAACAGGAGAGGAGGATGCCGCAGGTACGAGAGCGACGACAGAGCGACGATGGCCCCGAGCACGAGCCACACGCGACGCAGGCGGACCACCGATTCGGGGAGTCGCCGCACGTTCCACAGGACGTACAGTGCGAAGAAGATCGGCGCGATCGCCGCCCATCCCTTGCTCGGCGCGAAGCGGAAGTTCTCGAACGGCAAGGTGACGACGCCGAGCGCGAACAGGGCACGTCCAACGACGTCGGCGCGGCGCGGAGCGGGTGCGGACATGGCTGGGATCGTAGGGCATGGGGTGAGCGAATGACCCGGGTTCTGTTCCTCGCGCCGCTGCCTCCCCCGTTGACCGGACAGTCCCGCGCCTGCCGTACCCTCCTGGACGACCTGCGCGTCGACCACGACGTCGACGTCGTCGACCTCATGAAGGGGGAACATCGGCAGGGGTTCACGTTCGCGCAGGCGCGTCGCGTGCCGGGCTTCTTGCGGAAGGCGTCGCGTCTCTCGCGGCGGGCCGACGTCGTCTACATGAACCTCGCGCAATCGGTCGCGGGGAACGCGAAGGACCTCACGCTGCTCGCCGCCCTCGGCAAGAGCCGCGCCCGGACCGTCGTCCACGTCCACGGGGGAGGGATCGCGCGGACGGTCTACGCCCGTTCGCGTCTCCTGCGCGCGCTGAACCGCCGCATGCTCCGCGACGTCCGGGCGGCGGTCGTCGAAGGCGAGAGCCTGCGCCGTCTGTTCCAAGACGTCGTCCCGGCCGACCGCGTCGCGGTGGTCGAGAACTTCGCCGACGACGACCTGTTCCGGAGCGAGCCGGAGATCCGCGCGAGGTTCGACGCACCGGGCCCGCTCCGCGTCCTCTTTCTCGGCGCACTGTTCGAGTCGAAAGGATGGCGGGTCGTCGTCGACGCCGTCGGTCGCGTCGAAGGAGCGGTCCTCGACCTGGCGGGCGCGTGCGTGGAGGCGGGCATGAAGGACGCGATCGGTCGTCTCGGTCCGTCGGTTCGTTACCATGGCGTCGTCGACGGCGCGCAACGTCGCGACCTGCTCGCCCACGCCCACGTCCTCTGCCTGCCGACGTGGTATCCGTACGAAGGTCAGCCTCTGTCGATTCTCGAAGCGTTCGCGTCGGGGTGCGGGGTCATCACGACCGATCACGGCGGCATCCGCGACGTCTTCGCCGACGGAGTGAACGGAGTTCTCGTGGCGCCCCGCTCGGTGGAGGCGCTGGCGTCCGCGCTGGCCGGCGCGCGCGACGAGCGCCACCGGTGGCGCGCGATCGGCCTCGCCAACCGCGTTCACGCCGACTCGTACCGGCGCGCTCGGCACCTGGAGCGTCTAAGGCACGTCCTGTTCGGCTGACGCCGCTTCCACGACGTCGCAGAGGCGTGCGCGGAGGGTGGTCCGCGAGAGATCCGATCGGATCGCGTCGCGGGCGCGCCGGCCCCTCTCGACGATCGCCGCCCGGTCCGCGTCGGCGAGCCAGCGTACGAGACGCTCCGCGCCGTCGACGTCGCCGTGATCGACGCGCCAGCCGACGTCGTAGCGGTCGATCAGCTCGGCGACCGGGCAGTCGTGCGGGCCGACGAGAAAGAGCGGTCGCGCCACGCTCATCGCGCCGTACGCTTTGCACGGATGGACGATCCCCACCATGGCCGTCCCGAACGTGACGAGGTGGACGTCCGCCGCGGAGAGAGACTCGCCGAGCGACTCGAGCGGCTGGTAGGGCAGGGATCGGACGTTGGGGGCGCCCGCCGCCACCTCGGCGTCGACCGCCGCCTTGGCGAGCCCGCCGCCGATGAAGACGAACGCGACGTCGCTCCGGTCGGCGAGGCGTCGCGCGGCCGCGAGCAGCGTCTCCAGCGGGTGCGCAGGGCTGTGGTTGCCGCTGTACATGAGGACGAGCTTCCCTTGAAGCCCGTGGGTCCGTCGAAACGCGGCGCCCGCGTCCTCCGCGCATTGCGCGCGCTCCGCGGCGTCGTCGTGCGGCCACGGCGGCACCACGACGAGCCGGCCGTCGAGGGCGTGCTTCGCTTCGAGGCGCCGCGCCATGAAGCGATCCATCGCCACGACTCGTCGCGCGCGCGCCAGGATCCGGCGGTTCAGGGCGTCGAAGAGGCGCACGGCGAACGACCCTTCCCGAACGCGGCCGAGCGCGACCGCCTGGTCCGGGTTCAGGTCCATGCACCAATAAGTCATCGGCACGCGCCGCACGAAGCCGATCGCCAGCGCGGCGATCGACGCCATCGGCGGCGACGTGCTGATCAGGATCGAGTCGAGGCCGCGTAGGAACAGACCACGGGCCACTGCCTGGCCGAGGAACGCGAGCGAGCCGGCCACCCGCCGGGGAATCGAGCGCTTGCCGAACGACGAGAGCGGGAGGCGGCGGATCTCGACCCCATCGCGTGTCTCGCGCGACGGATAGCGGATGGAGGGATCGTCGTAGCCGCGCGCCGACGTCAGGACGCGCACCGCGAAGCCACGCCGTGCCAACTCGGCCGCCGCGTCGGCCATGTGCTGGCCGAGGCTGGCGGGATCGGGCACGTACACCTGGCTGATGATGAGGATCGTCCTCGATCTTCGCCGGTTCAATCCGCCGACTCCGCCGACTCGAGGCCCCTCGGCTCCGTCGATTCGAGAAAGGAGAGCACGACGTCGCGAGCGCGACGCTGCACCCCATCGACGTGATGGAGTCGGCGCCACCGTCGGCCCTGGATGGGAAGGTCGAACCGGAGCCAATGACGCGCGATCCGCCGCGCGGTCCGAGTCCCCCACCACTTGTCGTAGTAGCGGAGCCCGGCCGCCAGGTAGTGGAGGTAGCGCGCAAGCCGCTCCTCTCCGGGGTCCCCGTTCCTCGCCGCGCGCGAGCCCTTCGTCTTCGCCTCGTCGGCGACCGCGTCACCGGCGAGGGCGGCCGAGAACCCCGCGGCCCGCAAGCGTCGGCCGAAGTCGGTGTCGTCGAAGAAGAGGAAGAAGCGCTCGTCGAACGGACCGACCCGATCGAGCGCGGAGCGCCTCACGAGCGCGCAGGCCCCCTCCGGGTACGCGCCGTCGAGCGGGATCACGGCGCCGTGTCGCAGGCGTCGCGAGAGCCGGCGCACCTTGAGGCGTCGCCGCCCGACGATCCCGAGGTACGCGTCGGCGAGGTCGTAGTCGGGCAGCGCGCCGTCGCGCAAGACGCCTCCGCGACGGAACCGGGGGACGACCGCCCCGATCGCGTCGTCCGACGCCATTGCCTGCTCGAGCCGCGACAACGCGGCCGGCGGCAGGCAAACGTCGGGGTTCAGGAAGAGCACCGATCCCGCGGCGACCGGGCAACGCTCGAGCCCGCGGTTGTTCCCCGCGCCCCAGCCGCGGTTCTCGTTGCACGCGACCACGTCGACGCCGCGGGAGCGGAGTCGTTCGCGCGTCCGATCCGTCGAAGCGTTGTCGACGACGATCAGGTGGACGGGGCGGGGTCGTCCCGCCACCATGCGCTCGAAGCCGTCGAGGAACGCATCGATCACGTGGTCGCTTTCATGCGTCACCGTGATGCAGCACGTCGCGTCCGTACCGGGGGGCTCGTTCACGGCTTCGCTCGCATCCGATAGAGCGAGATATCTCCCTGCCGTACCACGAGTCCGCAGTGCTTCGCGAGGAAGAGGTCGAGATGGTGCATCGCGGTTTGAAGCACGGGCCGGTTCACGGCCGAGTTCCGCAGGTTCCAGACCACCCAGCCGCGGTTCACGAGCACGAACCAGTAGCCGCGATCGATGAGGGACTGGGCCAGCTTGCCGCGGCGGAACTTGTGGTTCTTCAGCTCGACGAAGAACTCGACGAACGAGTTGCTGAGCGCCGGCGTGTACGGGCAGCGAAGGAGGTGTCCCTTGGCCTCGGCGAGCATGTAGACGCGCGCGTCGGGCGGCACGCGGCCGGCGTCGATCTGCGCGTTCAGCCACTTCGCGAGGCGCGGCATGTGGACCTCGCCGTTGTAGCCGACGCGCGCCAGGTACTCGATGCGGTCCTCGCGTCCCGACAGGTACGCGGCGGGATCGAGCTCGCGCGCCTTCTCGAACTCGGCCCACGCGTTCATCCCGATCAAGCCGGCGAGACCGAGCACGACGGGCGCGTGGATCCAGCCGCGCGGAAACCGGACGAGGACGGCGCCGGCCCCCGCGGCGAGGGCGGGAAAGATGGGCGCGAGATAGCGGATCTCGGGCGATCGCAGCGCGAGGACGGCGTACGCGGCGAGCACCGACGCCGCCAGCGCGATCGCCGGCGCGGTCCGGATCGCGAACGGCAGGACGATGAAGAGAAGGAAGAACGGCGACACGCGGTGGAGCGGTTTCGAGTCGTAGCGCTCCGGGTTCGTGACGGCGTCGACGAGGAGCCCGGCCGACGGCTTCGCGTTCTTTCGGTCGCCTCGGTCGTCCTTGATCTCGCCGACGTACTCCTGGGTCGCGGCCGCCGACCGCGCGTGGGGAGGGACGCGCCGCATCCTCCCCGAGAACGGGACGAGATGGCCGCTCGCGTCGCGGAACAACGCGCCGTTCGTGAACGGGTAGACCGCGTCGTTCATCAGGACTTGGTTGCGGACGTACCAGAAGCCAGATGGAACGAGCACGAGCGGCAATGCGAGCGCCACCAGCAGGATTTGCCTCCCGGCGGGAAGCGGCGACCGCAGGAACCAGAAGATCGAGCTGACCGCGAGGAGCGACGCCGCGATCGCGAGCCCGTTGTACTTGGCGCCGATCGCGCCGCCGGCCGCGATCGCGACGACCAAGAGGTAGCCCGCGCGCGCGGGACGACGGATCGAACGCACGAGCGCGAGCGCGCCGACGGCCGAGAACAGCACGAGGAACGGATCGACCCGGGCGTCGAGGCCGAGCTCGAGGAGGAGGTTCGCCGACACGACGATGGCGACCGCGATGCCGGCGGCGCGACGTCCCCCGATCGCCCGCGCGAGCCCCGCCGTCGCGGCGAGGACGAGGAGGACCGCGATCGCGTTCAACGGAGTGATCGCGGCTTCGCCGCCGATCCGTTCGAAGTACGCGTAGATCAGGTGGATGGACGCCGGGCGGTAGTACGCGTGCAGCGGCAGGTCCTGGGTCCAGAGCGCTCCGTCGAGGAGCCGCTCCGCGAGGGGCAGGTGATAGAGGGCGGAATCCCAGTCGGAGTCCGGCAGGAGCGTCTGCACGAAGTAGGGTGTCGCGAGGACGATGACGACAAGCGCTCGCAGGGCGCACCGCCAGGCCCATCGGCGGGAAGCGGCGCTTTGCGGTCGCCGCCGCGCCGCCACCGTCGAGATCGCGAACGCGAGGAGGATCGTCGACACCACCAGCGCGCCCTCGCGGTCGAGGCCGCCGAGCAGACCGACGACGAGGAGGATCGTGCTCGTCGTGGCGAGCCCGATCGCTGCCGCCGTCGCCACGTCCCCGAGGCCCTCGAGACGTCGCCTTCCCAGCCAGCGCGTGCGGGCCCACGCCCGGCCGATCCCGATCTGCGCGAGGGTGAACACCGTGGCGACCCACCAGCCGTACCCTGCTTCCAGAACGACCGGGACCCGCGGAAGCGCGATGACCTGGTTGAGTCCATGAAATAGAGCAAGGCTGGAGAGGAGCAGGAGGAGGAGAGCGGAGCCGATCACGAAGCGGAGTATATCACTCGACTTCGGTTCGCTGGGTGGGGGAGGCCGGAGCCTGGCCGAGCCGGTTCGATGGGGAGAATGCACCAGCGCGACCCGTTCCCATCCTCATGGGAATCGAAGGAAACATTCGAGGCGCGCCGTCGCGTCAAAACATCGCCCCAGTTTCGCGTTGGGCTCGGTATCCCCGTGCCGGCGAATCTGCGGTATCGTTCAGCACCCTCAATCACCTATGGAGGAGTTTCATGGGACGCTCTGCTCTCATTGTCGGAGTGTTGTCGAACGTTCTCGTCTGCGCAACCGCCCTCGCGCAGCCGGCGACCCCGGTCGTGTTCCAGACCGACGTGCTCACCCACGCACAGATCTCTGGCGGCACGGTCTCATTGAAGAACATTCGTGACCGCGGCCTCGACGTCTTCTGCACCCCGTTCACGACCGAGATCGGCTACGGAGACGGACCGATCAACCCGCTCGACAAGACGTCACCGGGCGGGCGTCCCACGCTGCAAGGCAACGGGACCTTCCTGCGCGTCAACGGCCTCGACGGCCAGACCTGCCTCGAGTGTCATGCCTCGGTGAGCCAGCTCACCGTTCCGTTCACGTTCGGCGTCGGTGGCATCATGGGCGCCGCCGCGAACCCGATCTTCCAGGCGAAGTTCATCGACGTCAACGACAGCCAGAACGCCGGCGAGGCGAGCATGGACGGACGCTTCATCAATCCGCCGTTCCTGTTCGGTTCGGGTGGAATCGAGCTGCTCGCCAAGGAGATGACGGTCACGCTCCAGACGCTGAAGAAGCAGGCGCAGAACAACCCCGGCCAGACGGTCCAGCTCGTCGCGAAGGGCGTCTCGTTCGGATCGATCAAGTTCGCGAACGGACAGTTCGACACCTCACGGGTGGAGGGCGTCGACGCGGACCTCGTGGTCCGACCGTTCGGCCGCAAGGGCGAGTTCCCCACCATCCGCGCGTTCGACGTGGGTGCGTTGCGCTTCCACTTCGGGATGGAACCGATCGAGGACGTCGGCCCCGGTGACTCGGACGGCGACGGTGTTTCCGACGAGATCTCGATCGGCGACCTCGACGCACTGTCGATCTTCAACACGAACCTCGACGCCCCACGGATCGCCTCGCAGACGCCGGAGACGACGGACGGGTTCGCCACGTTCCAGCAGATCGGCTGCGCGGCCTGCCACATTCCGTTCATGGATACGGAGACGAAGTTCCTGCCGTACACGTTCCCCGAGGACCCGACCCAGCCGTTCGCGAACGAGTACTTCAAGGCCGACCTGCGCCAGTTCGCGCGCTTCGAGAAGGCACCCAGCACTTCCGGCCTGCGAGTGCGCCACTTCTCGGACCTGAAGCGTCACGAGATGGGGCCGGACCTCGCCGAGTCGTTCGGCAGCCCGCTCGACTCGCAGTTCATCACCGCCCGGCTGTGGGGCGTGGCGGACACGGCTCCGTACCTGCACGACGGCCGCGCCCACACGATCGAAGACGCGATCTTGCAGCACGGCGGCGAGGCCCTCGCCGCTCGGAACGCGTTCGCGGGCCTCGGCCCGACCGCGCAGCAGCGGCTCGTGAAGTTCCTGTTCACCCTGCGGACGCCGAAGAACCCGGCGAAAGACATCCTGTAATCGATGGATCGATGGATCGATGGATCGACTGATCCAGCGAGTCGTTCGCAGGAACGTCGGCCCGTGGCGCTCGGTCGCGCCGCGGGCCGGTTTCGTTCCTCAGGAAGCGCGGATCAGATGTCCTGCCAGACGATCGGCGACTTGTAGAGGGGAGCCAGCGGAGTTCCCAGCGTCACCGCGGCTTGCCACTGGAAGGTGATGCCGAGTGGAACGGCGGGAGCCGGTCCGGCGACCTGCGTCACGTCGACGACCCCCACGCGCGGGAAGGCCCCGGTCGGATTCCCCGCGGAGTCAGGGCTCGTGGGGATCACCGAGAAGCTGTGGAGCATCGCTCCGTTCTCCCAGAGCGGATCGTCGAGCGGGTCGACGCTCCCTCCGGTCAAGTGCCAGGAGGAGAACAGGCCCTCGAGATGCCCCGCGCGTCCGGCCACGCCGACCGTTGCCTCGTTCGGTGCGAGCGGTGGCGCTCCCCACGCGGCCCAGACGGCGGGCACCGAGCAATCCGCCTTGACGAGAACGGGTTCGGGAACGATCCCCGGGCCGAGCAAGTCGAAGTAACGATGATGGTCGGCCAGAAGCTCGGCGCGAAAGTAGCCGGTCACGATGCGTCGCGTCAGTCGAAACTGCTCGCTTGCGGCGAGGCTGGTGGGGACCAACCCAAGTCCGCCGGAGAAGAG
The DNA here is from genome assembly GCA_964649825.1 of uncultured Phycisphaeraceae bacterium. Classification (GTDB taxonomy): domain Bacteria; phylum Planctomycetota; class B15-G4; order B15-G4; family JADJEK01; genus CAZYQW01. The sequence continues at coordinate 5,268 of CAZYQW010000008.1, read as the reverse complement.
GGACGCGGCAGCCGGAGTGAAGGGCGCGAAATGTCCGGCGCCGGCGATCGTGAACGCGAGGTTTCGCGTCGGAAGCGGGTTCGTCGCGGCGGCGGTATCGTGCCAGAAGTAGGGGTTGCCGGAGATCCAGGAGACGTCCTCGTCGCCGACCACCGTCGCGAGCGAGCCACGATACGTCTGGACGTCGGGGATCGCCCATTCGACACCGTCATACAGAGTGGCGGGGACCACGGCGGTGCCGATCTGGTCGCCCGCCGTCAGGAGCGTCGGGTCGGGGCAGGAGATCGACATCGCGGCGCGGACGCGCGAGTCGAGACCCAGCAGGTAGAGGCAGGCGATCGAGCCCATCGAGTGTCCGAACGCTCCGAACGTCGCGTTTGGCGACGGATCGATCATCCCATGGAATGGGTTCGGCTCCTCGACCCACTCCTCGGACTCGCAGCGCAGCACGAACGTAGCGGTCGGGTGGCACCACTTGATCCAGTTCGTCGGGTTCTGCGACCACTCCACGAACTGGTTCAAGAGAACCGACATGTCGAGAGCCTGCTGCACGCTCGACTGATTCCACTCGCCCTCGCTGAAGAGGTGGTATCCCGCGACGACGATGAAGCCGTGGCTCGCGACGTGCGACAACAACGTGTCGTAGTCCAGCGGCATCGCCCCGAAGCCGTGCATGAACGCGATGACCGGCCACTTCTCGTCCTCCGGCGGAGAGTGCACGGTCGCGTTCTCGATCGCGGCGGCAGGATCGACCGGGGCCCCGGTCGCCGGGTAGTAGACCCGGCCGGTCAGGTACGAATTCGCGTGCACGTCGCCCACGAACGGCCAATTCGGGGCCGACGGCGGCATCGCGAAGACGGCGTTCGCCGCTGCGGTCGGACTCGGTTCGAAGTGAGTTCGAGTCGTCCCCGCCTGGGAGAGCACGCGGTATCCGGTCGCGTACGGACCGGAGCTCTCGAGGTCCGAGCCGAGTGCACCGAGGGGCCGCGCGAGGAACGCCAGCGAGGCGGCGATCAGAAGAGTCTTGATTCGAGGCACGAACGACTCCTTTCCACTCCACGGATGCGTGACGTCGATGAGCAGGTGGTGCGCACGTCTCCTTGTTCGCGTCGCCGACCCGCGCTTCGGTTGTGGGGAATCGCGGCCGACGTCGTCGACGTCGGCCGCGAGCGGCGATAACCAGCCGGCGTCCGTCGTCTGCGAGTCGCGCCCGGACGTCCCCTTCGGCACGGAACTGACCCTGCAAGCGTTCGTTCTGGACTCGGCCTCCTACTTCGGGGCCTCCGCGACCAACGGCCTCCGGATTCGGATCGAGTAGGCGGCTTCGGCGCGCGGCGGCCGCCGTTACCGGGGGCGCGCGCGATCCTCTTGCGCGCGCCACACGAGCAGCGCGCCGTGCGTGACGTCGGTCGCAAGCAGGTCGAGCGCGTGGTCCCCGTCGACGTCGGCGAGCGCGACGGCGCCGGTCGCGCCCCCCGCGTCGAGCCAGACCGCGTCGGAGAACGTGGCGTCGCCGTGACCGCGACACAGGTAGACGCCGCGCGCTCCGTGGGAAGAGAACGCGAGGTCGACCGCTCGATCTCCGTCGACGTCGCCCGCCGCCACGGTCCACACTGGTTTCGCGAACGCGAGCGTTGCCCGGCGCGAGAAGCGCGCGGCGCCGTCGTTCACGAGGACCATGGCCACCGGATCGTCGTCGTGCGTCACGACGACGTCGAAGTCGCCGTCGCCGTCCAGGTCCGCGTGGGTCAGGTAGCCGGGCCGATCTCCGACCGCGATCGGCGATCCGACGGCCGGCGCGAAGCGACCGGCGCCATCACCGAGCAGCACCGATACCGCGGCGCCATGAAGGTCCGGGACGGCCACATCGATGCTGCCGTCGCCGTCGAAGTCGGCGATCGAGATCGTGTCGTACGGATGCTTGGCGGCGGGAAACGGCGAGCCGGGCGACGGATCGAACGCGCCCCGTCCGTCGCCGAGCAGCACGGTCACCGTTCCCTCGTCGGCGCTCGTGCCGAGGAGATCGACGAATCGATCGCGGTTCACGTCCCCCAGCCGGACGCAGTGTGTGTGCGCGGGCCCCGCCCCGCCGATCCGCAGCGGAGCGGCCGAGCGCGTGAAGCCGCCGCGACCGTCGCCGAGGAACGTCCCGACCTCATGCTCATCGTGCCACCCGACCAGGACGTCGAGGCTCCAGTCGCCGTCGACGTCTCCGATCGCGAGGTCTTGGGACGGCGACCCGATGTCGAGCCCCGCCCGCGGCTCGAACCGGCCTTCGCCGTCGCCGATCAGCGCGACCAGGCGTCCGCCCGGCGCAGGAGCGCCCGTCTGCACCGCGAGGATGACGTCGACGTCACCGTCCCCGTCGAGGTCGTCGAGGAGCGGAGGGCTCGGCTCCGTGCCCACGACGACGCGCACGTCGGGCGCGCCGCCGAAACCGCCCGGCCATCCGGTGCGGCTTTCGGGCCGTGGCACGCAGGAGAGAAGCAGCATCGGGACCAGGCTCGCGACACGCATGGTGGGGACCTCCACGACGGGAGAGTCGTCGGAGCGCGAGAGTGTTAACGTGCGACCCTGCGAGAAGGGCTCGATCCACCGGTCAGGGCGTGAGCGCCATGATCGCGTTCGATGCGGCCCACCCCTGAGGTCCGAGCGGGTCGGGGATCCAGCCCTGCACGAAGACGGGGATCCCGGGGGGCACGCCGGCCGGCATCGTGCTCGAGAGGATGAGGGTCCCTCCGGCGCCGATCGGGAGCGGCGGCAGGATGAGGTCGGGGTTCGGGACGATGATGCCGCCGAACAGCGGCGCGCTCAGGTTCGATGAGCCGACCACGACGAACGCCGATCCGTTCGGAAATGCGTTCGAGAGCGAGATGCCGACGCTCGTGCCCACGGTGAGATCGCCAATCCCCACGAGCACGGGCGCGCCGCCGGTTCCGGCGAGCGCGTTGCCAAGGTCGACCCAGGCGTTGCTCGTCGTCTGCACGAGCTGGATGCCGTTCACCAACGCGATCGCGTCGGTCGTGGTGACGTCGATGAGGATCTGGCCGGTCGCGACCTGGACGGAGTGCTTCGCGTGGGTGACGCCGAGCTGGTACGAACCGGGCCACGCCCCGCCGACCGGCTGCACCGGATCCGGCGAGCCCGGCACGCCGACGTTGACGATCGCGAAGGGGTGGACCGGCGTCCACGCGTACGTGTACACGTCGTAGCTGCCGTTGGCGAGGCCAGTGAGCTGGACCTGCGAGACGCCGAACGGGCCGATGTTGTGGCCTCCGTCCATCAGCGCCTGGTCGTTCCCGGACGTGGCCGGGTCGTTCAGGAACAGGTCGGAGCCCGGCGTCGACGTGTTGAACAACACGGGAGTCGCCGCGCCGGTCAGATCGAAGAGCGCGAACGGGAGGAGCGTCGACTTGACCGGCGCGACGTTCCACGAGCCGGTCTGGCCGGCGGCGGCACCGAAGCTCGACGACGGAGTTCCGTTCACGATCGAGACGTTCATGCTCTGCGCGCCCGCGTCGGCGACGAGCATCACGAGCGCGACCGAACCGACGAACGGGGACGAGAACCATCGTGGAGCGTTCATCTGCTTCCTCCATGGAGTGCAGCGGCCGAATGACCGGACCATTGTAGTCTTCTCGGTCGGCCCGGGTGGGGGATCGGCCGCGGCGTTCGCAGCGCGTCGCGTTTCGAGACGTCGTCACGAACGTGTCGTCAGCGGGTGATCCCGCGGTTGGCACGATCGCGCCCCTTGGACGCAGGCGGAAGGAGGGGACGAAGCGCCTCTCGAGGAATCGAGGCGGCTCGGCTGCCTCGGTTGCCGCCTCGGCGCGAGCGCTGACGGATCGCGCTGAGGATTCCCGTCCGCGACATGCACCGGAGATGAGGATGCGATCCCCTGAAGTAGGATCACCGGCATGAGGCTCCTCTTGTTCTTGCTGCCTTTGCTGTTCCTCGCGGTGTTCGTGGCGGTTCGATTCGCTCCGAACGGCGCCCGCGACAACCGTCCCAGCCGCCGCGCCTTCGAATCGCCACGATCAGCGCCCGAACCGCGAGCATCGTCGGCCGAAGAGGAGCCGCTGCCTCCTGGCGAAGCTGGCACCACCGAGTCACCCCAGTCCAGCGATCCCCTGCTTGGCCAAGTCATCGGTCGTATTGTGGACGAGGACGGAGCACCGATCCAGGGCGCATCCATTCGGCAGATGCGCCAAACAACGATGTTTGGCGCTCGAACCGGAGGCACTGAGGTCGTAGGCGAGGAAACCACGACGGATGGCAACGGCCGATTCGCGATGAAGCGGCATGGCTTGCACGTGTACCTTGAAGCCCGTGCGAAGGGATACACGCATTCGCGGACGAGTGTCATCTCGGAGGTGGGCAGCGAGATCCAGATTCCCGATCTGGTGCTGAGCCCCACCGCGACCCTCGTCGGCGCCGTTGCCTCAGCCCGTGATGGGCAGCCGATTCAGAATGCGCAGATTCACATCGTCGAGAAGAGATGCCTTATCGAAGGGAGCGGACGCTCGATCAGCTACGACCCTGGTACCGACGTATACCGGTGCCTGACGGATGAACACGGCCAGTTCGAGGTCAAGGGTCTTGGCGAGCTCGCCTACATGATCTTCGTCTCGGCCGAAGGCTACGCAGATGGTTCCGTCGAGCGGGGCGTCGCGCAATCCACCGTCGCCGTGGTTCTACGACCGGCCGACGGACGAATCCGTGGGACGATTCTCGGTCCAACGGGCGAAAGGCTTGGCGGGGCGTCCATCACAGCGTCGACGAGACCATCGAGTGGACCACCCCACCGAGTGATCGCCGAGTCATCGCAAGATGGCTCATACCAGCTCAACGGCCTGATCGACGACTCGTACGAGATCAATGTAGCTGCAATCGGAATGGCAATGCCTGTTCCTGTGCGAGCACGGCCTGACGAAACTGTCGATATCACGCTTTACCGGTACGGCCGCGTCGAAGGCCGCGTGTTGAATGCTGATGGGACCCCCGCATCCAGGTTCGGCGTGGCGGTCTACAGCCTGAAGGGCGAGGCGCTCAGCTTCGTTCGCCAAACAGAGCGTGGCGAGTCTCCAGGATCCTTCCGTGCGTTTCCTCTCCATCCCGGCCGGTATATGCTAGTGGTGTGATTCAGAGTTGTTGACGTTTCTCCGGGGCCCTCGTCATCGCTTGCTGCGTTGCTCCTCCTCGACGTATCTCGAATACGCGGTCGTCGTCGCGCCTTGCCAGCGACGACGATGACCTCCGGATAATCCA
>CAZYQW010000007.1:0-38043 GCA_964649825.1 uncultured Phycisphaeraceae bacterium | reverse complement strand
GGCTGCGGCGGGCCCTCGCGACCGATCTCTTCGTTGCAGGATCCTCGACGTACAGGCAGTACGCCTGCGGTCCTGCGCCTCGATCTCGGTCGCGATGACCTCGCCTCGCTTCGAAAGCACTTTCACCACGGGCGGCTAGTGGTGTGATTCAGATTGTTGGTGGATTATCCGGAGGTCATCGTCGTCGCTGGCAAGGCGCGACGACGACCGCGTATTCGAGATCCGTCGAGGAGGAGCAACGCAGCAAGCGATGACGAGGGCCCCGGAGAAACGTCAACAACTCTGAATCACACCACTAGTTCTCGGTCGAATCGGCCGACGAAATGTGCAGATGGCCGATCCGCAACGGCGTCGGGACGCCTTCTTCCATGCCTCCCCCGCCGCCGCCACGCATGACGACGGACGTCACGTGGAGCTTCTGGGGCGACCCGTTGCTCGTGCGCTCGACGTCGAACGCGACGACGACGTAGGCGCCGGAGTCCACCACGACGTCGTGCCGCGTGATGCGCGAATCGCCGGTCTCCGCGGCCGAGTCGACCCACGAGCGGACCCAATCGAAGATCTCGGGCGCGCCCGACAACGTTCGAGACGCGCCACGGCCGTCAAGGACGTAGAGCCGAAGGACGCCATTGCCCGACACGACCTTCCGGACTCCGTCCGAGTCGCCTCCGTCGAGGGCGGCGAGAAGCTGCTCGTGAAGGGCGCGGAAAGGATCGAGCGTGATCTCCTCGCGAGTGATCTCTTCACGCATGGGAGCGTCGCCGTCGTCCTGCGGCTCGGGCGAGAGGGGAAGCACGGCGCTCACCCATCCGGCGAACGCCACGCCGAATGCGAGTGCGATGCGGTGCAGTTCCATGATGCGGACTCCTTCGATATGAGAGCGGGGGTGCGAGTGCGAGTCGCGTCACCGGACGATGCACGGCGCGCTTCGTTAGCGAGCCATCGGCAGCTCGCCCAGCGCCAGTCGATTCACGGGACGCGCAAACCGCTTGCGTGGCTCGACGATCGAAGGAAGATCAGAAGAAGTAGAGCAGGAGGTAGATCGCGAGCATCAGCGCGGCGAACAACGCGCTCGTGCCGATCGGCACCGTCCGCGCGAAGATCCCGCGCGGCGCGTGGGCGAACTTCGCGGTCGAGACGACGACGTCGACGAGCGCCTTCCCCACCGCCGTGGCGAGGTTGTACACGGTCACGCCCATCGAGCCGACGCCACGGCAGACCGTCACGCCGAGGCGCCGGTACAACCATTCGGCGTCCAGGTTCACCGAACGAACCTCGGGCGGGTAGACGCCGGTCCGCACCAGCACCACGACGGCGAGCGCGGCGAGGAACAGGATCTGCATCTGCGTCACCACGTGACTCGCCGTATATGGGTGATAGTCGACGTGGAACGGGAGCAATCCGTAGAGGAACGACGGGTTCGATCCGATGAAGATGCACAGACCGGCCGACAGCGTCATCGCGATCAGCATATTCCTCGGCGGTTCCGTCGTCCGGATCCCCGAGTCGTGCGCGAAGAAGGCGAAGTAGGGGATCTTGATCCCCGCGTGCTCGAGCACGCCGGCCGACGCGAACAGCAGCATGAACCAGACGAAGTCGTGCCCCTCCTCGAGCGCGGCCGTCATGACCATCGACTTCGTGATGAACGCGGAGAAGAGCGGGAACGCGGAGATCGATAATGCGCCGATGATGCAGAGGACCGTCGTCTTCGGCATCGTCTTGTAGAGCCCGCCGAGGTCCGTGCCATGGATCCTGCCCGTCTGGTGCAGGACCGCCCCCATCGCCATGAACAGGAGCCCCTTGAAGATCACGTCGGCGAACGCGTGCGAGACCGCGCCGTTGATCGCGAGCTCGGTGCCGAGCCCGATCCCGACGACCATGAAGCCGACCTGGTTGATCATCGAGTAGGACAGGACGCGCCGCAGGTCGTTCTCGATGACCGCGTAGAAGATCGGAAAGGCAGTCATCACCGCGCCGATGTAGATCAGCTCGTCCGTCCCCGGGAAGCCGCGCGCCAGCGCGTAGACCGCGGTCTTCGTGGTGAACGCGGAGAGGAAGACGGTCCCGGTCGGCGTCGAGGACGGGTAGGCGTCGATGATCCACGCATGGAGGAGCGGGAACCCGCACTTCACGCCGAACCCGAGCAGGATCGCCCACGTGCCGACTCCGCCGAGCTGCATCGCCTCGAACGCCACCGACCCGGTCTCGCGGCTGACGATCAGCACGCCCGACAGGAGCACCACGCCGGAAAGGACGTTCCACACGAGGTAGCGCATCCCCGACCGAAACGACTTCTCCGTTCGCGGCGCGAGCACGAGGAAGACCGACGTGAGCGCGAGGAGCTCCCAGAAAACGAAGAGCGAGATCAAGTCGCCGGCGAAGACGGCGCCGATCGCGGCGCCCGCGTACATGAGGGCCGCGACCTGCTGCATGCGGTCCTTCACGTGCAGCGCGTACAGCACGCCGAGGAACGCCGCGACGTGGAACAGGTAGCCGAACAGCAGGCTCAGCTTGTCGACGCGAAGCAGGCACAGATCGTCGTACGCGAAGAGCGACCACGTCGCGTGGCGCCCGTGATCGAACCCGAGCAGGCCGACGAACGAGACGATCGGGACGAGGAGCCCGATCAGCCCGCGCATCCTCCCCGAGCGCAGCAGACCGACGAGGATCGCGCCGAGGAAGAAGACGACCGACGGATGCAGCTCAGGCATCGTAGTAGTCCTCCGAGCGCATCACGAGGCGGCGCAGGAGCTTCGACAGGAGGACGAGCACGACGATGCCGGCGAACCCGTAGAGGCCATGGAAGCCGAACCACGACTCGGCGGGGTGTTCAGCGTGCTTGTGGATGAGCAGCTCGGCCGCGATCGTCAGCGCGCAGAGGACGTAGAAGACGCGCAGGAGCCGGTCGACGTTCCGCGGGTCGTCCAGCCAGCCGCCGCCCTGTCCGTGGTCACTCATGGCTCACCTCGACCCCGGGGTCACCTGCCGCAGCAGGTCGTACAGCGGACCCGGGAAGAAGAACAACGCGATGCACCCGACCGCCGTGACGCAGAGCGGCGCGACGCAGAAGAACGGAGCCTCGACGATCCCGTTCTTCCCCTCGTGCCCGTGCCCGTTCGCGTCCTCGTGCCCGTCCGCTGGATCCGGCGCGCAGAAAAACGCGCGGAACGAGATCGGCAGCAGGTACGCGACGTTCAACAGCGAGCTCAGCATCAGCACGCCGACGAGCACGATCTGATCCGCCTCGAGCGCGCCGAGCGCGAGATACCACTTGCTCCACGCGCCGCCGCACGGCGGCAGCCCGATGATGCTGACCGCGCCGATCGTGAACGCGGTCATCGTGAACGGCATCCTCCGGCCGATCCCGCGCATCGTGCTGATCTCGGTCTTGTGGAGCGCCACGTAGATCGCCCCCGCGCAGAAGAACAGGGTGATCTTCCCGACCGCGTGCGTGGCGATGTGCATGCCGCCGCCGATGATCCCGAGGTCGTTCGCGAGAGCGGCGCCGAGCACGATGTACGAGAGCTGGCTGATCGTCGAGTACGCCAGCCGCGCCTTCAGGTTGTCCTTCGTCATCGCGACGAGCGAGCCGAGGATGATCGTCGCGGCGGCCACCCACAGGATCCAGCGGCTCGCGCCGGTCTCATCGAGGTAGTCGACTCCGAACAGGTAGACGGTCACCTTCAGGACGGTGAAGACCCCCGCCTTCACGACCGCCACCGCGTGCAGGAGCGCGCTCACCGGAGTGGGCGCCACCATCGCGGCCGGCAGCCAACGATGGAACGGCATCAGCGCCGCCTTCCCGGTGCCGAACATGAAGAGGCCGAACAGGATCGGCAGCAGCGACTCATCGACGCGCCCGCGCAGGAAGCCGCCCTCGACGAAGTCGAGCGTTCCCGTCTCGAACCAGACCCACAGCATCCCGAGGAGCAGGAACGAGACCGACGTGCCGACGAGGATCCCCAGGTAGATCCGCCCCGAGCGCTTCGCCGCGTCCGTGCGCGCGTGCGTCACGAGCGGGTAGGTCGAGAACGTGAGGACCTCGTAGAAGACGAACAGCGTGAAGAAGTTCCGGGCGAGCGCGATTCCCATCGTCGCCGCGATCGCGATCGCGAAGCAGGAGAAGAAGCGCGTCTGGTCGGCCTCGTGGTGGGCCCGCATGTAACCGATCGCATAGAACGACGTGACGATCCAGAGCCCCGACGCGACGAGCGCGAACAGCATCCCGAGCGGCTCGACCTGGAACGCGAGGTCGATCCCGGGCATCACCTCGACGAGGTTCACCACCGGCCGCAGGCCGGACGCGAAATCGGTGTGGACGCCGAGGACGATCGAAAAGAGCAGCACGCTCGTGAGGATCGTCACCCCCTCGCGCAGGTTCGGCCAGCGCGAGAAGAACGGCAGCAGCGCCGCGCCGATCGCGGGCACGACCATGCAAAGAAGGATCAGACGCTCGGGCGTCACGGCCGGCCTCCCAGGAGCATCTCTGCCGCGCGCTCCGCGATGTCGACGGTGAGCTCGGTCCGCACGCCGAAGTAGACCGTGGCGCCGATCATGAGGATCGTCGGCAGGAGCATCGAGATCGGCGCTTCCTTCACCTCGGCCCCCTCATCGGGCGCCTGGAAGTAGGCGACCTCGATCACCCGCCAGATGTAGACGACGGCGAGAAGCGAGCTCAGCAACAGCAGCACCGCGATCGGCCAGCGCCCCGAGTCGAACGCGGCCACCACCAGGTACCACTTGCTGATGAAACCCACGGTCAACGGGACGCCGATCATGCCGAGCCCTCCGATCACGAAGCACATCATCGTGATCGGCATCAGCTTGCCGATGCCGCGCATGTCCTCGAGCCGCACGGTCCCGGTGCGATACGCGATGCAGCCGACCGCCATGAAGAGCCCCCCCTTCATCAGCGCGTGGTTGAACACGTGGACGAGCCCGCCCGTCAGGCCGGCGACGTTCGCGAAGCTGATGCCGAGCGCGATGTAGCCGACCTGGGCCACGCTGGAGTACGCGAGCGCGCGCTTCACGTTCGGTTGGAAGCAGGCGACGGTCGACGCGACGAAGATGCCGACCAGCGAGAGGATCATGAGCGACGACCCGAGCGGCAGGTCGCGCAGCGCGAGGTCGACGCCGAGAATCGTGAAGAAGAACCGCAGCACCACGTAGATGGCGACCTTCGTGGCAGTCGCGGCGAGGAACGCGGTGACGGCCGACGGCGCGTAGGTGTACGCGTTCGGCAGCCAGAGGTGGAGCGGGAAGAGCGCGATCTTCAGCGACAATCCGACGCTGAGGAACGCGAAGCCGGCGAGCACCGTCCGCGAGCCGGAGACCTCCTGCACGCGCACCGCGAGGTCCGCCATGTTCAGCGTGCCCGTCTTCATGTAGAGCAGCCCGACGCCGATGAGGAAGAACGTGCCGCCGACCGTCCCCATCACCAGGTAGCGATAGGCCGCCATCAGCGCGCGGCGATCCGGACCCATGCTGACGAGCGCGTACGTCGACAGCGAAGCGATCTCGAGAAAGACGAACACGTTGAACGCGTCGCCCGTCACGGTCATTCCGAGCATGCCGGTGAGACAGAGCAGAAAGACCGCGTACAGGAGCCCGTGCCGGCCGACGGGGACCTCGCGCTCGAGGCTCTTCGGGGCGTACGTCAGCACGATCGCGGCGATGCCGGAGACGATCGGCATGATGAACGCGTTCAGCACGTCGATGCGAAACTCGATCCCTTCCGGCGGGCTCCAGTTGCCGAGGAAGTAGTGGATCGTGCCCTCGTCGAGTACGCGGACGAGCAGGCCGCAGCACGCGGCGAACGTCGCCCACGCGACGAGCATCGCGAATGGCCAGACCCACCGGGCCGACCGCAGGATCACGCACACGGGCGCGGCCAGGATCGGCAGGACGATCGGGATGACGGGTAGGTTCTGCTCGATCACTTCGGGTCCTGTGCGAGGATCTCGTCCTCTTCGATGGAGTCGTACGCCTCCCTGATGCGCACGACCAGGGCCAGAGCCACCGCGGTCGTCGCGACTCCGACCACGATCGCGGTGAGCATCAGGACGTGCGGGAGCGGGTTCGAGTACAGCTCGATCCCTTCCTTCAGGATCGGCGCGGTGCCGCCCTCGATCTTCCCCATGCTCACGTAGAAGAGGATGACCGACGTCTGGAACAGGTTCATCCCGATCACCTTCTTGATCAGGTTGCCCCGCGCGATCATCACGTAGAGCCCGATCATCATCAGCCCGATGACGATCCAGTAGTTGTAGAGGCCGACGAACGTGCTCACTCCGCCCTCCGACCCGCGAACGAGTAGAACAGCGAGACCATCACCGCGGTGACGGTCACGCCGACGCCGAGCTCGACGAGCAAGATCCCGTAGTGCTGCCCGTGCACCGGGTCGTGGGCGAGCACCGCGTAGTCGAGGAACTTCCCGCCCTTCATCATCGTCGCCACGCCGACTCCGCCGTAGATCATCACGCCGAGCGCGATGAGCACGCGGATGACGTTCTCGGGGAGCACGCGCTGCGCCGCGTCGAGCCCGAAGAGGAGCGCGTAGAGGATCAGGCCGGCCGCGAAGATCACGCCCGCTTGGAACCCGCCGCCCGGGCCGAAGTCGCCGTGGAACTGGACGTACAACGCGAACAGCAGGATGTACGGGATCAGCACCTTCGCGATGACCCGCGGGACCGTCTGAGCCTTCACGCCGGGCGTTCCTTCTTGTGCTCGTCGGCGGGCTCGCCGGCGCGCTTGTCGCCGCGCCGCGAGAGCAGGAGCATCACCGCGATGCCGGCGGTCAGGATTACGGTGGTCTCGCCGAACGTGTCGTACCCGCGGTAGCTCGCGAGCACCGACGTGACGACGTTCGGGATGTGGAACTTCTCGTAGGACTCGTTGACGTACTCGTTGTAGATCGGATGCTCGTGGATCGGCGCCGCCGCTTCGCCGTAGTACGGCATGTCGAACGTCGCGTACACGAGCGCCCCGCCGGTGAGGAGCACGACGGCGAGAGCGAGCCGCGGCGAACCCTCGGTCCGCTTCTCGGTGCGCTGCGTCAACGACAACGTGCCGAGCATCAATACGGTCGAGATCCCGGCCCCGACCGACGCCTCGGTGAACGCGACGTCGACCGCGTCGAACAGCGTGAAGATCGACGCCGACAGGAAGCTGTAGATGCCGAACAGCATCACGGCCGCGAACAGGCTGCGCAGCCGCACGACGCCGAAGGCAGTGATGACGAGCAGAGCGAGCAGGACGACGTTGATGAGCTCCATCACGGCGCGGGCTCCTTGCGACCTTCCCCGGCCTCCCCCACCTCGAGCACGCCGGGCGCGTCGAGCTTCGGTTTCAGGCCGTTCGCGACCGCCGCCTTGGTGACCGAGTGTCCCGTCACCGCGCTCGCGAGCCAAAGGAACGCGACGATCAGCAGCAGCTTGACCGCGTTCAGGGTGAAACCCGCCTGGAAAGCGAGACCGACGAGCACGAGCCCTGCGCCCAGTGTGTCGGTCACGCCGCCGGCGTGCAGGCGCGTGTAGAAGTCCGGAAGTCGCAGGAGGCCGATGCCGCCGACGAGGCAGAAGAACGAGCCGCCGGCGAGGCACGCCCAGGAGACGACGTCGATGAGGATGCTCACGCCCCGTCCTCCGACTGCTCCTCCACGTTGCCCAGACCGCCGAACTTGATGAACTTGAGGACGGCGATGACGCTGATGAAGTTGATCAACGCGTAGACGAGCGCGAGGTCGAGGAAGTCCGGCCGCCCGGTGAGGAAGCCGAGCACCGCGATGAACAGCACGGTCGCCGTCCCGAACGTATTGACGCCGAGGATTCGGTCGAACACGTCCGGCCCCTTGAGCGCGCGCGTCAACGCGAGCGCCATCGTCACGAGGACCGCGATCATCGAGACCGCGAACATCACGGGCTTGCCTCGAGACGGCTGACGCGACGGTCCATCTCTCCCGTCAGCAGGCCGTCGCGCACTTCCTTCGCGATCGAATGCACGAGAATCCGGTCGCCCGAGACCGCGTAGGAGACGGTCCCCGGCGTGAGCGTGATCGAGTTGGCATAGACGACGCGCCCGAGGTCGGTCCTCTGGCTGCTGGGCGCCTCGAACAACACCGGGCTGATCGGGAGGGCCGGCGACAGGATCCGTCTCGTGATGTCGAGATTCGAAACGAAGATCTCCTTCAACAACCAGGGGATGTAGACGAACATTCGCACCTGGAGCGCGATGTGATACGGGCTGCCCTCCTCGTCCACGATCCCCATGCGGAAGCAGACCCCGAGCACCAACAGCACGGAAACGGCACCGAACGCGAGGATCAGCGGCTCGTAGATCCCCGACCAGAGCAGCCAGATCGATGCGAGGAAGACGAAGAGAACGATCGCCCGGCTCATGGATCGCTCCAGTCCCTTGCGTGTAGGAAGATTGCGCCTTCGGATCCGAGCGCTGGGGAGAGCCAGGCATCCGCCGACGACGAGGGCCGAGAACCGTACAAAAAGATCCAGCCGTTTTCATCCGACAACGACCGACTGTCGGGGCAGAATCCGGCGATGCCACTCCTCCGGGACGAGCCGCGGCTGCTCCGCTTCCTCGACCTGATGCTCGACGCGAACCGGCGGTTCAACCTCACCGCGGTGCGCGACCGCGACCAGGCCTGGACCCGACACGTGCTCGACAGTCTCACTCTTCTACCTTTGATGCATGGATTGCCGCCGGGCTCCCGCGTCGTCGACGTCGGGTCGGGCGGCGGGCTGCCCGGTCTCCCGCTCGCGATCGAGAGGCGAGATCTACGCGTGATCCTGGTCGAGGCAACCGGCAAGAAGGCCCGATTCCTCGAGGAGTGCGCGGCCGAGCTCGATCTCGCGAACGTCACCGTCGCCGCCGAGCGAGCCGAGCTCCTCGGACACTCCCCGGATCATCGCGAGCAGTACGACGTCGCGACCTGCCGCGCGGTCGGCTCGCTGCGCGAGATCGTCGAGTACGCGCTGCCGCTCGTCCGCGTCGGCGGGTTCCTCCTGGCGATGAAGGGGGCGCACGTGGAGGAGGAGGTCGAGGACGCGAAGGGCGCCGTCGCCCGGCTGGGGGGTGCGATCGATCCCGTGGATGCGACCGGCCGGCCCACGACCGGAGGGCTGATCCTACGGATCGTGAAGGTCGCGCCCACTCCGCCGGAGCTCCCCCGCGCGGTCGGCCGCGCACGGAAGCGGCCGCTGTAGGCGGATCCAGCGACCGAGCTCGAGCGGAACGGAGACGGCCGCTCAGCTCAGGCGTTCGAACGTGAACGTGCCGAGCGGAACCTTCTTGACGCTCTTGAACGGCCCCTTCTTCAGGCGCTTCACCTTCTTCTGCGGCTTCGAATCGTCGTTCGCCGCGTTGAACGACTTACCGTCGTCGGTGCCGGCATCCCAGCCGTAGACCGGAACGACGAGCCGGTCGAGCCAGTCCGCTCCGTCGCGGAGGTCGAGGTCGGTCACGCCGACGAACCAATCGGGGCTCGGCGCGATCATCGTGACGAGGGTGACGGCGGGAGTCTCGTCGCTCACCGTGATGGTGACCGACGTCGAGCCGGGGGACGAGATGCCGGAGCCGAGGATCACCGCGCTCGCGTCGCCCTCCAGGATCGCGTCGTTCACCTCCTGCGACAGCGCGAACGTCGCGCCCAGCTCCGCCATCTGCTCGATCCCGGTCGTGGCCGTCTTCCCCTTCTTCCAAAAGACCACGCCCGATCGGTGCACCGCGCCGACCAACGGCGAGAAGTGCGCTCCCGATGGATACGCTTTCGGATGAGTGGCCGGGCTCCAGGTCGCGTCGAAGGTCACTTGGTACGTGGCGGTGTCCAACGGCGTACCCTTCTCGTCTCCGTCCGCGGCGAGGATCGGGATCGCGGAGAGGACGAGGCTCGCGTAGGCGACCGGGCGGAGGAGACGGTGCATCTGTCGGGCTCCGTTCATCGGACGCGGCTGAGGTCCATTTGATGCGGCCACGACGGGAACGGTTCGAGGAAATCGGCCGGCGCGTCGCATTTTTCGCGCCCGCGCGGCTCGCAAGGATGGGACGGCTCGGGGACCGGGACGCGGCCCGCTCCGCCGGCGCCTCGATTGACGCGGCCCACGTCGCGTGCGTATCGTCGGCGAGGATCTCGACGATGACACGACGCCCTCGCTCCATGCGGCTGCCCTCCCCCTCACCTCTTCACGTCGTCCCGGCCACGGCACGAAGAACGGTCGCGCGATGATCCGTCGCGCGATGACCCGTCGAGCCCACGTCGCGGGACGCGGCGCAGTGACCGGGTTCGGTCGCGGCGTCGGCGCGGTTCTCGACGCCGTCTTCGCCGGCCAGACCGCGTTGCGGCCACGAGAACGCACGATGCACCTCGATGTCGCGGCGCGGTGCATGGCCGAGGTGCCGCCGGACGTGACGCTCGCGGAGGATCCGAGCGCGACTCGGCCGATCGTCTTCGCGGTCCTCGCGGCGCGCGAGGCGTTGGCCGAGGCTCGCGTCGACCCGGGGATCGTCGGGCTCGTGCTGGCGTCGACCAAGGCCGATCTCTCGGGCGTCGTCACGGCCGGGGACGGCCTGGCGAGCCCGGCTCGGCTCGCTCGCTCGGTCGCCGCGCGCGTGGGGCTCGGGCGCGTCATCGCCTCGGTCTCGTGCGCCTGCGCGTCGGGCCTGGCCGCGCTCTCGCTGGCGGCCCGCCGCATCGAGCGCGGCGAAGCGGATCACGTGCTCGTGGTCGGCGCCGACGAGCTCGCCGACCTCACCGTCGCGGGATTCGACGCGTTGCTCGCGCTCGATCCGGGGCGGTGCCGCCCGTTCGACCGGCATCGGCGCGGCATCTCCCTCGGCGAAGGTGCGGGTGCGATCCTGCTCACGTCCGATCCGTCCGCATCGATCGGAGTCGCCATCACGGGGTACGGCGACGCGAACGACGCCGGCCACGTGACCGGGCCCGACCGCGAGGGCGAGGGAACGCGGCTCGCCGCCGCGCGCGCGCTGGCGAAGGCCGGGATCCGTCCGCGAGACGTCGGCGTGATCCACCTGCATGGCACAGGGACCGTCGCGAACGATGCGTCCGAGGCGCTCGGAATCGTGCGCCTGTTCGAAGGCGAGACCGCGCCCGCGTTCGGCACGAAGGCGCAGACCGGGCATACGCTCGGCGCGGCTGGCGTCATCGAGACGTTGATCTCCATCGAGGCGCTCCGTCGCGGCGAGGCGCCGGCGAACGTCGGCCTCGAGGAGCCGGACGTCGATCCGCACCTCGCCCTGGTGCGCCACGCGACCACCCTCGCGTCCGCGCGCGCGCTCAAGGTCTCGGGCGGCTTCGGCGGCTACCAGTCCGCGCTGGTGGTCGAGGCGTGAGCGTCATGCCCGCGATCCTCGGCGTCGGACGGCTCGACGCGCGCGGCATCTTCGGCTCCGCGGGCGTCGCGCGCACGTGGTCGGAGCTGGGCGCGGCTCCGCCGGGCACCGGTCGCACGTTGCGCGAGCTCTTCGGCGTGGCCGACCCGATGTTCCGGCGCCTCGATCGCGTCGCACGCGCGATGGTGCTCGCGACCGAGGCCGCCGGCGCGCGCACGATGATCCCGGCCGCGGCACGCCCTCGGACCGGCGTGGTCTTCGAGTCGACGCGCGGCAGCCTCGATACCGACCTCCAGTTCGAGCGAGCGCGTCTCGAGGGAACCGTCCACCCCCACCTCTTCCCGTACACGCTGCCGAGCACCGGACTCGGCGAGCTGGCCATTCGCCATCGCCTGCGCGGGCCGACGCTCTACCTGTCGACCGCGTCCGCCGACGAACGCGGCGAAGCGCTGCGCGAGGCGGCGCGCTGGATCGAAGACGGCGACGCGCCGTTCGTCGTCGTGGGGTCGTTCGAGGTCCTCGCGTCGGACGAGATCGCCGGAGTCGAGCCCGCGCTCGACGTCGTCGTCGCGCTGCTGGCCGAAACGGCCGCCCTGCGCGCGTCGCTCCTCCCCTGGTCCGAAGTCGTGGCCGCGCGCGATCCGTTCGCGCTCCTCGCCGCCCGGCTCCCGATGGGACCGACGGGCCCGACGGGCCCGACCTCCCGGACCTTCCGACCTCGATAGAGGCCCCGGCTGGGTGGACCCAACGCGGTAGGAACGCAACCTAAGGAGCACCCGGCACGTGTGCGCCTTAGGCTTAGCCCAACTTCCGCAGTTCGCTCAGACCAGTTCTTATCTACCAAGGACTTAGGGCGACGAACGGCAAAAAGTTGGCACTACATTTCGATGCTCGGGAGGGTCGTGCCGGCGCGGAGGCGCCGGGGCAGCCTGATGCCGAGCCGTTCGAGCAGCATCGCCTGCTCGGCTTCGGGCTTCACGACGCATCGCACCTTGAGGGTTCGCCCGTCGGTGGTCGGGAGCACGACGTCGGCGCTCTGAACCTCGCGGAGCTCATCGAGGATCATGCGCGGACTGTTGCCGAGCCCCGCACGTTCCTGCCACAGCTCCAGCGTCTTCCACATCGCGTACGCGATGAAGCAAACGAAGATGTGCGCCTTCGTGCGTTCCTCGCGGTGATGCCAGACGGGACGGATCGAGAGCTGGCTCTTCTGCGTTCGAAAGGCGTTCTCGGCGTCGGTGAGCTGGATGTACGTCTTCCACAGCTCGTCGTGTGTCCAGTCCGTGATATTGGTGCGCAGGAGATAGCACCCCGCGATCGTGTCTCGCGAGGACTTCCAATTCGGCCGCTCCTCGACGACGAGCCGGATTCCCGCGGGGACATCGGGTGCGTCCTCGACTCGAAGCTCGTACTTGGCCGACGCGCGAAAGCTCTGCTCGAGCATTCGACCGATCTGTCGATCGACTTGAGCGCGATCGACCGGCTTCTTCGCCCGGGCCATCCGTCTCCTCAGCGATTCGATGCGCTTCTCGAGTTGCTTCTCGAAACGGTCGAGGATCGCCAGATCTTTGTCGCGGCGCTGCTCGGACCGGCACAGGATGTAGATCTCCTCACCGTTCTCGGTCGGGCAGAGTTTGACCTCGACGTCCTCGCGGATCCGGGTCCAATCGCGTTCCTCGGCGATTCGGGCTTCGTATCGCTTGAGGTCCGACTTCGCAGCGCCCATCAAGTAGCGCCGTCCACCCTCTTGAAGGAATCTCACATTGGCCTCGCTCGCCATACCGCGATCCATGACCCACACGCGCTTCGCCGCGCCGAAGCGGGACTCCATCGTGGTCACGATCTCCTTCACCGTCGTCACGTCCACGCGGTTCCCGTCGAACACTTCGTAGGCCAAGGGAACGCCGCCGCGCGCGACGACGAGTGCGATACAGACCTGCTTGCAGTCGGGACGGTGATCTCGGCTGTAACCACGTTTCGCTTGCGGATTGCGGGGGACAAGACCTTCGAAGTACGTCGACGTGACGTCATAGAGCAGGATGTCGTAGTCGAGATCGAACAGGGTGCCGAGCCGATCTCGGAGATGCTTCTCGACCGCTTCTTTGTGGGGAAGGATCTCGTCCAGAGCCCGATAGACGCGATCCTCGTTCATCTTGTCCGGCGGAACACCCAGCAGGTCTTCGAGCGCGGTCTTCCGAAACAGATTCTCCGCGAGAAACAAGTCGCTCGAGGGCTCGCAAAGGCGCAAGATCGCGTGAATGGCCGCGACCGTCGACCAACGAACGTCCTCGCGGCCTTCGGGCAGAAGACGGCCAAACAGTTCGTCCAGTTCCAGAGCGCGCCAGAGCACGAGACCGAGGAAGACGTCACCGAACCGTCGGCTTCGTTCCAGTGTGATGCCCTTGAGGCGGATCTCCGCGACCTCGTCGCCAGCGACGTCCGAGGGTTCGAACAGACTGGGGCGACAGCGTCGACCCGTGACGTGATCGGCGAACGTTTCCGCCTGCGCGCGCTCCTTCGTGTTCAACTTCCCCAGCTGCGCGACGACCTGTTGACGCACCTTCCGTCCAACGCGCACCGACCGCACCAGCGACCAGTACGTGTGGACCTTCCCGTTCTTCCGAATCCGCTTGTGGCGAAGATACATGAGCGCCTCTCGAGGACGCCGTTGTCGCGTCTCGAAAGGCCTTGCTCAACGGGGAAGGTTGGCACTACATCGGGTTTCGGAAAGCCGCGCGTGACAGAGCACGGGGTTACGTCCGCGGACCCCCCGAAAATCGCTCCGATTTCGTCTGAACTGCGGAAGTTGGGTTAGGGAGCGGTCACGTGTCGGGTGGTCATGCTTCGAACGGGAAGATCGTGCGCGACACGGGCCTTTCGTGTTACTTATTCGAGCGTTCCGCGTGGCTCGTCGTCGCCGAGCCACGCCGGCACCGAAGCACACCCTGTTCGCACCTCTTGCTGCTGGACTGGAGAACGATCGTGACCCGCGTCCTTCTCATGCTCGCCGTCGCCATCCCATCGATCATCTTCACCGCCCGAGCGGGGACCGTGACGCTCCCGGCCGCGAGCGACAACACCCTGTACGAGAGCGCGACCGGCGCGTGGAGCAATGGCGCGGGCGAGTCGTTCTTCTGCGGGCGAACGAACGGTCTCGATTCGTTGCGACGGGGATTGCTCTTCTTCGACGTCGCGGCCGGAGTGCCCGCCGGTGCCACGATCACGGCGGCGCGACTCGAGCTGTCCATGACCAAGACGCTGTCGCTTCCGAATCTCGTCCACATCCATGCGGCTCGAACCGCGTGGGGCGAGGGAGCTTCCGACGCGCCGCTCGAGGAGGGAGGCGGAACGACGGCGTTGCCGGGCGACGCGACGTGGCTCCACGCGGTCCTGCCGGGCTCGCTCTGGCAGAACGCGGGTGGCGACTTCGACGCGACCGCGCTGGCGAGCGCCACGGTCGGCCTTCTCGGCGACTACGCGTGGAGCTCGGCCGCCTTGACGGCGACGCTGCAGCAGTGGCTCGTGACGCCGGCGTCGAACCTCGGCTTCTTCGTGATCGGAGACGAGTCGTCGTTTGCGACCTCGCACCGGTTCGCGACGCGCGAGAATCCGATGCCCGCGTTGCGGCCCCGCCTCGTCGTCGAGTTCTGCTCCGCCGCGGGCTGGCAGACCTACGGCGCCGGTTGGCCGGGCACGAACGGCGTTCCGGCGATGACCCTCAGCGCGAACCCGCAGCTCGGCACCAACCTGACCCTCGACATCTCCAACTCCGCTGGCGCGCCGGCTCTCACGTTCCTTCTCGTCGGATTGCAGGCGATCAACGTTCCGACCGGACTCGGCGGAACGCTGCTGGTGCAGCCGATCCTGAGCCCTTCGTTCGTGCTTCCGGCGGGCACGACCTCGCTGCCGGTGAGCGTGCCGAACGATCCCACGATCTGCACCTCCGTGTTCGTCCAGGCGATCGAGGCCGATGCCGGCGCGAGCCAGGGGGCGGCGTTCACGGCCGGCCTCGAGATCGTGCTCGGCGTCTGATCGACCGCCACGACGCGAACGTCTTCGATCGAGGCAGTCGTCTTCGTTCGAGACGTCGCGCATCGCGTCCGACCGGACCAACGAAGATGAGCGGTGATGCAAGGTCGTCGCGCCGAGGGGCCTTGTTTTCCTCTGGACCCCTCTCGCGGGCATCGAGCCTCCCGCGGCTTTCGCGTCGGACCCGCTGTCTCCGCGCATAGGGGTCGGAAAGGCGCCCCAAATGTCGAGAATCATCGCGGCGGTGTTCGCCGCGCCCCTTTTGTTGAGTTCGACGGCCGTCGCAAGCGACGTCGTCACGAGCTTCGAATTCGTGGACACGAGCGGCAGCTTCACGCTCGGGTTCGAGCCCAAGACGGTGACGTTCACCGGCGGCAGCGCGAACGCGACCGGTATTCCGAGCCTGGTCAAGACCGGAATGAACGCGTGGATCATCTCCGGCGGAACGACGGGCACGATCCAGTTCGACGTCCCGGCCGAGGACGTCACCCTCTCGTTCCGCGACCAGTTCCTCGCGAACGCCAGCACGCTGACCGTGTTCGACGAGCTCGGACAGGCGCTCCTCTTGATGCAGGGCACGACGTCGTTCCAGGACGTCACGCTCTCGGCCACCGGGCTCGGCGCGCCGATCGACAAGATCACGCTGCAGAGCCAGGGCGCGCTCGGGGTCAGTGTCGTCGACGACCTGACGTACCAGTCGATCGCGGGCACCCCGATCGCCGACCCGATCCCGGGGCCGATTCCGGTCGGACCCATCTCGGTGCAGCTCGTCTCGGTGGTCGAGGGGCTCATCGCACCGAACTGGGGCATCGCGGCACCCGTCGGCGATCGGCTGTTCGTGACGGACCAGGTCGGCGTGGTCTGGGCGCTCGACGTCGCGACCGGCGACAAGGTCGAGTTCCTCGACGTCACCGCGCAGCTCGTCCCGCTCGGCGTGTCCGGCCCGAACTCGTTCGACGAGCGCGGCCTCTTGGGGGTCGCGTTCCATCCCAACTACGCGAGCAACGGTCTGCTCTACACGTACACGTCCGAGCCGGCGGCCGGTGGCATCGCCGACTTCTCCACGCTCCCCGTGGGCGCCAATCCGAACCACCACGCGGTGATCACCGAGTGGAAGGTGCAGAGCCCGATGGCCGAGGTCGACGCGTCGAACCCGGCGTCGCTCGTCGACCCGGGCAGCGAGCGCGAGCTGATGCGCATCGCGGAGCCGCAGTTCAACCACGATGGTGGATGCGTGAACTTCGGCCCGGACGGCCGGCTCTACATTTCGCTCGGCGACGGCGGCGCGTCCGATGATCAGGGCAACGGGCACGCGCAGGGCGGCAACGGTCAAGACCCGGGGAACATCCTTGGCACGATCCTGCGCATCGATCCGCTCGGCACGAACTCGACGAACGGCCGCTACGGGATCCCCCTCGACAACCCGTTCATCGGCAATCCGGCGTTCCTGAACGAGATCTACGCGTACGGCTTCCGCAACCCGTTCCGCTTCTCCTTCGACACCATGACGGGCGACCTCTACTGCGCCGACGTGGGCCAGAACGACATCGAAGAGGTCGACATCGTCACGTCCGGACAGAACTACGGCTGGCCGTGCAAGGAAGGCTCGTTCTACTTCGACCAGAACCCGTCCGGCCCCGGCTTCGTCACGACGATCCCGCCGCACGGGGTGCCGCCGGGACTCGTCGATCCGATCGCGGAGTACGACCATGACGAAGGGATCGCGATCATCGGCGGCTTCGTCTACCGCGGAAGCGCCATGCCGCAGCTCTTCGGACGCTACGTGTTCGGCGAGTTCGCGCAGACGTTCTCGTCCGATGGGCGCCTGTTCCATCTCGACGCGAACGGCGACGTCGTCGAGTTCCCGCTCGTCGGCAAGACGAGCCTGTCCTACTCGATCCTCGGGTTCGCGGAGCATCAGGACGGTGAGATCTACGTGCTCGCGAACACGACCGGCATCCCGTTCCCGGACTCGATGGGGCAGCCCACGGGAGTCGTGCTGCGCATCACGCCGGAGAGCCCGTTCGTCGACCTCGGTCACGCGAAGATGGGCTCGAACGGACAGACGCCTCACCTCGCGGGAACTGGACCGGCCACGATTGGCTCGAACAACACCGTGACGCTGACCGGCGCGCTGCCGAACAGCCCCTTCCTCGTCGTCGCCGGCGCGAACAACGTCTCCCTCCCCGCCCTCGGCGGAACGCTCGTTCCCAGCGTCGACATCGTGATCCCCGGCTCCTCGACCGACGCCGCGGGCTCGTTCACCGCGCCGTTCGTGTGGCCGGTCGTCCCGGCCGGAATCCGCGTGTACGGCCAGTTCCTCATCGCGGATCCGGGCGTCAGCTTCGGCATCTCGATGTCGAACGGACTCCAGATGACGGGGAGCTGAAGACCTCAACGCGGTAGGACCGCAACCAAGGGAGGACGCATCGCGTCCGACCGCGCGCGCGGCCACGTATCGGGTGGACACGTCGGTCCGGTTCTTCGCGACACGCGAAGAATCGGACCACTGGAAACCCAACCAAGTCTCTCCCAAGGGTCTACAGCCCACTCGCCCCGAGCGAGGCCCCCGCGCGCTCCGCGATCCCGCGACTCCGTCCTCCGCGGGATCACGGGGCGCGTTTTTTCTTGCCGCGCTACGGCTCGTGGCCGGCACCGCGATTCCGGAACCGGATGCACGCCGCGCTCGGCGCGGGCGCAGGCGCCGGGGCGACGCGACTCCCGATTTTGGCGCCAGGCCCGAAGTCGTGCGACAATCTGCTGTCCGGTCCGTCGTGGAGAGCCTCTCTTGTCCGTCACCCAGGAACAGATCACGCGGCTCCTCGTCGCCATGCGCGACGGCGCTCCTGGTGCGGAGGACACCCTCATCCCATTGGTCTACGAGGAATTACGGGGGATCGCGCGGAGCCGGTTGCGCCGCGAAGGCGGCATGCCGACCGTCCGTCCGACCGAACTCGTCCACGAGGCTTACCTTCGCATGATTGGCGGGAGCGGGGGCGGGGGCGGGTTCGAGAATCGGGCGCATTTCTTCGGGGCCGCGGCCCGCGCGATGCGGCGGGTCTTGATCGACCGCGCGCGACGAAGGCGGCGCGTGCGCAGGGGAGCGGGACGGGAACGGATCCCACTGACGGACGCTCTCTCCGAGGTCGCTCCGCGCCTCTCGCCGGAGGTCGACGTGCTCGCCCTCGACGAGTCCCTTTCGGACCTCGAGCGCTTCGACCGGCGCGCCGCTCGGGTCGTGGAACTACGCGTGTTCGGCGGGCTCTCGGTCCAGGATACGGCGCACGTGCTCTCCTTGTCGGAGCGGACCGTGAAGCGCGAGTGGGCGTGCGCCAAGGCCTGGCTGTCCGAGCGGCTGGCTCGCGAGGCGGCGGCTCGATCGCGATCGCGGGATGAAGGAACCGATGGGGAACGGGCCTGACGTTCCAGCGCGGGCGAGCGCCCCCGAGGGACCCGGAGCGCCCGACGGCGAGGATCCGGAGCGGTGGTCACGCGTCAAGGAGCTGCTCGCCGACTGCATCGAGGACACGCCGGACCGCCGCGACGCGCGTCTCGCGGCCGCCGACCCCGCCCTCCGTGAACGCGTCCGATCGCTGCTCGACGCCTACAACGGCGCGCCGCCGGCCCTCGGCCGGTTCATCGTGGCGGAGGAAGTGGAACGCGACGTACGGGACGAGAACGAGGCCGCGTCGCCCTTCCGACTGACCCACGTCGGACCGTATCGCCTCGGCCGGCTGCTCGGCGAGGGAGGGACCGGCCTCGTCTACGAAGCGTTCCAGGAGCACCCGGAGCGCACCGTCGCGGTCAAGATCCTCCGCCCGAGCGTGGCGTCCGCGCGCGCGATCGAACGATTCCGCTCCGAGGTCGAGATCCTCGGACGTCTCCAGCACCCCGGCATCGCGGCGATCTTCGGCGCGGGCCTCGGCGAGACGGACGCGGTGGAGCACGAGCTGGCGGTGCCGTGGCTGGCGATGGAGCTGGTCGACGGCGTCCCGCTCACGCAACACGCCGCTTCGCTCCCCGTCGCTCGGAGGCTCGCCCTCTTCCTCGATGTCTGCGAGGCGGTCCACTACGCGCACCAACGTGGCGTGATCCATCGCGACCTGAAGCCGCAGAACATCCTCGTCACGCGGCCGGCCGGGGCGGACGCGCCGGCGCGCGTT
The DNA here is from genome assembly GCA_964649825.1 of uncultured Phycisphaeraceae bacterium. Taxonomy (GTDB): domain Bacteria; phylum Planctomycetota; class B15-G4; order B15-G4; family JADJEK01; genus CAZYQW01. Next base: position 18,490 of record CAZYQW010000007.1, on the reverse strand, counting down.
CGTGTGCTCGACTTCGGCATCGCCCGCGTGACCGGCGCGCACTCCGCGACGCACGCGCCGCTGACATTGCCTGGACTCACCGTCGGCACGCTCCCGTACATGAGCCCGGAGCAGGTGTCTGGGGATCCGACGGAGCAGGACGTCCGGGCCGACGTCTACGCGCTCGGCGTCGTCCTGTACGAGCTGCTCGCCGGACGCCTCCCGATCGACGTGGCGGACGTCCCGGCGTCCGCCGCGATCCGTCGCATCGTCGAAATGGATCCGCCGCCGCCGAGCACGTTCGACCGCGCGCTGGCGGGCGACCTCGACACGATCGCCGCGAAGGCGCTCGCGAAGGAGAAGGATCGACGCTACGCCGGGGTCGCCGAGCTGGCGACCGACGTGCGCCGCTTCCTTCGCCACGAGCCGATCCTCGCGCGCCGCCCGAGCCCCGGCTACCTGCTCGCGAAGTTCACGCGACGCCATCGCGGCCTCGTCTTCGGCCTCGCGGTCGCGGCCGTGCTGTTCGTGGTGAGCGTCGGATCGATCGTGGTGAGCCTCGATCGAACGCGGGTCGAACGCGACAAGGCGACGGCGGTCGTGCGGCTCCTCCGCCAGATGCTGAAGGCGGCGAGCCCCTACGAGGCCGGCGCCGACGTCACGGTCGCTTCGGTCCTCGATCACACCGTCGCCACGCTCGGCTCGAGTCATCCACCCGAGGTCGAGGCGACGCTGCGCCGCGCGATCGGCGAGACGTACATGCAGCTCCGCCGAGACGCCGAGGGGATCGCGCAGCTCGAGCGGTCGGTGGCGCTCTTTCGGCAAGCGCACGGACACGACGACGAGCGAGCCCTCGACGCCGAAGTCGAGCTCGCCCTCGTGACCGCCGGCGAAGGCGCGGACGATCTGGTCGAACGCTGCGACGGCGCGCTCGGCCCGGATCACCCGGTTTCGCTCCGGGCTCGGGTGGCGCGAGCCGGAGTCCTCGCCGGCGAGAACCGCCGCGCCGACGCCGAGCGTCTGCTGCGGGAGACGATCGAGCGGCTCGGGATCCTCCTCGGCGATGACGACGATCGGACGCTCTTCGCGCGCTCTCGGCTCGCGCAGATCCTCACGTGGGACGAACGGCACGACGAGGCGATCGCCCTTCGCCGCGAGCTGTTGTCGATCCGTCGCGCGACGCACGGCGACGACCACGGAGAGACGGTCGCCGCGCAGTACGAGCTCGCGGTGCTTCTCGACGAGCGCGCGTACTACGCCGAGGCGGAGGCCCTCTTCCGCGGCATCCGCGCCCGCGCGGCCCACATGTTCGGAGTGGGCAGCCTGCAGACGTTCGTGTTCGAGGAGGCGCTCGCGCACAACCTGGTCCAGCAAAGAAAGCTGGACGAGGCGGAGTCGATCCTGATGGCCGGCGTCGAGCACGCGAGAAGCCTCGGGCTGCTGCCGCAGAGGCTGAACAGCTTGGCGGTCCTCTGCAGCTCGCAGGGAAGGCGCGAGGAGGCCGAGGAGCTTGCCCGACGCGCGTTCGAAGCGACGCGCCTGCAGTTCGGAGACGACGCGATCGCGACGTGGGTCGCACGCGACAACCTGGCGTCGTGCCTGGATGCCCTCGGTCGCACGGACGAGGCGCTCGACCTCCTCGACGAGTCCCTATCGGACTGGCGCGGCCTGCGCGGACCCACCCATCCCGACCTCGTCGGTCCGCTCAACTACATGGGCAACTGCCTCGCGCACGCGCAGCGCTGGACGGAGGCCGAGGTCCTATTCCGCGACGCGGTCGCGATCGCCCGATCGACGATGCACGATGGACATGTCCTGCGAGCGACGTCGATCACGAGCCTCGGGCTCTGTCTGGCGCGGCTCGAGCGGTGGGACGAGGCCGAACCACTGCTCGTCGAAGCGGAGGACGCGTGGCGCGATCAGCCGGTCGGCTACCGCGACCGCCTGGCCATGGTCCTGCTCCAACTCGAGGATCTCTACATACGGACGGGCCGGCCCGCGCTCGCCGCCGGAGCGCACGCCCGACGAGACGCCCTCGACCGCCCGGCCGAACCCTCCTCCCAGTAGAAGCGTGCGCCAGCGGTCCCGCCGGTCCAACTCTCGATGCCGGATACCTGACCGCGAGCCGACGGCCCCGACCCGGCGGCATCTCCTCGACGAAAAGAGCAGAAGGTTGGCCTCTCGACGAAGCGAACGCCGCATGGCGGGTCGGAACACCCATCTCGCTTCGCGTGGACAGGAGATCAACCAATGCTTCGACCCAGCTTCCCTCGGGTCTCGCTCCTCTTTTTCGGGGCGGCGCTCGGGCTGGCCCCGGCCAGCCGCGCGCTCGACCTGAGCGGCAATCTCTCGGATTCGACGACCGGCCCGATCCCCGCCGGCGTCCATCGGGTCATCGGGAGCATCACCGTTCCGGCGGGCCAGACGCTGACCATCCAGCCCGGCGCGATCCTGAAGTTCAACGGGGGCCTCAGTTTCCGTGTCGCGGGCACGTTGGCTGCGACCGGCACGGCCGGCCAGAACATCATCCTCACGTCGATCCAAGACGACACCGGCGGCGACACGAACGGCGATGGAGGAGCGACCGTGCCAGGGCCGTCGAGTTGGCTCGGGATCCTCCTGCCGTCGACCTCGACGGGTACGTCGCTCGACTACTGCGACGTCCGGTACACCGGCTGGGGCGGATGGTCTTCGATCTACGTCGAGGGCGCGGGCGCGCAGGCGACCATCACGAACTCGGTCTTCCGCAACAGTGGCACGAACGGCATCAATGGCAACAACCACTCCATCGACCTGACCGTCACCGGCTGCTCGTTCATCGGGAACGGCTCCTACGCGGTCCGCGACGTCCGCCTCGACGATTGTCCGGGCTTCACGAACAACGTCGCCAGCGGCAACGGCAGCAACTACATCTACGTGACGCAGCCGAACCCCACCGCCAACGTCACCCTCACCGAGTCGAACTGCTTGAACGGCGCGCTCGTCTTCTCGACGACCTGCGACGTCCCCGCCGGGGTCACGCTCACGCTGCAGGCGGGAGTCGTCCTCAAGTTCAACGGCGGCGTCGCGCTCCGCACCGCCGGCCGCCTCGTCACCCAAGGGACGGTGACGAAGCCCGTCGTCATCACCGCGCTCGCCGACGACGATTTCGGCGGCGACACGAACGGCGACGGGCCGTCGAACGGCGGGCCCTCCACGCACCGCGGCTGGATCCTCGCCGCCGGATCGACGGGCAGCTCGGTCGACCATACGATCATCCGCTACGCCGGCTGGGGCGGCTGGGGCGGGCTCTACGTCGAAGGCGCGGGCGCCCAGGCGACGATCACCGACTCCTCGTTCCGCGACGCCGGCAACCACGGCATCGATGCGAACAACTTCCCCGTCGACCTCACCGTCACCGGCTGCTCGTTCACGGGGAACGGCTCTTTCGCGGTCACGGAAGTCCGTATCGACGACTGCCAAGGGTTCACGAACAACACGGCCAGCGGCAACGGCGGCAACTACATCTACGTGACGGCGCCGAGCCCTTCGTCCCACGTGACCATCGCCCCCGAGAACTGCCTGGAGGGAGCACTGGTCTTCTCGACGAGCTCGGTCGTCAACGCCGGCACCTCGCTCACTCTCGAGGGCGGCGTGGTGGTCAAGTTCTCCGGCGGCGCCACGCTCGTCGCGAACGACGGGGCGATCCACCTGAACGGCGTGGCGGGGAACCCGGTCGTGCTGACGGCGTTCGCGGACGACACGGCCGGCGGCGACACGAACGGCGACGGGGGCGCTTCGGTCCCGGGCCCCTCGAGCTGGCAGGGCGTCCGATTCGAGTCCGCCGCCGTCGCGAGCTCCCTGCGCCACGTCCTCATCCGCTACACGGGGTGGGGCGGATGGTACGGGCTCCGCTCGGCGTCGCCGTTGCTCGACGCGCGCGCGGTTCGTATCGAGCACGCCGGCGGCTACGGCTTCTACGCCAGCGCGCTCGCGTACGGCGCGGACTGGGCCGCGTGGAACGGCTCGTCCGACGGCATCCGCCTCGACGGCGGCACGTTCGTCCTCGAGCGATGCACCGCGGCGAACAACGCCGGCGCCGGCATCCGCGACGTCGGCGGCTTCACGGGCGTCGTGCTCAGCTCGCTCGCGTTCGGCAACGGCGGCGGCAACATCGTCGGCCTCGCGAACGGCGAGCTGCGCTACTCGAACGGCCACACGACGCTCGCGGGCACGGACGGGAACATCAACGCCGACCCGCTCTTCCTCGACGCGCTGAACGGTGACCTGCGCCTCGGCGCGGGCTCGCCCTGCATCGAGACGGGCGATCCGCTCGGCTACACCGGCGCCATCCTCGACATGAGCGGCATCACGCGCTCGTTGGACGGCGACTTCGACAAGGACCCGCGCGTCGACATGGGCGCGTACGAGTTCAGCCACGTTCGCCTCGACGTGACCGGCACGTTCCAGCTCGGCGGAACGATCACGTTCACGTCGACCGGAACGCCCGGGCTGATCAGCTACCTGTTCCTCGGCACGGATACTGGCGCGTTGCTCTTCTATCCCTACGGGACGCTCCTCGTCGATCCGCTGTCGAGCTTCGTGTTCGTGCCCTGGCCGGGCCCGCCCGCGAACCCGAGCTTCGTCGTCCCCGGCTTCCTGCCGACGCCCCAGCCGATCGCCGTGCAGCAGATCGTGTTCCAGGGCTCGACGGCCGGTGGCGGCAACCTGTCGAACGTGGAGTACTTCGTGATCGAGTAGCCGCGCGTCCTCCGCCGAGATGGGTGGACGAGCGATCGAGGGGCGCCCGCGGCGACGCGGACGCCCCTCATCCTCGTGACGGTGTCCGCACGAAGACGCGGGTCGCCGACCGATCCCGGACCGACGGTGACGCGGAGCGCGGTCGCGGGCACGGTGTCGTCCCGGCCCACGGCGGCAGATGTCCGGCTGCGGCCCGGCGGACCGCCACGGAGACGAAAAGGACCGCTCGCGGCTCGCCGAGGAGGAGAGGTGACGATGCCGCGGGCGGTCGAACCGAGACTCGGAACTTCTCGGTCCCTCGCAAGGGATCGCTGCAACGTCCGTGCCGCGGGTGCGACGTGGGAAATTCGACCCACCTCGAGTGGGGTCTACGTACCGCACTGAGACACCGCGCCCGTCTGCCCGTTTCCACCGATGCCGTCGGGCGAGCTGGACGCGTTCCGATCCGGAGAGACTCTCGACGCTGCGATGCGATTCGCGTTCTGGCGCGACTACGTACGGTCGGCTGGCCCGGAACGTGACTTTGTAGAAACGGCGCCGACACCCTTCCCGAGCCGCGGTCCACGTCAACGTCCGGCCCGTTCGAGCACCTTGCCGTGGGGCACTCGGCCCCACGGGCGACAACCTGGCGCGTAGGACAGGAGTCGGCACGACGCATGCGTTTCCTCTTTCTCGATTCGGGACGGACCCGGCGCTCGTTTCCGCGCCTCCAGCTCGAATGGCAATGAAAGGAGACCCCGTGCTTTCGACCATCCTCATCATCGTGCTCGTTCTTCTTCTCGTCGGTGCCCTCCCGCGTTGGCCGCACAGCCGATCATGGGGGTACGCGCCGAGCGGCTTGCTCACCGTCCTGCTCGTCGTCCTCGTGATCCTGGTGCTGACCGGGCGCCTGTAACACAGCCAAGGGCTGCACGGCGACATCGGTGATCGACGAGCTGCTCGTCGCGAACGGGTCGGTCGGCGACATCGCCGCCCTCAGCTTGGATCCGGGCCTCTCGTGCCCAGCGCCGGTGCTGGGTCTGACCGCGACCTTCCAGACCGCGTCGTCATCGGTTCACCTCCCTCGCCTCCAATCGAGTCGGGAGCACGACGAGCTACGTGGACTTCCTCGACCTGTCCGCGCACGACGAGGCCGACCATGTCTACCGCGTCCTGGCGGAGGCCCAGGACGTGTCGACGACGAGCGATCGCGTGAGCCGCGACGCCACGGAGCTTGGAGCGCGCCGCGTCGATGAACCGGACCCGTGCGCCCGCGTCGATGCTCGACGCGGGCGCGACGTCTCGCCGCCGGTCGCCGCTTCTCCTCGCGGGACGCGAGTCCGGTCCGCCACGAGGACGGCAGAGGTTTGTCACGCAGGGGCAAAGCGCGGTCGGCGAGACGCCGCAGAGCTTTTCGCGGAGCAACGGGGGGTCGCGACGTTTCCGCTCGTGCTTCGCATCGACTCGGCTTCGGTATCCTGGCCACCTGGGCGCGACCCGAACTCGATCTGGCGCGTCTCGCCGCGGGGGACCGAAAACAAACGAGGACCGCATGACCACCATGGCGAAGACGTTCTTCAAGGGGCTCGCGGTGATCGTCCCGGTCGCGATCACGGCCTATGTCCTCTACTGGCTCGCCACCAGCGCGGAGGCGGCACTTGGGCCGCTCATCAGGCGCGTCCTGCCGGACGGAGCGTACATGCCCGGCATGGGGTTGGTCGCGGGCGTGGTGGTGATCCTCGGCGTCGGTGTGCTGATGAACGTGTGGGTCACGCAGCGGCTCGTCCAGCTCGGGGAGCAGACGCTGCAGAAGATCCCGCTGGTGAAGACGCTCTATGGGTCGGTGAAGGACCTGATGAGCTTCTTCGGCGGCGACAAGAAGGACGGGCTGAACCAGGTCGTGCTGGTGAAGTTCGGTGATCCACCGGCGCACCTGCTCGGTTTCGTGACGCGCGACGAGCTGGGCCGGCTCGCGCAGCACCTGCCGGACGATGACATGATCGCGATCTACTTGCCGATGAGCTACCAGATCGGCGGCTACACGGTGATGGTGCCGCGCTCGTCGATCATCCCGGTCGACATGACGGTCGAGCAGGGGATGCGGTTCGCGGTGACGGCGGGCGTGTCGCGGGACGGGACGTCCGAGGCGTGACGCCAGAAAGCGCGGCGGCACGGGAATTCGCGGTTCGTCAGCATCGCCAGCGTACGAAGGCGCGGCCGATCGTCCGCGTCCTGACGAACCCGCCGGCTTGCCTCTCCGCCCCTTGACCTCTTCTCGATCTTCGCGAGGATGGCCGCTCCGCATCCCTCCGGACGAACGCGCACGATGACCGAAATCGACGAGTACCGCGCGGAGCTCGACGAGCAGATCGCGTTCCTCAAGAAGAACATCGAGAGCCTCGCTCGCGACCGCGGGCGGGTCCCGTACGTGATCTTCCTCCTGCTGCTCACGGTGCCGGCCGGGATGAAGCTCGGGTTCTTCGGCGTCCTCTTGGTCGTGGCGGCGACGCTCGTCATCGTGGTGTTGGCCTACTACCTCATCCATGGGCACCGTTCCGAGTACGCCGAGAAGCTGCACCAGCTCGAGCAAGAGCGCTCGCGGCTGAGGTGAGCCGCCCCTGACGGAGCCGGCGGGACCGTCCGACATCGAGGAGCAACCGAGATGAAACTCTCCCCCACGACCGGCGGCGCGGTCTCGCTCGCGTCCGTCGTTTGGGCCGGGTGGGCCGCGTGGCTCGGGTCGAGCGGGCTCGCCGCCACGAGCCTCGCGGACGGCGAGCCTCGCCCGCTCGAACGCGTCGAGTGCGAAGCGTTCGTCGACGGATTGATGGCGGGTCACCTCGTGGCGTTCGACGTCGCGGGTGCGACCGTGACGGTCGTGCGGGGGGGCGAGATCCTGTTCGCGAAGGGGTACGGCCTCGCGGACGTCGCGGCGGGGACTCCGGTCACGGACGAGACGTTGTTCCGGATCGGCTCGATCTCCAAGCTCCTCGTCTGGACCGCGGTGATGCAGCTCGTCGAGGAGGGCAAGATCTCGCTCGACGACGACGTCAACTCGTACCTCCGATCGATGAAGGTCCCCGACGCGTTCGACGCCCCGATCACGCTCGCGCACTTGATGACCCACACCGCGGGGTTCGAGGATCACGTCATCGGCCTGTTCGCGCACGACGAGAGCCGCCTCGCCTCGCTGTCCGACCTGATTCGGACCGAGCTCCCGCCGCGGGTGCGGCCGCCCGGCGAGGTCGCGTCGTACTCGAACCACGGCACCGCGCTCGCGGCGCTCGTCGTCGAGGAGGTCTCCGGCGTGCCCTGGAGCGAGTCCGTCGAGACGCGGATCCTCGCCCCGCTCGCCATGAACGGAACCACGGTGCGCCAGCCCGTACCGACCTCGCTCGCGCCGCGGCTGTCGAAGGGGTACCACCGCAGCGACGGCGAATGGGTGGAGGGAGCGTTCGAGTACGTGCCGCTCGCTCCCGCCGGCTCGACGAGCGCCTGCTCCCGTGACATGGCGAGGTTCATGCTCGCCCACCTGAACGGCGGCACGCTCGACGGCGTGCGCATCCTGGACGAGGAGACCGCCCTCCTGATGCAGAGCGAGCGCTTCCGACACGCGCCGGCCGTGAACGCCTGCGCGCACGGCTTCTATGAGATGAGCCGGAACGGGCAGCGCGTCATCGGCCACGGCGGCGACACGATCCTGTTCCACTCGCTGCTGGCGATCCTCCCCGAGCACGGCGTCGGCGTCTTCGTGAGCTACAACAGCGAGGGCGGGGCGCGCGCCACGAAGGAATTCTTCACCGCGTTCGTCGATCGGTACTTTCCGCCGAAGGGGAGCGACCAGTACGAGCCGAAGGCCGAGTTCGCGTCACGCGCTCCGAAGTACGCCGGCATGTACCGATCGAACCGCTACTCGCACTCGACGATCGCGAAGCTGGCCGCCCTCAGCGCCGTGGAGGTGACCGCGACGCCGGACGGCGCGCTGCAGACGAGCCAGACGAACGACGCTCGATTCGTCGAGACCGGGCCCCTCACGTTCCACGAACAGAACGGCCGGCGCACGATCGCTTTCCGCCAGAACGAGAGCGGTCGCGTCACCCACTTGTTCATCGGCGACGTGCCCGTCGTCGCGTTCGAGCGAGTGCCGGCGCTCGAGAGTCCGAACGTCGTGATCCTCGTCGCACTCGTGGCCGTCGCGACGTTCCTCTTCACGTTCCTGCGCGGTCCGGTGAGTTGGCTCCTCCAACGGCACTACTCCTACTCGCCGGGCGGCGAGCGACGCCTCCCCGCGTTCATGCGCCTCACCGCGTGGATGCTCGGCGCGACGTCCCTCGCGTTCATCGGCGCGGCCGCGATCGCCCTCAGCCATGCGGAGCAGATCGGCTTCGGCGTCCCACGGTACCTCGACGCCGCCCTCTGGCTTCCGCTCGTCGCCATCGCGCTGACCGGGCTCCTGCTGCTGTTCGTGGTGATCGCGTGGTTCCGCGGCTCCGGGACGCACCTCGGTCGCGTGGCGCTGACGGCGCTCGTGCTGGTGTCGCTCCTGTTCCTCTTCGAGCTCCACCAATGGAACTTCATCGAGGTCGACCGCGCGCGCGCTCTCGCGGACCACGTGTCGGCCTGGTTCAGTGGCGAGGGCCGAACCTCTTGAGCAGGTCGGCGATCTCGTCGGGGTTCGCGGGCCGGTCGGGGACCGGGGGACGTTTCGGCTCGCGACGCGGTCGCTCATCACGGCGGTCGTCGCGGCGATCGTCACGGCGGTCGTCGCGGCGGTCGCCGCCGCGCTTTCCGCGCGGATCGTCCCGCCGGCCCTTGTGCCGCGACTCGCGCGGGCCGCCCTGCTGCACGTCGTGCTCCTCCTCGACCCCGGCTCGCCCCTGGGACCGCGAAACGAGCGGCTCGACCGGCGTCTCGCTCATCGTGCCGCGGACGAACGTCGCGAATCCGAGGTAGACGTCCGGGCCGCCGCCGTCCATCACGAACCGCCGCGAGTGCGGAATCGTCTTCGGATCGGTCGTGGCGAGCGTCAACTCCTCGCGCAGCTTCGGGTCCCGAACCGCCGAGCCGGACTCACGTCGCGCGCTCTCGATCGCGTGCTTCTCTCGTTCGGCGCGCTCGCGGCGGTCGCGCGGCTTCAGACCGAGTCCGCTGCGCGCGATCACGCGCCCGAGCGGCCCGGACAGCAACGCGTCGGAGTCGATCGCGGGAATCACCGTCATCGAATGGAGCCCGGCCCCGCTGCCGATGCGCAGCGGGATCCGTTCGCCCGCCGCGGTCTCGAAACGGTCGAGCAGCACGCGCATCGGTTCGCCCTTTGGCATCCCGACCTCGTCGAACCAGCGCCGCTCGCGCGCGGCGAGCGCCGTCATTCGGCTGGCGAGGCTCACCTCGACCGCGGAGAGCATCCGTTCTTCCAGCGCCTCAGGCGCGAGCTCGTTGACCTCGGCCCGCGTCACGCCGAACGCGCGCGCGAACGCCGCCCAGAACTCGTCTCGAAACATCACGTGCCCGCCGCTGCTCGCCGCGGCGACGCCCTTCAGCACCGACACGTCGGCGCGGAGCTCGTACTCGAACTCGGCGCCGCCGTCGATCGCCTCGAGCACGGACGGCGCAACCGGCGTGATGCGGCGCTCGCCGTGAGGCCCGCCGCGCATCTTTGCGTACGGACTGGCCCGCAGCACCACGAGCGACGCACGCGAGCGCACCGGATCGGAGACGCGCAGGAATCGCATCAGGTCGACGCGCGGATCGCTCCGCCGCGGCCCTCGGCCCGAACCCACGCTCGGCCGGAACACCGCGGCCTCGACGTCGTCGCCGAAGAGGAAGCGCGCCCGGCCCGGAGTCGCCGTGTCGAGCCCGCGGTTCCAACCTTCCTCGGCGCCTCCCTCGAGGATGGTCTTCGCCAGCCCCTCGTCTCCCGCCGCGAGGACGGTATGGGCGATCGCGGTTCGGATCTGTCCACGGAGGACCGAGCCGGGAATGGTCGGCGCGTTCGCGTGGTCCTTCTGCTGCGTGCGGATCTCGAGTCGGCGGTCCAGGCGGCCGCCCACGAACTCGGCGGTGTAACGGTCGTAGTCGCCGCTCCGCATCGCACGGGCGAGAACGTCGTTCTCGAGCTCCTCCTTCGCGTACCGCCACGGCTGCGTCTGATCGCGCGCGGCGCGGAGGAGGTCGGAACGTTCGCGCCCCGGCGCCTTCGCGAGCTTGTCGGCCGCCTCGTTCAGGATCTTCGCGCACCGGTCGGAGAACGCGGCGAGCCGCTCGGCCGCGTCGTCGCGCACGAGCGATGCCGCCTCGATGATCGCGCCCCAATCGAGGACGTGGACCGCCTTGCCCTCGAGCACGTAGTCGATCCAGGTGAGGTGCTCACCGGTTCCGACGTGGATCGGCGTTTCCGAGCGGACGGTGAACTTCACGAAGCCCCCCCCGTGCCCCCGGTAATGGGGACGAAGAAGCCGAATCCGTGTTGATAGACGTCGTGCTCGTGACCGCCGTCCGCCACGCGCCCCACGACGGGAGACGAGCCGGCGTCCGCGCCGCCGAAGCGCGGCAGCACCGAGCCCTCGCGCATCATCACGACCGGACGCTTGAACGGGCGCGCCACGTCCAGCAGACGCCCGCCGGCCGCCCCCTGACGCCGCTCGAGCGCGTAGTGAACCAGGCGATCGCCGCGATTCGCGGCCTCCTGGATCGCGGTCCGCTCGTCCGAGGTCGGCGCGTAGAGCGAAAGGAGGAGTGCGTCCTCGTTCGGCTGCGCCAGGCGCAGGAACTCCGCCGAGCGCAGCTCCACGTCGAACGCCGCGTCGCCGTTGGCGCCGCCGCCGCCGAAGCCGAACCGCTCGAGAAACCCGAGGGCGGCCTCGAGGTAGTGCTCGTGCGGTCCCGTCGCGAGAAAGAAGAGCCCGCGCGGAGCGTCGGGCGCGCGCGACGGAGCCGTGATCGGAGTCCGGCCCGAGACGTAGGCGAGAAGCTCGCGATCCTCGATCCACTCGGATGCGACACCGGACCGCGGGCGCGCGCCGTCGCCGCCGGCCATCGCGAGCGGCCGCGGGAAGTAGTGCACGCGTCCATCGGATCGTTCGACGAACGGAAACGCCGACGTCAGGACGAGCGGCGCCTCGGGGGGGTCGCGCTTCAGCGGCGCGAGGAACCGCTCGACGGACGTGGGACCGTAGACGGATCGGACGCCCCACGCGATGAGTCCGAACAGCGTGTCCGAGCGGAGCGGCCTCCGTCTTCGACTGCGGTACGTGAGATAGACCTGCTTCAAGCGTCCAGCGTCCCGTCAGCTCGCGGAGAGCTTCTCTCGCACGTTCGCGATCCACGCGTCCACGTCGATCTCGGCGACCGTCTTCAGCTCGCCGCCAGGCTGAACCCGCCGGCGCCCGCTCTCATAGTCCTTCGCCGATACGATGGCCGGCGTGTCGTTCAGCTTGATCTCGACTCGGCCGTACCCTCGGCTGCCGTGCCCGCCGAGGTACGAGTCCTCGAGCAGCGACAGCGAGACGAGCACGTCCTTCAAGAGGCGCTCCTCGTCCGGCAGGTAGTCGAAGACGTTCAGCGTGAACTCGAGGCGGAAGCGCGAGCCCGCGAGGACGCGCTCGACGTGGCGCGAGTGCGCGGCGGCGGTGACGCGGTTCACCGACGTCTCGGCCTTCACCTCGGTGCCGAGCCCGTCGGTCTCCAGCATGCGCCACCAATCGATCGTCCCGGTCTCGCGCGACTTCTTCTCGCCCTCGACCGGCAGCGCGTCGCGCACGACGAGACGCGTCGGCCCGAACCCGCGCGCCCCTGACGGCTGTCCGAACAGCATGCGGATCGCGTCGGGCTCGTCGTCCGTTGCGTCGCGCTCCGCGCGCTCGAACCGGACCTTGCCGCGCAGCATCTCGAGCAGCGCCCGCATCCGACCCTTCAGCGACGACCCGGGAATGAGCGGCAGTCGCGTGGCGGGATCGCGCGCCACCGGCAGGTCGTGCCCGCCGACGACGAGGGAGTCGCGGTTGCCGCCGATGTGAAGCCCGGTGCGACAGAGAAGCTCACCGCCGAGGACGACGTGGCCGCGGAAGCTGAGGGATCGTTCGCCGTTATGACTCATCGTTTCGTACCTTCGCGGCGGACCGGCCGGTCAATCGCGCCGTCGATCGTCGGAGTGGAAGCGGTGATAGCCCACGAACGCCTCGACGTGATCGAGGAAGTTGCGGAGCTGCAGAGGGTCGGGCGTCTCGCGGTTGCGCGTGATCGTGTCGACGCCGCGGAACACGACGTCACGGACCTTGACGAACGCGGTTCGTTCGCGGCCCTGTTCGCGACCGGCGAGGTACGCGATCTTCGACTTCATGAGGGTCAACGCGCGCCGCGCCTCGCGGGCGTCGATCGGGTCGCCCGATGCCATCATGCGCCGCACTTCCTGCGCCATGATCGCGAGCGGGCGCAGCCGGCTGGAGGGAATCGAACGCGCGTCGCGCGCAAGGTGGTCCGCGTCGCGATCGATCTGGTCCTCGACGAAGCTCCGTCCCGAGCCGTGCGAGGGGCCGCCCCCTCCTCCTCCGCCACCGCCACCGCCGCCGCCGCCGCCGCCGCCGCCATGCGCCCCGACCGGCTTCTTCTTGCGCCGACGCTTCTTCCGCCCGTCGGCGCCTTCGTGGCCGGCGTCGCCTTCGTGACCGGCACCGCCTTCGTGACCGGCACCGCCTTCGTGGCCGGCGCCGCTGCTCGTCTCGCCCTTCTCATCCTGATCACCGTGGCCGTCCCCTCTGGCCGAGTCCGGCGCCGCATCTGTCGGAGCCGGCGCCGACGCCGTCTCGCCCGACGACGTTTCCGCGGCGGGCGCGGAGGTCGGATGCGAGGGGCCGTCGTCGCCGCCATCGGGAGCAGGATTCGTCGCGTCGGCCGGTCCGCCGGCGACCGGATCTTCGGGCTGGGTCATGGACGGACCTCGCTGGGGAACCGAGATTCCTGGGCTTGCGAAAGGAGCACAGCATAGGAGAGCGGCGCGCGCGCGACACCCGTGTCGATCAATCCGATGTTGCGAATCAACGTCTTCAGAGCGCGGATCTCGGGCGGGTCCGACTCCGAGCCGTCGCGCAGGTGTCGCGCCTGGACGCCGAACCGGGCCGCGACGTCGTGGACCGCGCCGCGAAGCCGTTCGACCGAAGAGAGCGGGAGATCCTCACCGCCCGCGCCGAGGCGGAGCGCCGCCTCGAGCAACGCGAAGACCGGTCCCGGCGCTTGCGCGGCCAGCTCGGTCAGGTCATCGCCGAGAGCGACGACGTTGCCGATCTCGACGCTGGGAACCGACACGCCGAGGAGCGAGGTCCAACCGCCGCCGGCCCGCTTCGCCTCGGCGAGGGCGGTCTTCGCGCGACGCACCAGGCGAGCGACGTCGGGCTCGGTCCGGTCGCGCGGCGTCACCGCGACGCCGGCCGACACGCGCGCCTCCTCGCCGAACCCGACCCGCACCCGATCCTGGAGTCGCGTCACGAAGAGGAGCACGGCCCGGAGGGGGCCGCACGCGATCACGTGCTCGGCCGCACCGTGGAGGACCGTCATCGATCGTCCCTTCGCGATCGCCGCGGCATCGAGGCGAACGATCTCGTCGATGCGACGCGCGCGGGAGAGCGTGCCGACGACGGAGACCGCGTCCGCCCCACCCGGCTCGAACGCGTCGACGTGGAGGTGGACGGCGGCCATCGGTCCCCGGTCCTCGATCTCGCTCTGCACCGGCAGCACCGGCGACGGATCCAGCAGGATCCGGCCGCCGCAGCGGTGCGACGCGGAGAGACCGCCGCGCAGGCCATCGCGGCTTCCCGGCCATTCGACGCGAAGGACGTCGTCGGGCCGCTGCTCCGCCGCGTGCGCGAGCGCGTCCTCGTCGAGGAGAGGAACCGGATCGCCGCCCGCGTCGTCGATCAGTGCGAACCGCGCCCCGCGCAGCCGACGACCCAGAGCTCGATCGCCGTCGAACGACACCGAAAGCGCGGCGGCGGCGCTCATGCCGTCGCCGAACGGGCCGAGCGCGCCGTCGTCGGCGAGCGCGTCGAGGAATGGCGTCCTGGCCCGGGCCGCGTCGCTCTCGCCGAGGCTTCGCCACAGCTCGCGTCCGTCGCGGAGCACGTCGACCGCGGCCGTCCACGTCGAGACGACGACACCGACCTGCCCTTCGTACCGGCGGAGGAGCTCGCGCTCGATCGCGGCGCGCGTCTCCGCTATCCTCCGCGCGCGCTCGTCGTCCGCTTCGGCCAACAGCAGGAAACGGCCGCCGCCGGAGAGCAGCGTCCCCGCCGAGCCGACGTCGGCCGCTCCCGTGAACCGGCGCCGGACGACGCCCTCGAGCGCCGCCAGACGGTAAGACCGGCCGACGAGACCGATGAGGTCGCGCGGCACGAAGCTCGCGTCGTGGTCTCCGAACGCGTAGCTGCGCAGTCCCGTCAGGCGGCCCTGGACGAAGAGCAGTCGACCGCCTTCGAGGCTGGTCGCGGCCGCGACGGCCGCTCCGACGCGCGCCGCGTCGTACAGGTCGATGCCGTCGCCGCCCTTCACGCCGTCGAGGTGGACGCGCAACACCGCGCGGAACGCCGAGAACACGACGTCGAACGAGCCGTCCGGGACGCGCTGGAACTCCTGGCGCAGCGCTTCGAACCGCGCCTCGCTCGCGTCATCGACCGCGTCCCACGACAGTCCGAGAGGATCGTGCGCGCCGCCGTCACGGATCGCGGAGGAGACCGCGTCCGCCGCGACCGCGAGCGACGGCCGCGAGCCGCAGATCTCGCGCGCAAGCTCCGCCGCACGGGCCCGCGCCGATTCCTCGCCGCTCGATCCGAGTCGCCCGGCCGGCGCCAGCAGCGCGGCCAGTGTCGACACCTGTCGTGAATCAACCATTCGCCCGCCTGCCGTCTGCCGAGACGCTCATCCGACCGAGACCGAACGTCGTACCCTTGCCCACGCCCACCGCCTCGCCCAGCGCGAGCAGGCGGCGATACGGGGCAAGGTCGCCCTCGTAGGTCACCCACCCGTGAAGTCCGCAGAGGTTCATCCTCCGGTCCTGGCGGGTCGAGTATCGTACACGGTCTTCCTTGACCAGGTGGGACTCCGCGACACGAACTCCTTTCGCGTCCTCGATCACCTGGCGGAAGTCGAGGTCCAGGTCGATGCCCTCGTGGAACTCGAGCAGGCTCGACGATCGACGAAGCAGGTTGCGCACGAGCAGATGAAACGGTATCTCGCGCGCGGGCCGGCCCTCGAACGTGATGCGCGCCGGTGTGTCGAAGTGAACGGTGACCCGGTCGCCGAATGGACGTTCGAAGCGCGACGGACGCGTCTCCGCGCCCGCGCGATCGGCGGCGAGCCGCGGCGGATTCCCGCGAGCGACCGGGACGCGCGAGCCGGCCGCGTCGACGATCGCGTCGATCTCCCGCACGTCGAGCCGCCCCCGGGTCGGCGCGAGCCCACGCTCGCCGATCCGAAAGATCGCCGCGACGATCGGCGCCAGGTTCTCGACGGCGCGCCCCATCAACCGGATCTCGAACGAGAGGGGTTGCCCGACCGCCACGTCGCCGGCGCCGGCCGGAGCGACGAGGACGTACGGGCGCGGCACGCGGTCGATGTGGCGGAGGCGCGTCGCGTCGTCGGGTCGCTCGGTGTCGAACACGTAGGGGTGGAGGCACGCGTCGCGGAGGCGGCAGCTCGCGCAGTCGCGATGCTCGACCACGCAGACCGAGTCCTTCAGTGCGGCGGCGAACGCGCCGCGCAACGTGCTGCCCGCGAACGCCGGTACCACGATCGGGTCCACCGCAGTGGCTCGCGCCTCCAGACACACGATGCGCAGTCGATCGAGGGGCTCGTCAAGGCGGTCCATAGCACTCCGCGCGGGCGTCGGTACCCGTCGCCGTTCGGGATTCGCCCGCGACGGTAGCCGAAACTGCGGCGCAACGTCGAGCGACACGCATTATCATGACGCGCTCGAGCCCGATCCCTGCTGCCCCGTTTCCCGTTCACCCGGTCACCCGGTCACCCGGTCACCCGGTTCATGGAGCCCCACCCACCATGCTGCGGACGTTCCCGGTGCTGCTTGCGTCCCTCGTCGCTGCCTCGCCCGCGACGGCGCAGATCCTCTATGCCAAGCCCAAGGACGAGCGGGTCGAGAAGCGGTACGACAAGTACCTGACCGCGTACCAAGGGATGCGCGTCATCATCGGCGAGCCGAAGCAGGGCATCCAATGCCAGCCCGGCGTCGTGACGCGCACCGGAGGATCCGAGGCGAAGAACGAGATGTACGTCGCCGATCCGTCGGACCCGACGTTCGTCCCCTACAAGTGGGAAGACGGCCGCCGCGTGAAGAACGGGAAGCGCAGCGTCGTGCAGTTCTCCGGCGACGACTTCCCAGTCGTGAACTACGTCGACGCGCTCCAGACGCTCCATGGCCTCGCGAACGAGTACGGCGGCCGAATGGGTGAGATCGACTCGCTCCGGGCGCGGCGCGACGGCGCCGAGAAAGGGTCGAACGAGTGGTTCGGCCCGCACGGAATGATGCTCGCGAGGCTCGACCGCTTGCGCAACTGGCTGGTCAACATGGGCTACCCCGCCGCCGCGAAGAAGCTCGAACGTACGATCGACAAGGAGAAGAGCCAGGTCTCGAAGGAGGCGTCCGCGGCCCGCGAGAAGACGGCGATGAGCTCGATCAAGAAGGGTGACGTTCCGCCGAAGCTGATCGAAGCCTCGCAGAGCATCACTGGCGGCCGCGCGAAGTTCAACGTCATCGAGAGCCGGCACCTGCGCATCATCTACTGCACCGACCTGTCCGACGTCAGCGCGGAAAACGGCATCCGTCTGGGCGAGGAGGTGGTCGAGGCGTTTCGCAAGGACTTCGTCGATCCGTATCGCGACGACGCCTTCCGCGACTACATCCCCGACGGTCGGTTCCTGGAGTTCTTCTTCGGCCCGGACGACGACGTCGCCTACGAGAAGTTCCGCGAAGAGTTCTACGGCGTGTCCTGGGACTCGGGCCGCCGCGCCGAGCAGATCAAGATGGGCGGAAGCCGCTTCCGCACGCGCCGGCAGGACGCGGACTACTACTCCTATTGGCGGCTCAAGGAGCAACGCGACATCGATGGGATCATCACGCATACGCTCGGCCACGTCCTGGTGAACCTGCATTGCGCGCGCGGAGTGGAGAACTCGCGGCAGGACTGGATGGAAGAGGCGGCCGGTTACTACGTTTCATTCGGGCACCTCGGCCGCAACGCCGTCACCTGCTTCACCTGGCACGTCCCATCATATGCCAAGCCGGCCGCGGAGGAAGGCGAGAAGACGGTCCAGGAAGGGCTGCGCGGCTACTTCAACGAGCTCGCCCTCTCGAAAGGCCCGACGATCGACGCGCTCGTCGTCAAGACGCTCGCCGACCTCACCGACGCCGACTTCGCCAAGGCGTGGAGCTTCTTCGACTACATGGCGCTGGAGCTCGGCAAGCCTGGTCAGTATTGGCTGCGCAACGCGTGCGCCGCGGCCCAATCGGAGAAGAAGAGCGACTTCATCCGTCGCCTTCGGGCCTACTCCGAGGAGCTGTTCCCCGTCGAGCCGGGCCGCGACGTGTTCACGTTGATGGATGACAAGTGGCGGGGTTACGCGGAGGGGCGGCAGCGAAAGGACTGAGCGTCTAGCAGCCCGTGGTGAAAGTGCTTTCGAAGCGAGGCGAGGTCATCGCGACCGAGATCGAGGCGCAGGATCGCAGGCGTACTGCCTGTACGTCGAGGATCCTGCAACGAAGAGATCGGTCGCGAGGGCCCGCCGCAGCCGG
>CAZYQW010000006.1:0-51948 GCA_964649825.1 uncultured Phycisphaeraceae bacterium | reverse complement strand
CGAGCACGGCAGCAATGAGGGTGCGCGCCTTCGTGTTGACGATGTAGCGGTGGGTGCCGTCGACTTTCGTGACCAGTCTGTGTCCGCGGAGAATGCGAAGGAGGTACGTGATCCTGGCGCTCGCTTTTCGTCGCTCGGTCGTGTCGTTGATTGCGTTCGGAAAGAGCAGCGTCAGGATGTCGCGGTTGCGGAATCCGTTGAGGAGGAACTCGCCGCGGGAGATGGCCCGCAGCAGCGGGAGATCGGGTTCGGCCCAAGGGCGTAGAGCCCGAACGCGGCGTCCGGCGAACTGCGCGGGCTTGATCACGGTCGAGAGGACATCGTGGACCTTGGAGTCGTCGGTGGCGGCGGTGAGCGCATCGGCGTAACGGCTGTTCGCGTTCTGGCAGATGCGAGCGCGGCGACGGATGTCGGCGATCCCTTTTCGTAGAGGGCGCGGCTTGGACGGGCTGCGGCTCGACTCGACGAAGCGGCCGAAGTCCTTCAGCAGGACGCTCTGGGAAGCGAGGAACGCGCGGACGCCGCCCTCGTGGCAGAGGGGAGCGGACGAGCTTCCGACTCCCGACTCCCGACTGCGCGGCGAGTCTGCGGCGAAGGACGAGGTACCACAACGGACTCGACCCGTCGCGGCAGACGCTGAGTTTGGTTGCGGCTACGCCGCGCTGAGCGACTGCGGCAGCCCCGGGCGCGGTTTGCGGGCTCGATGCGACGGATACCGTCGCGAGCCGATCTTCTACCCCTCCTGCGGCATGCGCCGCCTGGTCGAGACCGAGGCCCACCTGACCGAGGACGTACTCCCCGACCGATGCGCTTCATTCGCAGACTCACCGCGGAGCTCTGAAAAACTACATGTGTAGCGTTGCGAAAAACTACATGTGTAGTAACCTTCCGATCGGAGGTCCTGAGATGACGGACGCACCCCGAACCCCCGGCGAGCTCGAAATGGCGATCCTTGATGTCCTCTGGCGGCGAGGGGCGGGCACCGCCCACGACGTGCGGGACGAGCTGGCCGCGGAACGGTCGCTCGCCTACAGCACGGTCCTTACCGTGATGCGGCGGATGGAGGAGAAGGGGATGCTTTCGCGACGGAAGGAGTCGCGACGCCACGTCTACGAGCCGGCGGTCGACCGCACGTCGATCCGGTCGAGCTCGGTCCGCGACCTGCTCCGGCGGTGCTTCGGCGACTCGCCGGGCGAGCTCGTGATGCACCTGGTCGAGGAGGACGGGCTGAGCGCGAAGGAACTCCAGAGGATCGAGGCGCTCGTCTCTGCGAAGAAAAAGGCCCGCCCGAAGCGCGGGGGGAGGTCGTCGTGACGTCGCTCGCGTCGCTGTTCGCGCTCGAGGCGCTTGGCCCGTTCATCTGGCGCTCGTCGGTGCTCATCGCGCTGGCGTACCTTTTGAACGGGACGGCGTTCCGGCGCTGCCCGACCCACCGTTACCTGACGCTGCTCTCGGTCCTGCTCCTGCTGCCGGTCGTCTGGGCGACGGCGACGATGAAGCTCTCCGTCCCGGAGTTCTCGGCGGCGACGCCCGTGAAAGACGTGCTCGAAACCCCGGACGACGACGCCGCGGCGACGAAAGACGTCGCCGGTTCGGCGGCCGCGATCTCGGCCTACGAGCGCGTGGTCGCCGTGGAGCTTCCGCGCGCCAGCGCACGTTGGAACGCTCCGGGCGACTGGATCGCGCGGCGCGGCGACGCCGAGCGGGGCGGTGTCGCCTCATTCATGACGTCGGATCGTCTGCTCGGGGCGTGGGCGATCGGGGTCCTGCTCTCGGGGGTGGTCCTGTGGCGACGACTGCGCTCGCTCGACCGACTCCTGACCGGCGCGCGGCCCGTCACCGACGAGCGGCTGCTCTGTCGCTTCGCCATGCTCGCGCGCCGGCTCGGCGCGCCGGACACGGTACGGCTGCTCGCGGTCGACGGATTGTCGGGGCCGGCCGCGGCCCGCGTGCGTCGACCGGTCGTGATGATCCCGACCGCGATGGTCCGGGCACCGGCCGACGACCTCGACGCCACGCTCGCCCACGAGCTCCTCCATCACCGCCGACGCGACCCGATGCTGCGACTCGTGGAGATCGGCGTCCGCGCGGTGGTCTGGTTCCATCCGCTCGTGCACCTCCTGTCGCGGTCGATCGCGGCCGAGCGGGAACATGCGATCGACCTCGCCGTCGTCGTGGCGGTGGGCGACGCGGACGGCTACGTCGAACAACTGCTCGAGACGGCGCGGCGCGCGCTCGCCCGTCGGGGGGTCGACGTTCGGGCCGCGGTGCCGTTCTTCGCTCGCGCGTCCTCGCTCCGAAGGAGAATCGCCATGTTGCTGTCGCATACTCGCTATCGCACGTCGCGGCACCCCGTTCTGTTCGCGCTTGCGGTGTCGGCGGTCTTCGGGCTCGTCGCGACGTTCTTCCTCGTCGGGGGCGCGCCGCGCGCGGCGGCAGCCGCGGGCGAGGAGAGGGTCGTCGACACGAACGTCGTTTCGATCGACGAGAAGGGACGCTATCGCCCCTACCTTGGCCTCTCGTCGGTTTCCAAGGTCACGTTGGACGGCCAGGAGATCGATCCGGATACCGGCTGGTCGTTCGACGCGGCGAGTGGGATCCTGGAGGTGAAGGTCGAGGTCGGCTCGGCGATGGGACTGCGAGCTCGCGGGGTCCGTTCGATCCCGTGGGCGTGGACGCTCCCGACCTACGGTTCGGGAGGCGTGACGGTCGTCATCGATGATCGCGTCGCGGTCCCGGGTACGGACTTCGACTTCGACGAGTCGACAGGGACGCTGCGGTTCCGGAAGGCCGAAGACTGCGGGGACGACACGAAGTTCTACATCTCCTACTCCAGGGGAGACGGGATCTCGGTCGGCCTCGGAAACCACCCGAACGCTTCGGCCGTCCTCGAGGCGCGTGGCACGAAACAGCCGGTCACGATCGGCGAGGCCGCGCCGACGCGTGACGGTCTCGACCGCGCCCGCGTGGAGCGTCTCGGGGAGAACGGCGACTGCGCTCTGTCGATCGGCATGGCCGACGTCGTCGAGGTCGCGACCTGGAGCCGGGACGGGACCGAGCCCGACCGATCGCTCGTTCGTGGACGGGACTGGACGTTCGACGCGTCCCGGGGCGTGCTCACGTTGAGCGCGGGTGTCGACGCCGGGAAGGCCGACGTGTTCGCGTTCGGGACGCGCGCGGTGCCATGGAGCTGGACCGTCGAGGGGCTCGACCCGAGCTCCGTCAAGGCGCTCATCGGGGACCGCGTGGCCGAACGCGGCCGAGACTTCGAGGTGGACACTGCGTCGAACACGGTCCGGTTCCTTCGAGCCGAGGACTGCACGACGAGCACGCCGTACTACGTCTCCTGCCGGTACACGATGCCTACGAGGCCGAACGACGTCTACAGCCGCAGCTTCAGCAACCAGGCGAACGAGGATGCGATTCGTCGCCTCCAGGGCCTTCCGATCTCCAACGTCGACGGCGTCGATCCATCGCGGCTCGTGCCGACGGGCACGTGGACGACGGATCGCGAGAACGTGTTCGTCCCGTACAAGCGCATGCTCGGGCGAGGGCTCCAGCTCTCCATCAACCGGATCGGCGGAGCGGGCGAGAAGCGCTTCCTCGATCGCGGGGAGGAGTTCGTGTTCGACGAGAGCTCGCAGCGCGTCGCCCTGATCGGCGGCACGACGGTCGACCGCTCCGACTCCATCGTCATGGCCTGGGGCGTTCCGATGGATGAGACCGGAGCGACGTTCCAGTTCCCGGATCCGATCGATCCGGCCACCGTCAAGATCCTCGTCAACGAAACGCTCATCGGCGCGGGGACCGGCTACGTGATCGATCGAGACGCGAACACGGTCACGATCACGGCGGCCGGCTTGGCCGCCGGTCGCGATCCCAACCACCCGAACGGCGTGCCGCGGCTCGCGCTGAAAGTGGGTGAGTTGGAGCTCGTGAACAGCTCGACGCCGCCGCCGAAGTCGAAGTGACGCCGCCGGCGACGGCTCTCCATGCCGATCCCGAGCAGGAGCGCCACCACAAGGCACGCGCCCGCGGTCAGGAACGTCCGCCGTCGCGTCGCCGCTCGAACGCTCGCCGGCGTGAATGGTCCGGTGAGGAGGTTCAGCGCGCGCGGCTCGACGCTCGCCGCCGATCCGGCGATTGCCATCGACTCATCTTCCCGGCCACTCGTCGGAACTCCTATCCGTCCCGGTATCCTCTCCTGGCGAGCGATGGCACGCAGGAGTCGTCGGAGGTTCGGCCATGTGGAGAGGTCTCGCGCGGCAGTGGGCGGGCACGGCATTGGCCGCACTGGCATTGGTCGCGATCACTGCGTGGATGCGCGCGCCCGGCGCGCCCAAGGCGGGCAGCTCCGACGACCCGGCCACGACGCATCGGCCGCTGCCGGTCCGGAAGAACGGCTACGTCTCCTCGAACGCATGCCGCTCCTGCCATCCGCAGCAGCACGCGTCATGGCATCGGTCCTATCATCGCACCATGACGCAGGTGGCGACCCCTCAGACGATGATTCCGAAATGGGACGGGACGCTCGAGTTCCGCGGCAAGCAATACCACCTCGAACGGGACGGGGATTGCTTCTGGGTGGACATGGTCGACCCCGAGTGGGACCGCAACCGCCGCGCCGCCGGGAAGCTCGTGCGCAGCAGCAACACCAGCCGGCGGGTCCGTACCCGCGTCGTCCAGACCACCGGCTCGCATCATCAGCAGGTGTTTTGGACCGCGGATGCGCAAGGCCGCGACCTGCGCATCTTTCCGTTCACGTGGATGGTCATGGAGCAGCGCTGGATTCCCTACGAGCACAGCTTCCTGCGTCCCGTTTCCGCCGATGAGCTGTCCGACGTGTGGAACGAGGTATGCATCGCGT
Organism: uncultured Phycisphaeraceae bacterium; assembly: GCA_964649825.1. Lineage (GTDB taxonomy): Bacteria > Planctomycetota > B15-G4 > B15-G4 > JADJEK01 > CAZYQW01. Next base: position 47,081 of record CAZYQW010000006.1, on the reverse strand, counting down.
GCCACGCCACCGGCGGGCGCCCGCGCCGCGACCCGCAGACCTTGGTGATGGACACGGAGGTCGGCGAGCTGGGCATCGCGTGCGAGGCGTGCCACGGTCCGGGCGAGGAGCACGTGGAGGCTCATCGCGATCCACTCGGCCGCTATCGCCGGCACCTGAACGGGGATGAGCCGGACCCCACGATCGTCAACCCGGCGCGGCTCGACGCTGCCGCGTCGGCCCAGGTCTGCGGGCAGTGCCACAGCGTGTTCGGCTTCCAAGGCAAGCAAAGCAAGCAGCGCTGGTGGCAGCACGGTTTCAGCTACCGCCCGGGCGGGCGCATGGAGCCGGAGCGCTTCGTGTACCGCCGCCCGGACGCAGCCGAAATGGACGAAGAGCAGCTCGGGTACGCGGACTCGGTGACCTGGGCCGACGGCATGATCCGGGTGTCGGGACGCGACTATCAAGGTCTCATCGACTCCCCCTGCTTCGAAGGCGGCGAATACTCGTGCCTCTCCTGTCACTCCATGCATGAGAGCGAGCCGATGGATCAGCTCGCGGCGGGCATGGAGGGCGACGAGGCGTGTCTCAAGTGCCACGACGAACTGCGCGATCGGATCGCGGAGCACACCCATCACCCGAAAGATTCCGCGGGCAGCCGCTGCTACAACTGCCACATGCCCTACACCACCTATGGGTTGTTCAAGGCGATCCGCAGCCACACGGTGTCGAACCCGACCACGCGCGAGAGCCTCACGGTCCGCCGGCCCAATGCGTGCAACCTCTGCCACATCGATCGATCGCTGGCCTGGACCGGCGAGCACCTGACGCAGTGGTACGGGACGCCACAGGACGCGGTCACCGACCCGGAGCAGCGCGAGCGCTCGGCCGCGCTTCTGTGGCTGCTCAAGGGCGACGCGGGCCAGCGTGCGATCGCGGCTCAGGCGCTGGGCTGGGCACCCGCGCACGAAGCCGCGGGCAGCGACTGGATCGCACCGTTCTTGGCGGAGGTGTTCGACGACCCGTACCGCGCCGTGCGCTTCATCGCCGCGCGATCGATCACGCACCTGCCGAGGTTCACGGATTTCAAGGTCGACTTCCTGCTGCCGGCGGGTGCACGCGATCGGGTCCACGCGTTCCTTGCCGGCCATGCGCCGGTGGACCCGACACCCGTGCGCTTCCTGCTGAACGACGGCCGCCTCGACGCGGACGCGATCGCGCGCGTCAAGGCCGCGCGCGATGACCGCCTGGTGAGGATCTCCGAGTGAACGCCGCGCCGCCGGTCGCTCCAGAGGCGGCCGAGATCACCGCCGCCGTGACGTTCCACCTGCGGTTTGGCTGGTGGTGCTCTCTCTTGTTCTTGACCCTCGGCCTCGCGCTGGAGGCCATGCACGCGTACAAGCTCGACCTGCTGTTGAACGTCGAAAACGAAACCCGCCGCGAGATGTGGACCCTCGCCCATGCCCACGGCACCCTGCTCGGGTTGATGCACATCGCCTTCGCGTTCACCGTGCAGCGGCTCGAAGCGTGGCCGAGCAAACCGCGATCGATCGCGTCGAAGAGCCTCACCGCTGCCGCGCTGCTCATCCCCATCGGATTCTTCTTGGGCGGCGTCACCATCCATGCCGGCGATCCCGGACTCGGCGTGCTGCTCGTGCCGCCGGGCGGCATCTTGTTGGTGATCGCCGCACTGCTCACGGCGCTGGCGGCTACGCGGGGGCGGGGGGAAGCAGCCGGTTGAAGTCGTCACTCGGGGTCGTCGTTCCCGGCATGCGCGCCATTCCCAGGCCGCGCTCGCGGCGCCAGGAAACCGCAGGCTCAGCCCGAGCGTGCGTCCGCGGTGATGTGCGCGCTCACGGGGCTCGCGGTCAGGAGCGCCGAAAAAGGGGACTCCCCTCGATCGCTCCACGTTCCAATCCCGACCTCGACACGGCGGACGACGAACTCGGCGCCCGCCCCCGTTACCTCTCCCTCGCGAGCTCCGCGACGTCGACGTCCGCGAGCTCCGCCGGTGACGCGAACCGCCGCCAGCGCTCCACCGGCACGTCGCGGAACGCCGCCCGGTACCGCACGTCGTCGTCCCCCTCCCCCGTCACGTCACGGATCGACACCAGCCGCACCGCGTCCGGATGCCGGCGCGCGAGTTCGCCGTAGATCTCCGGGTCCGACTCCCCCGAGTCCCCGACGAGCACGAAGACCCGCTCGGGGAACGCCCCGATGATCCCCTCGAGCTCGCCCTCCTTCCGGCGCGTCGCGTCGACGAGGAAGTCGACCCCGGCTGTGCTACGCCGGGCGCGGGAGCGGGGGCGCGCTCGCGCTCCCCACGACCGGGAGCGAGCCCTCGTCGCTGGTCGTCGACGACCTGAACGGCGACGGTTCTCCCGACCTCGCCGTTGCCAACACCGACTCCGACGACGTCACGCTACTACTCGGTCTCGGCGGGGCGGGATTTGCGCCCCCGGTCAGCATTCCAACGGGTCCGGCGCCGTCGTTCCTCGCGACCGCCGACATCGATCTGGACAGCCACGTCGATCTGATCGTCGCCCACGTCGCGTTCGAGGGCGAGCCGCTGACCGGCGGCAGCAGCGTGATCCGAGGACAGCGCTTCCTCGCGAAGGACGGCGTCCACGCGTCGCTCGGCGGTGCGTGCAGCTCCATCGCGTACGCGAGCTGCGCCCGCATCGGCAACGTGCAGTTCGCGCTCCGGCATCACCCGTCCCCGCTTTCGCTTCGCGAGCTCGTGTCCAGCCAAGCAGCGCTCCAAGTCATCACCGTGTCGTTGTCGCGCGGGGGACCGGATCCGTCCGCTCCGGCGGGCGGGGGGCCGCCGTCACTCGGCCTCGAACGCGAGGAGGAGCGAGCGGTTCCCCTCGGCGCCGAGATCGAACTCGACCGCCCGGCTCTGGTCGTCGCCGGAGACGAGGCGCGCGATGAAGGATCCGGGCTCGAGGCCGCGAATCTCGAAGGTGCGCCCCGTGAGGTCGACCGGCACCTTCCGCCACTGGTACCGGCCGTCGTACTGCTCGAAGATCTGGATGTGCGCCGGCGCGGGGATGACATCCGCGAGCGCGTCATCGAGGGTGAACCGACCAGCGCACGGGGTCCCGCCTGCAAGTTCGATCTCGATCGGAGCCACCGTCCCCTCCTCGCCCACGTCCACTCGGACGACGGTCCGTCCCGTCACGTTCTCGAACGCCTCGACGCGGTAGGCGCCCGGCGCGTGGACGGTGACGACGCCGAGGCCGCCGGCGCCGGTCGTCGCGGTGCGCCAGGTCGGCGGCGTGACGTCGTCGGCCGGGTTCACGGAGAGGCGCGCGCCCTCGATCTCCCGTCCCGCGGCGGTGACGTGCACGCGGATGGGGATCGGGTGGAGGAGGAAGTCGAGCCGCGTCGGGCGCGCCGCCTCGATCACGACGTCCCGCCATTGGGCGGGGCCGCCCGTCGCGCCCCCGCCCGAGTCGGCCGCGAGCGTTACCGAGACCCGCACCGGTCCGGCGTCGAGCGCCTCGAGGCGGTACCGGCCGGCGGAATCGGTCCGGGTCGACCTCGAGCGGACGGGCCCCTCGCGGCTCCGTGCCGCCACCTCGGCATCGGCCGCGCCGTGGCCGTCGACCGTCACCGTCCCGTGGAGGAGCCCGCGCTCGGCGCTCGAGGAGACGTCGACCTCCAGCTCGGTCGGGCCGTCGGCGTCGATCCGCACGCTGCCGGCCGCGAGCCTCGCGTCGTGGTCGTCGAACGCGAGGAGCACGTCGAGCGGGTCGCCCGCGGTGATCCGTGGCGAGACCTCGTAGACGTAGACGCCGCGGGCGAGCCCGTGGAACGAGAAGCGCCCGGCCCCGTCGGTCATCGTCAGGAGCGGGATCCCGTCGAGGGCGTGCTCCGCGAGGATGCGCCGCAGCCGGACCATGAGCGGCTCGCGCGGCGCGTCGCCGTCGACGCGGACGCGGCCGTCCACGGCGCCGCCGCCGGTCAGCGCGACCTCGACCTCCGTCGCCCCGGGGGCGAGACGGTCGGTGCGGACGGCGTAGCCCGGATGATCGACGCGGAGCCACGCGGCCCCGCTCGACCGTGCGAACGGCGCGAGCCGGACGCTTCCGTCCGCGCCGGTCCGGCCGGCCGCGACCGCGGGCGTCTCGTCGTCCGCGCCGACGGTCACGCGGGCGTGCTCGACCGGCGTACCGTTTCCCGCGTCGACGACGCGCACGTCGAGCGGCGCGCCCCGGGCGAGCGTCATCGAGACCCGCGTCGTCGGTCCCTCGAGGCGGACGTTCCGCCGCGTCACGCCGAACCCCGCGGCGCGGACGGCGAGGCGATGCTCGCCCGGCGGGATCGCGTCGGCGCGGTAGACGCCGGCGTCGACGCCCGCGAGGCGAGCGTGATCCGCGGGCGCGGGGATCCACGGATCGATCTCGTCGAGGCGCGTGCGCGCGCTGACGAGCACCTCGGCCTCCTCGATCGGCGCGCCCTCCTCGGTTTCGAGGGTGACGACGAGCGCGCCGAGCAGCGGCAGCTCGAGCCGGACGTCGACGCCGTCGTCGACCGCGTCGACCGCGTCGACCGATTCGAACACGACGTACGTCGGGCTGGCGCGCGGGCGGACCGCGACGACCGCGTCGACGTCGCACGGGAGCGGGCCGAGCGCGAAGCGCCCGCCGTCGTCGCTCGTCGCGCTCGCCGACGTGAAGACGAGGTTGCCGGCCGCCGGCGCGACCCCGGCGGCGAGCTCGGCGCCGGCGACCGGCGCGTCCTCGGCGTCCACGAGCCGGCCCGCGAGGGTCCGGCCCGCGGCGAGCACGAGGTCGCCGACGTCGCGCGCGGGCCCGCGGCCGGTCGGGAACGGCCCGAGAGCGCGCGCGGGCCGCTCCGGGTGGTCGACGAGCACGGTGACGAGGCCGACCGGCGCCTTCTCGATCTCGAACCGTCCGTCCGCGCCCGTCGTCGCGGTCGGGATCGGCAGCGCCTCGAGACGATCGTGGACCCACGCGGGCGGCTCGATGACGGCGTGGCGGCCGCCGCGCCGGTCGAGCGCGACGATGCGGCTCCCGCGCCGGACGTGCTCCGCACCGAACGCCACGAGTGCGCGCGGGATCTCTGTCGCCCGGACGCGTGCGCTCGCGATCGGCGCGCCGTCCTCGCCGACGACCCGGCCGGTCAGCCGCACGCCCGGCGGCAGAACCACGTCGCCGAGGTCGGTGACCGCGCCGGAACGGAGGCCGAGGTCGACGACGCGCATCGTCGCGCGCGGGCCGCCGAGGTCGATGCCGAGCGCGTGGAGTCCGCGCGGATGCGCGCCGCCGATCTCGAAGCGGCCGTCCGCGCCGGTCGTCGTCTCGCCCGCGGCGACGCGCGGCGAGACTCGCGACGCGCGCGCGACATCGGCGACGTCGACGAGGAGCTCGGCCGGCGTCGCCTCGAGCAGCGCCACGCGTTTCGCCGCCACCGGCGCGCCGTCCGCCTCCACGAGTCGGCCGCGCACGCCCGCGAGGCTGCGCGCAAACGAGGCGGGGAAACCGGACGCGTCCTCGGGCGTCGCGCCCGCGAACGGGGCGAGTGGCTCCGTCGCCGCGAGGGGGCGGCGCTCGACCTCCGCCGGCGGCCGCTCGGCGCGGAGGGCGGGCTCGACCGGAGCGGCCGCGACGTCGTTCGCGCGGACCGAGCCGGGGTCGTCGTCGTGGAGGAGCGCCGCGCCCGCGGCCAAAGCGAGGGCGGCGGCGCCGCCGAGGATCCACTTCTTCGCCATGACGATGCCTCCGATGAAGCCGAGGGTCGGCGCGGCCGGCCCGACGCCCGCCGACGCGAGCACGTTCGACCGGACCCGCGCGAGCGCGCGCCGCGAGCCGAGCCAGAAGAGGGCGGAAAGGGCGAGCGAGCGCGGGAGCGCGCGCCGCAGCAGCTCGAGGCCGCGGTGGATCTGCATGCGGACGACGCCGGGGCTCCGGCCGAGGGCGGCGGCGATCTCCCGGCCGCCGCGGCCGTCGAGGCGCGGCTCGACGACCTCGCGGTACTTCTGCGGCAGCTCGCGCAACGCGCGCGCCACCTCCTCGGCGACTTCGGCCGCCTCGATCCGCGAGAGCGGGTCGACGTCGTCGCTCGTCGTCGCGGGCGGACCCGGACGGGGCCGCTCGCGCCGGCGGCGGTGCGCGGCGTGCCGCACCAGGATGCCGGCGAGCCACGGCCGGAGCGGCCGGGACGCGTCGTAGGCCGCGGCCCGCTCGAGTGCGGTCAGGAACGTCGTCTGGACCAGGTCCTCGGCCGTCGCCTCGTCCGGCGCGAGGTGGCGGGCGACCCGGTAGAGGCCGGGCGCGGTCCGGTCGAACACCGCGCCGAGGGCGTCGGCGTCGCCGCTCGCCCGGAAGCGGTCGAAGTGTCGCTTGAGTTCGCAGTCGTCCATCGCATCCTTAGGTTGACGCGTGACGCGTCGGCGCAACGCGGAAAACGAGCTTCGATACGGGGAGACACGACGATGGCGCGACGGGCGCGACGCCCGCCCGGCCTCCCCGTGACCGTCCTCCCCAACTTCCTCCAGCCGGACACCGAGTAAAGCTCGAGGTGATCGTGCAGGAGGAGAGCGAGAACCGGACGATCTCGGAGACGACCTTCTTCACGCTGCCGCAGCCGCCCTCGCCGCGGCCATGGAGGGCCGCCGAGGAAGGGACGCTCCCCTCCCCGTCGCTCCCCGACTCTTGTCATCGGCGCCGGCGGATGTTCCGATCGACGGAGACGAGCCACCCAGTGGGAGCGATGCGATGTCGCGCAGGACGATCCTCTTCGCGTTCGGGCTCTCGCTGGCGGCGTCGCTCGCGGGGGCCGGGACGTCCCTCCCCGACCGGACGACGCTCGCCGTCACGACCGAGGGGCTGTTCGTCCTGCCGGCGAGCGCAGCCGGCGGAACGAACACCGACGCCCTCGCCTTCCGCGTCGCCGCGCCCGTCAGCTTCGGGTACTCCGGCGCGGGGAACGACGCACTGCCCTCGCCGTCGGTGACCTGGGTCGATCACACCGACTTCCTGTTCGTCGCCACGAACGCGAACGTGGCCGGACCGGGACGGCTGTTCCGCGTGCGCGTGGACGCCGCCGGGCAGGTCCTCTCGATCGCGCCGCTCGCGACGGGCGCGTTCGCGGACGTCGAGTACGCGGCGGGGCTCGACACGCTGTTCGTCCTCGACGCGGCGGGCGGCCGCGTCTTCGCGCTGTTCGACCCGGTCCACGCGAGCGGATCGGACGTGACCGTCTGGAACGACAAGCTCGCCCCGGCCGCGGCGAAGGACCTGAGCCTCGACACGAATACCTGGCCGTTCGCGCTCACCGTGCTGACGTCGTCCGGCTTCTTCCGCGTCGCGGAGGGGAACGGCGCGCCGAAGCTCCTCTACGCGAACCCCGGCTTCTGGGACAAGGTCGAGCGGCACCCGGTCCACAACGACTTCGTCGTGCTGTCGCAGGGGGCGGCGACGTTCGGGTTCGCCGTGGTGAACCTGACGAACGGCGCGGTCCAAGGGACGCTCGAGGCGAACGCGTGCGGCCCGCCGCCGTCCTGCTCGCCGTTCGGCGCGCCGCTCGACGTCGTGACCGACGGGCGGCCGTACGCGTCCGGCATCAACGGCCTGATCGTGGTGAGCAAGGGCGTCCCGAAGTGCTGCCTCGCCGGCGCCACCGGTCCGAACCACGTCGCCCGCTTCCCCGTCGCGTGGAAGCTCCCGCCGAACGACCAGACGACGCTCCTCACGCCGACCCCGGTCTCCGGGATCGGCGGCGGCAAGCCGGACATCGACTTCGTCCGCCGCCACGCGCGCGGCCTGACGCACCAGGGCGCGCCCGCGACCACCGCGGACGGCGCGCATCGGCCCGAGCTCGCGGCCGGCCTGGTCGACCGGCTCGACGCGGACCTGGAGGGCGCCCCGCCCCATCAGCTTGCCGTGCTCGCGATCCACGTCGTCTGGCCGGGGCACCCCGTGCCGGTCTCCGCGCTCGACCCGCTCGCCGCCCCGGTCCACGCGTTCCGCGTGACCGACGGCGCCGGCGCAGTCCCGTACGCGATCGATCTCCCGTCCATGCCCGGGCTCGACGGCGCGCGCGGCGTCCTCCAATGGTACGTCCGCGACCCGTCCGCGGGGCCGGCCGACCCGCCGTTCGCCTGGACCCAGCGGTTGGTCTATCACCACGGCACGCCGTGAGCGGCCGTGGGCGACGGCTCACGGCGGCGGGGGCTATCGAATCCAACGCGCGCTCCGCTCCAGTTCACCACGTGTAGCTTGGGAGCCGCGCGGAGCGGAGCCCTGAAGCGGAGCTCAGGCGGAGTGCGATGTTCCGGGGCGAAGCCCCGGGAGGAGGGGGCCGTCCTCGTCGAACGACGCCTCGAGTCGAAGTCCGGTCACGTCGCGAGGAGCCGCCGCGTTCAGCTCGACCACCACCAGCACATCGCCCTCCGGCTCGACGTCCAGGCCCGACACGGAGAACTCGCTCCCGCTCTCGACCGTCGCCGTCGCGCCGTTCACCGCCGGATAGCCCGTGACGTCCTCGCGGACGAACACGGCCGCGATGCTGAACCCGTGGTCGCGGGATTCCCGTGCCGCACAGGTCGACGAAGGTCGACATCCGGAAGGTGCCGTAGGTTCGACTTCTGGCCCGCCGCCGCTGCGAGGTTCCGATAGGATCCCTCGCGGGCCAGAGGATCGAGCCCGTGACGACGTGGAGCGGGAGACGGGGCCCGGGAGCGTCGCGCACTCGGAGGAGAGGCGATGGACGACGACGCGAAGTGCACGACCGAGGAGCTGATCGCCCTCGTTCGGGCCGGCGACCACGATTCGCGCCGCGAGCTGTTCCAGCGGATCTACGCGGAGCTCCGGCGCCGCGCGGGGGCCTGCCTCGGCGGCGAGAGCCCGCTGCACACCTGGAGCGCGACCGATCTCGTCCACGAGACGTTCCAGAAGCTCGTCCGGACCGAGCACGCGTCGTGGTCCGACCGGCGGCACTTCCTGTTCTGCGCGGCCGAGGCGATGCGCCAGCTCCTCGTCGATCACGCCCGCGGCAAGAAGCGGATGAAGCGCGGAGGAGCGGCTCGGCACGCTCCGCTCGACGACCTGAGCAGCGCGATCGTCGCGACCGCCGCCGGCGAAACGCGCGCCGCGGAGGAGATCGAGGCGCTCGACGCCGCGCTCCGTACGTTGGCGGCGTCGCGGCCCGACTTCGTGCGCATCGTCGAGCTGCGCTTCTTCGTCGGGCTCTCGATGAAGGAGATCGCCGCGGTAGTGGAACAGCCGCTGCGGACGGTCGAGCGCCGGTGGCGCGTCGCGCGCGGGTGGCTGCGCCAGGCGTTGGAGGGAGAAGAGCATGGTGGAACGTACGAGGCGCTCTGACGAGCTCGAGATCGCGGAGGCCGCTCTGGAGAGGTCGGAGGCCGACCGCGCCGCGTTCCTCGACGACGCGTGCGGCCGCGACGCCGCGCTGAGGGCGCGCGTGGAAGCTCTCGTGCGGCGAACCGCGGACGAGGACGGGTTCCTGCGTCCGGTGTCCGCGGAGTCGATCTCCCGGCTGCTCGCCCGGACCGAGCTGATCCGACCCGGGGTGCGGATCGGGCCGGTGACCGTCGAGCGGGAGCTCGGCCGGGGTGGAATGGGCGCCGTGTTCCTCGCCCGTCAAGAGCAGCCGCGCCGCCTCGTCGCGTTGAAGGTCATGGCGACCGGGCTCCGCGCGCACGAGCGCCGCCGGTTCGTCCTCGAGATCGAGCATCTCGGCCGGCTCGACCACCCGGGCGTCGCGCACGTGTACGACGCCGGCGTGTACGAGCTGCCCTCGGGCGCGAGCCTCCCGTGGTACACGATGGAGCACGTGGACGGCGCCACGAACGTCGTCGAGTTCGCGCGGCGGCGGGCGCTGAGGCCGCGCGACGCCCTGCGGCTCTTCCTTCGCGTCGGCGACGCGATCCAGGACGTGCACGACCGCGGGGTCATCCATCGCGACCTCAAGCCGAGCAACCTGCTCGTGAACGCCGACGGCCAGCCGAAGGCGATCGACTTCGGGATCGCACGCGCGGCGGACCGCTCCGACGCCTCCTTCCATACCGAACCCGGCGTGGCCATCGGCACGCCGGCGTACATGAGCCCCGAGCAGGCGCGCGGCGACTCGAGGGACGTCACGGTCCAGAGCGACGTCTACGCGCTCGGCGCCGTCCTCTACGAGATGATCGCCGGCAAACGCCCGCTCTCGTTCGAGGGCGCGTCGCGCACGCAGGTGCTCGCGCGCATCCAGAACGAAGTCCCGCCCCCGCCCAGCGCTCGGAACGCCGCGGTCGTGCGGCCTCTCGATTGGATCGTGGGCAAGGCGCTCGAGAAGGAGACCGGCCGCCGCTATGCCTCGGTCGCGGAGCTCGCCGACGACCTGCATCGATTCCTGCGCCACGAGCCGGTGCGGGCCCGCCCACCGAGCGCGACGTACGTCCTCCGAACGTACGCACGCCGCCACTGGGCGATGCTCTCGATCGTCCTCGTCGTCGTGACGTCCGCGACGGTCGTGGCGGCCCAGGCCGTCGACCGGGCGCGCGAGGAGTCCGCGCAGGCGACGCGAATCACCGCGCTCGAACGCGCCCGGTCGGAGGAGCTGCGACGGCGGCTCTGGACGGTCCACGAGCGCCTCTATCAGATCGGCGACTGGGCCGGGGCCGCCGAGCAGCTCGAGGAGGCGTTGGAGACCAGTCCGCCGCAGGCGGTTCGGCTCCGCCTCCGCCACGCTCGGTGCATGCTCGCCCTCGGGGAGCACGAGCGCGCCGGAGACGAGCTCGAGGCCCTCGAGGAAGCCGTGCTCGGCGACCCCGCGCTTCGCGCGGAGTGGCAGCTGCTGCGCGGAGTTTGGACGTTCGGCGAGGTCGACCCCCGGAACGACGGCCGGATCGATCTCGACGGGTTGGACATCGACGCGCTCTCTCCGTCCGACGGCTTCTACGTGCTCGGGCTGCGGGCGACGACCACCGCGGACGCGAACCGGTTCTTCTCGGCGGCGACGGCGGAGGACCCGGGCCATTTCTTCGCGTGGCACGGCCGGTTGATGACGCTCTTCCTGATGGGCCGCTGGACGGACACCTCCCGGCTCGCGCGATCGGTCACCGAGCGCTTCCCCGCCGACGTGTACGCGCACGCGTTCGAGGCCCTCGCGCACATGATGCTCGGTCACGAGGAGACCGCGTTCGAAATCGCGCGCGGCGCAACGTTCACCGAAGAGGCGGCCGCGCAGCTCGATACGCTGCTGCGGGTTCTCCACGACGTGCGCGCTCTCGTCGCGAATCCCGGCGCTCCGCCTTGGATCACGTTCGGGCGGGCAACGAAGATGGTCGCGGGCCTCTCCTCCGAGGTGGACGCCCGCACCCTGTTCTCTCACGTGAACTTCCAATCCGCCTCCGCCGTTCGAAGCTACGGGCGGCTGCCCGAGGTGGTCGGGGCCGTGATCCGCGGCGACGTCGACGCGGCCGCGGACGTGCTGGACGACGCGGCCGCGCTCGCGCCTTCCTCGATCTTCTTCGTCCTGCAGGGCCTCTTCCTCTACGGGTACCGGGACGATCCCGACCACGCGCGCGCCGAGGCCGCGTTCGCGCGTTCGCTCGAACTGGACCCGCTCACGCCCGAGTTCCGAACGTACGCGATCTACGGTCGCATGGCGTGCCTCGTCGCGCTCATCGAGGCGGGTGACGAGACGGCCCGCGCTCGGTTGGCCGACACATTGCGGCTGATCGCCGACGACCCTCCACCGGATGACGTCCAGGCGGCGTCGAACGTCAGCCGCGCGATTATCGCGCGCGATCCCCTCCTCGCTCGAGGCTTCCTCCGCGGTGTCGTCGGTCGGACGACCGCGACCGAGGCCGCACTCGTCCCGTATTTCCGCGCTGGCATCGCGGACCTCGAGGAGAACTGGGTCGAGGCGTACGAGGCCGCGACCGACGCCCTGGCGCTCGGCCTCGCGGACGACGAGGACGAACGCACGGTGCGCGTCATCCGTGGGCGGTCGCTCGAGCGGCTCCGTGCATGGATCGTCGCGCACCCGGAGGTCCTCGCCGAGGACGGCGTCACCCCCGGGCCGGCGCGCTGACGAAGCCGACGAGCGCCGGCCCCAGCGCCCGTCACGGCAGCACCGTCACCGCGCTCGCGTTCGACAGTCGGAATCGGATCGGGAACGACGGGTCGACGTTCGCGGCCTGGAAGACGAACGTGGCGCCGATCAGGGAGCCGTCCGGCGGGAACGGCAGGGCGAACTCCGACACGCCGCCGTCGTCGGTGACGAGGACCGGCGGCACGACGGTCACGCTCGTCAGCGGGACGAGCAGCGGCATCTCGATCAGGTACGGCGGAAGCGCGGTGCCGAGCTCGACGTACCCGTAGCCGCCCGGGCTCGCGCCCATGACGAGCAACCACAGCGAGCTCGAGAACCCCTGGAACGTCACCCCGATCGGCTCGAGCAGCGTGCCCGTCTCCGGGAGGTCGAGGATCGGCATGATCCACCGACCCGTGTCTCGCCGGTGCCGGTCTTGCGGACGTCGGGGAGCGAGTCCGACGCGCTCAGATCGACCGCGACGTCATTGTCCAGCACCAGGGTCCCGCCGGCCAGCACCTGACCCGCGAGGAACAGCGAGCCCGCGAGCTGGTGCGTGCCGTCCCCGAGGTCGAGGACCGATGCAGTGTTCTGCGAGATCGACCCGTCGACGTCGAGCGTGGACGTCGTCTCGAAGTCGCCGTCGATCACCACGTCGCTCCGGATCGTGAGCGGCGTGTCGGTACGCACGGCCGCGTCGGGCGCGACCGTCAGCTTCTGGAACACCAGATTCTCGCCGTCGATCAGCTGCGTCCCGCCGGCGCCGTCGAAGACGACCGTCCTCGTGGTGCTCGGGTTGAAATTGACGTGGCCCGTCCAGTCCCCCGCGCAGCGGATGTCCGGAGGAGCCGTGACGCCCGTGCCCGTGAAGACGACGTCGCCGTCGACGTCCAGGACCGACGGTGAGCCCGCGCCCGTCAGGATGCCACCGAGGAACGTCGCGTCGCCCGGCACCGAGACGGTCCCCGAGACCACATCGAGGTTGCCGCTCTGGAGCTCGATGCTCGCAACGATGGCGTCCCCCTGGAACGAGACGTCACCTGCCTTCGCGACGACGAGATCCGGCAGCGGAGATTGGGCGGACAGGATCACAGCCCCCGGGTGCGGGGTGAAGCCGTCCAGCGTGAACGTGCCGCTCGCCGACAGCGCGCCGTAGACCTCGAGGTTGCCACCGAAGGAGTGGTCGCCGGCGCCGGCCAGGAAGGTGCCGGCCCCGTCGACCGACGTCTCACCCTCCACGTCGACGGTCCCCGCCGTCTGCAGCGTGCCGCCGACGATCAGGTCGCCCGACACCTCGATGTCCCCGACCGCCGCGACGTCCTGGAACTGCGCCACTTCGAGGTCGTGGAAGCGCGCGAGCGCGCCGGCGATCTGGTGCATCGGCGTGCCGGGATTCCCGTCGATCAGCACGCGGGACTGGACCGGGATGAAGAACGGATGCGCGGTGAAGTCGCCTTCCACCTCCATGCTCGGGGGCGTGATGGCGACCGTGCCCGCGAACGTCACGTCGCCGTCGACGTCGAGCACGACGCTCCCCGAGCTGCTCCCGGTCAGCGTGCCGCCAACGAAGTACGCGTCACCCTCGACGCGCACTTCGCTGGCGACGTGGAGGATCCCGGACTCGATCACGACGTCGCCGATGATCTCGAGGGTCCCAACGGTCGCGACGCTCGAGCTCGCGGATTTCGCGACGGTGACCGACGGCAACACGTTCGTCGATCGAAGCGTCGCCGACTGCGCCCCGTGGAACGTAATCGGTCCCGAGCTGAGGATCCCCTCGGCGACGAGGTCGTCACCGAACGACCCGCCGGCGATCGTGAAGCTGCCGGCTTGGATCGCGACCGGCCCCTCCACGATCCAGGTCGTGGCCGGCGCGCTGACGCTCCCCGTGCTCGTCAGCGTCCCCGCGACCGGAACGGAGACGGCGGACTCGACGGCAAAGGTCGCGTTCTTGACGGTGAGGTCGCCGGTGAACGCGAGCGGGATGAGGCTCGTGACGTTGCTCTCGACGCGCAGGTCGTGGAAGTTGGCGAATGTGCCATCGATCGTCTGCACTCCCGGTGACTGGCGGAACACGACCTCGCCCTGCACGGGTTGGAAGAGCGGGTTCGCGCTCCAGTCGCCCGAGCATTCGACGTTCGGGGGCGTGGCGCAGTACGTCCCGGAGAAGGTCACGTCCCGCGCGACGTCCAGCGTGGCGCTGGCGCTTCCCGTCAGGATGCCTCCTGCGAAGATCACGTTTCCCTGTCCCGGTCCCGAAGCGTCGACCGTCGTGTTCCCCTGGACGTCGAGCGTTCCCGAGAGGAGCTGGATGGCGTCCGAGACCACGAGGGGGCCTCCGAACGTCGCGACCCCCGCGCCCTGCTTCGCGATCTCCACCGGCGGGAGCGGGTTCGCTTGCGACGTGACCAAGCCGGACGAGGCGCCGTCGAGGACGAGCAGGGCGCCGGGCGAGCTGACGATCGCCCCCGTGATCGTAACGTCCGAACCGAACCGCACCGTACCCGAACCGACGTTCAGCTCGTTCGAGACCGTCACGTCGTCGTCGACGTCCAGTCCCGCGGTCGTGACGAAGCGTCCGCTGACGACGAGGTCCCGCACGACGTGCACGTCGACCGCCGCGGTCACCGTCGAGCCGTTCACGACGACGAGGTCATGGAACACCGCCTCGGTCCCGAGGATCTCACTCGGCGCGGCCGCCGGAGGATCGAAGGTCACGGTGCCGAAGCTCGGCTGCCAGTTGGGGTGCGCGGTCCAGCTTCCCCGGCAGAAGAAGCTCGGCACGTCCGTGTGGCCGAACGGATTCGTCGCCGTCTGCGCTCCTGCGAAGACGATGTCCCCCTCCACGTCGAGGGTTCCCGTGCCCGTCACGACCCCCCCGCCGAACGTCGCGGTCTCCGCGACCTTCGAGAGTCCGCCGCCGCCAGAAGCGCTTCCGACCACGAGCGCACCCGCGACGAGTTCCAGGCGGCCCTGGACGTCGTTGCCCGGCGCCAGCGTCATGCTGGACGCGCCGACCTTGACGATCTCCACCGACGGCAGCGCCTGGTCCGCCGCGATCGTCCCGCCCGTCGCGCCGTCGAAGCGGAACACCGTGCCCGGCGAGAGGTTCAGGTTGCCGGTGCTCGTGAAGCCGCCGCCCAGGTGATGCGTCTTCGGTCCGGTGTCGAAGGTCCCCTGCGGGCCGACGACCACGTGCCGGTCGACGTCGAGCGCGTGCGAGGTCGTGAGCTCGCCGTTGATCGTCAGGTCCCGGGCGACGTGCACGTCCAGGAGCGCAGTCACCTTTGCGCCCGAATCGATCACGACGTCGAAGAAGCGCGCCGCGGTTCCCGTGATCTGGCGAGGCGCCCCCTGGAACGTGACGGTCCCTCCGTTCGGATCGAAGAGGTGGTCGGCGCCCCAGCTTCCGCCGCACCGGATGTGCGGCGGAAGCACGGAGACCGCGCCGGAGAAGGTGACGTCGCCGTCGACCTCGAGAGTCGGCTGCCCGGTGAAGACGCTGTAGGAGAGGGTCCCGCCCGAGAAGGCGGCGTTCCCGGTCACCGCGATCGTCGTCGGCGATGTCGGCGACGCCCACTGGAACCGCAGCTCTCCGGAGACGAGGTCGAGCGTGCCGGCGATCGTGAACACCCCCATCATCGTGAGCCGCTTTCCTCCCGCCTTCGCGACCTCCACGCTCGGCAGCGAGGTGCCGGACGTGACGAAGATCGTCCCCGCTGTGTTCTCGTCGAACACGAGTATCCCGGTGCCGGTCAGGATCCCCGACACCGTGAGGTTCTCCCCGATGGAATGCTCGTGTGGTCCGGCGTCGAACTCGGCGCCGGCGGAGGGAACGAGGATGCTGCCGTCGACGTCGAGGGATGCTCCGGCGTCGAGGATCGCGGTGACGGTGAGGTCGTTCTTGACCCGGACGGGAACGACGTTCGTCACCGTCGCGCTCGGGATCACGCGGAGGTCGAAGAAGATCGGCGCCTCGCCGTTGATCGTCCGCGTCGTCCCGGGCGGACCGTCGAACGTCACCGAACCGGCGTCCGGGTCGAACGCCGATTGCGCGCTCCAGTTTCCCTGACACGTGATCGTGGGCGGAGCCGTGACCGACGTCCCGGCGAAGACCACGTCGCCGTCCATGTCGAGCGTGCCGGTGCCGGTCAGGCTCCCTCCGGTGAACGTCCCGTCGCCGTTCACCTCGGTCTTGGCCGGCAGAACCCGCAAGATCCCCGACAGTAGGAGCAGATCCCCGTCGATGACCAGCGTTCCCGACGTCCGCAGCTCGGCCACGCCGATCTTGTCGCAAGTGACGTTCGCCAGCGCGTCGGAGCTCTGCAAGGTCGCCGTGCTCACGCCGTCGAACACGAACGTTCCCGACCCCTGGAGCCCGTCGCCGACGACGGTGAGGTCGCCGCCCAGGTAGTGCGTCGAGGCGCCGAAATCGAACCGGCCGCCGAGCTCCACGGTCGTGTTCCCCGCGACGTCGACGCTCGCGTCGGCATCGAACGTCGCGTTCCCTCGGATCGTCAGGCTCCCGCCCACCTCGACCGGCGTCGCCGCTGTCGCCTCGATCGCGGGAGCGCCCACCGCCAACTCGAGGTCGTGGAACCGGAGCGTCCCGCTCATCAGTCCATCCGGTCCGTCCATCCGGACCACTCCGGACAGCGGCGCGAATCCCTCGTGCCCGACCCAGTCACCCGCGCATTCGATCGCCGGGGGCGACGTGGAGACGGTCCCCGAGAACGTCGCATGGCCGTGGAGATCGAGCAAGCCGTTGCCCGACAACGTTCCGCCGGCGAACGACGCCGTCAACCCAACCGTCAGCGTGCCGTCCACGACGAGATCCCCCGCGCTCAGGACCAGGCTCTGCGCCACGCCGACCACTCCCGTCACCGTGGCCGACCCGCCCGCCTTGTCGATCGTCAGGCCGGGAAGCGGCGACGCGGCCGAGCAGCCCGCCGCCGATCCACCCTGGAGGACGATCGTTCCCGTTCCCGTCACGGCGCCCGCCACGGACAGGCTTCCGTGTACGAACAGGTTTGCCGTGAAATCGTGTACGTGCAGCGTTGCGCCCGTGTTCAGGACGAGATCGCCGCAAGTCGCGGCCCCCCCCGCCGTGGACGGAAAGTTCCCCGTCGTCCCGGAGACGTCCGGGACCACCGCGGTCGTCGCCGCGTCGGGTACGCCGTTGTCCCAGTTCCCTGGGACTCCCCAACCCGTCCCGCCCGCGCCCGTCCACGTCGTCGATTGCGCATCGGCGGACGCCCCGACGAGGATGGACATCGAGAGCGTCCATGAGACCGCCAACCCCCAACGACGAGACCTCGACGGAACCCGCGCATGCCGCATCGAACACACCTCCGTAGCCGATGAACGTCGATCCGACGCACGTCAGCGACGCGAGGGGGTCACGCCCGCCAGTCGATTCGGAAAAAGAGCCTTCGTATCGTTCGTCCACCAGCCGGTCGCCGCGGCGGACGGGATGCTCCACACGAACCCGCCCGCGTTGGCCCTGCCGCTCGCCACCGACGAGTTCGGCGAGACGACCCTCGCCGGCGGTCCGATTCCGGCGAGCCCCGCCCCCACTTCGCGGCGCTGCGCGCGGCGCGCGAGGATTCCGGGATGACGCGATTCGAGAGTTTGCGGACCGGCGGGCGGATCCTGCCGATCGACCTCGACGTCCACGTCATCCCGGCCCACGGCGACGAGCCCGAGCACTACGACGTGCGGTGCCTCCACGTCGCCGCGCCCGGCCAGGCGCTCGCGATCAGCGACGAGTCGCCTCGACCTGCGCTGGTTCGAGACGACCGCCTCGACGAGGTCGCGGCCGACGCGAGCGTCCACCGCCTCGGCCGCAAGGCGATGGCGCTCGCGCGCGCCGCAGAGTGACGCCGCCGGCGGGGCTACTGGCCGATCTTCAGCTCGAGGCCGTTCGACATCGCGTACCCCGCGGGCGCGGCCGCGTCGGCGACGAAAATCTGCATGTCGGCGGTGGCGCCGACGAGCGCCAGGTCGTACGGCTCGGTGACGGGCAGCGCGAGGCTCCCCGCGCCCGCGACGCCCGGCAGCCCGCCGAGCGGGGCCGAGACCACCGCGAACGGGGGCGCCACGAGGAGCGTGCCCGCGAACGCCGGGATGCTCGCCGGTGCACCGCCGACCAGGATCAGCCCCGTGGCACCGCCGCGCGCATCGCCGGCGAGGGTGAACGATCCGCCGACGACCTGGCAGACGAGACCCGGGTAGCTCCCGGTCGTCACCGCGGCCGCGGTCGCGAACGTGTCGTTCTCCTCGAACGCGTCGTCCGCGGTCCCGACGACGAGCGCGCGGCGGAGCGGGCGGCGAGCGGGCTCCGCAGGAAGGAACCCCCACGGACCGGTCACTTGCCGTCCCGTATCAGGACGCAAGTCGCGCGGAGGGCGGGTCGGGCGCGCAACCGGATCAGCGCGCTTTGGGGGCGTCCTTGCGGTGGACGTGCTGCGCCTACCGGCGCCCCTTCAGCAGCAGTCCGATACCGACGACACCGATCGCCGCACCGCCGATGATCAATACCATCGAGCGATCCGTCGGCGTGCCGTCGACGGCTTCCTTGACTTCGGACGCGATGGAGTCGCCGGACTGCAGACCGAAATAGAGCACGATGGCGCCGACAACGAGAAGCACGATGCCGATGACCTTGCTGTTCATGTTTGGATCTCGATCCTCGAGGGGGTGGTGGTTCGTTCGGTAACGGCGATCCGCTGCCGGGGCGGCAGTGGCAGCGCATGCGCGCTGGCTTGCGCGAGCGCGGTGCTCAGCAATGGCCGGGCAGCGCATAGATGATAACGAAGATCACGACGGTGCTGATGAGTCCGCCCGCGAGTTTCCTGGACAGCCGGCGATTCGGCTCCGCCTTGAACGTGAACGTTCCTCTCCACGTTCTCGCCTTCGACGGCATCTTTCGCGAGCCCGACGACGAGGACGCGCGACCCGAGTTCTCGTTTCTCGGCGATCCCTCCGATCATGACGTCGAGCGCCTCCTCGCCGCCTGACGTCATCGCGTGCGCGGCGACAGCGGCCGCCACGAGCAGGCCCGTGTCACTCGTGCGCTCCCCGGTCGATCCCCGTCCCCTCTCTCGGCGGCGCAAAGAGGTCGAGGACGACCGTACGCTCGAGCGCATCGGCACCGTGCCAGAGCATCGACGGAAGGTGCAGCACCTCGGCCGGCGCGCACCTCGAGCCGCTGCGGCGCGTCCTCGGTCTCGCCGACGTGGAACAGGAGGAATCCCTCGAGTACGACTGTGAACTGCTCGTTCTCGTGCGCGTGGGGGGCGAGCGAGAACCCGCGCTCGAGCGTGACGTGCGAGATCATCATCCGCTCGCCGATGACGCGGCGGCGGGAGAGCCTCGCCATCGGATGGTCCACGGCGAGCTCGTTCCACGTCGACTTCAGTCAGGACAGGTCCATCGCGTCCTCCGGGAGGTGGGCCGATCGTGTGCCAACTCCGGCCGGGACGCGACCGCGGGGCGGCACCCCGGCACGGAGGCGCCGGGAGCCGCTCCGCGGGAAGGAACTCGCGAGACTACTGGATGTGCATCTGAAGCGCGTTCGTCGCGGAGATCCCGTCCGGGTTGCCGGCGTCCGCGAAGATCGCCTGCAGATAGACGTCGGCGGGCGTCGGCGTCGACCCGGGAAGGACCGACGCGACCGTGAGCGTACCGGCCACCGAGAGGCTGATCGGCACGACGGGCGGGAAGAGCGGCAGGTTATCGATCATGCACGAGCCGGTGATCGAGGCCGACGTCGTCCCTGCCCCGAGCAGGATGAGGCCGTTCGCGTTGCCGAGGCCGTTCGAGATGCTGATCGTGATCGTGTCGCCCGGCGAGGGACAGCCGGCGCCGGCGAGGACCGGGACGCCGTTCGTTCCTTGGCAGCCGGTGCCGTATGAGAGGAAGAAGCCGGGGCAGACGTCGCAGATCAGCCGGAACTTCCAGTGGCGATCGTTGAACTGGAACGGTCCGTTCCACGACGCGCCAGCGTTGAACGACCCGCGGTAGGGCTGGCCCGGGAACGCCATCGGGACGTCGACCGCGGCCTGCGAGCCGTTCACGCATCCCCACACGAACCAGTACGTCGTGCCGCCGGTCAGGTTGATCGTGCTCGGCACCGTCGCGCCTTGCCAGGAGTTGGCCGCGACCATCGCGAACGACCCCGTGCCGAGGTCCGCCAGCGGCTGGTTGAGCCCCGCGTTGTGGCTCCAGATGCCGACGGTGTTCGCGCCGACCCCTTCGCCGGTGAACACCTCGAGCGCTTGCACCGCGAGGTTCGAGGGTGCCGTGAACTGGACCGCGAGCAGCAGGTTTGGCCCGCCCATGCTCACGGCGTCGTTGAAGTTGGCGGTGTCGTTCTCCGCGTGGCACGGCTGAGCCGCCGCGTTCGCGTCGAGGAAAAAGAGGGCCATCAAACAAGTGACGAACCGGATCGACATCGATTCCTCCAAATCTAGTGCGGTGCAGCTCAAATCGGACCGGAGTCTAACCGACTCTGCGGCCAGCGGCGGCCCCCGATCCCGGCCGATGGCGCCGCCACTCACGCGGATGGCAGCGCGAGCAACCGCACCGGCGCGATGGAGCGTGGCCACCTCCGCGGCGCTCGTGGCCGCCGTCGCCCCGTGGCAGGGGCTCTACGGCGTCGCCCGCGTCTACACCGGCAAGAAGAACGCCAAGAAGATGATGAAGCTCGTGCACGAGCTCCGCGCGGGCGAGATCGACGACCAGTGGCTCGGCGCCGCCGTCGCGGCGCTCGGGGACGTCGACCAGGACGGCCTCGCCGACCTGATCGTCGGGGCGCCGGCCGGTATGGAGAACGGCGAGTTCTCCGGCCGGGTGCACGTCCGCTCGGGATCGACCGGCGCCGTCCGCCTCGAGCACGCGGGCGAGTACGCGTACCACCGATTCGGCGTCGCGCTCGACGGCGTCGGCGACATCGACCTCGACCTCGACGGCGTCCCCGACTTCGCGGTCGGGGCGCCGCGCACGGGGTTCGCCGGCGGAGAGTCAGGCAGCGTCTACGTCTTCTCCGGCTCCGATGGCTCGCTCGTCCGCCGCATCGACGGCGCGTCCGAGTTCGCTCACTTCGGCGGTGCGGTCCGCCTCGCCGGCGATGTGAACGAGGACGGCCGTCCCGACATGATCGCGAGCGCGGTGGACGAGGGATGGCTCGGCGTGGTCTACGCTCGGACCGCTCGTCCCAGCTCGGTTGGCCGCCGCCGCCGCGCGTGGTACCGTGGCGGCATGAACCCGGATGACGGTGATCGCATGGGCCGCCGCCAGTTCGTGCAGCGCGGCACGCTCGCGCTGATCGCGCCGCTGATCGTGCCGCGGCACGTACCCGGCGGCGAGGCGCGCGACGTCCCGAACGCCCGAGACGGCGAGGACGCGCTCGACGACGCGCTGGAGCGGGTCGAGGCGCGGACGCCGGGCACCAGCCGCGGGCTGTCGAGCCACGCGACGATGGCGGTCGAGGCGCTGCTCGAGCTCGGCCACGCCGATCGGATCGGCGAGTGGATGGACCAGAACGACGAGCGCCTCATCGCTCTGCCGGGCCCGGGCGAGCGCATCGATCCGGACCGGTGGCGCGCCGCGCTCGGCGTGCGACCGGGGGCGGGGACGTGGGAGGCGCAGAACCCGCGCTTCGGCGACTGGTGCGTCTTCTTCACCGAGCGGCTCGCGGAAGCCCGCTGGCAGGAGGTGCTCGACACCTGGGCCGCCCGGCTCGCGCCCGGACTCTCGGGGGCAGCCACGCACGGAGTGATCCGCACGGCCCACGCGGTGCGCGCGCTGGCGCGGCGCGCGAGCCCGGTGCGGCTGCGCGAGCTCGCGCGCGGGCTGGCGTACTGGGCGTCGTCCTACGAGGAGCTGCCGGCGCAGCCGCGGAACGGTGCGCGGGTCGCGACCTGCGCCGAGGCGATCGCGCGGGTGCCGCTCTACTTCGAGCAGCACGGCACGGCGCCGCCGGGCCCGAACATCGTGGCGGGACTGCGCGGGGTGAGGTCGCTCGACGCGTTTGCGGACGTGCGCGACCTGCTGGCCGTTCCGGCGGACCCCGCGGATCCGGCGGACGTGGCGGCGGCGTTGTCCGACTTGAGCCGGTCGTTCGCGCGGCTCTATCTCCGCCACGGCACGCGCCACGACGCGATCGGGTTCGTTCACGCGGTCACCGGACCGTGCGCACTGCGGCGGATCGCGCCGCACGTGCGCCCGGAGACGGCGGTCGCCGCGCTCCCCTACGCGTGGCAGGCGGCCGCCGCGATCCTCGCGGCGTACGGCCGCGCCGGCGACCCCGAGCCCGAAGTCGAGCCGAGTCACTCCCCGAACGAGCTCGCCGCGCGGGCCGCCGAGAACGGCGACCCGCACGCGATCAAGCTCACCGAGGTGCTGCTCGCGGAGCACGCGATCTCACCCGACCCGGTCTACCTCGCCGCGGCTGCGGACGTCGTCGCGCGCCTGTGACCGGCGGGCGCGCCGTGTCGCGCAGCCCGTGCCATCCGCTGCGCTCGAGAGTCGCGCTCGATCGTGATCCGGAAGCCGCGGAACTCGCCGCCGCCGGGGGAGGACAACCGGTGGCCGAAGCAGGGCTCGTGGAACTCGAGCGGGTGCAGGTCGGGGACCGCCGGCGCCACTCGTTCACGACGAACAGGTTCCGCCGGCACAGCCGCTGGCGCTCGCGGTCGATCACGCGGTCGAAGTGCCCGCGCAGCACGTCCAACGGCGCGGCGCTCGAGCACGACGCCGGCGAGCCGTCCCCGAGCCTCCTACGGGTGGCCGATCCGGCACTCGAGCGGCCGAGGAGCGACGGCACTCCGTCTGGAACGACGTTCGTCGCCCCGGGTCAGAGCACCTCGCTGCCCGCCCCGTCCCCTCCGGTCGCGTTCGGCAGCGCGGTGTACTTCCCGAGCGGCGGCCTCGGGTCCGAGTTGTGGCGGACGGACGGCACGGCGGCCGGAACGGGGCCGTTCGTCGACCTTCATCCGACGGCCGGCAGCGCTCCGGCGGCGCTGACGGTCGGCGGATCGACGATGTACTTCACGGCCGCGACTCCCACCCATGGCCGTGAGTTGTGGAGGACGGACGGCACGCCCGCGGGCACGCAGTTGGTAAAGGACATCGGGCCGGGCGCATCGGGCGCGGATCCTCGGGATCTGGTCGCGCTCGACACGGGAGTCGCGCTGTTCGCAGCGTGGGCTCCCAACGTCGGCTTCGAGCTGTGGAGGAGTGACGGCTCGGCGCCCGGGACGACGCTCGTCTGGAACGCGCTGCCGGGGACGAGCTCCGGCTACGAGGGCGGGCTCGTGAGTCTCGGGGACGAGGCGTGGTTCTTCACCCACGACGCATCGTTCCAGCCCATGCGGCTCTGCCGCACCGACGGAACCGCGGCGGGGACCGCACCGTTCGCGAACGCGCAATGGGTCGACCAGGCGAACCTGCTCCCGACTCGCGCGGGTTCGGGAAAGCTCGTCCTCTTCCGAGGAGAGCACCACTCAGCGCCGCAGGTCGGAGTGGAGCCGTTCGTGTCGGACGGGTCCGCGGCGGGCACGCACCTGCTGGTGGACGTCCAGCCCGGCGGGGGCAGTTCCTGGCCGTATCGTTTCACCCGCGCGGGAGGTCGCATCTTCTTCGCCGCGGACGACGGCGTGCACGGGATGGAGCTTCACGCGGTGGCGCTGTCCGACCTCGGCGGCTGGGTGGCGGAGAAGCACGGCACCGGCTGTGGCATTTCCAGTCCTCTGCCGACGCTCGACCTCAGCGGAGAGACGGTGGCCGGGATGGCGGCGACGCTCGGGCTTCGGGACGCGGCCCCGTCCGCCGTCGCGCACCTCTACGTCGCGGCGCTCGAGCTGGGCACCGGCTGTACCTTCTATCTCGACAACCCGATCTTCCTCTTCGCGGCGGCGACGAGCGTCACCGGCGACCTCGCCGTCCCCCTGACGATTCCCGTCACGCCGTCCCTGCTTGGCATCCCGCTCTTCCTCCAGGCCGGCGCCCTCGTACCGGGCGGCCCGATGTTCGGCGCCGCCGAGCTCTCCAACGCGCTGGGGCTCGTCATCGGCGCCTGACGACGGGGCGCGGTCTCCGAAAGCGCCGCCGCCCTGCGAAGAAGCGCTCCCCGGGCCGAGGCACTCCCTGGCCGGGCCCGGGGGCGAAGCCCTTCGGCATCGCGGCAAGCCAAGCGATCCGAGAATCTCGAAGACGGCACTCAGGCCGGTGTTTGCGTCGCTCGAGTGTCGGGTTCGGACGAACCACGATTGATCGCATATCGCCCCCCGGTTGAAGCCCCTCCCCGTTCCCGCGGTGTCTTCCCGTGCCCGTTCCCCGTCCTCCGTCCCCACGACGCCACCCGACCTGCCCGGTCTCTCCCCGGAATCCCACTTTCCCCGAGCAACATCCCTCCCCCGCGCCATCTCTATCTCACGATGACCGACCCGACGACGCCGACCACCGAGGATCTCCTGGCCCACTCGACCTGGGTGCGCGACCTCTCGCGTCGACTCGTCCACGACCCGAACGAGGCCGACGATCTCGTGCAGGACGCGGCCGTCGCCGCGCTCGAATCGACGGTCGCGCCCCGGTCGATCAAGGCCTGGCTCGGCTCGGTCCTCATGAACCGCGCGCGCGAGGTCCACCGCGGCGAGGCACGGCGCCGGAGCCGCGAGGCGGCGGCCGGAGCGCCCGGCTCCGCCCCGTCGACGCTCGACATCGTCGAACGGGCCGCGACGCACCACGCAGTGGTGCAGGCCGTCCTCGCGCTGCACGAGCCGTACCGGACGACGGTCCTGCTGCGCTTCTTCGACGACCTGCCGCCGCGCAAGATCGCGAAGCAGCTCGACGTTCCCGTCTCCACTGTGAACACGCGCCTCCAGCGCGGCCTCGACCGCCTGCGCGTCGAGCTGGACCTCCGGTACGGCCACGACCGAACGGCGTGGACGCGCGCGCTCGTCCTGCTGATCGGTCCGACCAGCGGATTCTTCGCCGCGGCGCTCTCCGCGGTCCTGTTGCACAAGGGGATCGCCATGCTCCTGACATCGCTGCTCGTGCTCGTGTCGCTCGTCCTCCGCGCCGGCTGGCTCGATCGCTCCTCGGATCCGGAGCCGGTCGTCGCCGCCGCACCGAGCGAGACCGACAACGGAGGGTCGGACCCGTCGGACGAGCCCGACCCGCAGATCGTCCGCGTCCCGGCGGGCGGCTCGCTCGAGGTCGGGCGAGGCGACGGTTCGAGCGGCCGGGTCGGACCGGCGCCGGCGACGCCCGACGCGCTCGACCGGACGGAGCTCACGCGGGCCGCGCTCGTCGCACGGATCGACGGCGCGTCTCCGAGCACGCTGCCGGCGATCCCCGGCATGGTGGCGATCCCGGCCGGGACGGCGGTGATCGGCATGACGGCCGAGGAGGTCGCGGCGATCCCGACGGCGACGCCGGCGGAGCAGAGCATCCTCCAGGCCTCGGTCCCGCGGCACGCGGTCGAGGTCGACGCGTTCTACCTCGACCGAACCGAGGTGACGAACGGACAGTGGGCCGCGTACCTCGCCGCGACCGGCGCCGAGCCGAGCGACGAGCTCGTGCAGTACCGCTGGAAGGCGGACGCGCCGGCCCCGGAGGCGCTCGACGAGCCCGTCGGCGCGGTCTCCTTCGACGAGGCGGCCGCGTTCGCGGAGTGGGCGGGCAAGCGTCTGCCGAACGAGGTCGAGTGGGAGTACGCGGCGCGCGGCGAGGAGGGGCGCGTCTATCCGTGGGGCGATACGTTCGACGAGTCGCGGGTCCTGTCCGACCGAACGCGGAAAGGGCGTCGGGGCGCGGTGGGGCCCGAGCCGGTCGCGACGCATCCGGGCGGGCGCACTCCCGAAGGCGCGTTCGACCTCGCGGGCAACGTGTGGGAGTGGACCTCGTCGCGGTTCGCGCCGTACGCGGGCGGCGACACGACGTCGAACGAGCTGTTCTCGCCGGCGAGGCGCGTCGTGCGTGGCGGCGCGTGGGACTCGAACCCGGTCGTGTTCCGCTCGGCGGTCCGGCAGTTCGCGGAGCGCGCGACTTGGTTCGGCACGCTCGGGTTCCGCTGCGCCCGGAGCGCGCGGCCCGGCGAGGATGCGGTCGTACGTGCGCTCGAAGAGGTCGGGCCGGAGATCTTCCGCGAGCACCCGCTCGATCGCGGGCGCTTCCTCGTCCTCGAGGAGACGCGTCGCGACGCGGACGGATGGATCGTCGGGCACGACGAGCTCGTGCTCGCGCCGGTCGCCGCGTGGAACACACCGGCGCCCGAGGAGACCGAGACGCCGTTGCCGGTCGCGCTCCTCACCACGACGGTGCCGCTCCGCGAGCCGGCGCTCGAGCCGGGGTCGTACGTCGTCCTCTTCGACCGACGCGACGGGCGCGACACGCTCCGGTTCGTCGACGCCGCGCAGGAGACGCGGGCGACGGTCGACGCGTCGCCGGCGTGGATGAGCGGACGCGCCGCCGCGGCGTTCGTCCGGTCGTTCGGTCCGACGCTCCAGCGGCTCGACGCGAGCCTGGACGTCGCGATGCCGATCGGCGGCCCGCTGCGATTCACGCTCGAGCTCTCGCTCGACGCGGGTGCGTTCCCCGCGCGCCTCGAAGCGGGCGACGCGGGCGACGCGTCGGCGACGGATCGTCACGAGCCTCCCGTCGCGCTCCGTCCGGCTCCGACGGTGCGGGCGCCGACGCCGGGATCGGTGAAGCCGTCGTCCGGCGCGCCGCGTTCGCTCGGCCTCGATGACGCCGACGTCGCGCGGCTGCGCAACACCGCGGCCGCCTACTTCCGCGCGCGCCTGGACAACGACTTTCGGGGGATGGCGTCGAGCTACACCGACCTGGAGCGGTCGTTCCACGACGCCGCGGCGAAGTACGGATCGAGCTTGCTCGCAAGCCCCGCGGACCTCCGCGACGTGCTGTCCGTGCCGCTCGATCCGGCCCGGTCGCCTCCGCGCGGGTGCTATCATCTGGTCGAGTTCGAGACGACGCTCCCCGGGAACACGGAGTCGTTCGGATACCTGTTGCGCGTTCCGCGGTCGTACCGGGCCGGCGTGCCGTCGCCGGTCGTCGTCGCTCTTCCGCCCGCTGGCGCGCGGCGCAACGACTTGCGCCACTGGGCGCGGGACGCCGTGCCCGCCGAGGTCGCCGAGCAAGCGTTGGTCGTCGTCCCCGCGATGCCCGAAGCGGCTGGCGGGGATTGGCGCGAGCTTCACGGCAGGATGAGCGTCTTCTTCGCGCTCCGGAACCTCTACATGAGCTACGAGGTCGACCGCTTCCGGATCGCCCTCGCCGCGACCGGCGACGACGCGATGGTCGCGGTGAGCTATGCGTCGTGGTATCCCGGGATCTTCGCGGGACTCGTCTTCCGCGCCCCGACCACCGCCGTGCCGGACGACGTCGGGCTCCCCGCGCTCGTCGTCCGGGCGGAGCGCGACGACGAGCGGTTCGCATCGTTCGTCGTCGAGACGCGAAAGCCGACCGCGCCGCGCGCGTTCCGGTTCACGACGACCGGCTGGGAGTTCCCGTCAGCATGGTGGCTGCGCCTCGATGACTTCGAGGCGAGCGACGCGTCCCCGCTCGTGGTCGAGGGCGCGGTCGATCGCACGACGAACACGATCACCGTCGTGACGTCGCGGCCGGTGGAGTCGTTCACCGTTTTCGTGAACGACGAGCTCGTCGACCTCTCCCGCTACGTCACCGTCCAGCACGTCGTCGGGGATCGCGCGACCGGCACGCCAGTGGTGCGGTATCGGGGGACGGCGGCGCCGGACCTCGAGCACACGCTCACCGGCTGGTTCGAATGCTTCTCGGGCCACCTGGGCGAGGCCTACACCAACTGGATCGCGGTGGAGGGCGCGCCTGCGTCGGAGCGGTAGCATCGCCGGGCCGCGTCGATTCGACGGCCGCACGATCCGTCCCGGGATTCAGGTCGGACGCACACCCGGTAGTTCTCGACGACCTCCTTCCTCGGGTCGGCGACGCGAACGTCCGCCGCGCTCACGACCGGCGAGACGCCGAACGTCGACCACGACCCGGTTGAAGAGCCGACCCGTCGATCGATACCATCTTTCGAAGAGACGAACGTCTCGAGTAGAGAACGCAGCCTGGCGCGGCGCACGAACCAAGTCGACACCTGTCGCGGACGCAACCCGTCCGATGTGCCTGCCTACACGATCCGTGAGGCGGCTCGTGGATCGGCGTTCCCACGAGAACGACGCGCGCGTGGGTCCTCGGCCAGAGCGGATTCGACCCGATCATCCGGATCCTCGCGATGGCGGCTCTTCAGCGCCGCCGCTCCCCACGCCAGCAGCACTCCCCAGCGGCCGTCGATCTCGGCCACGTGACTCACCGCACCACATCGGGATTCCGGCTCGGTCACGCTTTGGGACAACTTGCCGGAATCCTGCGTCCGGACTGCATCGGGACCTGGTCGTCGCCCCTCAACGCACGCGCTTCTCGAGCCGGCCGAGCAGGCGCAGGAGACCGTCCAGTATCGTGATCGGATGCGGCGGGCAGCCGGGGATGTAGAGATCGACGGGCACGACCGAGGCCGCGCCGTCCTGGACCTCCGGATTGCCGACGAAGGGCCCGCCCGCGATCGCGCAGGCGCCGAGCGCGATCACGATCTTCGGCTCCGGCACGGCCTCCCAGGTCTTGCGCAGGGCGAGCTCCATGTTCTGCGAGACCGGACCGGTGATGAGCAGCCCGTCCGCGTGCCGGGGCGAGGCGACGAACTGGATCCCGAAGCGGCCGATGTCCCAGGCGATGGTGCCGAGCACGTTGGTGTCCGCCTCGCAGGCGTTGCAGCCGCCGGCGCTCACCTGGCGCAGCCGCAGCGAACGGCGAAAGAGCCGGCGCAGCGTCTCGTCGAGCGCGGCGGCGAGGCGCACCTCTTCGTGGCCGGGTCTGCCGAGCACGAGGTCGGCGCGCGAGCGTGATGCCATGCGGTGGTCGCCGGTCGGCGTGATCGCCCGGGAAGGGCATGCGGCGATGCACTCCGCGCAGAAGATGCAGCGTCCCAGGTCGAGCGCGACCGGCTGGTCGGGCTCCCTCGTGATCGCAGCCGTCGGGCAGACTGGCAGGCAGGCGCGGCAGCCCTCGGTGCACTTGGCCGCTTCGACACGCAGCGCGCCGCCGTGCCGATCCGGCAACCCGGGGGCTGGGCCGGCGGGGTACGCCATCGTCTCGCAGCCGCGCTTCAGGCGCTGGGTGAGTGCGTCGATCACGAACATGGGAGGAGGTTCCGCGAAGAGGGGTGGAAACGAGGACGGCGGCGCGCCATCCCGAGCTCGTCGGCAAGCTCCCCGGGCGCGAACTCGGGAGGAGGAGGCTCCTCGATGGACAAGGAGACCGCGTCTCTCTGCGAAGGATCGACGAGGAGAGGCCTCACAAGTCGACGCCGCAATAGGAAAGGTTGAAGCTCTTGTTGCAGAGCGGGAAGTCGGAGATCGCCTGCGTCCTCATCGCCAGCGCGAGTCCGATCCAGTTGTGGAAGGAAGGGTCGCTGATCTTGTAGCGCCGGTAGCGCCCCGCTCCGTCGGTCAGGCCGACGTGGCAGACCTCGCCACGCCAACCCTCGACGAGCGCCGCCGCCAAGGTCTCGGGCGCCGCGGGCGGGAGCTCGTGGCGCAGCTCCGATTCGGGGGCCGCCCGGAGCTGTTCCCCGACGAACTCGCACGAGCGCTGGATCTCGAGCCAGCGCACCCGCGCGCGCGCCAGGACGTCGCCGCCCGGCCACACCGCGATCGGCACCTGCGCGAAGCGGTACCATCCGGCGGGCTGATCGAAGCGCACGTCGCGCATCAGGCCGCAGGCCCGCGCGGCCGGCCCGACGAGGCCGATCTGCGCCGCCTGCTCCGGGAAGACGACCCCGATGTTCTCGAAGCGCGAGCGCACCGAGGCCGAATCCCAAAGCCAGGCGGCCGCGTGCTCGACCTCCTCCATCGCGTCCTGGAGGCGCTCGAGGAGCGCGCCGGCGCGCGCCGGTTCCAGATCGTGAGCACAGCCGCCCGGACGGACAAGCCCACGCCCGAAGCGGTTCCCGCACAAGAGGGCCGTCAGGTTGAGGAAGTCGCCGCGGATCTTGCCGCACGCGGCCGCGGTGGGCAGGAACGCAACGTCGCCCGCCATCGCGCCGAGGTCGCCGGTGTGGTTGCTCAGGCGCTCGAGCTCCAGCGCCACCGCGCGCAGCCACTGCGCGCGCAGCGGCGCCTCCGTTCCGGCCAGCCTCTCCAGCACCATCGCGTAGGCGGTCGCGTGCGCGATCGTCGTGTCCCCCGCCGCGGTCTCGATCTGCGCGAGCGTCGCACGCCGCGGGCCGTCCAGCAGCGCCCGCTCGATGCCGCGGTGCTGGTAGCCGAGCGCGATCTCGAGGTGCATCACGTCCTCGCCCGCGCACTGGAAGCGGAAGTGGCCGGGCTCGATGATGCCCGCGTGGACCGGGCCGACGGCGACCTCGTGCACCTCGCGGCCTTCGACGCGGAAGAAGGTTCCGTTGGCGGGCGCGTTGCCGGCACTCGCGCGCACGGGCTTCAGCCAAGGATGACCGGCGGGAACGAGTGCGTGCTGCTCGTGGACCTCGCGCTCGAACAAGTGCGCCTGCGCGTGCGTGGCCGTGAGCGCGGGATAGCTCCCGAGCTGCGGCGTGCTGCGGGCGACCGCGAGCGTGTTGTCGGCATCGAAGGCGATCAGCGCCACGAGCCGCACGCCCTCCGGCTCCGGCACGCCGAACCAAGCACACAGACGCGCGCCGCGGTCCAGCTCGGCCGCGGTCGCGCGCACGAGCTCCTCCGCCGGCGACTCGGGCACATCGAGCCACGCCAGGCTGGCCCCGTTCGCGAGCAATGCGAAGAGCGACGGGGCGGTCATGGCGTGGGGAACAGCTGCGCGACCGCAGCCGTCCATGCCTCATGCAGCACGGCAGGCGTGTACAAGCCGAGCCAGAGGGACATTCCAAGCAGCGCGAGCGGCGGTCCGATCACGCCGACCGTCTCGGAGGCTCCGCTGCGCCCGGTCGGGTGCGCCGAAGGGGGGCGCCCGTCCACGACCGCGAACACCAGCCGCGTCAGGCCGAAGAAGGCCAGCAAGAGGCAGCCGAGGAACACTGCGATCGCGCTCGCGTGGCCAGTCTCGAGACCGGCGCGCACGAGGCGCAGCTCGCTGAAGAACGGGGCGAAGGGGGGAAGCGCCGTGACGGCCAGCATGCCCGCGACGAAGATCGCCGCCGAACGCGGAGTCAAGAGCGCCATGCCACGCACCACGTCCGACGTACGCGCTCCCGCCGCCCGCCGGATGTTCCCGGCGGAGAGGAACAGCGCTCCCTTCGTGAGACTGTTGCTCCAGACGTGGAACAGAGCCGCAAATGCGCCCGCACCACCCAGCGCCGCGCCGATGCTGAGGATGCCCATGTGCTCGACGCTCGAGTATGCCAGCATGCGCTTGAAGTCTCGCGTGCCGAGCAGGAAAAGCGCGGCCACGAACATCGAGAAGAGCCCGATCACGAGCAGCGTGCGGTCAGCGATCGCGCCCTCGCCGGCGGCCTCGACCACGGCGCGCACGCGCAGGATCGCCATGAAGGCGACGGTCGTCACGCCGCCCGCGAGGATCGCTCCGACGATCGCCGGCGCCTCCCCGTAGGCATCCGGCTTCCACGTATGCATCGGCGCGAGCCCCATCTTCGTGCCATAGCCGACGAGCAAGAGCACCCACGCGATCAGCACCCACGCTCGCGAGAGGCCGTGTCCCTGGGCGATCAGCGCGGCGAAGGTCAGGTCTCCCTCGCCGGCCCCGTACAGCGAGGCATAGCACAGGCAGAACGACCCGAGCAGCGAGAGCGCGATGCCCGTGCCGCCGACGAGCAGGTACTTCCAGGTCGCTTCGACCGCGCGCGCGGATCCGTTGAAGTGCAACAGCGGCACGCTGGCGAGCGTGACGGCCTCCGTCGCGACCCAAAGCAAGCCGAGGTGCCGAGCCTGGTGGGCCGCGCTCAGAAGCCCGAGCACGGCAAGGAGCGCCGCCACGAAGACGCGGTTGGGACGCTCCGAGCGCAGACGCAAATAGGTCACGCCGTAGGCCGCACACGAGAGGAAGAGGAGCGAGACCGCCGGCAGCATCGCGCGCGCCAGCGGATCGAAACCGAGCCACGCCCCCTCGACGACGAGCGGCGGGTCGAGGAGCAGCCACAGGGACAGTACGGTGTGCACGACGCCGGTCACGGGCAGGAGCCAGGGCCGCGTACGCTCGCCGCGCCAGAACACGGCCAGGATCGCGGCCGCCATGGGCAGGAGAATGATCAGGGATTCCCTCATTCGCGCAGCGCCGTGAGCTTGCGCGTGTCGATCGAGTCGAACTCGCGCTGGATCTTGTCGAGGATGATCCCGAAGATGAACACGCCCACCGTCAGGTCCAGCAGGATCCCCGCCTCGACCAGGAGCGGCGTTACGTGGATCAGCAGCAGGCCGAAGATGTAGATCCCGTTCTCGAGGATCAGGTAGCCGCAGACCTGCGAGATGGCCTTCGAGCGCCCGATCAGCAGCACCATCCCGGTGAGGACCGTGGCCAACGCGCCCGGCACGACCAAGGAGCTCTGCTGCGCCGGCAAGAGCGGCAGCTCGAGCGCGAGCGCCATGGCTGCGATCGTGCCACCCGCCCCGAGCAGTAGTGAAGGAACGTAGCCGAGGAAGGGCCGCATCTCGCGCTCGATGTTCGCCGAGCGCATTCCGTGGCGGAGCAGCGCTGGGATCACGAAGCCCTTTCCGGCCACGGTCGCGAGCCCGATCAGCACCATGTGCCAGCGCGATTCCGACTCCACCAGGAACGGCATGATGCCCAGCGTCACCCCTTGGAACGACACCATGCGGATCAACGTCGTCAGGCGCCCGCTGCCGAGCGCTACGAGGTTCAGGCCCATCGCCAGGCCGATCAAGAGGTCGAGGGGTTGACTCACGCCTCGCCTCCGCGCCAGGCGATCAACAGCGCGAAGAGGCATAGCAGAAACGCGACCGTCAGGAACAGGGGCACGCGCCGGAACGCGAGTCGCGCCAGCAGCGACTCGACGAGTCCCACGCCGATCGCCACCGCCAGGACACCCAGCACCAGCGCGGCCGCGGCGCCGAGCGGCGGCATCTCGCCGATGGGCAGCACGGACTGGACGAGGAGCAACGAGAAGAGCAACAGTTTGATCGACGCACCGTGCAGGATCGCCGCCAGCGGCGGGCCGCTGTGGTCGAGCACCATCACCTCGTGGATCATCGTCAGCTCCAGGTGCGTGTTGGGGTCGTCGAAGGGGACGCGGCAGTTCTCGACCAAGAGCACCGTGAAGAGCCCCGCTCCGAGCAGCACCGCGCCGGGGCCGCTGGCGGGCGCGAGCATCCCATGCAGCGTGGTACTGCCGCTTTGCACGCTGAGCGCGAGCACCGCGGCGACGATCGCCGCCTCGGAGAGAACCGCGTAGCTGACCTCACGCGCGGCGCCCATGCCTTCGAAGGCCGAGCCGGTCTCGAGCGCGGCCCACGCCGTGCAGAAGCGCGCCAGCGCGAGCAGGTAGATCAGCACCAGAACGTCGCCGCGAAAACCTAGGCCGGACCCGTATGCCCCGATCGGGAGCAAGAGCGCGGCGCCGACCACCGCCACCCAGGCGATGGCCGGCCCGACCACGAAGCCCGGCGAGGCGAGCGTGCTCTGCACGACGCCCTTGCGCCACAGCCGCGCGAGATCGTAGTAGAGCTGCAGGAGCGGCGGCCCGCGGCGTCCTGCGACCCAGGCCTTGGTGCGGTTGATGATGCCGGGCAAGAGCGGCGCGAGGACGAGCCAGAGCAGGAACCGCAACGCGAGACTCAGCGCGATGCTCATGGCTTCTGTCCGGCGAGCACGAGCACGGCCACTCCAGCCAACCCGACCACGAGGTACAGGATGTACGCCTGCAAGCGACCGTGCTGCAAGCGCCGCACCGCCAGCACGACGCGCATCACGCCACCGCCGGCGGGCACGATCACGCGCTCCAACACCGTCTCGGGGACGCGCACGAAGTGGCTCCCTGCGACCGGGAACGGCCCGCGCGGGCGACGCAGGCGGCTCTCGGGCCGGTGCAACCACGCGAACCAGCCGCCGCCGATGCCGGCGAACGAGCCGCTCGTGTACTGCATGCGCGCCGTCGGATGCGCGTAGCCACAGTCCCACGTCGGAGCGCGACGCAGTCCGTTCTGGCGCGCGCGCCTCCACAGGAGAACCGCGGCGACGATCATCAGCGACGCCAGCGCGACGTGCAGCGCGCCGAGGGTCCGCAGCGGCGGCGGGGACTCGGCTCCGGCCCAGGCGGGGTTCCAGGTGCCCACGGCGCGGTCGAGCGCGGGCCAGACCAGCGTCGGCATCAGCCCGATCGCGGCACAGATGCCCGCGAGCGCGATCATCGGCCCGCGCATCCACATCCCGCACTCGTGCGCCTCTCGTGCGGCCCGCGTGCGCGGCGCGCCGAGGAAGACGATCGCGGTCGCCTTCACGAAGCTCGCCAGCGCCAGCGCGCCGGCGACGGCCAGCAGGATGGCGGCCGGCATCGCCGGCGCCGCGAACGCGGTGCGCGCCGCGACGGCATCGAACAGCCCGAGGTACTCCAGCCACTCGCTGACGAAGCCATTCAACGGTGGAAGCCCGGAGACCGCGGCCGCGCCCAACGCGAAGAGCCCCGCCGTCCAAGGCATCCGCCTCCACAGTCCTCCCAGGCGGCTCATCTCGCGCGTGCCCGTGGCGTGCAGCACCGAGCCGGCGCCGAAGAAGAGCAGCGACTTGAACGCTCCGTGGTTCCAGACGTGCAGCAGCGCTCCCGCGAGCGCCAGGCGCCCCCAGGGCTCGTTCCCGTGCGTCGCGGCGAGCAGCGCGGCACCGACTCCGATCAGGATCACGCCGACGTGCTCGACCGAGCAGTACGCCAGGAGGCGCTTCAAGTCGTCCTGGACGAGCGCGAAGGCGATGCCGGCCAGCGCGCTCGCGGCGCCCAGGCCGATCACCACCCATCCCGCGCCGGCGGGCAGCGGCAGCCAGCCGCTGAAACGCACGATGCCGTAGATGCCGAGCTTGATCGCGACGCCGGAGAGGATCGCGGAGACGTGGCTCGGCGCGTTCGCGTGCGCGGCCGGCAGCCAGACGTGCAGCGGGAAGAAGCCAGCCTTCACGCCGAAACCCACGAGCGCCAGCCAGAACAGCGGCGCGCGGTCCGCGTGCTCGAGCATCGGGCCGAGGTCCCAGGTGCCCGCGCGCGCGGCCAGCGCGGCGAAGAACGCGAACAGGCACAGCGTGCCGACGTGCGATGCAGCGAGGTAGAGCCAGCCGGCAGCACGCACTCCGCGCCGGCGACCGTCGAGCGTGATGAGGTAGTAACCGGAGAGCGCCTGAAGCTCCCAGGCGATCAGGAAGTGCAGCCCGTTCGAGGAGAGCAGTACGAGCCCGATGCTCGCGACCATCGCGGCCCACCAACCGCGTCCGCGAGCCGCCGAGCGCGGGTGGCGCTGTTCGGACCAGTACTGGTGCGCGTAGAGCGCTCCGGCGCAGCCCACGACGCTCAAGAGCACGAGGAACAGCGCGGCCAGCCCGTCGAGGCGCAGGTGCAGCGGCTCGCCGCCGAGGGCGAAGCCGCTCCTCCACTCCCAGTCCGGCGCCCCGAGGAGCACGGAAAGGGCCCCGGCCAGCGCCGCCGCGGTGCCGGCCACGCTGAGGACCAGCCAGGCGCGCGGGTGCCGGCGCGAGATCAGGATGCCGGACGCCAACGCCGTGCCGGTGATCGCGAGGAGCGCAGGGGTCGTCACGGCGTGATCGTGCCTCCACCAGCTCTCGAGGATTCCGCGTCGATGGCGGCGAATGCACCGAAGATCAGCTCGTCGCTCGCCGCCCGCGCGAGCAGATCGCGCAGTCGCTCATGCATCAGGATGCGTCCGAATCGGACGAGCAGGTCGAGGTGCGCGCGCGGGGACGGCGCGATGAAGAACAAGAGACGGGTGACCGGCACGCCGTCCGGGACCTTCTCGAGGCAGGGCAGGGGAGCGTTCAGGAAGATCAGGGCGACCTTCCCCGAATCGCGGCCCAGCGCCACGCGCTCGCTCAGGTGAGGCAGCGCGAAGCCGCCGCCGACCGGCGCCCAACTGATCCCCCCCTTGGCGCGCAGGCGCTGACCGAGGAACTGGAGGATCGGCGGCGTCACGCCGGGTAGTCCCGCGAGGATGCGCTCGAGCACGGAAAGCACCTCGGCGGGGGACACATCGCGCCAGATCTGCCCGGCCCGCAAGAGCGGCTCGAGCCGCCAGGCGGTCGCGAACACCGGCGTCTCGGGCGCCAGGAAGCCGGCCCGCGCCGCCAGCCCGCGCTCGGCCGCCCATTGGGCCACCTGCGTACGTTCGAACAGCATCCGTGCGCGGTCGAGCGTGTGCGGCAGCCCCTCGTCGCGGACCCACCCCTCCACCACGCGCTCGGAGACCCCGAAGGACTCCGCCACCTCCACGAGATTCAGATACATGGTCGTCGACCCTTCATGCTCCCGCGCCGAGGAGCACCACCCCGGCCAGCGCGGCGATGCCGACCACGAGGTAGAGGATGTACGCCTGCACGCGCCCGTGCTGGAACGCGCGCGCGGCGAGCGCCACGCGCAGGACGGCCCGTCCAAGGGGCTCGACGATGCGCTCGAGCACCGTCTCGGGCGTGCGCTGGGCGAACCTCGCCGTGCTCGGAAAGATCGCGACCGGCGGGGTCGCGTGCCGCTCCGGGCGAAGGACCCACCCGAACCACTCGGTGATGATGCCGGCGAACGAGCCCGCCGTGTACTGCATCCGGGCCGACGGCGCGGCAAAGGCGCAATCCCAGGTCGGGGCGCGCCGCACGGCGCCGCGCCGCACGCGCCACCACAAGCCGGCTCCCGCCGCCGCAGCAAGCAGCGCCAAGACCACGTGCACGAATCCAAGCGATGCGAGTGGCGCGGACGCCTCGACACTGCCCCACTCTCCGCGCCAGTCCCCCACCGCTCGCGTCAGCGCGGGCCAGAAGAAGACCGGCGCCAGCCCGATCGCGGCGCAAGCGAACGCCAGCACCAACATCGCCGCGCGCATCGCGGCGCCACCCTCGTGCGCACGCGCGGCCGCCTCCGACCGCGCCGCGCCGAGGAACACGATGCCGCAGACCTTGGCGAAGCAGGCCAGGGCCAGCGCACCGGTCGCGCCGAGCACGATGGCGGCGGCCAGCGCCCCCCAGGCCAAGGGGGTCCGCGCGTTGGCGGCGTCGAAGAGACCGAGGTAGACGAGCCACTCGCTAACGAAGCCGTTGAGGGGGGGCAGCCCGCAGATCGCGACGGCCCCGAGCGCGAAGCAGGTGGTCGTCCAGGGCATCGCGCGCCAAAGCCCGCCCAGGAGGCTCATTTCGCGCGTCCCGGTCGCGTGCAGCACCGAGCCTGCGCCGAAGAAGAGCAGTGCCTTGAAGAGGCCGTGGTTCCAGACGTGGAGCAGTCCCCCGGCAAGCGCGAGACGTCCCCACTGCGCGTCGCCGCCCGCCGCCACGAGCGCGAACCCCAGACCGATGAGGATGATCCCGACGTTCTCGACGCTGTGGTACGCGAGCAACCGCTTGAGGTCGTGCTGTCCGAGAGCGAAGGCCACGCCGAAGAGCGCACTCGCCATGCCCAGTGCCGCGACGACCCATCCAGCCGAGGCCGGAACCGGAAGCCAGGAGGTGAAGCGGACCAAACCGTAGATGCCGAGCTTGATCGTCACACCCGAGAGGATCGCCGAGACGTGGCTGGGTGCGTTCGCGTGGCCCGAGGGCAGCCACACGTGCAGCGGGAAGATGCCGGCCTTCAGCCCGAAGCCGACGAGCCCGAGCCAGAACAGCGGCGCGAGCCCGGCCTCCTCGCGCATCGGCCGGAGCTCCCAGCTCCCGGTGCGCGCCGCCAGGCTGGCGAAGAAGGCGAACAGGAACAGGACCGCGACGTGCGAGGCCCCGAGGTAGAGCCAGCCCGCGGCGCGCACTTCCGGCCGGCGGCGGTCGAGCGTGATCAAGAAGTACGAGGCGAGCGTGAACAGCTCCCAGCCGATCAGCAAGTGCAGGCCGTTGCGCGAGAGCAGCACCAGCGCGAGGCAGCCGACGAGCACGCTCCACCACACGCGCCCGGTACCCGCGGAGCGCGGATGCGCGCGCTCGCTCCAGGACTCGCTCGCGTAAAGCGCGCCGGTCCCGCCGAGGACGCTCACCAACGCGAGGAACAGCGCACCCAGGCCGTCGAGGGAGAGATGCAGCGGCTCGCCGCCGATCTTCACCGCACTGCGCCAATCGATGTCCGGTCCTCCGGCGAGCACCGAGACGGCAGCGGCCAGGGCGGCGACGCAAGCACCGAGCGTCACGGCCAACCACGCTCGTGGGGCAAAGCGTCCCAGGAGGATGCCGAGCACCAAACCGGCGCCTGCGACGAGCAGCAACGCGTGGAAGTGCGAGGCGTGGGCGTTCAAGGCGTGGAGTTCGATGGCGTGGAAGAACCGCTGGATCATCTTCTCCTCCCCGCTGCATTGCAACGGCTTGGCGGGGCCGGCTCACAACTCTCGAAGTCGGACGGCTCTCGGGCAGCAGACCGGCGCTTTGGTCGTGCTGCGGGCCGGTCGAGACGCGATCGAGAGCGGGGAGAACTACCGGAGCCCGAGGAGTCGCAGGCCGCGCGATTCGCGGTCGCGCCCGCGCAACGCCTTGTCGATCGAGGTCGCTCCGGTGCGTCGCAGGAGGCGGATCGCCAGGCTGCGCCGCGACTCGACGTCGACGTGACGGGATCCTACGTCCGGACTCTCGGCCGCGATCCCGCGCGCCGAGAGCCTACAATCGCGCGGATGCTCCATCGCCTCCTCCCCGCCCTGCTCGTCGCGGCGACGAGCCTGACCTCCTGTTCGAAGCCGACCGACGGGCCGTTGGTCGCCGCCCGTGACGTCGTCCTCGTGACGTTCGACACGACCCGCTACGACCGGACCTCGGTGGGCGGCCACGCGGCGGCGCGGACGCCGTCGCTCGACCGGCTGGTCGAGGACGGGGTCGCCTTCGATCGCGCCTACGCACCGGTGCCGGTGACCCTCCCTTCGCACGCCACCCTCCTTTCCGGCCGCTCGCCGATCGTCCACGCGATTCGGCAGAACGGCACGACCGCGGTCGATGGCTCGATCGAGCTCGTCGCGGAGCGCTTTCGCGGCGCCGGCTTCCGCACGGGCGCGTTCGTGTCCAGCCTCGTCCTGGACGCTCGCTTCGGCCTCGCGCGCGGGTTCGAGACCTACGACGCACCGCCCGACGGGGCCGCCGAACGCCGCGGCGCCGCGACCGCCGCGCGCGCCGTCGACTGGCTGAGGACCCGGCCGCGCGACGAACGGGTCTTTCTCTGGATGCACCTGTTCGACCCCCACGCTCCGTACGACCCGCCGCGCGCGTTCCAGGAACTGCCCCCGTACGACGGCGAGATCGCGGCCGCCGACGCCGCGCTCGCCGATCTGCTCGCCGCGCTCGACGGCGCGGGACGCTACGACGCCGCGTTGATCGTCGTCACGGCCGACCACGGCGAGGGACTCTCCGACCACGGCGAGGCGGAGCACGGCATGTTCCTCTACGAGGAGGCGATCCACGTCCCGCTCGTCATCAAGCTCCCGGACGCGGCGCGGGCCGGGAGTCGCGTCGACCGCGTCGTCGCGCTCGTCGACGTCGCGCCGACGGTGCTCGCGCGCGCGGGGCTCGGCGGCCTCGCTGCCGCGGAAGGCGTCGACCTCACTCCGCTTCTCGACGCGGGCGACGCGCCCCCGCGCCCCGCGTACGCGGAGACGTGGGTGCCCCGCGAGTTCCACGGGTTCGCACCGCTGTTCGCGTGGATCGACGGCCAGGACAAGTTCATCGAAGCGCCGCGGGCCGAGTTCTACGACCTGGCGAACGATCCGCGCGAGCGCGAGAACCGGATCGAGCGCGAAGGCGCGCGCGCGGCCGATCTCGCCGCGGCGCTGGCTCGGTATCGCGACGGCCTCGGCGGCGCGGCGAAGGCGCGCACCGCCGTTTCGCTCTCGACGGAAGAACGGCGCGCGATGGAGGAGCTCGGCTACGTGAGCGGCGCCGGAGACAGCGGCGGCATGATCGATCCGAAGGACGGGATCAAGATCCACAACCTCGTGATCGAGGCGACCGCGTCGCTGGATCGCGATCCTGCGCGCGCGCTGGACCTCGTTCGCAAGGCCCAGGCGATCGACCCGCGAAACCGCACCGCCGCGGTACGCGAGCTTGATGCGCTCGTTCGGCTCGGCCGAGCGCCGGAAGGAGCCGCGCGGCTCGAGGCGCTCCTGGCCCGGGACAAGACGTTCTTCGAGGGCTGGCTCCGTCTCGGCGAGGCGCGCGGCCCATCCGACGCGGCGGCCGCGGCGCGTTGCTTTCGCCGCGCCGTCGACCTCGCGCCGGACAACTTCGAGGCGAACTACAACCTCGCGCAGGCGCTGCGCGAGTCGGGCGATCCCGCCGGCGCCCGCCGGTCCTACGAGAAGGCGATGGCGCTCGATCGATCGGCGCTCGTGTTGAACGCGCTCGCCTGGCATCTGGCGACGGCGGACGCCGTGCTCGATCCGGCTCGCGCCGCCGCGCTCGCTGGCGAGGCGATTCGCATCGAGCCGCAGAACGCCGACTTCCACGACACTCTGGCCGAGGCGCGCGCGAAGGCGGACGACTACGCCGGGGCCGTGGCGGCGATGCGGGATGCCCTTCGCCTCAGCCGGGGGCCGCGCCCGGACTTCGAGCAGCGCCTCGCGGAGTTCGAGATCCGAGCGCGTTGACCGCATCGATCCGACGGGCCGACGGGCCGACGGGCCGCGACCGACGCGATCGCCGGCTACTCGTCGAGGCGGAGGCGGTAGTCGCGGGCGATCGCGCGGGGCAGCCGCGGCGCCCCCGAGTCGTCGAAGCGCAGGTCCTCGCCCCCGATCGACGCCAGGGCCGTGGCCGCGTGGTACGGCAGCCGCGCTCCGTGTCCCGCGTCGCTCGGTTCGCGTTCCGCCCAGTCGAACGCCCAGCCGATCATCGCGCGGCTTCGAACCCGACCGCCGAGGACGCAGGCCCGCTCCTGCTCGAACCACCAGGAGTCCGACCACGCGGCGGAGAGCAGCGGGAAGACCACATCGAAGTGCGAGCGTGCCTCGTCGTCGATCTCGAGCGACCGGGGCGTCGCGCCGCCGAACGAGCGCAGGACGTCGACCGCGGTACTCGGCGCGATTCGCCGCTCCTCGTTCAGCGACGACACGTAGCCGTGGAACGCGGCCTCGCGCACCCGTCCCGCGCCGGTCAGCAGCACCCACGCGCCGAGGTCGTTGCTCGTGGAGTCGTACTTCAACGTGATCGGCTTCGAAGGGTCGGAGGGAAGGACGTGCTCTCGCGTCGAGCTCGAATCGAGGATCGTCGCCACCA
Source organism: uncultured Phycisphaeraceae bacterium (assembly GCA_964649825.1). Taxonomy (GTDB): domain Bacteria; phylum Planctomycetota; class B15-G4; order B15-G4; family JADJEK01; genus CAZYQW01. The sequence continues at coordinate 5,588 of CAZYQW010000006.1, read as the reverse complement.
TCGCGACGAGGCGTTCGAGCTCGCCCGCGGTGACGTCACGCTCGGTGAACGCGACGCTCCACTCGTTGTCGTTCGGAAACGCCGAACGAGGAGGTTCGGGCGAGGGCGAGAGCGTCAATCTCCGATCGACTGCTCCCGATGCGGACGCCTCGAGCCGCCCCACGGTCAGCATTCGCCCGTGGCCCGAGCTGAACATCCAGACGATCGCCGGGGCCTCGATGGCGAGGTCGACCGGATCGCCGAGCACGGGCTCGCGGTCTCGCGACAGCGCGGCCAACCGCGCGAGGGCTTCGACGCGGGCGGCGCGGACGACGTCGGAGTCCGCTGCGAGGACGCGGGGTGCCTGCCCGCGGGCGACGACGCCCGTGAGCACAAGGACCACGATGGAGGTTTCGCGACGACGGATCACCCGGGGATCCTCCGGCGGTGGAGCACGGTCTCGAGAGAAACGGGGCGGCCGGAATTCGGTTCGCGAGTTCCCGCGCTGTCGCTAGTTTCCGGCCGTGAACCTCTTCCATCCACGTACCGTCCTCGCCGTGGCCCTCGTGCTCGTCGCGGTGCTGCAAGCGACGATCGGGGCCCAGTTCGATCGCGCCGCCAGGGAGGCGAGCCCGCGCCGCGATCACGCGGGATTCCCGCTCGACGACGCCTGGATCCACCTGGTCTACGCGCGAAGCTTCGCCGAGCGGCTCGCGTTGGAGTACAACCCCGCCCAACCGGAGGCCGGCCAATCGAGCCTGCTCTGGGGCGTGCTGCTCGCGCCCATCCACGCGATCGCCGAGGCGACCGGCACGCCGATCGGACGGGCGACGCGCGTCTTCGGCATCCTCATCTGGATCGCCACCGCGCTCGCCGCCGCCCTCTTCGTTCGGTCGCTGCCGATTCCATCCGCTCGGTTCGGGGCCTTCTGCGCCGCGCTGCTCGTCGCGCTCGACCCCGCCGAGGCGTTCGCGGCCGCGTCGGGAATGGAGCCGCTCCTCCTCTCGCTCTTCATGTTGCTCGCGTTCCGCGCGACGTTCGAGCGCCGTCCGCTCGCGGCGGGGGTGGCGGCCGGCCTCGCGTGCCTCGCACGTCCCGAGGGTCTGCTGGTCGCGGTGGCGGTCGTGGTGGTCGCGTGGTTCCGTCGGCGTGACGCGAACTCCCTCCGCCCGCGCGCCATCGCGACGTTGCTCGCGGCCGCTCCGATCGTCGGCCTCGCGTCGATCTGGGTCGGGTTCTGCCTCGCCGTCGCCGGCCGGCCGTTCCCGAACACCTACTACGTCAAAGCCGCGTCGGGCGTCGCTCCGCTGGACGCGATCGGCCGCGGCGCGGACCTCCTTTTCGACCGCGTCGCCACGCTTCCGTTCTTCGAGTCGTACGTCGGCTACCTGTTCCTCGCGATCGGCGCCGTCGCGCTCCTCCTGCGATGCGGCCTCCTCCCGGCCGTGGCGTTGCTCGCCACGCCCCTCGCGTACTGCGTCGGCATCGCGGCGACGCGGGCGATGCTCGAGCCCGGCGCGTTCTACTGGGCTCGCTACCTGACGCCGATCCTGCCCCTCGTCTCGGTGGTGACCGCGTGCGGGCTCGCCGCCGCGGGGGCGGTCCTTCAGGATCTCGTGCAGAAACGCCCCCCGACCGAAGAGGCGGACGATCAGCCGGACGAAGAGCCGGAACGGGACGACGATCGCGACCAAGGCGGAGAGCCGGCGTACGCTCCCCACGACCTCGCACGGGTCGATGACCACGCGCAACCGATCGAGCTCGACGCGAAGGAGCGGCCCCCGCTGGTCATCCCCGACGTCGTGCTCGCCGTGGCTCTGGCGTTTCTCGCCGTCGTTCCTTTCTTCGCCGCGCCGCGGCGCCTCACCGAGGAGGTCGCGGAGTTCGCGGCGAACGTCCGGGACGTCGACGCGATGAACGTGGAAGCCGCGCTGTGGCTGCGTGACGAGTCCCGGATCCCCCCCGACGCGCTGATCGCGGCCCAGGACGCCGGCGCGGTCCGCTACTTCGCGGGACGCGACGTGCTCGACCTCATCGGATTGAACGATCACCGCATGGTCACCGTCGGCCTCTCGGGCGAGGCGCTGCTCCCGTACCTCAGCGAGCGGAACCCGCGAGTCTTCTTCCTCCTCGATCCCGATCCCGGCGCCGTCCCGTTCCTCCTCTATGCATCGCGGTTGGGACTGCGCGAGGTCTGGCGCACGGGCACCGAATCGTACTCGCTCTTCGGCGAGCCGATGCGACGCTCGATCTTGGTGCTGGCCGACCTTCCTCCCGCGTAGCGCGACCGCGGGCGCGAACCTCGCACGTTCCGGAGACCGTCAACCGGCGCGTAGAGTTCCAGAGAGGCGGGAGGGGTCGGACGAACCGTTCTCGGTGCCGTTCCGCTCACCGCGGTCGAACTCCTCGATGTCGCGGAACGTCGAGCTTCGCTCGGTCCGAACGCTCGTCGAGGTGAGCGGCACCGGCGAGGCGACGCACTCGATCATCAGACGTTCCGCGTCCGCGAACGCGAGGAGTACCGCGACGGTGGCGTAGAAGCTCTCGGTGAACGGCCGTCCGCCGGCGATGCGATTGGGATCGTTCTTGAGCCAGGACCGATCGCTCATCCGGTTCTCGAACCGGGATCGCAGTCCCACTGGCCCCCCGAGCACTTGAAGATCGCCGCCGTAGTAGAGCGATTCCGTCGCTCTCCAACGGACACGTAGCGGCGCGAGGCGACTGTTCTGGCCTCGCATGTGGAACTCGCCGACTACGGGCATTTTGCGGGTGCGACGCTGCACGCTCTCGCTCCTTCCGCAAGCTCGCGCCTGCTCCAGTCCCTCCCCCGTCACCCGATGAGCAACACCTCGTGGCCGACAATAGCCACGCCCGGCGGTGGACCGCCAGTCACGGATGAGCCAACCCGAAAATCAACAGGTCCTTCACACGTTGGTCACATCGTAAATCGCCGCTAGCTTCCGCTTAAAGAAACGTTAACCGCGACCGATCCAGACCGCAAAGTCTAGCTGGTCGCGCGCGACGGTGATGGAAGATGTTGAGGAAATGTGGAAAACTCGGATCACCGATCGACCTCCGGCTCAAGACTCCGACAGATCCGCGTCCTCGCCGTCCGGGATCTCCTCGCCGGCTTCGCCCGGGTGGTACTCCTTCAGCTTCCGCTGCAACGTGCGGAGGCTGATTCCCAGCGTCCTCGCGGCTTGGGTGCGGTTCCCGTCGGTTTCGCGGAGGGTCGCCAGGATGGCGCTCCGCTCCAGGTCGTTCATTCGCATCCCGACGTGGAAGAGCGTCGCCTCGGGATGCGGCGACGATCGCTCGCCGCCCACCGAAGGCGGGAGGTTCTCGGGACCGATGACCGCCCCGCGGGCCAGGACGGCGGCGCTCTCGATCGTGTTCCGCAGCTCACGGACGTTGCCCGGCCAGTCGTGCGCCTGGAGCAGACGAACCGCCTCGGGGTCGAGCGTGAGCGGACCGAGACCGTGCTCTTCGATGGCAGCGACCAGGAACGCACGCGCGAGCATCGGGATGTCCTCGCGTCGATCCCGCAACGGCGGCAGGTCGATCGAGACCACTTTCAGTCGGTAGAGGAGGTCCTCGCGGAACTTCCCGGCCGCGACTTGCTGAGCGAGATCCTGGTTCGTGGCGGCGACGATCCGCACGTCGACGTGAATCTCGCGGGTGCAGCCGAGCGGCGTGTACGCCCGTTCCTCGAGCACGCGCAGCAGCTTCGCCTGCAGGCCGACCTCGAGCTCCGACACCTCGTCGAGGAAGAGCGTCCCGCCGTCGGCGGCGCCGAACAATCCCTGCCGGCGGCTCACGGCGCCAGTGAACGCGCCCTTCTCGTGCCCGAACAGCTCGCTCTCGATCAGCGTCGCCGGAAGCGCCGCGCAGTTGAAGGCGACGAACGGGCGGTCGGCGCGCGGCGACGTCTGGTGGATCGCGCGCGCGACCAGCTCCTTGCCGGTTCCGCTCTCGCCGGTGATCAGGACGGTGGCGCGCGTCTTCGCGACGTGCCGGATCACGTCGAACACTTCGAGCATGGACGGCGAACGTCCGATCATGCGGCCGAACGCGTGCTTCTCGCTGAGCTGGGCCTTGAGGTTCGTGACCTCGTCCTCGAGCCGCCGTTTCTCGGTCACGTCCTCGACGAGCTTCAGGAGCACCGTCGGATTGATCGGTTTCGTGACGTAGTGGTAGGCGCCCTCGCGCATTGCGCGCACCGCGGAGTCGACGCTGCCGTAGCCGGTGGCCACGATCACCGCGATCTTCGGGTGGATCTCCTTCACCGCCTTCAGAACGTCCAGGCCGTCCAAGCCGGGGAGCTTCAGGTCGGTCACGACGACGGACGTCTCCTCGTCGACCTCTTCGAGCCCGCTCTTGCCGTCCGCGGCACCCGCGACCGAGAACCCTCTCGACTCGAGGAACTCCGTCAGCGCTTCCCGCAACGCGTCGTCGTCATCGATCAGAACGACGCGTCCGCGCTCGCTTCGATCCGTCGGAGTTGTCATGATCGGGTCACCCTGCGCCAGCATGTCTGGTCCTTGCGCGAAAACGTCGTATGAGCCATCGAAATATGCGACAGAAGGATATGCATCTGAACCGGGCACGACAACGACGGAACCGAGCCATGACGTTCTTGGCGCTCGTCGTCGTCGGCTGCGTCACGGAGGTCGAGGACGGCGGGTCGATGCGGATCCGCCTCGACCTGCCGCCCGGCGCGGCGCGCGCGGTCGTGCTCGGGACGGGTTCCGGCGTCGACCCCGCGCCGGACCCTGTTCGAGGGGAGCGGCGCCGCGCGGCGCTGGCCGTCATCCTGCCCGACACCGATCAGCTCTTCTTGCTCGACATCGCCGCGGACACGATCCGGGCGCTCGAGCAGACCCCGGTCCCGAAGGGGTTTCGCAGCGGAGCGACGGCCATCACGGACGGGGTCCTGTTGACCGGGGTCGACGACGAGATCGATCACGGGCTGCGGGTCCTGATCGAGCGGAACGGCTCCGGGATGGTCCAGGTCTACTCGACTCCCGCCGTGCTGGCGCACTTGGAGGCCCGTCCGGCGTACGCCGCAGAGCTGGCCGAACGGATAGATCTCCGTCCGATCGGATCGGGGCAGTACTTCGACCTCGCCCGCGGGGTGCGGGCGGTCGCGCTCGCGATCGCGGGGCCGGACGGCGCCCCGGCGGCGGGATGGCGGCTCGAGGGGCGGTCGCGCGTGGTCGCGTACTTGCCGCGGCTCGGTCGCGACGCGGTCCGGGATCCCATCGTCGTCGAGACCCTGAACCGCGCCCATACGGCCTTCGTCGATGCCGAGGCGCCCTCCGTCGACCTGCTCGAGACCCTCGCCGGCGACCGGCGGGCGCTGGACGTCCGGCTGATCCGGGTCTCGCGCGCGGCGATCGAGCCGGTGAGGATCGCCCCGCTCGTCAACCGCGGGCTGAAGATCGCGACGGACGGCGCCGAGATCTGGTTCTAGCAGCCCGTGGTGAAAGTGCTTTCGAAGCGAGGCGAGGTCATCGCGACCGAGATCGAGGCGCAGGACCGCAGGCGTACTGCCTGTACGTCGAGGATCCTGCAACGAAGAGATCGGTCGCGAGGGCCCGCCGCAGCCG
>CAZYQW010000005.1:0-20092 GCA_964649825.1 uncultured Phycisphaeraceae bacterium | reverse complement strand
TGGCAAGGCGCGACGACGACCGCGTATTCGAGATACGTCGAGGAGGAGCAACGCAGCAAGCGATGACGAGGGCCCCGGAGAAACGTCAACAACTCTGAATCACACCACTAGCAGCCCGTGGTGAAAGTCATTCCGGCTGCGGCGGGCCCTCGCGACCGATCTCTTTCGTTGCAGGATCCTCCTCGATCTCGGTCGCGATGACCTCGCCTCGCTTCGAAAGCACTCTCACCACGGGCGGCTAGAGCCTGGTGCCCAGGCGCCAACACGGAGGACCGCCGCCGAGGGCGCGGTCACGCGTCAGGGGCCAACCGGCCTACGGGCAGAACGTTACTTGCACGGCGTTCGACGCCTGGACGTCGCCGCCGACGCCGGGATCGCGCGCCGCGAACTGGAAGTTCCGCGTGGTCCCGACGAGGGGGGCCGTGATGGGGATCAGCACCGACGCGACGCCGGTGCCGTTCGTCGTCGTGTACGTCCGGGTGAGGAGCGGCCCGGCGACGAGGATCGTGCCCCAGCCTTGCGGGTTGCTGCCGACGCCGTTCCCACCGAACAGGACCGCGAACTGGTTGGCCTTGAAGCCGGTCCCGACGACCGCGAAGCTCGTGTTGCCGGCCGTCGCCTCGCCGCCGGTCGTTCCGATCGCGGCGACCGCGCCGGACGATCCGAGCTCGCCGGTCCCGTACGTCGTCGGCGCCGGGCACAGCGTCGCCTGACCGCTGATGGTGACGTCGTCGATCGCGTGCCCGTCGGTCGCGATCGCGAAGTTGTCGCGCTGCCGGAAGATCAGGCGCAGCGGCCCGGTCGAACTGAAGCCTGCGTTCGCGACCGCGACCCCGAGGTCGACGGTGAAGTTCGTCCACGCGGCGGGCCCGGCCTGATGGCTCTGGAGCAGCACCTCGCTGACGCCGTTCGACAGGAAGAGACCGTCCTCCGGATCGTCCTCGTCGGCGAACTCCTTGAACCAGTACGAGAGGGACGCGCTGCCGGTCGGGTCGAGCCGGAAGTGGAGGATCGATTCGTTCGTGACGTAGTTGCCGTCGGAGCTCGACGCCATCAGCAGACCGTCGCCGCCGGAGCCCGGTGACGTCGACCCGTTCGAGCCGACCGCGATCGAGCCGAATCCGTTCCCCGATTGGAACTGCCAGCTCCCGTCGGCCGGCAGGCCGTTCGTGAAACCCTGTGCGTACGGCGGCGACACCGGGTTCACGGGCAGGATCGTGATGTAGTCGTCGAGCACCAAGGTGTCCGAGCCTTGCGAGTTCGACGCGGTGAGGCGCACGTCGTACGTCCCGACCTGCGCGTACGTGAACGACGGGTTCGGGAGCACGCTGTCGGTGGTTCCGTCGCCGTCGAAGTCCCAGGCCCAGGAGGTCGGGACGCCGGTCGAAGTGTCCTCGAACAGGATCGCCTGCGTCTCGACTCCGGTCGTGACGTTGCTCGTGAACGACGCGGTGGGAGCGACCGGCGGGCCGATGGTGCAGTTGTTCGTCCACGCGTTCTTGAGCGCGGCCAGGTTCACCGACGTCCCCGAGTTCGAGCCGCCGCCGCTCGAGCATCCGCCGTGCGTGTGGATCGCGACCGCCATCCCGGACGACTCGTGGATCACGACGGAGCCCGAGTTTCCGCCCATCGTGTCGACCGCGTAGCGCAGCGACGTGCCGTTCGTCGACACGTACGGCCCGGTGTTCGTCTGGTTCGTCTGGTCCGCGGTGCCGGTGTCGGCGCCGTAGCCCGTCACGCGCATCGTTTCCCCCGCGGTCGGAGCGAAGAAGCCGAGCGCGAAGAACCCGTGCAGGCTCGCCGCCGACTGTCCGAGACTGTTCGGGAAGAGCCGAGCGAGCGCCCAGTCGTTTCCTTGGCCGCCGCTGTTGTAGAGAAGCGACGCGCCGTCGACGGGAAACTGGTCCTTCGTGGGCGGGTGATTCAACGACCCGTTCGAGTTCGAGAGCGGCACGTTCACCTCGCCGACGTTGGCGTACGTCGGGAAACAGTGCCCAGCCGAGAAGACGCAGTCGTCGGTCGACGAGAGCCAACCCGAGCAGGCCGACGTGCCGGAGCCGTTCAGCATGCGCACCGATCGGTTGTCGTTCGACGGGACGCGATCGTCCGTCGAGCCGCAGATCGTCTTCGGCTGGGGCATCGCGATCCCGACGAGGAGGTGGCTGATCTCGTAGTGGCCGCGTGCGCCGGGCGGGAGGATGAGCTCGATCAGCAGCGCGTCGCCGTTGAAGTACGCCGAGGTCATCTCCCACTTGACGAGCTCCGGCGCGGTGAGCAGGTGCTCGTTCCCGTCGGCGAGGGAGGTGATGCGGATCGCGCCCTCGTCGACGTCGGCCTCGGTGAAGAAGACGCGCATCGAAGGGACGCCGTCGGCGCGCACGATCTGGCTGAACACGGGGCCGGTGCGGGGAGTCGCGTTGACGTGGAACCCGGAGTGGAACGTCCACGGCTCGATCTGCGCGTACGCGGGTGGACGCGGGACCTGGGCCGAGGCCATGGCGCCGAGCGCGGCGGCAACGAGGATGGCGAGTGGGCGCATGACGGGCTCCTCCAAAGTCAGGCGGGACGACGGGACCGCAAGCTAACGCAAAGCGCGGGCTCGCGGAAGCGCACTCCGCACGCTCGAAGCATCGCGGGAGATCGACGACCTTTCGCGACGACGTAGCATGAGCCGGGGCACGCTGATATCATCTCGCCGTCGTCGGCATGAAGCGTTCGCGCTTCGTCGCTCGGCTTGACCTGCCTAAAACCGACAAAAATTGGAAAGTTGGGAGGACGGAATGCGCCCCATTCTCACCCTGTCGTGTGTGGTTCTGCTGTGTGTCTCCGGACCGGAACGGGCCTTGGCCGGAGGCGGGACGTGCAGCGGAAGCGCCACGGCTGCCACCGCTTCGTACGGCACGGGAAAGGCAGGGATCAACGGAGTGCCGGTCTGGACGGCATTGAACCTCCCGACGCTCCCGTCGGCGAGCTTCATGCTGTCGCTGACGAACGGCGCGCCGAACGGTCTTGCCCTTCTCGCGGCGAGCGGCACGCCGGCGTCGATCCCGTTCGATGAAGGCACGCTCCTCGTTCAGCCGATCTTCACGGCGATCTTCATCGTGCTCGACGGCAGCGGCAGCCTCGCCGCGGGTGCGCCGCTGCCGGCCAACGCCGCGCTGTGCGGCGCGACGGTCTACACGCAGTTCCTCATCGTGGACCCGTCGGTCTCATCGATGTACCAGACGTCGCAGTCGAACGGGCTCGCCATCACGTTCGGCGACTGAGAAGCCGGTGATCGATTCGGGCGGAGTCGCGGGCGCGATCGCGCCGCGGTTCCGCCCGGACGCCCAAGTTCCTCGGCTCCTCGGTTCTCCTCAGAGGGACGGCGCGCCGGCTACACCAGCCGTTCCGCCTCGCGCCGATAGAGATCGAGCGCCGCGTCCACGTGCTCCCGATGGGTGCGGAAGCTCAAGACGCAGATCCGCTGCGTGAATCTCCCCTTCACCCAAGCTCCGCTCAACCAGACCTTGCGATGCGCGAGCACGCGCTCGAGGAGCTGCACGTTCAGCCGGTCGAGCTCCTCGGCCGGGCGGCGACGGCCATCGTCGAAGCGGAACGCGACGAGGGAGAGGTCGGGCTCGCCGACGAGATGGAGACGGGGCGTCGCGCGGATCACGTCCGCCGCGTGCCGCGCGAGGTCGATCTTCTCGTCGAGCGCGTCACGAAACGCGCGCACCCCGAACGTCTTCAACGGAAGCCAGACGCGAAGGCCGCGGAAGTCGCGAGACAGCTCCGGGGAGTACTCGCAGAAGTCCTGGCGGAGCTCGTCGTCGTGGAGCGGCGGCAGGTAGTCGGTGGCGCTTCGGTGGGGCGCGAGGAGCTTTCGTCCGTCCCTGACGAGGATGCAGCCCGTCCCGTACGGGAGGAACATCCCCTTGTGCGGATCGATCGTGATCGAGTCCGCGCGCTCGATCCCCGCGAGGCGGTCGCGCCCCCGTTCGGTCAACGAGAAGAAGCCCCCGTACGCCGCGTCGACGTGAAGCCAGAGCTCTTCGCGGCGCGCGAAGTCGGCCAGATCGCCGAGCGGATCGACCGCGCCGGTGTTCGTGGTGCCCGCGCTCGCCACGACGAGGGCCGGTCGCCGGCCCGCTGCGCGGTCCGCCGTCACCGCGGCGGCGAGACGATCGACGGGGAACCGGAAGTCCTCGCCCGTCTCCACGGAGCGCACTTGAGCCGCGGCGAACCCGATGAAGCGAGCCGCTTTCGTCACCGAGTGGTGGACCTGATCCGCCACGTACACGACGCCGTCCTGAAACGCCTCGCCGAGCCGGTCGTGCCGCGCGCAGACCATCGCGATCAAGTTCGCGATCGAGCCGCCGCTCGTCAGGACGCCGCGCGACTCGGCCGGGTAGCCCATCAGATCGGCGAGCCAGCGAACCGCGGTGACCTCGAGCCGCGCGAGGAGCGGCGCGGCCGCGAAGACCCCGACGTATCGGTTCGTCACGTCGGCCAGGAGGTCCGCGATCGCGGCCGGCAGGAGTCCGCCGCCGGGGATGTACGCGAGGTACCCGGGGCCCGCCGTGTTGAACGAAACGGGGACGTACTCGAGCACGACCCTCCGGATCAGCCGGACGAGGTCCTCGCCGTGCTCGGGGAGCGGCTCGATCAGCTCGGCGAGTCGGTCGCGGGCGTCCTCGACCCCGGCCGCCGGCTGGTCGGCGAGCGTCTCGACGTGCCGGACGGCGAGGTCGGACGCGGCAGCGAGCCAGCGGCGCAGCGTGCTCGAGTCCGGTTCCAGCGGGTTCGCGGGCGGAGTCTTCATGCGGGGAACGTCACGTGATTCGCGCGTCCCGGTCAAGGTCGCCCACGTCCAATTCCATGCGAACTCCACTCGATGGACGCGGGATGCCCGCCCCGCCGGGTGCAGCGTCGGGCGGGGCCCGGGAAACCGAGCTATGCTTGTCTTCATCGGGTTCCGTACGGACTCGAGCTCTCCCTGGGGAAGACCAAGACGGCGCGGCGAGCGTCGCGCCGAGGATCGACGGTTCGTCGAACGTCGGGTTCGGCGACGCCGATCTCGTGGTTCGCTCGTTCCTCGAAAGGAGGGAGCACGAGATGAAGACCGTCGGAGACGTTCTCAGGCACAAAGGAAGCCTGGTCCACACGATCACCCCGGACGCGTCGGTGTTCCAGGCGCTGCGGCAGATGGCGGAGCATGACGTGGGGGCGCTGATCGTGGTCGAGCGCGGCGACGTCGTGGGAATCCTGTCCGAGCGCGACTACGCGCGGAAGGTGATCCTGCGCGGCGAGAAATCGACGCACCTCGACGTCGGACGCATCATGTCGACCCGCATCGCGGTCGTCACGCGCGAGGCCACGGTCGAAGGCTGCATGCAGATCATGACCGAGCAGCGCGTACGCCACCTGCCGGTGATCGATGACGGGATGCTGTGCGGCATCGTGTCGATCGGTGACGTGGTGAAGGCGGTGATCAAGGACCAGGAGTTCGTGATCGAGCAGCTCGAGGAGTACATCCGCACGGCGGGCTGACCGGGAAACTCCGTTCGGATCTTGCCAGACTGGCGCCGCGAGCGCATCGTGAGCGCATGGCGAGCAACTCGTTCGGTCGCGTCTTCTCGATCACGTCGTTTGGAGAATCGCACGGTGCCGCGCTGGGCGTCGTGATCGATGGGTGTCCGTCGGGTATCGAGCTCACCGAGGGGGACTTCGCGACCGAGCTCGCGCGCCGGCGTCCCGGGCAGAGCGACGTCACCACCGCGCGGCGCGAGCCCGACGCTCCTCGCATCGTGTCGGGAACGTTCGAGGGAAGGACGACGGGGATGCCGATCACCGTGTTGGTGGAGAACCAGGACGCGCGTTCGTCGGATTACGATGCCCTCCGCGCACAGGTTCGGCCGGGCCACGCCGACGAGACGTACGCGGGCAAGTACGGGCATCGCGACCACCGCGGGGGCGGGCGGTCGTCGGGTCGCGAGACGGTCGCCCGCGTCATCGCCGGCGTCGTCGCGCGGAAGGTCCTCCCGCGGGACGTACGGATCGTCGGGTTCGCGAAGCGGATCGGACCCCACGTGGCGCGGGCGTTCGAGCCCGACCAGATCGAGCGGAACGCGGTGCGGACGGCGGACCCGAACGTCGCGCCCGCCATGGAGCGCTACGTCCGCGAGCTGCGCGAGAACGGCGACTCGACGGGGGGGCTGGTCGAGATCGTGGTCGAGAATCCCCCGGCGTTCCTGGGCGACCCCGCGTTCGCGAAGATCAAGGCGCGCCTCGCGGACGCGATCCTCGGCGTCGGCGCGGTGACGGGCTTCTCGTTCGGGGCGGGGTTCGACGTCGTGGAGATGCGCGGTTCCGAGTACGTCGCCGATCGCGGACACTTCGGGGGCATCCTCGGCGGCATCACGACCGGAGAACGCATGATCTTGCACGCGGCGATCAAGCCGTCGAGCTCGATCGGCGACGTGGCCCGGGCCGGGCGTCACGATCCGTGCATCGTTCCGCGCGTGATCCCGGTCCTCGAGGCGATGGTCGCGATCACGCTCGCCGACGCCTGGCTGCTGGCTCGCGCCTACGACGGAGCGGCGGCGGACGAGCCTTCGTCGTGACCGGCGGCCGGGTCCGCCCCGAGGTGCTCCTCCTACCCGCCGATCATCGCGGCGAGGCGGCCGGCGATGTCCTCGGCGTAGACGCGGTGGCCGGCCGGGCTCAGATGCTTGTCGTTCGGCAGGAAGAGCGACTTCGGATCGGGATGCGCCCGCAACGCCGGCGTCATGTCGATCGACTCGACCTCGAGCGCGGAGAACCGGGCCGCCAGGCGCGCTTGGGTCAGCCCGACGCGATACTGGTCGGGATCGAGCCCCACCTTGATCATCGTCGCGACCCGATCCTCATCGATGACGTGCCACCAAGTCGGGGAGACGATGAAGAGGAACGTGGCCCGCGGACAGGACGCCTGCATCTCCCGGATCGATGTTTCGATTCGGTCGAGCGCGACCGTGATCACCGATTGCCCGTCGCGGCGCCGGTAGAGACCTTCGTCGATGGCGTCCATGAAGATGCCCGCGAACTGCTGGTTCTGCGGCGTCTTGGGCGGAAAGCCGTCGAAGCGATCGGTTTCGCTCTCGTCCATGTCGGCCTGCAGCGCGAGCGGCGAGCCGAGCTTCATCAGCGTCAGCTCGGTCTTCATCCAGAACCGCGAAACGAGCATGAACCGGGCCCGTGCCGAGCGGCGCATCAACCGCGCCCACGGACCGTTGAACGAGTAGCCGTCGACGATGTACTTGGTCAGGATCCGATCATCGATGAAGTCGTTGCCGAGGTAGATCGAGCCAACGACGACGTCGGGACCGAACCGCGGAGCGAGACGCGCCAGGCATCGGCTCTCCTCGATCGTCCCGTAGCCAGGAACGCCCGCGTTGCCGCACGTGACCGGTCGTCCGAGGCGTTCGGCGAGCTTCTCTTCGGTGAGGTGCGCGAACGTCTCGTCCGCTTCGACGCCCTGTCCGAAGACCCAAGAGTCGCCGAGGAAGAGGACGCGCAGCTCGTTCGCCCGGCGGGGCGGGATCGGGTCGTCGCGCATTCCCAGCTCGTTCAAGCGGATCGAGACCTCGCGGCCGTCGATCACCGAGCGGCCTTCGAAGCCCGGGACGGTTCGGATCCCGCCGTCGTCCGCGCTCGCGTACATGCCGCGGTGCTCCTCTTCGAAGCGCAACGGGTCATCGAACGTCCAACGGGCGTACAGCTCCAGGAGCGCCGCGATCACGACGAGCGAAAGCGCGAGGAAGAGCAATCCTCGCCCGACCCGGCGCCGTGGCCGCTCGGCGTCGGGGTGGGATGAAGGGGGCGGTGGGACGGAGGCCATCGGCGTCGATTCGATCCGTTTTGGCCGCGAGATTCAACGCGGGGCTTCACGCGGCCGCACCGTCGGTCGCGAGCGAGATCGTCTTCCAGCGGCCGCGGCGGAACACGAGCAGGCTCACGATCGCGAGGATCGCCTCCGCGCCGGCGATCGACCAGAACACGCCGTGCGGACCGAGGCCCGCCACCGTCGCCAGGGTCCACGCCAACGGGATCTGCCCGAACCAGAAACAGAAGAGGTTGATCCAGGTCGGTGTCATCGTGTCGCCGGCGCCGTTGAACGCCTGGACCATCACCATGCCCCAGGCATAGAACAGGTAGCCGTAGCTGATGATCCGGAGCGCGTCGGCGCCATGCGCCATCGTCTCGGGCCGATCGGTGAAGATCGCGATCAAGCGCGGCCCGAAGGCGAGGAAGACGAGCATGACGACGCCGAGGAAGATCATGTTGAAGGTCCCGGTCAGCCAGACCGAGCGCTCCGCGCGATCGGGGCGCCGCGCGCCGAGGTTCTGCCCGACGAGCGTCGCCGCCGCGTTGCAGAGGCCCCAGGCGGGGAGGATCGTGAACATCACGATGCGCACCGCGATCGTGTAGCCGGCGAGGACCGCTTCGCCGAACGGAGCCACGATCCGCATCAGCACGACCCAGCTCGCCGTCGCGATCAAGAACTGGGCGACGCCGCCGGCGGACAGCCGCAGGAGCACCGCCATCACCTTGAAGTCGATGCGGAAGGCGGGGCCTTTCAGCCGGACGCGACCGGCGCCGCGGCGCAGCATCGCGAACTGGTAGATCACGCCGATTCCTCGCCCGCACGTCGTCGCGACGGCGGCTCCGGTCACCCCGAGCTCCGGGAACGGTCCCCACCCGAAGATGAAGCACGGGTCGAGCACGAGGTTGACGCCGTTTGCGATCCACAGCGCCCGCATCGCCAGCGCGGCGTCGCCCGCCCCGCGGAACACGGCGTTGTTCAGGAAGAGCAGCAGGATCACCACGTTCGAGCCGAGCAGGATCGACGCGTAGCCGCTCCCGTTCTCGATCACCGCCTCCGGCGCGCTCATCAGCCGGAGGAGATCGCTCGCGAAGTAGGCGCACGGGGCTCCGATCACCAGGCCCACGACCGCTCCTACCGCGATCGCCTGCGTCCCGGCCCGGACGGCGCCGTCCGGGTCTTTTTCTCCGGTGCGACGCGCCACCATCGCGGTGGCCGACATGCTGAGCCCGATGGCGATCGCGTAGACGATCGTCAACATCGACTCGGTCAGCCCGACGGTGGCGACCGCGTCGTCGCCCAGCTTCGCGACGAAGAAGACGTCGCAGACCGCGAAGACCGACTCCATCGCCATCTCGAGGACCATCGGAATCGCGAGGACGAGGATCGCGCGTCCGAGACGGCCGCGGGTGTAGTCGTACGGATGGCCCTCGAGGGCCGCCTTGACGTCCGCCCACCAGGAGCGCGAGGAGGGCGCATCGGCGTCATCCTGCGCCGCCGGTGCGTCCGGTGCGTCCGGTGCATCGGGCGCGCGGGGTTCGATGCTCGGTTGTTCGGGCACGGGAATCCCCCGTTCGACGTTCTCGTTTCGGGCCAAGACGCCGCCGGAAGGCGAGGGGTTCGATTCGACGTGACGCGGACCGGGGCGTACGGTGAGGGCCGTCCTCCCGATGCGCGGGCGCCCCGTGTGGATCGGATGGCCGATCGTGGCCGGGCAGCGCGCAGGCTAGCGAGTCCGGGATGAGTTTCAAGGCCCGGTGGAGCGGCGCGCGTCGTCGCCCCGCGGGCCCCGAGACGGACGGGAGTCTCCAGGGCGAAGGATTCGTTCTTGACGCGCTGCGCCGCGCCGCGTGTCCTGCCGGTCGATCGTCCTCCTCCGTCCCTCCATCAGGATCCGATGGACCCCACGCGCTGGCGTCGCATTCAGTCGATCTTCCACGAGGCGCTGGACGTGCCCGTCGCGGCGCGCGCGGAGTTCGTGGCACGCGCGTGCGGCGGCGACCAGCAGGTCCACGCCGCGGTGGAGGACCTGCTCGCGAGCGACTCGGCGACGTTCGAGCTGGTCTCGACCCGCGCCGGCCAGGAGTTCGCGAACGTCGTGGCATCCGCGGCGCGCGAGGCGGAGGGCACGACTCGTCCGGAGGTCGTCGGCGTCTACCGATTGATCGAGCCGATCGCGTCCGGCGGCATGGGAGCCGTCTATCGCGGCGAGCGCGCGGATGGACAGTTCGAACAGGTCGTCGCCGTCAAGCTGATCCGGACGGACGCGCGCGGCCGCGACGTCCGCGAGCGCTTCCTGATCGAGCGTCAGACGCTGGCCCGTCTGAACCATCCGCACGTCGGCCGGCTCCTCGACGGTGGAGTCACCGAGGACGGCCAGCCGTACCTCGTGATGGAATTCATCGAGGGGCGTCCGATCGATGCCTGGTGCGACGATCGCCGGCTCGCGGTCAAAGGGCGGCTCGAGCTGTTCGCCACGGTCTGCCGCGCGGTCGGGTACGCGCACAAGAACCTCATCGTCCACCGTGACCTGAAGCCGTCGAACATCCTGGTGACGCCGGACGGCGAGCCGAAGCTCGTCGACTTCGGCATCGCGAAGGTGCTGGAATCGGGCGGCAGCGACGTCACGTCGACCGGCCGGCAGCCGATGACGCCCGAGTACGCGAGCCCCGAGCAGGTGCGCGGCGAACCCGTCACCACGGCGGCGGACGTGTACGCGCTCGGCGTGCTCCTCTATCGACTGCTCACGGGGCGCCGTCCGTACCGCATCCAGTCGCGCGAGATCACCGAGATCGCACGGGTGATCTGCGACGAGACGCCGACGCGGCCGAGCGAGGCGGTGAGCGCGGTCGAGAACGACGCGGCGACCGGCGGGACCACTGCGGTCGAGCTCGCGCGGCGGCGGGGGACCGACGTGTCGAGCCTGCGGAGACACCTCGCGGGAGACCTCGACAAGATCGTCCTCATGGCGCTCCGCAAGGAGCCCGACCGCCGCTATCCCGCGGCGGAGGCGTTCGCGGACGACGTCGAGCGCTTCCTGCGCGGCTTCCCGGTTCGCGCGCGCGGCGATGCGTTGACCTATCGATTCGCGCGCTTCGTCGCGCGGAACCGAGTGCTGGTCTCCGCCGCGGGCGTGATCGTCGCCGTCCTCGTCCTCGCGTTGGCGGCCGAGTTCCGCGCGGCAGGGCGCGATCGCGCGCGGCTCGACGAGCTCCTGCGGCTGTCGGACACTCGCCGCGTCGTCGACCTGAGCGCGCGCTTCCACCAGCTCTGGCCGGCCACGCCGCGCGTCGCGCCCGCCATGAGGGAGTGGATCCGCGACGCGGAGGAGCTGATGGCGCGCGCGCCGCGTCACCGCGACTCGGTGGCGGAGCTGCGCGCGCTCGGCACGCGGAGCGAAGACGGCGGCTTCGTGTTCGCCGACGAGCAGCTCGCGTGGTGGCACGACGTGCTCGCGAAGCTCGTCTCCGACCTCGACCAGTTCGCGAGCGATCACATGTACCTGCCGACGCTGCACTCGATGCGGATCCGGCTGGAGGCGGCGACCACGCTCGACGAGCGCTCTCGCGTCGCCGCCGCCCAACCCTGGCAAGAGGCGATCCGTTCGATCGCGGACGAGCGCGAGTGTCCGTTGTACCGCGGCCTCGCGATCTCGCCGCAGCTCGGGCTCGTGCCGCTCGGTCGCGACGCGCAGTCGGGGCTCTGGGAGTTCTGGCACGTCGAGACCGGAGGCCGCCCGGGCCGGGACGAGACGGGCCGCAACCTCGTGGACGCGGAGAGCGGGCTCGTGCTCGTCCTCATCCCGGGCGGCGAAGCTCCGTTCGGCGCGCAGTCGGAGAATCCGATCGGGCCGGGCTTCGACCCGCTCGCGCATCCGACCGAGGGACCGGTCGAGACGATCGCGGTCGAGCCGTTCTTCCTCGCCAAGTACGAGCTGACGCAGGGCCAGTTCCGGCGCCTCATCGGCGCGAACCCTTCCATGACCGGGGCCGGATCGACGATCGGCCGGCACGACACGTCGTGGCAGAATCCGGTCGAGCGGATGACGTGGTCGCAGGCGAGGAGCATGCTCTGGCGCTCGAGTCTCTCGATGCCGACCGATCGCCAGTGGGAGTACGCGTGCCGCGGCGGCACCACCGGACCGTGGATCGAGCGGCGCGACCCGGCCGGCCTCGAGCGCGCGGCGAACCTGGCCGACCGATCCCTCGATGAGGTGCCCGAGCTCCTCGTTCGGCAGTACGACCTCTCGCTCGACGACGGCTACGCAGCGCACGCCGAAGTCGGACGGTTCGAGCCGAACCCGTTCGGTCTCCACGACGTGCTCGGCAACGTCGCGGAGTGGTGCCGGTACGAATCGATCCCCTATTGGGAGGAGACGGAGCTCGGCCCGGCGCCGGGAATCCTCCACGACTGGCCGCCGTACCGGGGCGGGTCCTACGAGAGCAGTCCGAGGGACGCGCGCGTCTCGGTTCGCGCCGAAGCCAATTCGCCGTTCACTCCCTACGGAACGATCGGGATCCGGCCGAGCCGGGCGCTCGACGCCGACGAAGCGCCCTGAGCTCGACCCGGGTGTCGTCGCGGCCCCGGTCGGTGCACGCTCCGATTTTCCGCTTCGTCTCGCCCCGCGACCTTCCTTGGATGTCGGACGTCACGACCTCAGAAGAACCACCCCAGAAGAACCAAGAGAAGAACCAGAAGAAGAACCAAGGAGAACGCGATGAGAATCGGACGTCCCGTGGCTCTGTTGCTCCTCGTCGCCGGCGCCCTGCCCGCGTGCAGCTCCGGGCGGACGTACAAGGACGGCGTGGTGACGCGCGAGTACGTCCACGCCGGACTCTTCGACTTCGCGCGAGACGAGCATCGCGTCTCGTACGGCCTGTTGTGGGAGCACCTGCTGTCGACGGGCGCGAGTTGGGCCGGCAACCAGTACATCTCGGCGCTCGGCGGCGCGGTCACGCTGGTGAACGTCCCCGGGCTCTCGTGGATCCTGTTCTACCCGTTCCAGTACAACGACCTGACTGACTCCGGCGCGCACGTGTTCGGCATCGGGAGCGGCGACGGCGACCTCCGCGTCTCCGTGCTCTGGGGTTTGATCTCGCTCGGGCGGAACTGGAACCTCTTCTTCATCAACGGCTTCTGGGCCGGCCACGACGATCCTGTCTTCTCGACGCCGCCGGAGGACGTGCTCGAGGAGTTCCGAGCGTCGGTCGAGCCGGAGGCCGCCGGCTGAGCTGCCGCGCGCGCCGATCCAGAGGACGCGAGTGCGCCGTCAGCTCCGGTACGCCTCGCGGCCCCTCCCCTGCACGGGGATCCCTTGCGCGGGGAGCACCTCGTTCTGCAGCGCGTACATGCACGCCGCCGCCTCGTCGATCTTGCGAGTGAACGCGATCGATCCCTTGAGGATCGGCAGCAGCCGCTCGCGGTCCTGGATCCGCGCCGGCGGATACTCGTGCTCCACGATGAGGGCGGTCGCGGAGACGTCGAGCTCGAGCAGCTCCCGCGCGGCGAGCTGGTGATCGAGCCAGTCGACGGTGCGGTTCTGCAGGTACGCGAGCGGATCGTGGCGCGCCGTGCCCGGGAGCTCGTGCTCGCAGAGCACGACCTGCTTCTTCCACGCGTTCGACTGTTCGGCGGGGACGTCGGACGGGGCGTCGCCGCGCCAGTCGCCGCGGCCGATCGTCTGTCCGCCGTAGCCCCACGCCGCGACGCCCTTCGCGTCGATCACCTGCCCCTTCACGTGGAAGCCGCCGATGAGGAACGGGTGGCCCTCGTCCTTCAGGTACTGGAAGATCGAGCGCGTGTCCTGGCCCATCAGGATCGCGTGGGACGGGTCGTAGTGGACGCGGAACTGGTCGCCGACGCCGTGGCGCTCGCAGATGCGGTACAGCGCGATCCACGCGCCCGGGGTGTACGCGATGTTGTTGTGGAACGAGTCATCGGTCGTCCACCCCGGCATCGGGCATTGCTCGACGCGGTACGAGAGGCCGCGCGCCTTCGCCTCCTTCAGGAGCGGGATGAACGTCTCCTCGAAGTCGACCAGGTTCTGGTGGACCGTTCGTGACTGGTTCTTCCCGACGAAGCCGCAGACGGCGGCGGCGCCGAGCCGCTCGGCCGCGTCGAACACCCGCAGCATGAAGTCGCGCTTCTTCCGGCGGACCGAGGGATCGGCGTGGAGCATGTTGTCGAAGTACGCGACGTCGGCGATCGTGACGCCAGCCGCGGCGGCGGCGCGCTGGACCCGCCTCGCACGCGCGTCGTCGAACGGCTCGCGCAGGTCGAGCGTGTTGGCGACCGGGTCGAGCATCGCCTCGGGCGGGACGTCGGCCGCGGTCGGGTGGAGCGCGGCGGAAAGCTGGATCTCATCCGCCCCGAGCTCGGCCGCGAAGCCGAGCCAGTCCTCGATGGCGCGGTCGGGATCCTCGTCCCGCAGCTCGCGCGGAGTCAACTCCTGCAGGGCGGCCGTCAAGACGCCGATCCGCATGAAACGGGGCTCGAACGGAGTGGGGGACATGGCTCTCCTCGCGTTTCTCGGGACCGTCGGATGACCGCGAACGACCGATCGGCGTTCTACCAAATCGTGCATCGCCTCCGGCGGATCGCGATCGGACCGGAGTATCATGCCTGCCACTGGGAGCCCTCATGAGCCAACGATTCGCCTCGTGCGTCGTCCTGTTGCTCGCCGGGTCGGCGTGCTCGGAGCGCGACGCCCGTGCTCCGACGGTCGTCGAGGACGGGACGAGCGGCCCCGGGGCCGCGGGCCCCTCATCGTCGGGGACGGCGGATCGAGCTCCGGCCGATCCGCTCGCGCTCGACGAGCTCGAGGGCGAGATCGCCGCGCTCGAGGCGAGGCTCGAGGGCGCGACGGGCGACGACGAGCTCGAGCTCCGGCGCCGGCTGAAGGCGAAGCAGCTCGAACTGAAGCATGTCCTGAGCCGCCTCCTCGAGGAGGCACGGTGACCGGGCCCGGCGTCGAATCGACGAATCGACGCCGGGGCGATCCTCTTTCATCACGGCAGTGAAAGGTCAACGAGCATGACGATCGACGCCCGACCCCTCCTCCTTCTCCTCGTTCTCCTCGTGGCCGCGGGCGGCACCCTGCGCGGCGCCGACCAGGTCATCGACTTCGACGACCTCACGTACCCGAACAACCAGACCTGGGACACGACCTCCGGGCCGCTGGTGACGAAGGGGTTCTCGTTCGCCGGGGTCCACTTCCACACGATGACCATCTTCTCCGTGTCGGGCGGCACCGCGTGGAACGGATCGCCCTGCTTCCTGGCGAACGACGGCGGCTCCTTTGGATCGGCACTGACCGTGGGGCGCACCGACGGTCAGCCGTTCAGCTTCAATGCGGTCGACGCGGCGGAGGTTTGGGTCAACCTGCCTTCCTATCCCAACGCCACCGCGATCCAGATCGTCGGCCGGTACTCGGACAACAGCACGAAGACGTTGACCTTCCCGCTCGACGGGATCAACGACGGCATGGCCGGCGGCGCGAACGACTTCGAGACCCTGAGCTTCCCGGGCCAGTTCGTCGGCATCGTCTCCGCGACGCTGGATGGTCTCGGCCCGAGCGGCGCGACCGGGTTCGCGTGGGCGTTCGACGACTTCGACGTGTCCGACGGGTGCGCTGTCGTCTACGGGGCGGGATGCGCCGGGAGCGGCGGATTCGAGCCGGAGCTGCGGGCGACGGCGTGCGATCTGGCCACCGGGCCCGTGACGATCGAGATCGCGAAGGGCCTCGGCGGATCGACGGCGGTGTTCTTCATCGGCCTCTCGACGGCGCAGGTGCCGATCGGATCCTCCGGTTGCTCGATCCTGGTCGCGCCGCTTCTCGTGGTCCCGTTCGCGTTCCCGCTCGGAGGCTCGGGGCCGGGGGCCGGCGTGCTCGTGATCAACGCGACGCTCCCGATCGTCGACCTGACCGGGAGCTCGTTCACGATGCAGGCCGCGGTCGGCGACGCGGCGGCGGCGTCCGGGTTCACGACGACGAACGGCCTCGAGTTCAAGATCCCATAGTCGTCGAGCCGTTCGCCGGCGTCGCCGGCTGCGACGCCTCGAGCGTCCGTTCCCAGCCGAAGTCGCATCCGACGAGCTCGTAGAGGCGCTCGTTGTACGGCCGGAAGAACTCCCGCAGGCGCCGGTCGACGGCGGCGTCGATCGGCGCGTACGGGAAGCGGTTGAACACCTTCTGGACGCGCGACGACGTCGACCAATCGAACGGCGCCAGTCCGACGTGCTCCGCCACCCGGTCGAGCGTCTCGGGCTTTCGCCGGGAGAACTCCGCGCTGTCCAGCAGGAGAAGCTGCTCGCGTGGAAACCGCCGCCGCCACCGCTCGATCTGGCCGGCGTAGAGTCCCCGCGCCAAGTAGGCCTGCCGCAGGTGACGCCAGCGGGCCGCGCCTCGCCCGGGCACCTCGTCGTCGCCGCGGCGGATCCGCGTCGCTTCCTCGTCGATCGCCGCCTCGAACGATCGCGGCTCGCGCCCGTTGCGGAGGTTGTCCTGGTAATGGGAGTACGCGCGCGCGACGGGGTCGCGGAGGAGCGCGATCAATCTCGCGCGAGGAACGATCTCGGCGACGCGATCGGGCCCGTCGGGCACGAAGAGGTACGCGGGGGTCGCCTCGCCCGTGACGAACTTGCGCCGCCGCACCCAGCGCCCATAGGTCCGTCGCAGGGACGACTGGAAGTGCGAGCGGTACCAGTCGATCCCTTTCTCGAACTTGTGATCGAAGAAGTGAACCTCTTTGGTCGTGGCCGGAGCGACCTGGGGGTGACGGCAGACGTACTCGTACAGCGACGTCGTGCCCGCCTTCTGGGCTCCGATGATCAGGAAGTCCGGGAGGACCCGCCACCGCGGCGGGATCCGGCGTTCGGCTCGTTGAAGGGCGTTCTTCAGCACGGTCGTCAATAATAGGAGCGCCGCGCTCGCGGTTCTTCCGGTTTCTCGGCTCGCGGCGCGCCGACGTCGTCAGGGCAGGAACGTGAGCGGGAACGCGTTGCTCGCGAAACGGTGCACGCCGGCTGCGTCGACCGTGACGAACGCGTGGAAGATCGTGAGCCCGACCGCGCTCGGGTGGATGATTGAGCTCGGGAGGTTGACGGCGGCGGTCGCCCTGCCCTGCGCGTCGAGCGTGGAGAACGAGCCGGGGAAGACGGGCGAGTTCGCGTACAGGAACGTGACGCTCGTGTAGAAGTCGAGCGTCAGCGGCAGCGTCACTCCCGACGGGAACGCGACGCCGGGCGCGGTGCCGGTGATCGAACCGAGGACCGCGTACGTCTCGCCCGCGTGCGCCGGGCCCGCGTCGAGCGTGAACTTCTGCGCACCGCCCTGCGTCACGGACATCGTCGTGACGTCGGCGGTCAACCCTTCGATCGCGTGCGAGATCAGCGTGAACGAGTCGCCGATCGTGCCGTTGGTCCGGAGGAACCGCACGTCGATCCGGTCGCCGTCGACGTCGAGCACGACGGAACCGAGCTGGTTCAACGACGTCACCATCACCGGGTGATCGAGCGTGCCGCCGCTGACCTTGCCGGAGCTCCCGGCGACCGTGTAGACGGTGCCGGCGTGGGGCGCGGCTGCCTTGACGTACGGCCCGCCCGAACCGACCGCGCCGTCGCCGGAGTCCTTCAAGTGCGAGGCGGGGTCGAACGTCGTCGAGAGCCCGTAGTGGCCGTCGATGAGGAAGGAGCGCTCGTACGCGTGGCTGTGGCCGCAGAAGACGAGGTCTACGGCGTGATCCTCGAGGAGCTCGAGGAAGTTCGACCGCATCTGGATGAGCCGCGTCTCGGTGTCGGAGTCGTGCGACCCCTTCGTGTACGGCGGGTGGTGCCAGAACGCGATCGTCCAGTCCTGACCGTTCGAGAGCAGGTCGGCGCGCAGCCAGTTGTACATCGCGCCCGTCTGCGCGACGTCGGAGCCCTGCGAGTCGAGGCAGATGAAGTGGACGTTGCCGCGGTCGAACGAGTAGTACGCCTCCGATCCCGACGCCACGCCGCCGCCTTCGCCGACGGTCGGCATCCCGAAGAGCGAGTAGTAGACGGGGGCCGACGTCTCGTGGTTTCCGCGGGTCGACCAGAGGGTCGTGTGCCGGAGCAGCGGCTCGTACATCCCGAACACGGCGGCCTGGTACTCGGCGTCGGTGCCGATGACGTACGCGTTGTCGCCGAGCATGAGCCAGACGTCGGTCTCGTCCGCGCCAGGGTACGCGAGGTACGCGTTCCGCACGGCGAGCGCGCCGCCGTCGGCGGTGCCCGAGTCGCCGATGATCCACGCGCGCATCGGCTTCTTCGTCCCGATCGGCGGCGCGGTGCGGAAGCGGTACGTGGGGTCGTCGCCCGCGAGCTTCGTCCCCGAGGTCGTTCCGACCGCGTAGTAGTAGCGGGTATCGGGCGCCAGGCCGGTGATGCGGACCTCGTGGTCGTAGGCCGAGCTCGGAACGTCGACGACCTGGTCCAGGCTCCCGGGCGCCGATCCGTACCAGACGCGGCCATCGACCGGCGCGTTGGTTCGCCAGTGCACGGACACGCCGTCCGACGTGCCGTTTTGCAGGTACGGCCCGCGGATCGTGCGAAGCGTCGTCTGTCCGGTCAGCCGCAGGTCGAAGCTGATGTCCGAGCTCGTCGGTTCGGCCTGGTGGATCTCGACCGCGAGCACGTTCGCGTTCGTGCCCGCGAGGAGGAGGGTCGCCGGGACGAAGTAGGGGTAGAGGATCGATTCGGCCGATCCGCCGATGGCGGTCAACGCCTCGGTCGCGAACGTGACGCCCGCGAGCGGGAGATTCGCCCGCACGATCTCGACGCCGTTCAGATGGACGATCGCTGCGTCGTCGCGAACGAGGTCGAGCTGGAGCAGCAGGTACCGCGACGCGTTCGAGACCGTGAATCGGTGGCGGAAGTACGTCGTGACGTACTTGCTCGACGCGCTCGGTCCGAAGCTCACGACGGTCGCCTCGTCGCCGTCGCCGTAGCCGAGCTGGGCGGGTCCGCTCGCCCAGGACGAGTCATCGAAACCGTTGCCGATCCACGCGGTCCCCTGGTTCGAGCCGTCGTCGAGGTAGCGCCAGTCCGATCCGGGCGCGACGAGGACGTCGTCGGGGCGCGCGATCGACGCGAGCACGAGGACGGCAAGGACTCCGAGCGCGGTCCGCCTCGATCGAAGGAATGCGTTCGCGTTCTCACTCGCCATCGGTCTTCTCCTGGGCTGCATCGAGCCCATCGAGCCCATCGAGACGTTCTTGAACGTGCTCCAGCAGCCGTCGTGTCGCGGCGGTCGCTCGGTGCTTCGGCTTGAGCGCCCTGATCGCGCCGCGCGCGGCTTCGTACGCGTCGCGCGCGGCTGGCCGGCGGCCCGCCGCGAGCAGGAGGTCGCCGCGTAGCGACATCCACGCCTCCCGGCGCGTCGAGCCGGCCGCCCACCGGTCGAGCCGGTGGATCGCGCGATCGACGTCGTAGCGGGCCTCCAGCTCGACCGCCTCGAGGACGAGCGGCGCGGCGGGTCCGATCTTCGCGAGCCCGGCGTCGAGTCCTCGCACCGCGGCGACGCCGTCGACCTCTCGACCCCGGCCGGCGACGAGCCGGGCGCGCTCGACGTACCAGTCGGGCGCCGGCGCCGGGGCGAGCTCGATCGCGCGGTCGAGGTCGTCGATCGCCGCCGCGTGGTCCCCGACCGCGGCCCGGATCTGCGCCCGGAGCGCGTACGCGACGGAGTCGCCGGGACGCGCTTCGACGAGCCGATCCGCGGCGGCCGCCGCCCCGGAGTAGCGGTGGACGCTGAAGTGGAGCCGCGCGAGCTCCGCGTCGACGTCGGCCAGGTCGGGCGCGACGGAACGCGCGCGTTCGAGGTCCGCGAGCGCATCGCCGTAGTCGCCGTGCTCGCGCCGCACGATCGCCCGCTGGAGACGGAGCCACGCGTCGTCCGGGTTCGCACCGACGAGCTGGTCCAGGCGAGCCAACCGCTCGTGCGATCCGTCGTGGCCGCTCGCGACGTTCGCGAGCAAGGAAACGGCGAGGGCAAGCGTCCGTGGCAGCGGTTCGAGACCCATGCCGAGAGTCTAGCCGCCCGTGGTGAAAGTTATTCCGGCTGCGGCGGGCCCTTGCGACCGATCTCTTCGTTGCAGGATCCTCGACGTACAGGCAGTACGCCTGCGGTCCTGCGCCTCGATCTCGGTCGCGATGACCTCGCCTCGCTTCGAAAGCACTTTCACCACGGGCTGCTAGTGGTGTGATTCAGATTGTTGGTGGATT
>CAZYQW010000004.1:0-131219 GCA_964649825.1 uncultured Phycisphaeraceae bacterium | reverse complement strand
GAGCAGGGCGAGTACGTGCAGACCGTGCTGAGCAAGGCCGATCAGCTGCTCCAGCTGATCACCGGGATCCTCGACGCCTCGCTGCTCGAGAACGGTCAGCTCGATCTCGCTCGTCGGCTCATCGCGGTGCCCGAGCTGCTCGAGACGGTCGCCGCGACCTATGCGGCGCAAGCGCTGCAGCGCGGCGTCAAGATCGGGCTCGACGCGCCCGAGGTGCCGCCGCTCTTCGGCGACGAGCGCAAGATCCGCCAGGTGGTCGGCAACCTGGTCGCCAACGCGATCAAGTTCACGCACAAGGGCGGCAACGTCCGGCTGTCCGTCGCGGTCGGGCCGCTGTCGCAGCGCGACGATGCCGGCCGGTTCGGGACACCGGGAGCCCACGCGACGCCCGAGACCTGGGGCCTGCGGTTCAGCGTCGCCGACGACGGGATCGGCATTCCGCCGGAGAAGCTGCGTCACATTTTCGAGCCGTTCTTCCAGGTCGATTCGTCCTCGACCCGCGAGTACGGGGGCACCGGCCTGGGGCTCACCCTGGCCAAGCGCTACGTCGAGGCCCATGGGGGCGAGATCTGGGTGGACAGCCGCCTGGGGCAAGGGAGTACCTTCACCGTCTCGTTCCCCGCAGCACCCAACGAGCTCGAAGCGTACCTGAGGCGATCCAACCCCCCGAATGTCACCTAATACTACTGCGGCCTCGCCATGAGCGTTCTCTCCGAGATCGCGCCGCACCTCTTCATTCTCTCGCTGCTGATCACGATGTCCGCGTTCTTCTCGGGCTCGGAGGTGGCGCTGTTCGCGTTGCGCCGGGTCGACCAGCAGCAGCTGGCGAGCTCGGGCCGCAAGGGCGATCGGCTGCTGGTCGAGCTCCTGGCGCGCCCGCGTCGGCTGATCGCGACCCTGCTCATCGGCAACGAGATGGTCAATGTGTCGACTTCGGTCGTCGTGGCGAGCATGGTGCCGCTCATCTTCCCG
Organism: uncultured Phycisphaeraceae bacterium; assembly: GCA_964649825.1. Taxonomy (GTDB): domain Bacteria; phylum Planctomycetota; class B15-G4; order B15-G4; family JADJEK01; genus CAZYQW01. The sequence continues at coordinate 130,247 of CAZYQW010000004.1, read as the reverse complement.
GACCGAGGCGACCTCGAGCTCGGCCTGATCTCGACCGCGATCGCGCTGCCGTTGCTGCTCTTCTTCGGCGAGATCAGCCCCAAGACCGTCGCGATCAAGTCGTCGATGGGGTGGGCGCGCAAGGCGGCGCGGCCGCTGTGGTGGTGGTTCGTGCTGGTGTCGCCGATCCGGGTCGTGGTCCGCGCCATCGCCAACGTGGTGATGATTCCCTTCGGTGGCGCCGGGAACAAGGGGCCCGAGGATCTCAGCGAAGAGGAGTACAAGGCGCTGGTCGACGCCGGCAGCGCACAGGGTGAGCTCAAGGCCGAAGAGCGCCGCTTGATTCACCGCGTGTTCGAGTTCGGCGACAAGAAGGTCGGCCAGGTGATGATCCCGCGGCGACGCGTGTTCGCCCTGGCCTACGATCTGCCGACCGCCCGGTTGATCAAGGAGGTCGCCGCTGGCGGCTACTCGCGCGTGCCGATCTATCAGAAGTCGCTCGACCGGGTCATGGGCATCGTCTATGCGAAGGACCTGGTCGTGCAGGGCGCCGGCCTCTCGGCGCCGCGTCGGCTCGTGGATCTGCTGCACGAGCCGCTGTTCGTGCCGCGCAGCATTCCGGTCGAGCGCCTGTTCCGCATCTTCAAGCAGCGCAAGACCCACATGGCCGTGGTCGTCAACGAGTACGGCAAGGTGGTCGGCATCGTGACCATGGAAGACCTGCTCGAGGAGTTGTTCGGCGAGATCCTCGACGAGCGGGAGCAGCAAAAGGCCTCGGTCAAGGTAAGCCCGCGCCTGTCGACCGAGCCCGGTGTGATCGTCCCCAAGGACAAGGTCGAGCCCATCGAAACCGGGCCGTTCGAGCGGGTCGCCGGCGGAGACGGGGAGGGCGAGGCGTGATCTCTCTTTCCACCGCGATGATGATCGGCCTGGTGTGCGTGCTCATCGAGGCGTTCTTTTCTGGCTCGGAGATCGCCATCGTCTCGGTCAACCGGACGATGCTGCGCAAGAGGGCCGAAGCCGGTGATCGCGGCGCGCGCAAGGTGGAGCGCTTCCTCGAGAAGCCCGAGGTGTTTCTCGCGACGACGCTCATGGGCACCAACCTCGCGACGGTGACGTTCTCGGTGACGGTGGCGCTGTCGATCGCCGGTATGGCGATCGACGATACCGAGGGCCAGTTGCTGGCGGTGGCGCTGGTCACGCCGATGACGCTGATCTTCGGCGAGATCGTTCCGAAGACCCTGTTCCAGCAGCACGCCGAGGCGATCGCGACGCGCATCGTCTATCCGCTCCAGATCGCCTCCTACGTGATGCGTCCCGGGGTGTGGATCATGGGCGGGTTCGCCGGGTTCGTGGCGCGCCTCACCGGTACCGCGCGCGAGCGCGCGTTCGTGACGCGCGACGAGCTGGTCCTGTTGATCGAAGCCGAGTCGAGCGCCGGTTCGGAGATCACCGAGGAAGAGCGCGAGATGATCGCCAACGTCTTCGACCTGTCGGAGGCAACCGCCGAGGAGGTGTTGGTGCCGCTCTCGGAGGTCACCGCGCTCGACGAGACGACGACGATCGGCGAGGCCGCGCTCGAGGTGGCCGACAAGCAGCACTCGCGCATGCCGATCTACCGCTCGCGCGTCGACGACATCGTCGGGGTGCTGCACGTCTTCGACCTGCTCCAGGCCGGGCCGCAGGCCAAGGGCAAGTCGGTCGCCGAGATCGCGCGGCCGGCGACCTACGTCCCGGAGAACAAGCCCGCCGCGCAGCTCCTGGTCGAGCTCCAGCGCTCGGGCGATCACCTGGCGGTGGTCGTGGACGAGTATGGCGGCGCGGTTGGGATCGTGACGGTCGAGGACATCCTCGAGGAGATCGTCGGCGAGATCGACGACGAGTACGACCAGGGCGACGAGCAGCCGCAGCTCTTGATGCTCGACGAGAACCGCGCCCAGGTCGACGCGCGCCTCTACATCGAGGACGTGAACGAGGCGCTGCACATCGATCTCCCCGAGAGCGACGACTTCGACACCGTCGGCGGCTTCGTCTTCTCCACGCTCGGACGCGTGCCGAGCGCCGGCGAGTCGCTCTCGTACGCCAACGTCGGCATCCAGGTGATCGACGCCGACGAACGCCGGGTCAAGACGCTCGAGTTCACGCTGCCGCCGAAGCAGACGAACGGCGCGGCGTAGGAGCCCGGCACCCGGCCCGCTCCGGTTCGCCCGCGTGCCCCCTATGGAAACTCGATGACCACCGGGTTCGTCGCGGCGGTCAGGGTGCCGCCCGCGTCGAACGCCACGACGGTCGTCGTCATCTCCATCCCGTTGATGAACGGCATCGCCGACGCCGGCAGGAACATCGTCGTCGTCGCGAGCCCCTTGCCGTCGAGCAGCCCAAGGAAGCTCGGCGTGACGGGAGAGCCGAGCGCCTGGAGGAACATCAGGGTGAACGCGTCGGGATTCAACGGCACCAACGGCGCGCCCGGCTGGACGTTCGCCACGCCGGGAGCCGCGCCGGAGAAACCGACGACCTGCAGGTAGCCGTTCCCCGCGTTGATCTTCCCGGCGTCGATCGCGAACGTCGCGCTGAAGTTGCCGGGACCGTCGAAGCCCGAGGACGCGACGTCGAGCCCGCGCGCGAAGATCGTACACTCGAACTCGAACGAGACCCCGGAGTCGACCGCGGAGATCAGCTCGCCCCGGCCGTCGCCGGACACGTCCCGGATGGTCGAGATCACGAGATTGCCAAAGTCGCGGTAGACGTCGTCGATCACCACGCCGGCCGCGCTCCGCACGTGATAGCCGGTCTCGAAGGTCGCCGGGAACGAGGTGTAGGCGATCTCCTCCTTGCCGTCGCCGTCGACGTCGAAGACGTGCGAGACGCCGCGCCCGATGCCCTCGGCGGTGAACGAGCCGGTGGTCGAGTACATCGCGGCTCCGCCGCCCCAGAGTTCGACGAGCCCGTTGTTCACGAGACCGCCCGAGTCCGCGGACCACCACCCGACGAGCAGCCCCCACGTCGGCGACGCGCCCGTGCCCGTGTCGACCAGCGCGAGGGCGGCATCGTCGTTCACGCCGGCGGGGCGCGGGAGGAAGAGGACCGGCACCACGCCGCCCGCGGTCGGCAACGGGATCGTGTACACCGCGCCGAGGGCGGTACCGGCATAGACGAGCCCGGTCTCGGGTCGCGTGCCGAGCGATTCGCCGAGCCGCTGGCCGGAGACGATGCCGTCGGCGAACCCGAAGACGACTCCCGTGTCGCCGCGCACGAACAGGATCTTGCCGGTCTGGGCGCCGATCGGCTGGGTCATGCCCGGGGCGGCAACGACGAGCTCACGCACGCCGTCGCCGTCCGAATCGGGGATGGCGCCCAACGTCTTCCCCAGGCCCGCGAACGGCACTTCACCGTCCAGGGTCCACAACACCGCGCCCGTCGCTCCGTCGTATGCGCGGACGCGCCCCGACTTGGTGCCGGTGACTCCGTTGTAGTCGTGCGCGCCGACGGCGACCTCGTCCCGGCCGTCGAGGTTCACGTCGCCGATGCTCGCGAAGGAGATGCCGAAGCTCGAGGACGCGGTCGACGTGTCGTTGTCGAGCGTCACCAGCCGCGCCCCGGTGCGACCCGAGAAGACGTACACCCGGCCCAGACCCGCCCCGTGGTTGAAGTTCGGCGCGGAGACGCCGTAGTCGTCGACGCCGTCGCCGTCGACGTCGCCGAGCCCGCGGGCGGCGTCACCGAACCCCCCGGACGTCGCTGGGGAGTTCTCGTGGAGCTGCCGCTGGAAGGGTTCCCGGGACTGGGCGGCGGCGGAACCGGCGACGAGGCCGAGCAGCCCGAGGACGAGGACGAGGACGAGGGGGATCGAGGGGGCGCACATGGGACTCTCCGGATGGGTTCGGGGTGGCGTCTGGTCCCGCCCCTGATCGAGATCGGACCGCCGGTCAGACACGGATTCTGGCGCCGAAGCAGGAATTCGTCGGCCGGACGTCCAGAAAGTGCGCGGCCGATGCCCGCATGACGGGTCATGATTCGGCATCGTCACCCGCGATCGGTGGTCCGCCCCGCCCACGGGTTCCGGCGTGAAGCCTGAGTGAGACCCAATGAGCGACGCTCCCGTTCGCGGAACTCCAGAGACCGAGCCCGCCGAGGCCCTGTTCGACGACTACGTCGACGCGGCCCTGCGGGGAGACGTCCAGGACCCGGCCGAGTTCTGCGCGCGCCACGGTCTCGAGGAGAGCGAGCTCGAGCATTGGCTCGGAGCGCTCGCCGGCATGCTCGATGCGCCCGCGGCAGAGCCAACCCCCGGCGACGATCTGCCGGTCGAGAGGCTCGGGGAGTACCGTCTCCTGCGCCGGCTCGGCGAAGGCGGAATGGGCGTCGTCTACCTCGCGGAGCAGACGTCGCTCGGCCGACTCGTGGCAGTCAAGCTCCTGCGGCCGGAACTCGTCGGCTCCGCGAGCGCGGCGGTCCGCTTTCGGCGCGAGGCGACGGCGATCGCGAAGCTCCGGCATCCGGGAATCGTCTCGATCATCGCGATCGGAATGGAGAGGAACGTCTCCTACCTCGTCATGGAGCTCGTGCCGGGACGCAGCCTCGACGAGACCTACGCGGAAGCGGCCGAGGCGGGTGAGAAGCTGCCGGTTCGTCGGATCGTCCGTTGGGGCGCCGAGATCGCGGACGCGCTCGACGCGGCCCACCGATCGGGCGTGATGCACCGAGACGTGAAGCCGTCCAACATCCGAGTCACCCCCGCCGGAAGCGCGACGCTGATCGACTTCGGGCTGGCAAAGACGGTCGAGTCGGAGGCTCCCTCCATCACGGGACCGTTCGCCGGGTCTCCCGCCTACGCCTCGCCGGAACAGATCGACACGAAGGCGCGCGACATCGACGTCCGCACCGACGTCTACTCGCTCGGCGCGACGTTGTACGAGGGCCTCGCGGGCCGCGTCCCGTTCGAAGGAGACACGGTCGAGCGGGTGTTCCACTCCGTGCTCGTCAGCGAGCCGACTCCGCTCCGGCGGATCGATCCGTCGATCGCGCGGGACCTCGAAGTGGTCATCGCGAAGGCAATGGAGAAGGACCGTGAGCGCCGCTACCGAACCGCACGCGAGTTCGGCGATGACCTGCGCGCGGTGCTCGAGCTCCGACCGATCACGGCGCGCCCGGCCGGTCCATTGCTCCGAGCGTTGAAGTGGACCCGGCGCAACCGAGCGGCGTCGACCGCGCTCTTGGCGGCGACCGTCGCCGCGTGCCTCGTCGCGTGGATGAAGGTCGACCAAGGGCTCCGAGAGCGCCAGCGGTCGACCGAGCTGCGACGCGCGGCGTCCCGGCAGGCCGGGTCGCTCCTCGGGCGCGCAATGGCCGATCTCGAGGCGTTCGACGCCGACGTCGAACGCGCGGTCGAAGCGACCAACGTCGCCAACGGATTCTGGCGCGCGCAGCAGTGGTCCTTCCTGGAGCCGCAAGACCGGCGTCGCCAGCAACAGGCCGAGTTGTATCGCGCCCGGCATCTCCTCGAGCGCGAGCGCGTCTACGGCGAAGTGATGCAGCGCGTCACGCAGGCACAGGAGCTGGACGCGAGCCTCGACGTCTCCGACGTCCTCGCGTACATGTACCGGCAACGTTGCTACGAAGCGGTCTCCCTCCAGCAGTGGCGGCTCGCCCGCCTCTATCGCGATCGCCTGAACCACGCCGACCGCAACCACCGCTTCACGGCCGACGTCGAGACCGGCGGCGTCCTGACCGTCGGAGTCGACCGGCGCGACGAAGTGGAAGTCCACCTGTTCCGCTACGAGTCGATCGAGGACCCGTCGCGCGAGAACGAGCCACGCCTCATGGCCGTGCCGTTGCGCGGCCCGGTGCCCGAGGTTCCGCCCGGCGAGCACGTGCTGCGCGTGACGCGACCGTGCGGGACGCTCGCCGGTTCGGACCTCGTCATCGAGGTCGCGGGCCACCGGGTCTCCGACTGCGTGCTGGTACGACACGTGAACGGCGAGGTCGAGAGGCTCGTCGACGTCGACGGCGTGGCGATACACGACGTCGACGCGGCGGTTCGACTCGGCGCGGACGGCGCCCCCCGGACGTTTCGTTTCCTCGGCCCGCGCGGCGAGACGACGCTCGTCGCGCCGAGCCTGGCTCGGCTCGGCGTCGAGCCGACGTCCCCACGAGCCATCGCGCAGGGCGGCGGCGTCTCGCTCCGCGCGTGGACGAACGGAGCGATTCGTACGTTGCCGGCTCCGGCCGGACTCGATCTGCGCGATACCGCGTCGCCGTGCCCGCTCGGCGAGTCGAGCCGCCTCGACCTCTCGACGGAGCGCGAGCACCGGCTCGACTTCGGCCGCTACCTCGCGATCGTGCAGCAAGCCGGCCGCGAGGATCAGCGCGTGTCGTTCCAGGTCACGTTCGGAACCCGCATCGATCTGCATCCGCGGCTCCGCGAGTGCAACACGTCGCCGGCCGGCATGGTCTACGTGCCGTGCGATGCCCAGTTCCGCGACCACCCGGGCTTCTGGATCATGGAGCACGAGGTGACCAGCGCCGAGTACCTCGAGTTCCTGAACGACGCGGAGACGCGCGCGGAGATCGACGCGGCCACCGCCACGATCCGCGTGCCGCGCGACGCGAGCGGCCAGCCGTTCTGGTCGACGCAGGCGAACGGGGCCTACGGTCTGCCCGCGGATTGGCACCCCGATACGCCCGCGATGGGCGTCTCGTGGGAAGACGCGGGCGCGTTCCTGGGCTGGAAGCGGCGCACGAGCCGCGACGTTCCCGACGGCTACGAATGGTCGCTCCCGAACTTCCACGAGTGGATCCAGGCCGGCACCGGCGGCGGCGAGCTCGTCTACGTGCACGGCGACACGTTCCGGCCCGCCTGGATCAAGTCGCGCTTCACGCGGCCCGAGGTCGCGCGCGAACCGGTCCTTTCGTTCCCGCTCGACGAGTCGCCGTTCTGCGTCTTCGACATGATGGGCAGCGCCGCCGAATGGCTGGAGACCCCTGCCTTCGCCGGGCACGACCGCGATCGATCGATCGCCGGCGGCTCGTGGCTGGACGCCGCGCCCGACACCTTCCGACTCGACGGCCATCGCGGGGCGCCGCCCGACGGGACCCACCCGAGCTATGGATTCCGCCTCGTGCTCGTGCCGAAGGAGAAGCGTCGATGACGGAGCCGGCGACGTTGACCGAACTCCTCGCGCGTTACGACGACGAGCTCATCCGGTTCGTGCGGCGCGCCGGCTCCGGCCTGCTGCGCTACGAAAGCGAGGAGGACCTGCGCCAGGGAGTCCATCAACGGGCGATCGAAGCGGCCGCCGCATTCGAGTGCCGCGGGGACGCCGAGTTCCTCGCGTGGCTGCGGGCCCTCGCTCGCGCCCACGTAGTCGATCGCCACCACTACTGGACCGCGCTCAAGCGCCAGCGCGGACCGTTGCTGCGACTGACCTGGAACGGCGGGGCGGATCGCGGATCGACCGCGGCCGGCGTCCCCGCGGCGGATGGAGGCGGCCCGTTCACGCGCGCGTCGATGCGCGAGCAGATGACCCTCGCCGTGAAGGTGCTCGGCGCCCTCCCGCCCCGCGATCGTCAGCTCGTGCGTTGGGCCAGCCAGGGCGTCGCCCTCGCCGAGCAGGCAGACCGCCTGGGCGTATCCTACGACGCGGCGCAGCGCGCCGGCCGTCGCGCGATCGAACGCTACCGCAAGACGTTCCTCCTGGTCGCGCATCACGGCGACGCTCGCGTCTCGCGCGGGCCGCGCCGGCGGCCCGACGAAGGAGATCAGGGCCCCACCGGATGACGAGCGGCGCCTCGCCGGGCTACAACAACCCCTCCCGGCCCTCCTCCTGCAGGCGCGTCACCAGCGCCTTCACGTTCTCCGCGTCCTCTTTGCGGCAGACCAACGTCGCGTCAGGCGTGTGCACCACGACGAGGCCCTCGACGCCGAGGAGGGCGACGTGGTGGTCGTCGGAGGTGACGACGACGTTGTCCCGGGCGCCCGTCGTGATGCGAGGGCCGACGCCGCAGTTCCGATGCGCGTCCTTCTCGAGCACCCGTTCGAGCGCGGCGAAGGACCCGACGTCGTCCCACCCGAACGTCGCCTCGAGCACGGCGACGTCGTCGTCCTTCTCGAAAACGCCGTAGTCGATCGAGATCTTCTCGAGGCTCGCGTAGCGCTCGGTCGAGATCGCGCCCGTCGACTCGAGCTCTTCGACCACGGCGGGAAGCGCCGCGGCGAGGTTCGGCAGATACCGCGAGATCCGATCGAGCATGCTGGTCGCGCGAAAGACGAAGATGCCCGCGTTCCACAAGAAACGCCCATCCGCCAGGAACCGCTTCGCGGTCTCCTCGTCCGGCTTCTCGCGGAACGAGTCGACTCGATACCACGTCGCGCCCTGGGCGTCTCCCCGCGCCTCGCCCCGCTCGATGTAGCCGTAGCCGGTGGCCGGGCGGCTCGGCGTGATGCCGAACGTGACGAGCGTGTCGCGCGACCGATCCAGGATCGCGGCCGCTTGGGCGAGAGCAGCGCGGAACGCCTCGGCCGGGGAGACGACGTGATCGGCGGGGAGCACCGCGAGGACCGCGTCCTCGTCCTTGCGGGCGATCAACGCGGAGGCGAGCGCGATGCATGCCGCGGTATCGCGCCCGCACGGCTCGGCGATGACCTGACGGGGTGGCACGCCGGACAACATCTCGCGCGTGCGATCGGCGTACGCGGCGTTCGTGACCACGTGCACCCGTTCACCGGGCACCAGCCCCTCGAGACGGGCCACCGTCTCTTCGAGCAGCGGACGTTCCGTGACGAGGGAGAGGAGCTGCTTGGGCCGGGCGGATCGACTCATAGGCCAGAAGCGAGTGCCGGACCCCCCGGCCATGACGACGGCGTGCAGCATGGTTCCTCACCGGTTCTATGAGAACGACACCGGCCACTCTAAGCGCAACTTCCGAGGGCTCGCGGATCGTCCGCCATTTTGCACCCGCTCGGCCCCGCGAACGGGGGCACCCGCCGGCTCAGAAACGGCGCCTCCAATCGTACGCCCGGCGCGGCGCGAGGCGCGGGAGCCGCGTGACGTCATCGTCGTCGTACATCACGGCCGTCGCGACGTTCCAGTAGGCAACGCGCGGGTTCCCGAACGGACCGAAGATGCGGTAGTTCAACAGCCCCTTCTTCAGGAGCTCGATGACCGGCGAGATCAACGGGAGGTCGATCGAGATCACCTGGGGAACGACCCGAAGGTCGACGCCGGTCGGGCCGACGACGCCGCTGCCGCGCACGGTGAGCCCGACCGGAGCCATCGTGACGGGCGCGTCGAGCTCGAACGTATCGATGATCATCTGACCGGCGGCGACGTGGAACTCGATCAGACCGGTCTCGAACGTCGGCTTGCCCGACTCGCCGAACAGCAGGCCGAGGCTGAAGCGGTAGAGCGCGGCGAAGACCGGGATCTCCCAGAGCTGCCCGTCCCGGAGGTCGATGCGGCCCGGCCCCTCGATCGATCCGAGGTTCGCGATCGAGCCGGAGAACCGCCAGTCGAGCGACGCGCGCCCCGCGATCTCGCCCGACCCCGCGCCCATCGCCGCGCTCAGGGTCGCGAGATCCGCCTCGTCGAGCCTCACGTTGCCCCGCACCTGGACCGGGGCGTCGGGCTCGAAGGTGATGAAGTTCTCGCCGGGAACGAGCACGCCGCCCGCGAACCCGCCGCGGATGGCGCGCACGCGCACCGAGCGGTCATCGGCGAGAAGGTCCGCGTTCAGGTGGCTCAGCCGAACGTCGCCGCTCGCGAACGCGAGCTCGCGAAACCGTCCGAGCACCTCGTACCCACCGTCGCCGACGAGCTGAGCCCGGCCCCACAGGTCGAGGTCGACGTCGAGCTCGGACACCGGTATCGGCAGCCGCAGCACGCACCCGTCGAAGCGAGCGCTCCCCTGGAACACGACTTCGTCGGGCTCGAGGGCCGCGCCGGCGCGGCGGAACCGAACCCGCAGCGAGTCGAGCCGCGCGTGGAGCCGGCCGCCGCCCGCCACCGAGCGCGCCAGCTCACGCAGGCGCGGGAGGAGGAACGGCACGATCCGCTCGTCGAACGGCAGGGTCGCGAGGTCGAGATCGCCGGTCAGCGTCATCGACTCCCGGCCGAACTCGAGCACGATGCGGTCGCTCGCCGCCCGCGACGCGCCGGCGAGCATGGTCCCGACCAGGTTGCTCGCCTCGACGCGGCGTGCGCCGAAGTCGACGTGCACTCGCCCCTCGAGCGCCCGGACTCCCGCCGCGCTGAACATGCCGCCGTCGCAATCGAGCCCGAACAGGTCGAGGTCCAGCTTGTCCCCCCGGGCGAGCGCAGGGTCGTGCTCGTAGCGGAACGAAACGACGCCGTTGGCCGTCAACCCGGACAGGACGTCCCCGAACGAGAGCGTTCCACCCGATTCGATGCGCCCCACGATGCGCATCGCCTCGGTGAGGAGACGATCCGTAAGCCGCAGACGAATTCCCTCCACGAGCAGGCGCGCCGGCCGACCGCCTCGCCACGCGCCGCGCACATGCAGCGTCCCGCCGGCGGCTCGGCCCGAGAGTTCCTCGACGTCGACGACGAGTTCGTCGCCGTCGCCGTCCATGTTGCCGAGGACGATCCGGCCGAGCACGCCCTCGACCGGCAGGGGCAACCAGCTCGGAAGCAGCTTCACGCCGCGCGGATAGACGACGGCTCGGAAGCGGGCCCGCTCGCCCGGCTCCTGGAACAGCTCGAGATCGACGTCGACGACCCCCTCGATGCCGAACGGCTGCGAGGGCTGGAGCGGCTCGAGCAACGCGGGAAGGCCGTGCCCGTAATGATCGAGCGCGGAGCGCAGCGCGGCCCAGAGCTCCTCGTCCCCGACGTCGAGGTTCTTGATCGACGCTCGAAACCGGAATCCCTCGCGCGCGTCGGTGAGGTCGAGCCGGCCGCTCGCGTCGATGCGGGTGCGTTTGCAGGTCGCGGTGAACGATTCGACCCGGTAGACCCGCTGCTCGAACGTCACGTACGCCTCGTTCACCGTCAGCGTGGACGGCAGCTCGCGCGGCGCGAGCGTCAGGTCCTTCGCGCGCACCCATCCCGCCGCGCGGGAGTGCTCGTCCGCCGCGCCCTTCGCGACGCGCACGTCGAAGTCGACGCTCCCCTCGGGCGCCCAACGTTCGATCCTCGCCGTGACGCCGGGGCTCGCCGACTCCAGCGCGCCGATCAACGTCGCGTCGATCGGGACATCGTCCGCGCGCACGTCGACCGTGAAGTCCGCGTTCCCGTCGCCCGTGAGCAGTACGTCGCCCTCGACGGTCGCGACCTCGCCGCCGTTGTGGCGTCCGCGGATCCGCCGGATCTGGATCCGCCGGTCACGGCCGGCGACCTCGCCTTCGACGTCCCGCAACCGGTACGGGAACCCGATTCGATCGTTCGGGTCGTCTTCGTCGACGTGGCCGACGAACGACGCCGACGCGCCGAGCGAGCGCACGCGCCATTCGACCTGAGGCTCCGAATCGGCCTGGCCGCTCACCTCGACGAGCAGCTCGACCGGCCCCTCCACGGCGTAGTCCCCGATCGCACGGCGCAGCGTCGCGTGGGTCAGCGACGAGACGAGCGGCCCCTTCGCCCGCAGCCGGTCGGCTCGCAGCGTCAGCACCCAGCGGCCGTCGCCGAGCACGTCCTCGGCCGCGCCCTCGACGCGCACGATCCCGTCCTCCTCGGGCATCGCAAGGTCCACCCGCACGTCGCGCCCGTTGAACGACGCTCGGCCCGCGAGCTCGTCGATTCCGCCGGCGAGGAACTCGTGCCTCAGCGCGAGGTCCTGGAGTCGCGCTTCCACCCGCAGGCCGGTGGGCGACGGCGCGAACGCGTCCTCGCTCTCGAGCGTCAGCTCCAGCGCGGCCATTCCCCGCGTGACGTGGCGCGCGAGGACGTCTTCCCATACCGCGTGAAGCTCCTTTCGCAGCTCCACCCCCGCGAGGTCGAGATTCCGCGCGGTCACGATCAACCGGAGGTCCCCCGCTCGCCCGAAGCTGCCCCGAAGTCCAGCGACACCGAGTCCCGGCAGCCGGAACGATCCGCGGAAGCCGAACAGGGCCGTCGACGGCGCGGGCTCGGGGAAGCTCGCGAACTGGACCTGATCGATCACGCGGAACGCCGACGGCCGCAGGTAGGTGTCGAGGAACCGTCGCACCGGACCCTCGCCGAAGAAACGAACGATCCCATCCTCGATCGACACGACGGGAACGAACGTCGGCATGGCCGGCCGCAGCAGATCGAGCGGGGACACGGTTCCGTCGGGACGTTCCTCGAGCTCGATGCGCGGCGCGCGCACGAGGATCCGATCGGGCCGCCACCGGCCGTCCTCGCTCCCACCGAGGGGGAGCCGAACCTCGAGCTCGGGGATGACCACGCGTGGCTCGGCGCCTGCGCTCTCTCTCAGCGTGAGGTTCGTCGACGAGATGGTTCGGTCCAGCAGCTCGACGTCGGCGGATTCGACGCCGATCACGCCGTCGACGTAGAGCGCCAGCTCGGCCCGGATCTTCTCCTCGAAGTAGCGCCGCGACTCGAGGTAGCGGAACGTCGCGAACGACGCGAGCGCCAAGAGGACGAGGAGGATGACCAGCCCGACCAAGAACCGGAGGATTCGCCGGATCATCGCCGATCGAGCGCCTCGCCCACCGGATGGATCGACCTCGTGAGCGACGGCAGATCGTGCCGCGGACCGTAACGGCGCTCGACGCGCTTGCCGAGCCCGCACGTCACTTCGTACGGCACGGTGTCGAGCTGCTTCGCGATCTCGGGAACGGTGATGCAGTCGTCCCCGTCCCGGCCGATGACGGTGACCGGCTCACCGACGCGGACGCCCGGGATCCGGCCGACGTCGATCATGCAGTAGTCCATCGAGACCGCGCCGACGATCGGAGCGCGGCAGCCGCGCACGAGGACGGAGCCACGGTTCGAGAGCCCGTACCGCAGCCCGTCGTTGTAGCCGATCGGGATCGTCGCGATCCGCGTCTTCTTCTCGGTGACGTACAGCCGGTTGTAGCTGATCGGCGTGCCCGCCGGCACGTCCTTCAGGTAGATCACCTGCGTGTGGAGCGAGAGCGCGGGACGAACCTCGCGCGTGTCGTCCCCCGGCCGCGCGAGCAGGCCGTACGCGGCGGCGCCGATGCGCACCATGTCGAACGTGTCGTCCGGCGCATCGATCACCGCGCCGCTGTTCGCGGCGTGAAAGACCGGCACGTCGAGCCCGCACTCGACGAGCGATCGACGAAACGCGTCGAACCGGCGGCGCTGCTCGCTCGTGAACGGGTCGTTCGGGTTCGACGCGCAGGAGAAGTGCGTCGCCACCCCCTCGAGCTCGAGCGCGTCCGACCGCGCCACCAGCTCGGCGATCTCGCGCGCCTTGTCCTCGAACGGGCCGAGCCGTCCCATGCCGGTGTCGACCATCACGTGCACGCGGCAGCGGCGGCCCTGGCGTCGCGACTCGCGCTCGAGGTCGCGGACGCGGCTGACCGAATGGACGCAGATCGAGACGTCGTTCTGGACGACGTCCTCCATCTCGCCGTCGACCACCGCGCCGAGGATCAGGATCGGCGCGTTCACGCCCGCTTCGCGGAGCTCCAGCGCCTCCTGCGAGTCCCCCACTCCGAACGCTTCGGCTTGGCCGCGCGCAAGGACGTGCCTCGCGATCGGGACCGACCCGTGCCCGTACGCGTCGGCCTTCACGACGAGCATCAGGCCGCGACCGCCGATCGACTCGCGCAGGAGCGCGAGGTTGCTGGAGATCGCGGAGAGATCGATATCGGCCCAGACTCGAGGACGTCGCTTCATGTCGACCCTCCGGTGGACGCCGCGCGGCGGCGCTCCCAGTTGATCTCGGCTTCCGACCGGCGCAGATAGAGCGGTACGAGCGCGTGGGGATCGTGGCGCTCGCCGCGGTCGAGGTGCTCGAGCCCGATCGCCAGCAGGTCGGTCGCGCGCGGTGCGGCGTCGGCGGTGCCGGGCAGCACGCGTCCCGCCGCGTCGGACAGGACCGACCATCCGTCCCCGAGGACGAACGCGTCGCCGATCGCGCCGGCGAGCTCCGCCGCGCGCCGGACGGCCGGAGCCTCGAGCTCGAGCGGCGCTCGGCCTTCGGCATGCTTGCGGTAGCGCGCCGCGTAGACGTCCCCTTTGCGGGCGTCGAGCACGACCAGGACGTCGCCAGCCGGCGCGACCTCGTGCGCGGCCAGCACCGCGGTCGACGGGACACCGACGATGGGAACGTCGAGGAACACGGCCATCGTCTTCGCGGTCGCCAGCGCCAGGCGGATCCCGGTGTACGCGCCCGGGCCCAGCCCGACCACGATCGCGTGCAGATCGGTCGCCCGCAACCCGTTCCGCCGCAACAACGCGGAGATCGCCGGGGCGAGCCCGCGCGCGTGCCCACACCGCTCGTCGAGCTCCACGTGGTCGGCGGCGCCACCGCCGGCCTGCCGCAGTGCGACCGAACCGACGCGGGCCGACGTCTCGAGCGCCAACACGTTCATGATCGTGCTCATGAGGGAACGGGGTCAGCGCCGATCTCGCCGCGGATCACGGCCGCCACCGCGAGGACGATCCGCCCCACCTGGACGGCATCGGTCCCTTCGACCATGACGCGGCACAGGTTCTCGGTGCCGGAGTACCGGACCAGCACGCGACCGGTCCCGTTCAGCTCGCTCTCGGCCGCTTCGATGCTGTCGCGTACGCTCGGGATCGTGTCGAGCGACGGCTTCTCGCGGACGGGGACGTTGACGAGCTCCTGCGGCACGCGCACGAGGTCGCCCGCCACCTCGTGGATCGGACGGTTCGCGGCGCGCGCCGTCTCGAGCGCCCGCAGCGCCGTGTAGACGCCGTCGCCGATGAACGCGTTGTCCGCCCCGAAGATGACGTGCCCCGACGGCTCGCCGCCGAGCGACCACCCGTGCTCGCGCAGCGCCTGGGCGATGTAGCGGTCGCCCACCGGCGTGCGCTCGAGGTACGCGCCGAAGTCGCGCAGGGCCAGCTCGAGCCCGTAGTTCGTCATCACGGTTCCGACCACGACTCCACCTTCGAGACGTCCGGCCGCGTGGAAGTGGCGCGCGCACGCGTAGAGCACGTGATCGCCGTCCAGGATCCGTCCATCGGCGCCGGCGAGGATCGCGCGGTCGCCGTCGCCGTCGAAGGCGACGCCGGCGTCGGCGCCGTGCGCCACCACCGCCGCCGCCATCGCCTCGGGATGGACCGCGCCGCAGCGCTCGTTGATGTTGAGCCCGTCCGGGCTCGCGTGGATCGCGATGACCTCGGCGCCGAGCGCCTCGAAAATGCGCGGACCGACCCGTGACGTCGCTCCGTTCGCCGCGTCGAGCACGATCCTGAGCCCGTCGAGCGAAAGTCCCCGGACGCGGCCGCGGATGTAGTCCACGTACGCGTCCTCGGCCCCGGCGAAGAGATCGATCGCGCCGACGGCCGCACCGGTCGACACCGCCGCGCCGGGGGGCGCCTCCATCTCGGCCTCGAGCCAGACCTCGTCGGCGTCGGCGAGCTTCCCGCCGTCGATCGACAGCACCTTGATTCCGTTGTCCGCCATCGGGTTGTGCGACGCCGAGACCATCGCGCCGAGCCCGGCGCCGACCGCCGGAAGCAGCGCCGCGAGTCCTGGCGTCGGCAGGATGCCGAGGTCGACGACGCGCGATCCCTCGGACGCGATCCCGGCCGAGAGCGCGCCGGCGATCATCGGGGACGATCGCCGCGGGTCGCGCGCCAGCGCGACGCAGCCGCCGCGTCGCTTCGCCAGCCGACCCAGCGCACGCCCGAGCGCGAGCACCCGCTCCGGCGAAAGCAGGTCGACGTTGGCCACGCCGCGAATCCCGTCGGTTCCGAAGTAGCGGGCCTTGGTCATGGCGGCGGCGACTCTCCTCCCGTTGCGGGGGCCTCCTTCACGTTCCAGTTCACGTCCGTCTCCTTCGGCGAGACCTCGACGATGGCGCCGAGCGGAGCACCCTCGCAGCGGATCACGAGCTTCTTCGCGTCGATCCCGGGCGGGATGTCGCCGACGTCGACGAACAGGTTGAGGTTCTGGCGAACGGCGGACTCGAAGTCGTCCTTCACGAGCGACTCGGACACCGTCACCGTCACCGTGACCCGCTCGTCCTCGATGGAGACCGGCCGCAGCTCGTTCACGTCGGTGCGACGAACGCCGAGCGGGATCATCGCCCCCACCGGCATCTGCTCGAGCACGAAGCTGCGGAGGCGGACGCGTCGTTCGAAGATGACCGACACGTCTTGGCTCGGGTTCGTCACGCGCAGCGTCAACTTCCGCTTCTCATCCTCGCGCTCGATCGCTCCGGCTGGGAGCTTGAACATCCCGCCTCCCGCCACCACGACGAGCCGCTTCGCGAACGCCAGGCTCGCCGCCTCCGCGCTGATCTCGGTGAGCGTGAAGAGGCTCGGGTTCGCCCGCAAGAGGTTCACGTCGTCGACGGTCCCGGTCACCTTCAAGTCGGAGGGGACGAAGTAGACGTCGAAGTCATCGATCGGAGGGGTCGTCCCGTCGGCCTCGCCCAATCCATCGAGGGTCAACGTGGGATCGACGTTGAAGACGAGGTTCTGCTTGCCGAGCGTCAGCCGATAGTCCGTCCGCCGGACGATCGTGAGCGCGAGCGAGCTGGTGGACTCCACCTCCACGCCGCGGTGCGCCCGGAGCTCGCTCCAATCGAACTCCTGCTTGACGTTGATCGACCGTGTCGCGTCGACGTTCTCGCCGGTGAAGTCGGGTTCGACCCGGTAGGTCGCCTTGAGCTGCTCCTTGGCTTTTGCCACCTCCTCGCGAGGGCCGCGGATCGTCACCTTCACGTTCTTCGGCTCCGTCCCCACGAAGGCCAGCTCGGTCGGAACCACGATGTAGAGGCCCGCACCCTGTTCCGATTGCGGGATCGCCTCGTCCCGCTCCTGCACCGTGAGCTCGACGACCACCACCTCGGCGATCTTGTCGCTCAGCACGAACCACAGGACGACCGCCGCGACCCCGGACACGAGCACGCGGACCCAGTCCGAGCCGATCGCCACGACTGTGCGCTTGAGGTTGACGTAGACGCGCTTCATCCCGTCACCCCACCCTCGCGGCGCCTTCCGCGGCGCCGGTCCCGCCCGAATCGCGCCGGGGCTTCACGGTCTGCTCGCCGGCGTTCGGCACCTTGGGGTTGATCCCTTCCGGGCGGGCCGCGCGCGAGCTCGTCCCGATGAGCTGCGTCGCCTCGAGCTTGGCGCGCTCCTTGGCCGCGTCGGCTCGATCGACGATCGTCGTCTTCTCGCCGATCACCGTCTTCTCCGACAGCGCCGCGCGCGAGGGCAGGTCGCTCTTGCTCGCGCTGGACGACCGCTCCCCGAGCCCCGCGCCTTCGAGTCGACCGCCGTCGAGAATGCGCGAGATCGCGGTCTCGAGCTCGCGCGTGTCGCGCATCGGACGGAGCACTCCGTAGTGCGCGAGGGAGATGCGCCCGGTCTGCTCCGAAACGACGATCACGATCGCGTCCGTCTCCTCGGCGAGCCCGACCGCCGCGCGGTGCCTCGTGCCGACTTCGGGTCCGAGGTCGGGGCTGTCCGAGAGCGGCAGCAGACAGCAGGCGGCGACGATCCGAGATCCGCGGATGATGACCGCGCCGTCGTGGAGCGGCGCGTTCGGATAGAAGATCGACTCGAGCAGCGGCGCCGTCACCTCGGCGATCAACGGCACCCCGCTCTCCCCGACCCCGCCGACCCCGACGTTGCGCTCGACCACGATCAACGCGCCGATGCGCCGCCGCGACATGTGGCCGGCCGCCTCGACGATGGGGGTCACGATCTGGGTCGCGGTCGGTCCGGCCAACCACGAGAACGGCTTCTCCCCGAGGCGCGTCAACCCGCGCCGAAGCTCGGGCTGGAACAGAATGATGAACCCGATCAACGCGACGGTCACCAGGCTCTCGATCAAGAACTCGAGCCGCGACAACGGGAACCCCTGCGTGGCGAGGATCCGGCTGGTGAGGTAGAGGACGGCGACGATCCCGACGCCGCCTTTCAAGACGCCGAGTCCCCGCGTCCCCTTCAGCGAACGGAGGATCAGGTAGATGCCGATCCAGAGGATCAGCATCTCCAGGCTGTCGTGCCAGCGAAGGTCAACGACGCTTTTGATGATGCTGTTCATCGATCGCGTCCAGCACGCTCACCACATCCACCGTCGTTTCGACGTCATGGACGCGAACCACCTTTACGCCGCGCAACGTGGCGAGGGCCGTCGTCGCCGCGGTTGCCGCGTCACGTTTCTCGACGTCACGGCCCGTCACACGGCCGAGGAACGACTTCCTCGAACAACCGAGTACGAGCGGCCGCCCGAGCGACCGGATCTCGCCGAGCCTCGCGAGGATGTCCAGGTTGTCCTCGAGCCGCTTGCCGAACCCGATGCCGGGGTCGAGAAGGATGCGATCCTCTCCCACTCCAGCTCGTCCGGCCCGCTCGATCCGCTCGCGAAGAGATCGACAGACGTCCGCCGTGACGTCATCGTAACGTGGGGCCTCCTGCATCGTTTGCGGAGTTCCCCGCATGTGGTTCAAGACGAGGGCGGCCCCGCTGCGCGCGACGACGTCGGCAAGACGAGGATCGTGGTCCAGACCGGAGACATCGTTCACGATCGCGACCCCCATCTCGAGGAACCGCTCCGCGACGCGCGCCTTCCGCGTGTCGAGCGAGACCGGGACGCGAAGCTGCTCGAGCAGGACCCGCATCACGGGGAGAAGCCGTCGCGCTTCCTCGTCCGCGTCGATCGTGGGGGAGCCGGGACGGGTCGACTCCGCCCCCACGTCGACGATGTCCGCGCCCGCCTCGACCATCTGGAACGCTCGCTCGATCGCGCGGTCCGGGTCGGCGTAACGGCCCCCGTCCGAGAACGAATCCGGGGTGACGTTCAGGATCCCCATCACGAGGGGGCGTCGATCGAGCGTCAGCGTGCCGCGGCCGGTCGGAACTTCGAAGCGGCGGCGGAACCGGCGCTTCACGGTCCGCGCGACGGCATGCGCCACCGCCCGAAACCCCTCCGGTCGATCGTCCTCGACCCCTTCCAGAAGCTCGAATCGATCGAAGGCTCCCGCCAGCCGCACCACGCCGCGGCCGCCGAGCGGCACGTCGACGAGAATCGATCGTGCCTGGAACGCGTCGAGGATCTCGCGCCTCCGCTCGCCCGGCAGCGACTCGACCTCGACCGCGATCGGGAGCAGGCTCTTCAGCGGGTCGAAGATCGGGGACCGGAAGGTCGCGAAGGCCTCGAATCCGGACAACGTTCCGGCGATGACACGAGGGT
Organism: uncultured Phycisphaeraceae bacterium; assembly: GCA_964649825.1. Lineage (GTDB taxonomy): Bacteria > Planctomycetota > B15-G4 > B15-G4 > JADJEK01 > CAZYQW01. Next base: position 110,960 of record CAZYQW010000004.1, on the reverse strand, counting down.
TGAGGAGGCGATCCGAGACATCCACGCCCGGTATGATAGTGACACGCGGAACGAACCGTACGTGCGACTCTTTCAACTCAGAGGAATGATCGGGACACGGGCCGGCTCCTCTATCTCGAGCACTGGAGCCCCGCGTTGGCAATGCGCTTCGTCTACTCCAGCCTCCTCGACGCCGGCGCGAACGCGGTGTCGGTCGACGGTGTCGTTCCCGGCGGCCCGAACTTCAGCCACTGGCCCGGCAACCGCACCCCGCCCGAGTGGAAGGACGACCTCTCGACCGGGATCGCGTTGAAGCTCGCGGCGCTCCCCGAGTCCGAACGGGCTCGTCTCTTCGACGGCGCCGACCTCATCACGAACAATCACTTCGACACCGACGGCGTCCTCTCCGCCTTCGCGCTCCTGGAGCCGCCGCGGGCTCTCGCTCACCGGCGCCTGCTGCTCGACGCGGCGCGGACCGGCGACTTCCAGCTCTTCACCAGCCCCGCCGCGCTCGCCATCGACCTGTCGATCCTCGTGATCGCCGACCCGGAAGGACCGTTCGCCGGCGCGCTTGCCGGTCTCGACGAGCCGCACCGCCGCCAACGCCAGTACGAGCTCGCGCTCGACCTGGTCCCGCGGCTCCTCGCCGATCCCCGAACCTGCTTCGACGCGATCGCCGGAGAGTTCGGCCGGGTCACCGAGGACCTTCAGCGCGTGTCGTCCGGCGCCGTGACGACGAAGCCGATACGGGAAGCCCGCTTGGTGGTCGTGCAAAGCGAGGCCCCTCTCCATCGCGTCGCTCTGAACACGGCGGCCGGTCCGTGGCTGCGCGTCCTGTCGATCGCTCCCTACGGCTCGGGAAATCTCTATCGGTACCACGACCGGGTCGAGAGCTGGTTCGACCTGGTCACGATCGAGGCGCCCGAGCGACGGCGGCTCGAACCCGTCCGCGACCGCCTGGACGCCCTCGAGGCGCCCGAGGCCGAGCCGCGGTGGCTCTGCCACGATGTCGCGACGCCGATCCCGGAATGCTGGTTCGGGGAGCCCGGCTCGGGCCGGACGTTCGGCCCGGAGGCCCCGGGCGACCTCTGCGTCAGCCGCCTCCGGCCCCGGATCGTCGAGCACGCGTTCGCGGAGCATTTCGCCGCCCCTGAGCCTCTCCGCAGGAGAGGCTCATCTTGAATTCGAGGTTCCTGGGCGCATTGTTCGAGCTCGGATAGAAACGCAGCATTCGCCGCGAGGACAGCCGCAACGAGTTAGCGTCCCGTGCCGGCCCGCTTCATGGCTCCCGGGGCGGTGGAATCGTCTCGGAATCGAGGGCCAAGGAACCGGTGAAAACCGCCGAGGACGGTGTAACCTTCCTATGCTCAACGGCTAACGAGTTCACGGCGAGCGCTCGGGCCGAGCTTGGGCTCCAGACTCGCGCCCGAGTCGCCCTCCGGCCGATCGGTCGGCGCGGATCATTACGCCGCGGATCATTAACACGCGGGAGGACCGAGCGTCTGCTGTTGCGTGGAACACCGAACGAAGCCCACCTCGATGCCTCGAGTCGATGACGACGGCCCGCTCGTCCGGCAGAGCCAGTACGGCGACGTGGTCGCGTTTGCCGAGCTGGTTCGACGGCACGCCCGCTCGGCCGCGCGCCTTGCGACCCGTTTGCTGGGAAACCGCGAGGACGCCGAGGACGCCGTCCAGGACGCGTTCGCCAAGGCGTTCGCCAACCTCGCGCGGTTCCGCGCCGATTCGTCGTTCAAGACCTGGCTGCTCCATATCGTCCTGAACCAGGCGCAGGATCAGCTCCGGCGACGCAGGCGCCGCGGTCCGCTCGCCTCGCCCGAGCCGGTGACCGAGGTCAGCGCGAGCAGCGGACGCCCCGGGCCGTTCCGCCGGGTCGCCGCGCAGGACGAGGTCCGAGTCCTGAACGAGGCGCTCGATCAGCTTCCACCGCGGCAGCGGGCGGCGCTCCTCCTCAAGATCTACGAAGGACTTCCGTACGAGGAGGTCGCCGGGGCGCTCGGCACGACCGTCCCCGCCGCGCGCGTGTACCTTTCGCTGGCGCGACAGTCTCTCCGCCGCCGTTTCGAGCGCGCCGACCGGCGCCGGGGAGGGGAGCCGTGATCGGGGCGCGCCAGAACGGATGCCGCCGGCGTCGCCGGGACCTGATCCTCTACCTCGACGGCGAGCTGCCGGTCGAGGCGCGGCTCGAGTTCGAGTCCCACGCCGAGCAATGCTCGGCGTGCGAGCGCGCGGTCCGCTTCCACCTCCATATCGAGGAGCTCCTCCATCTCTCGTCCGGCATCGAGCCGGACCATCGATTCGAGGGTCGGATCGTGAGCGGCGTCCTCGAACGGATCGAGTCGGCACGAGCGCCCGAGCCTCGCGCCGACGTGGCGCCGGCGCGGGCCGCCTCCACCGGGCGGCCGCGATTCGGCGCGGCGGCCGCGGCGGCCGCGGCGGCCGCGGCCGCCTTGCTCATGGGCGTGGCCCTCCTCACGACCGAATCGCGCGAGCGCTCCCGCGGCGCCGAGCCGCGTCGATCGAACGCGGCGACGAGAGCGGCGGCGGCGCTCGAGATCCCGCCGGCCGAGCCCGATCCGGGGGACGCGGAGCTCCGTCCGCGCCCGACGGCTCGCGACCTGGCCGACCTGATCGTCCCGGCACGCCTCGCGGCGGCGCGCGGCATCGTCCGTCGCGCGCTCGGCCAGGCGGCGGAGTCCGACGACTTCCGCCGGACCTTCGCCCGTCAGACCGCGGAGCTGCGCCACGAGAGTTGGCCCGTCGACGAGATGGTCATCTCCGGGATCTCCGACGAGGACCCCGTGATCGCCAACCGTTCGATCCGCGCCGCGTCCGAGCTCGCCCTCGACCAGGCGCTCCCCGCTCTGCGCCGCGCCGCGATGCGCAAGGAGACGGCGCCGTCCGCGCTCGTGGCGCTGGGAGCTCTCGGCGATTCCCAGTCGTTCTCTTGGCTCGCGCGGGGGCTGGAGCGGCCCGATCTCCGGGCCGCCGCGATCGACGCCCTCGCGTGCCACGGCGGCGTGCGAGCCGCCCGCGTCCTCGCCGAGTCGATCGTGATCGACGGCGACGACGACGGCACGATCGTGAACGCGCTCCTGTCGATGGGGACCGACGGCGTCGGCGAGCTGCTGCGGCTTGCGGCGGCCGGCCACCCCGCGTCGGGCGCCGCGCTCGTGCGGCGCAACGCGCCGTCCGATCGGCAGGTGCTCTGGCTGCTCGATCCGACGCGCAAGCCCGACGTCGTCTGCGCGGCGGTCCCTCGAGCCGTGACGCTCGGTGTTCGCGCCTTGGGCCCGCTGGCCGCCCTCGTCGGACCGACGGCGACTCGGCAGGCGGCGCTCGACGGAGTCGTCCGCATCGGGGGACCGGCCGCGCTGAACGCGCTGCTCGCGTTCGACGAGGCGACGATCGGCGGAGACCGGCTCCTCCGCTCGCGCATCGACGAGACGATCCGGCGCATCCTGCGCGCCGATCCCGCCGGCATCGATACGGCGCGGGACGCGGGACGCGGCCCGGCCGGTGATCGATTGATCGCGGCGCTCGCGCCCGCGCCGGCGGCGATGAAGCCGTTCCTCGTCGCCCTGCTCGAGGACCTGCGCGGGCGCCCGACCCGCCGGGCGGAGGCGGCGTGCTTGCTCGCCGGCGCGGGTCTCCTCGACGGAGTGTTCGCGCTGCGCTACGTGGTCGCGATCGCCGCGGAGGACGAGACGGCGGCAGCGCGGCTGCTCTGCGCCTGCGCCCGCGCCGGCGCGTCGACGGCGGACGCGAACCGTCTCGTGTCGGTACGAAGCCTGGTGGCGGAGACGCTGCTTCGACGCGCGGTCGTCGTCGCCGATCGCTGGCGCCACGACGGCTCCCCACCTCACGCATGGGAGGAACGTCGGTTGAGCCAGCTCCTCTCGAACGCATTCCCTCGCCTCTAACCCGAATCCACCCGTTCAGCATCGGAGGAAACTTGATGCTCGCGCCGATACTCTGCCTCTGCTTCACGCTCGCCGACGCGGTCGAACCGAAAAGCGCCGACCTCGTCACCCGCTCGTATCCGCTCGCCGCGGTCGCGGTGAACGAACAGCCGTCCCCGCCGGCGCTTCGCGTGACGCCGATTCGATCGACCTGGGGGGAGGACGGCGCGGACGTCGGCGAGGACGCCGACGGTCTCTCCGCGGATTCGATCGTCGACCTGCTGGCGAACACGATCGCGCCCGACCAGTGGGAATACGCGGGCAGATCCCTCGAGATCCACGGCCCGGACCGCGGGCAGGTCCTCCAGGTGACCGCGCCCCTCGAGGTCCATGGTGAAGTGAGGAGATACCTGGACTACCTCCGCGCCGTGACGAGCCAGCGCATCCGGCTCCGGGCCGACGTCTATCGCGTCGTGGGCCCGGGCGAAGGCCAGATCCCGACCGGCATCCTGGGCCGGGGCGACGGCGATCGAGTCGGCGCCCTGCAGCGCGAGGGAACGCTGCGACTCGCCGAGTCGTTCCAACTCTCCCTCGAGTCGGGCGTCCCGGCCATGCGCCACTCGATCGAGACGGTCCCGTTCCTGCGCGATCTCCACGTCGAGATCGCGCAGGCGGCAGCGTGCCACGACCCGTCGAACGACGTGTACGAGATCGGCACCGCGCTCAGGGTCCGGGCCGATCGAGACTCGCGTGGACGAGCCCTCGTCACGTTCGCCGTGCGTCACTCGTGGCAAGACGGACCGCCCGAGGAGATCCTGATCGAAGCGAGGCACCGCGTGGTGTCCGAACGAGGGGCGGAGAGCCTGCCCGGAGGCGGCACGGTCCAGTCGCCCCGCGTCTCCTTCGCGACCATCGCAGGCAGCGCACGGCTGGAAGCGGGATCCACCGCGATCCTCTCCGCCTCCGCGCCAAGTGGTCTCGTGGACGCACCCGGCGTGCTCCTGGCGTTGACCCTGGAAGAGATCCCGCCCGCCGTCGCGCCGTTCCAGTCCGGCGAACGGCAGCTCGTCCTGTACGACGTCCGCGGCGACTTCTCGGCCGGCGTGAGCGTCGAGAGGTTCGGGCAGCGCGCCCTGGAGATCGACATCTACGGGGACGACGACGATCGCGTCCCTCCCTACCTCGCGATCAGCGCGTTCGGGAGCGCCGAACGTGACGCGATGCAGCAGGCCGTCGCGTCGACCATGAACCAAGACCTCGGCGAGGACGTCCACATCGACGTCATCGCAAACCAGCTCGTGGTGGCGGGACCGGCCGCGGTCGTCGAGCACGTCGTCCGGATGTTTCGGGACCAGGACTCGGAGCATCCCGTGTTCGGCGCGGTGACGATCACTCAAGGGACGGCGCCGACCAAGAACGAGCGGCTGCTGCTCGGCCTCTCTGCCGCGGTCGGAGACGCCTTCGCGGTCTGCGGCACGCAGGAGACGTACGTGCTCGACTACGACATCGACGTCGCCAACAACATGTCGACGTTCAAACCGCAGGTACGCGACGCGATCGATGGAATCGCCGCGCACGTGCGCGTCTCGCCGTTCTTCACCGGTCAGGTCTCGATCGACGCGCGGGTGATCGCTCACCTCCGCCGCGACGGCAAGAGCCCGTACAACGCGCGGACCAACGACTTCGGGGTCCTGCACCAACCGACGTTCCTCTCCTCCGTCATGGAGGGCCGGGTGACGCTCGCTCCCGGCGGCGCGACGGCGATCGGCTCGATCCAGCTCCCCGGCGGCGGAACGGACCCCGTGGTCCTCGGCGCCGTCAAGTCGCCGTGACTCGTGCGTCGGGTCGGCTTGCTACCAGAAGACCACGAACGCGACGTCGTCGTTCTGCGCCCGCGTGTCCGCCGCCTTCGTATCGAGCTTGCCGTTCGGCCCCGCCGACACGATCCAGACGTTGTCCTGGCGCGAGCGCATCCCGGACCAGGTGATCACGTACGCGCCGCCCCAGGGATCCTCCGGAATCGCCTCGAGGTACGGGCCGTGCCAGTTGCTCAGACCAAGGCGGTTCCGGCACAGCAAGTCGGCGAGGTCGCTCGCGCTCGATGGATCGAGGGGGCCCCGCGGCACGGTGCCGGGCCCCATCAGCGCGCGCGCCGTGGCGAGCGCACCGTGACGCAGTCCTTCGGTGCCGATGTCCTCGCGGCAACGCTCGATCGCATCGATCATCCTGAGGATGTCGCAACGGGCTCGTTCGTCGCGCGGATCGGCCGGCGGTTTCGCGGCCCCCGGACGGAACGCCGTGGCGAACCATGCCGCGAGTGCGACGAAAGCAGAGATCCGTAGAAAATCCCACCACAGTCTCATATGCATCCTTCCGGACCAGGACCCGAAGGGATGCATCGGCATGGAGCACGCCGGTTGATGAGTCGCGTTGCCTCGACATTCGTCCGAAGGGCTTCTCGAAGGGCCTCAGTGTCAGCCCACGCGTCTCCATTCGCCATCGACCAGCACCTCGTGCGGTCGGAACCGGGCTTTGTACTCCATGGTCCGGCAACCTTGGATCCAGTAGCCGAGGTAGTAGTACGACAGCCCGTGTGCGCGGCCGGCCTCGATTTCGGCGAGGGCGGAGAAAGTGCCGAGGCTCCGATCGCGGTGGTCGGGGTCGAAGTAGTGGTAGACGCTCGAGAGCGCGTCGCCGTCGACGTCGACCAGCGACACGGCGAGGAGTCGATCGTCGGAATCGCGGTACTCCACCTCGATCGTGTCGACGCAGGAACGGTAGAGGAAGTCCCGCAGCGACGCCGCGTCCGACGCCTGCTCGCCCGACCGGTGCTGGTGCGCGAGGTAGCGAGCGTAGAGGCCCACCTTCTGCTCGGTCAGGACCGGCCGCTGGACGAGAGCTCGGAGATCCGCGTTCCTCCGCTGGCAACGCCGTTGAGAACGGCTGGCGCGGAACGTATCGATCGGGACGCGGATCTGCCGGCAGAGCCGGCAGTCGGGGCAGCGCGGCCGATAGACGACGTGGCCGGAGCGCCGGTAGTTCCGATCCATCAGGTCGCGATAGAGACCCACCAGAAGCGCCGGCGCGAGCCACGCCTCGTCGACCGCGACGCGACCCGGCAGGTACGAGCAGGGACGGGCCGCCGGCTCGAGCGGCAACGCGTGGTGCGGCAGTTCCGCGTTCAGTGCCGATTCCTCCGCCACGCGATCCGATCTCCGGCCCGAAGTCGCCGGTCCCGGCCGAGGGTCACCGATCTTCGGATGCAGCACCGTCCGGTCCGAAGTACTCGGCCACGTTGTCCTCCGACTCGGAGAGCCGCAGCCGGAAGAGCCGCGCCGGCGCGACGTGCGGCTCGAGCCGGCGCCAGAACTGGACGGCCAGGTTCTCGGCGGTCGGAATGACGCCGTCGAGCCACGGCACGTCGAGGTTGAGATGACGGTGGTCGCACTCCTCGAGGATGCACTCCTCGATCACGCGCTTCAGGTCGCGCAGGTTGACCACCATCCCGGTCCCGGAGTCGACCTCGCCCCTCACGGTGACCTCGATCCGATAGTTGTGTCCGTGGCCGTTCCGGTTGTTGCAGATCCCGAAGATCCGGTCGTTCTCCTCGTCCGAGTACGTCGGGTTGAAGAGTCGATGGCTCGCCGAGAACGTCGCGCTGCGCGTCACGAAGACGGGGCCGGCCGCGGTCAACGGACGGTGCTGCGGCTCGACGCGCGCCTCGCTCCGTTCCGTTCGTTCGCTCCGCGACACGCTCATCTCGCACCTCCGTCGCCGGCCGTGGCCGCTCCACGCAGCGCGGCGAGCAGCCGTTCCTGCTCCGCCTCCTCGAAGATCGGCTCGGGGAACGATGCGACCAAAGCGCCGCTTGCGTCGCGAACGTCGGTGAAGGGAACGGTCCGGTTCACGATTCCCTGGCTGGCGAAGAGGGCCTCCGGCTCGCCCGTGTAGACGAGCAGCCGGTCGAAGGAGCCGCCGAGCCGCTCGAGGAAGCCGGCGCATGCGCGCACCGCCTCCTCGGGACGGACCGGCGTCATGAAGAGGTCCCAGGCGACCGCGACGCGGAACGGGACGTCACCCTCGAACCCCTCGAGCAGCCGGGCGAGAATCGGGAGCTCCTCCGCGCACGGATCGCACCACGTCGCGAAGTGATGGACGATCGACGGACGACCGGTCGCGGATGCCAGCAAGCCCTCCAGCTCGGCAAGGTCGACGGCGCGTGATTCCATTTCGAAAGCGATCTCCGCGTTGGCGGCGTCCGATTTGACGAGGTTTGACGAATGGTCTCAGCATAACTAGCATCCTCGGCTCGACTTTCACGCTTTCGAACGGCAAACCTCGACGTGCGCATTCCCCTCACTCCCCACGGAACTCCCCAGATCCTTCTCTTCGCGGTGGTTCCCGCCGCGGCCGGCGTCGCGACCTGGGCCTTCGGACTCTGGCCGGTGTCGGTCCTCCTGTTCGCGCTCGCCGTCTTCACCCTCTCGTTCTTTCGCGATCCGGAACGTGCGACCCCGAGCGACGAGGGCACTCTCGTGTCGCCGGCCGACGGCACCGTCGTGAACGTGCTCGAGGTCGACGAGCCGCTCTACCTCCGTGGCCGCGGGATCCGCGTCGGCATCTTCCTCTCGGTGTTCGACGTGCACGTGAACCGTTCGCCGGGCGCCGGCGTGGTCGAGTTCGTCAAGTACACGCCAGGCCGGTTCCTCGACGCCCGCGATCCGCGGTCGATCGAGGAGAACGAAGCGAACGCGATCGGCATCCAGCTCGACGACGGACGGCGCGTCCTCGTGCGCCAGGTCGCGGGGCTGATCGCGCGACGAATCGTCTGCCCGGTCAGCGTGGGAGATCGCGTCGAACGCGGACAGCGGATGGGAATGATCAAGTTCGGTTCGTACACCGAGCTGATCGTCGAGAAGGAGTCGGGGTTCGAGGCGAAGGTCGCGGTGACGGAGACCGTGCACGGGGCGCAGACGGTGATGTTCCGGCGAGCGCAATAGGTGCGGGGGCGGTCCATCGATCCGCCCCGCTTCATCCCGCTTCATCCCGGTCATCCCGGTCACCTCGGTCACCTCGGTCACGTTCGATCGCGCTCCAACAGCGAAGCGATCAGCGCGGTCCATCCCGTCTGATGCGACGCGCCGAGGCCGCGGCCGGTGTCGCCGTGGAAGTACTCGTGGAAGAGCATTTGGTCGCACCAATCGGAGCGCCGGAATTGCTCTTCTGCTCCGTGACACGGGCGGCGGCCGCCGGAATCCGGCAAGAACAGCCGCTCGAGGCGCGACACGATCTCGGCCGCCACTGCCGCGAGCGTGACGAGTCGGCCCGACCCGGTCGGGCACTCGATCAGGAACGCGTCACCGTAGAAGTGGTGGTAGCGATCGATCGCCTCGACGATCAGGTAGTTGAGGGGAAGCCAGATCGGCCCGCGCCAGTTCGAGTTTCCCCCGAACATCCCGGAGTCGGATTCGCCCGGCACGTACTTCACGGTCCACGACCGTCCCGCGACGTTGAAATGGAACGGCTTCGCCTCGTGCACCTTCGACAACGATCGGATGCCGTAGTCGGAGAGGAACTCGCTCTCGTCGAGCAGGTAGCGGAGCACGTGGCGCAGGCGGTCCTGCGACGGCACCGACAGCAGCCGCCGCTTCCCCGACGCGTCGGTCTCGAGGTACGCGATGTGCCGCGCGAGGTCGCGACGGTTCTTCAGGAACCACTCGGTCCGCTTCTTGAACCCCGGCAGTCGATCGATGACGTCCTGCTCGAGGACGGTCGCGGCGAAGAGGGGGATGATGCCGACCAGCGACCGCACGCGCAGCGGGACCGCCTGCCCGTCGTGGTGCAGGTGGTCGTGGTAGAAGCCGTCGTGCTCGTCCCAGAGGCCGCTGCCGTCGATCCGGTTCATCGCGTCGACGATCGCGAGGAAGTGCTCGAAGAACTTCGAGGCCATGTCCTCCATCGCCGGGTCATGCTTCGCGAGCTCGAGCGCGATCGTCAACATCGTCGAGCAGTAGAACGCCATCCACGCGGTGCCGTCCGCCTGCTCGAGGTGCCCGCCCGTCGGCAACGGCTGCGACCGATCGAACACGCCGATGTTGTCGAGCCCGAGGAACCCGCCCGAGAAGAGGTGATCGCCGCGCGGGTCCTTGCGGTTCACCCACCAGGTGAAGTTCAGGACGAGCTTGTGGAACGCGCGCGCGAGGAAGAGGACGTCCGGCCGCCCCAACGCGGCCTCGTGCTCGTAGACGCGCCACGCCGCCCACGCGTGCACGGGCGGGTTCACGTCGGAGAACTCCCATTCGTACGCGGGGATCTGACCGTTCGGGTGCATGTACCACTCGCGCAGGAAGAGCAGGATCTGCTCCTTCGCGAACCGCGGGTCGATCCGGGTGAACGGGACCATGTGGAACGCGACGTCCCAGGCGGCGTACCAGGGATACTCCCATTTGTCCGGCATCGAGATGACGTCGCGGTTGAACAGGTGGCGCCAGTCGGAGTTCCGCACCGACTGGCGTCCCGGCGGCGGCGGCGGCTGACCGGGATCGCCCTTCAGCCAGTCCTGGACGATGTAGTGGTAGAACTGCTTGTTCCAGACCAAGCCGGCGTACGCCTGGCGACAGACGGCGCGGCGAGCCGGGTCGAGATCGCGGTGCAGCGCGTCGTAGAACGCGTCGGCCTCCGCGATCCGGCGCTCGAACGTCGCGTCGAACGCCGGGCCGAACGGCGCGGACGGCGGTTCGACGTCCGCCGACAACCGGAGCCGGACGGTCTCGCTCGCCCCGGCGGGGATCTCGAGCGCGTACACGAGCGCCGCCTTGGTGCCGCGACGCGCGGGGTTCACGACGTCCTTCCTGCCTTCGACCACGTAGCGACCGAACGCGTCCTTCACGTAGGGGCTCGGATTCGGCACGCCGTACATCGACGCGACGTTGGTCTCGTTCTCCGTGAACACCGGGTCGGGCTCGACGCCGCCCGAGGACGACTCGAAGTAGAACGAGAACCGACCGAGCGACTCGTGAGCGACTCGGATGCGGTCCTCGTGCTCGTGCTCGAGCGTCGGGCGCCCCCACTCCTCGTAGGCGTTCCGCCACGTCCACGTGTTGCGGAACCAGAGCGTCGGCAGGAGGTGGAGCCTCGCCGCCTCCGGACCGTGGTTGACGCAGGTCAGCCGGATCAGCACGTCGTCGGGAGACGCCTTCGCGTACTCGGCGAAGACGTCGAAGTAGCGGCCGCCGTCGAACGCGTCGGTGTCGGTGAGCTCGTACTCCGCGGTCGTGCGGTCGCGCCGCTGGTTGGTGCGACGGAGCTCGTCGTAGGGGAACGCGCGCTGCGGGTACTTGTAGAGCGCCTTCAGGTAGCTCGCGGTCGGCGTGGCGTCGAGATAGAAGTAGACCTCCTTCACGTCCTCGCCGTGGTTGCCCTCCGGGCCGGAGAGGCCGAACAACCGCTCCTTCAGGATCGGGTCGCGGCCGTTCCAGAGCACGAGCGCGAAGCAGAGTCGACACTCGCGATCGGTCAGGCCGAGCAGCCCGTCCTCGCCCCAGCGATACGCGCGTCGCGCCGCGTCGTCGAACGGGAAGTACCGCCAACTGTCTCCGTCCTCCGAGTAGTCCTCGCGGACGGTGCCCCACTGTCGCTCGGACAGGTAGGGCCCCCAGCGCTTCCAATTCAACTCGCGTCGCGCCTCCTCGGCGAGGCGCCGCTGCTCCGCATCCGCCGTCGGTGACTGCGTAACGGGCGATTCGGGCGACATCCGCTCGACCTCCACTCGCGTTCTCGGGCCAGCTCTTCTCCTACCAAAGCCGACCGGCTCGGCGCTTCATCAAACGACGGCGAAGCTGACGTCAGGCTTTCGTGCTTTGGTATCTTCGGCGGCCCATGCGCCCCCTGAAGTACGAAGACGTCGAAACGCACGTCGAACGGACCTGTCCGACCGGACATCCGGCGGTCGTGCGCTGCTACCCGCTGCGCCGCGTGGACGGACGCCTCGAGCCGTTCCCGACCCTCTTCTGGCTCGTCTGCCCGTCCTTGGCGGACGAGTTGTCGCGCATCGAGGCGGCCGGCGGGATCCGGCGGATCGAGCGCGCGATCGGGCGCGACGCGACGCTCGCCGGCGGCGTCCGCGCCGACCACCGCGCCTATATTGCCGAACGGTGGAGCCTGATCCGCGCGGACGACCGCGATCGCGTTCGCGGCACTCCCCTTGCCGCCAGCCTCCTCGACCGCGGGATCGGGGGACTCTCGACCTTCGCGCGCGTCAAGTGCCTCCACGTCCACTACGCGCACCACCTCGCACGCGGTGCGATGATCGGCTCGTGGTTCGAGGAGCACGACTCTGCTCCGCGGTGCTCGATCTCGACGACGGCCTCACGTACGTCGCTCCACTCCGCCATCGGTGGCGGCCGATAGGCGGACGATGCCGGCCACGGAACCCAAGCCGAAGACGCCGCTCGGCCGCAAGCTCCTGCTCGTGGCCGGCGTGTTCCTGCTCGGCGCGTCGGTGCTCGAGGTCGCCGCGCGCGTTCGCCTGCACCTCAAGTACGGTCGCACGGACAACGACCTGTACGAGACGGTCCGCGAGCCGAGCTCCGGCCTCATCGTCCCGAAGCCGAACCAGGACGTGGGTTTCGTCCACATCAACGCGCAGGGCTTTCGCGGCGAGGACGTCACCGACCCGAAACCCGCCGGCACCGTCCGGATCGCGTTCCTCGGTGCATCGACGACGTTCTGCGCCGAGGTCGAAGGAGACGAGAACACCTGGCCGGCGCGGGTGACCGTGGGATTGAACGACAGTCGGCTCGGCGTACGGTTCGACGGCATCAACGCGGGCGTGCCGGCGTTCAAGGCCGTCGACTCGAAGCTCAACCTGATCCACCGCGTCGCGCGCTTCGACCCGGACGTCGTCGTCATCTACCACGCGACGAACGACCTCAGCCGCGACACGCGCGACCTGGCCGAGGCAAACGGGATCTTCACCGGCGAGGGCGGCAAGGCGAGCTTCCTGGCCGAGATCTCCGTCGCGTGGAACCTGATCGAGAAGAACCTCCGGGTGATGGCGCGCCAGCAGGCGTCGTCCGCGGGAGCGGGGCGGCTCGACTTCGACGCGGACCAGCTCGCCGACGAGTTCCGCGCCGAGCTTCGTGACCTGGTCGCGGAGGCGAGGTCGCGCGCGAGCGTCGTCGCGCTGGTGACGTTCTCCACGCGGCTGCGCGCGGATCAGTCGCCGGAAGAGAAGCTCAAGTCCTGCAACACGAGCCTCTACTACATGCCGTACATGGACGTCGATCGCCTGCTCGACGGCTTCGCGGCCTACAACCGGGCGATCGTCGACGTCGCGCGGGAGACGGGCGCCGTGCTCATCGGCGAGGAGAACTCGATCCCGGGCGACGACGAGCACTTCCGCGACTCGGTGCACTTCACCGACCAGGGATGCGCGAAGCAGGCCGAGCGGGTCCTCCGCGCGCTCCGCGCCGACCCCACGTTCCAGACGTTCGTCGCGAGCCGCGCTCGCGGCTGACGCCGGCGAAGGGCACGTACGGCGGAGGTTGGATCGTCAAGCGGGCGGCATGGCCGCGACGACCTCGGCGCCGCTACTTCACGAGCGTGATCTTGGTCACGGGCTTCGGCGCCAACCGGTTCCCGCGCGCCGTCACCCCCTTCGGCGGAAGCTTGCGCAGGTCGAAGTCCATCTCCGTGACGCGCTGCCGCTTCGCCGGCGCGAAGACGAGATGCGCCTTCCCCGGCTCGTCGACGTCCGCGAGGACGTCGAGACGGCCGCCTTCCCCGGGGACGAGGCTGTACGCCTTGTCCTTGATGAACTTGAGGATGTGGACCTTCTTGCCCCACGGGATCTTGCCGGCGTCGCGGTAGACGACGGTGAAGTGCGCCCCCTGCTCGACGTCGAAGCGCTCGCAGTAGAGGACCTTGCCGGGCAGCAGCACCTTCTCCGGCGGCGCCATGATCCGGTAGGTGCCGTCGCCGGTGATCGCGAGCACCTTGTCGAACTCGCTCACCGTGATCTGGTGCTTGGAGCCGCGGACCTTCGATCCGAAGAAGCCGGTCTCGGGGTCGTAGCTCAGCTTGATGTCGGCGCTCGCCACCTCGCGGCGGTCGACGGTCTCGAAACCCTTGATCGTGGTGCGGCGGGGGAAGCGCTTCTCGTACTTCACGAGCAGGTCGGTCAACCAACCGATCGTCGTCTTCTTCAGGTTCGAGAGCTTCTTCTCGAGCTCCTTGATCTGCGCCAGGACCTCCTTGATCTCGTCGCGGTTCTTCGAGATGTCGTACGCCGAGATGCGACGGATGCGGATCTGCAGCAGCCGATCGATGTCGTCCTGCACCATCGCTCGCACGAAGAAGAGCTCGAACTCGTGCATGCCGTCCCACACTTCTTTGCGGACGGCCTCGTCGGTCTTCGCCTTCTCGATCCGCTTGTAGACCCGACGCTCGATGAAGAGCTGTTCCAGCGTAAGCCAATGCTGCTTGTCGTGGAGCTGCCGGAGGTCGTACTCGAGCTCGGCCTTGATCTGATCCAGGAGCTGATCGGTGAGCCACGCCAAGACCTCGGTCACGGTCAGCTCGTCGGGCCGCTCGCTGCGGATCGCGACGAGGCTCGAGTTGATCGAGACCTCGCAGTCGGTGTACGCGAACAGCTTCGGGATCAGCTCCTCGACGTACACGCCGCGCTGGAGCACGATCTCGACCTCGACCTTCTCGGTCGTGTAGTCGTTGACCGCGGCGATCTTCAGGTGCCCCTTCTGCACCGCCGCCTCGATCGAGTTGATGAGGCTCTCCGTCGTCGTCGAGTAAGGCACCTCGGTGATCACGACCCGCTTGTCGCCGCGCGGCTCGATGCGGGCGCGGACCCTGACCTTCCCCTTGCCGTCGTCGTACTCCGAGACGTCCATGATCCCGCCCTGGAGGAAGTCGGGGAAGACGCGCGGCTCCTTGCCGTTCAGCAGGTCGATCTGCGCCTTCAGGAGCTCGGGGAGGTTGTGCGGGAGGATGCGCGTCGCCATCCCGACCGCGATCCCTTCGGGCCCGAGCATGAGCAGGACGGGCAGCTTGGCGGGCAGGAAGACCGGTTCGTCCTTGCGGCCGTCGTAGCTCGGCGTGAACTGGGTAAGCGGCTTGTTGAACAGGGTCTCGCGGGCCAGGGGCGTCAGGCGGCACTCGATGTAGCGGGCCGCGGCGGCCGGGTGTCCGGTGACGATGCTGCCGAAGTTCCCCTGCCGCTCGATGAAGTAGTCCTTGTTGGCCAACACGACGAGCGCGTCGCGGATCGCGGCGTCGCCGTGCGGGTGGAGCTTCATCGTCTCGCCGATGACGTTCGCCACCTTGTGGAAGCGACCGTCGTCCATCTCGAACAGCGTGTGCAGCAGCCTTCGCTGGACCGGCTTCAACCCGTCACGAAGGTCGGGAATCGCCCGATCCATGACCACGTAGCTGGCGTACTCGAGGAAGTTCTGCCGCATCAGCGGCTCGAGCTGGCTCATTCGTGGCCTACACCAGGGTCGTGAGAAGGGTGATCGTCAACGCGGTCATGCCAGCCGGCGTCCCTCGGCCGCGCCACCGTGAGCTACACCAGGTTCGTCAACAGGTTGTCGACAATGAAGTCACGTCGCTGCGGCGTGTTCTTGCCCATGTAGAACTCGAGCGAAGCCTGGACGCCGCTCATGTTCTCGACGACGACCGGCTCGAGCCTCATGTCGTCCGAGATGAACCGCTTGAACTCGCTCGGGTTGATCTCGCCCAGCCCCTTGAAGCGCGTGGTCTCCGCGCCGCGGATCTCCTTCTGCGCGAGGTTCCGCTCCTCCTCCGAGTAGCAGTATCGAGTCTCCTTCTTGTTGCGCACGCGGTAGAGCGGCGACTCGAGGATGTAGACGTGTCCCTTGGTCACGAGCTCCTCGAAGTAACGCAGGAAGTACGTCAACAACAGGTTGCGAATGTGCATGCCGTCGACGTCCGCGTCGGTCGCGATGACGACCTTGTTGTAGCGGAGCCCCTCGAGCCCGTCCTCGATCCCGAGCGCGCGCATCAGGTTGTAGAGCTCTTCGTTCTTGTAGACGACGTCGCGCTTCATGCCGTGGCAGTTGAGCGGCTTGCCGCGCAGCGAGAAGACGGCCTGCGTCTCCACGTTGCGGCACTGCACCATCGTCCCTCCGGCCGAGTCACCCTCGGCGAGGAAGATCATGCTCTCCTCGCCGCGCGCGTCGCGGTCGGCGAGATGGTACTTGCAGTCGGTCAGCTTGGGGATGCGGATCGCGACCCTCTTCGCGCGCTCCCGCGCCTCCTTCTTGATGGAGGCGAGCTCCTTGCGCACGCGCTCGTTCGCTTTCACCTTGGCGATCAACGCCTCGGCCGCCTCGCGGTTCTTGTGCAGCCAGAGCACGACCTGCTCGCGCACGTCCTTCACGATCCAGTTGCGAATGCCGGTGGTTCCGAGCTTGTTCTTCGTCTGGCTCTCGAAGACGGGGTCCTGGATCTTCACGGCGACCGCGCCGATCAGACCGTCGCGCACGTCCTCGCCGGCGAAGTTCGCGTCGGCGAACTCGTTCACGCCTTTGAGGATCCCTTCGCGGAAGGCGCTCTGGTGCGTCCCGCCGTCGTTCGTGTACTGGCCGTTCACGAAGCTGAAGTGGTTCTCGCCGTAGTTGTGGGTGTGAGTGAACGCGAACTCGAGTCGGTCCATCCGGCAGTGGACGACGTCGTAGAGCGGCTGCTCCTCGCCCATCTCACGCGCGAGCAGGTCCTTCAGGCCCTCCTTGCTCTTGTACGTCTTCCCGTTGTAGACGAGCGTGAGGCCGCTGTTGAGGAACGAGTAGTAGTGGAGACGGTGATCGATGAACGGCTCGTGCCACTCGTACTTCTGGAAGATCTCCAGATCGGGCGTGAACCGTACCATCGTGCCGGTCGGGTCGTCCGCGCGGCCCTTCTTCTCGTCCGTGAGCCGCCCGCGCACGAAGGTGGCGCGCACGAACTTGTTCTCGCGCCAACTCGTCACCTCGAACTCGGACGAGAGCGCGTTGACCGCCTTCGTGCCGACTCCATTCAACCCGACCGAGAACTGGAAGACGTCGTCGTTGTACTTGCCGCCGGTGTTGATCTGGCTCACGCAGTCGACGACCTTGCCGAGCGGGATGCCGCGCCCATAGTCGCGCACGGTCATCGTGGCGTCGTCGCGCATGATCTCGACCTTCTTCCCCTCCCCCATGATGAACTCGTCGACCGCGTTGTCGATCACCTCCTTCAACATGACGTAGATGCCGTCCTGCGGGTGGCTTCCGTCGCCGAGCCGCCCGATGTACATCCCGGTACGCAGCCGGATGTGCTCCAGCGCGTCGAGGGTCTGGATCGTCTTCTCGTCGTACGCGACTTTCTTCTTGCCCACGTGTTGCTGTGACTCGTTCGCCGCGGCCATCGGTGACGTTCGAAAGGGGTTCGGAGGATGAAGACGGTCATCCCAGCAATCGGAAGTCCTGATCTCAAGCGTGCGGTCGTCGCGATCGCATCGGTACACTCGGTGACGTCGACAACCAAGGGGGTTCGATGCGAAACATCGCCTGGCTCGTTCTCCTCCTGGCCGCGCTCGTCGGTCCCGCGCCGTCCGCTCCCGACGCGTGCCGTCACTGCGACGGATCCGCCGCGATCGAATGCGGTCGCTGCGAGGGGAAAGGCACGCGCCGCGTCTCCTGCCGGGGGTGCCAGGGCACCACCAAGATCTCGTGCCTCTTCTGCCGCGCCGACGGAACGTGGACCTGCCCCGGGTGCGGAGGGTCCGGAATGATCCACTGGAAGACCGGCGACAAGGACCCGTGCAAGCTCTGCTCACGGAAGGGAACGCGCAACTGCCCGATCTGCAAGGGGAGCAAGTCGATGGGCTGCCCCCGCTGCGACAAGAAGGGACAGATCTCGGTCTCTTGCAACGGGTGCTCGGGGACGGGGTCGTTTCCGTGCCCGCGCTGCGACAGCCGCCTCTGTGTCGCGTGCAAGGACCAGGGCGACCTGGTCTGCGTCACCTGCGACGGAGCGAGCGGCTTCGAGGCGACCTGCCCGAAGTGCGCGGACTCCGGCACGCGGTTTTGCCCCGCGTGCCAGTACGTCGGCGCGAGCGCCTGCCAAGAGTGCCACGGCACCGGCACCGTGCGGCTCGTCTACGAGGGCAGCCAGTCGAAGGCCGGCACGAGGAAGTGCGGTCCATGCGGCGGGAAGGGCGTCGTCCGCTGCAAGAAGTGCAAGGACGGCACGATCCCTTGCGACCTGCAGAACGAGACGACCGACTGTCCCGACTGCGTCGGCGGACGCCGGGACTGCGCGCTCTGCGCGAAGCAATAAGGGCCCGCCTCACGCCCCCGCGTACGACTTGAACCGGGCCAGGCTCCCGGGCCGCGCCGACCGTGACTCCGCGTCCTTCATGAGCACCTTTCCCCACTTGTCGCGACCGAGCCCGACGTAGACCGCGCCCAGTGCCGCCATCGCGCGATCGTCAGGGTCCAGCTCGACGCGCAGGCGCGCGAGCGGGAAGACCTCGTCGAGCCGGCCGGGCGCGAACTCCATCGCCAGGTGGATCCACTCCTCGATCGCCGCACGATGGACCGGATCGCGGCTCAGCACCGCGCCGAGCGCCTGGAAGCCGGCCGCGGCCAACTCGTCGAACAGGACGACCAGCGCGCGGCGCACGTCCTGCTCCGCGCCGGCCGCCGCGTCGGCCTGCGCGACAAGCCGTTCGCGCAGGTCGATCGCCCCCGCCGCCGTCCGGCCGTTCCCCGTGCGGTACGCGAGCACCTCCAGCGTGCGCCGAACGAGCCGGCCCCGCTCCGACCCGTCGAGCGACGCGAGCGCGGGCAGCGCGCCGAGGACCCGGCGCAGCATGAGGCGGAGGCCGTCGAGATCGAGGTCCTCCGAGACCCCGGCGCGTCGCACCCAGCACGAGACCTCGCCGAGCCGATGACGCGCGTCGCGACCCGCGGGCGAGACCATCTCGAACGCCGCCTCGGCCACTTCCAGCGCCCTCCTTCGATCCCGCTCCGAGTCGAGGTAGAGCGCGCGGTCGAGAGCGCCGAAGCCGGCGTCGACGAGTTGATCGTCGCGTTCGAGCCGGAACTCCTCGCGGAAGTAGCTCCGCCACGCGTCGTCGAGCTGAGCGAGCCCGGCGCCGAAGACGGACTCGAACACGGAAACGACCCGGTCGCGCGTCTCCACCGGGGTCGCGTCGCCGGCGTCCTTCATCGCGTCGCGCAGGGTCGTCAGGAACGAGCGGAACGCGTCGGCCCGGTCGTCGCGATTGAAAAAGTAGACCAACGACCAGGCCCACGCGTAGTGCGCGTACTCGAGCCCTTTCGCGTCGACCTTCATCAACTGCCCGATCGTCATCTGCGTGTTCGCGTCGAGCATGTCCATCAGCTTCAGCGCGAGGTCCAGCGTCGGTCCGCCGCGCGCCTCGAGCCCGTCGCCGGCGAGAAAGCAGGCGAGCCCTTCGTGGAGCCACGGCGGGATCGCCGCGCCGCCGTAGCTGAGGTCGATCAACAGGTGGGTGCACTCGTGCTTCGCGGTGAGCAGGACCTCATCCTTCTCGTGGGGATCGTCGTAGAAGACGAGCTGACGCGTCGAAAGCTGGTAGTAGCCGAGCACGTTCTCGCCGCTCGTGCCGAAACGGCGCACGTAGTCGATCAGGTAGTCGCTGCGGTTGCGGAAGAGCCGCACGTCGATGTTGTTCGTGAAGTCCGCCCGGAACCGGTTGCGGAACTCGCGGTAGTAGTCGTTCAGCGTCTTCGTGTACGGGACGAGCGACTCGGGGTCGAGGTCGGTCCAGAGGTCGAAATAGGTCGACTTGTTCGCGAGCTTCATCTCGCGATGCCGCTCGCGCAGGATCTCCGCGCGCCGCGAATTCGTCGGCAGCGCGATGAACTCGGTCGCGGCCGGCGGCTGCTTCGAGAACCGCGTCGCCTCCGCGCGCGCCAGCCCGCCGTCCGACGCGGCCAACCCGAACAGCGCGGCCGCTTCGCCGTGCACCGCCTCGTCGGGCGCCTCGCCAGCGAGCCCGGCGAGCAACTCCGCCGCGCGCGAGAACAAGCCGCGATCGAGGCAGTACTGCGCGACCGCGAGCCGCTTCTCGGCGTCCTTTCCGGCCTCCTTCTCACGATGAGCGGCGTCGACCGAACGGTCGACGTCGATTCGCCACGGCTGGCCGGACGGCGGCGTGGCGGGGACCGACAGCGAGAGCAGGACGACGACGGAGCAAGCGATCATGGCGACCCCTCTTCTTTCGAGGTGCGGGCGCATGATAGTCGACACACGGCGAGCAGGGAAGGGCCGGGGGATCCGAGCGAGACCGGCGAGGCCGGCGACGGGGGCGGAGTGACGAAGGCCGGTCACGGAGGGGAGATCGGTCCAGTCGAAAAGGGTCCTGGCGGCATCGAACTGTACGGCGCCCCCGCCGCGAAACCCCTCGATGGGGTCCGACCCGGACCCGGTACAATCCCTCCGCAGGTGAAAGCCGATGAGTACCCGACGCCTCCCACTTCCCCTCCTCGTCCCGCTGATGGCGGGTCTCGCGACGGTCGCGGCCGCCCAGAAGAAGGGCTACGTCCCGGACAAGGCGCAGGCGCACGACATCAACCCGAACCGCGAGCAAGGCGTCGGCACGATCCCGCTCGGCGCGACCGCGCGCGGCATGATCGTCCAGGGCTTCTACAACATGATCTCGTTCGAGGCGGTCGCCGGCACGAAGGTCTCGCTCAAGCTGAAGACGAGGCACAAGGTGGCCGAGCCGCTCGCCGATCTCTACGGCCCGAACCGCGAGCACCTGCACGAGTTCGAAGCACCCGCCGTGGAAGAGGGGGAGGCTCCGCCGAAGAACGAGCTCGTCCTCCAGGAGTTCGTCGTCCCCGAGACGGGCTCGTACGCGGTCCATTTCGGGTTCCAGCGCGAGGAGAACGGAGCGTACGAGCTGACCACCACGGCGGAGTTCCCGGCCGGGTTCGAGAAGAAGATCCATCTCGACAAGGGCAAGGCGGCGATCTCGCTCGACGGCATGCTCGGCCGCCGGCTCGCGCGGCTCGAGTTCCTGACGCCGGACGGGAAGCAGATCGACGTCACTCTCGTCGACCCGCGCGGGAACGAGATCGATCTCTCCAGGAAGCTGACTCGGACCACGTTCGGCCGCCGAGTCACGATCCGCGACGTGGTGATCGAGTCGACGGGCGAGTACCGAGTCCTCCTCGAGGAAACCAGCGGCGCGGAGCTCGACCTCGACGTCGAGGTCGAGTACAAGAACCCTCCCCTGTCTGCGAAGAGCCTCAAGATCTAACGGGTAGGCGTGATCGACTCATCTTCTCCCGTGCCCCCCGAGCGCTGGTCGCTCCAGCCGCTCCAAATCGACGGGCTCACCGCCCCGATCCCCGTCTCCAGCGACGGAGTGACGATCGGCCGCGACCCGGCGAACACGGTGACGGTGCCGCCGCACCTGTTTCCCGGCGTGTCGTCGCACCACGCACGCGTCTCGCTGCGCGACGCCGAGCTCCACCTCGAGGACATGAACTCGAAGAACAAGACCCTCGTGCACGGGAAGCCGGTCGCGGATCGCGTGCTCCGCCACGGCGACGTGTTCCAGCTCGGTCCGGACGGCCCGCGGTTCGCGGTCGTCTCGTCCCTCGGCGGCGCCACCGACACGATGGTACTGACGCGTTCGAGGATCGCGCCGCGGCCGCGCTCGATCGGCGCGGAGACCATGATGGTCGTCCGCGAGCGGCTCGGCATCCCCGAGGGCGAGAACGTGGCCGAGATGGTCCGCGCCCGCACGCGAAGGAACGTTTCGATCGTGCTCGCCGCGACGTTGCTCCTCGCGGGGGCCGGCGCCGTCGCGTTCGTCAAGCTCACCCAGCGAGGGAAGGCGGCGGTGCAGACGATCGAGGAGCGCGCCCGCGAGCTCGAGCGATCGTTGCGCGAGCAGCTCCGCGCGGCCCACGCGCAGATCGAGGAGCAACGCCAGGCGTGGCTCGCGCAGGGGGAGCAGATCGAGGCCGCTCGCACGTCGTGGGAACGGGACAAGGCGCAGCTCGAAGAGGAGCGCCGCCGCTTCGAGACCGAGATCGCGCGGCTCGAGAGCGACGAGAAGACGAAGGCCGGCGAGCTCACGGAGCTCCGCGAGCGGCTCGATCAGACGAACGCCGCGCTCGACAGGTACAACCCGGCGAAGCTGCAGGCCGAGCGCCTCGACATCGTGAGCCGCGTCGAGAAGGCGGTGGTGCTCATCGAGGCGAGCCTCCAGTTCAAGGACGAGAAGACGGGCCGCCCCGTCTACTACGATCGCGACCCGAACGGCCGCCTCTCGTACAACTTCGACGGGATCGGCCAGGCGGTGATGAACGAATCGACCGGCTCGGGGTTCTGCGTCAGCGAGGACGGCTGGATCCTGACGAACGCGCACGTCGTCTTCCGCAAGGGAGACGAAGGGAAGTCGATCACCACGCCGGACTTCACGCTCCTCCCCGAGCTCACGCTCGCGGTCGTCTTCTCGGGCACCGCCACTCGCCGCCCGGCACGACTGGTGCGGCACGCGGGCGGAGGCGACGACGACGTCGCGCTCATCAAGATCGAGCCGTTCGCGGCGATGCCGCACCTGCCGGCGCCTCGCCTCGACGTCGAGAAGCCTCCGCGCGGCGCCGAGGTCTACCTGATCGGCTTCCCGCTGGGGAAACGCGCCCTCCAGCAGGGCGACACGATGATCGCGTCGACGTTCCGCGGGATCGTGAGCCGTACCGTGCGCCACTTCATCCAGGTGGACGCCGCGGTCCACCCCGGCGCGAGCGGGGGCCCCGCGATCGACGACGCGGGCCAGATCCTCGGCATCGTCACCGGGATGCAGCGCGTCGACGAAGTCGCCGGTTCGTCGGCGATCGGCCTCATCATTCCGATCGCGGCCGCGGCCGCGGTCTGGCCGCCGGGCTGAGAGCCGACTCCGCGATCGTCGGGCGGGAAGGCGGTACCGGCGGGTATGATCGCAACCCGTTGAGCGAAGGAGCTCCCCGATGATCCCACTCGTCCTCCTGCTCGCGCTGACGCCGACTCAAGACGACGTCGCCAGGGTCACGTGCGGCGCGTGCGAGGATCGCGGCAGCGTGGCCTGCAAGCGTCACGAAGCGACCGACGTCGAGCTCGAGAAGAACACGCCCTGCTGCTCTTACGTGATGAAGTGCCCGGCCTGCATCGGCGTGCTCGAGGTCGACTGCGAGACCTGCTCGATCGGCGACGAACGCATCGCCGCGGCGCGCACCAAGAACGAGGAATGGCTCGAGGCGCAGCAGGAGCATTGGGATCGGTTCAAGCACGACTTCCCGATCGGCCGCTCCCCGCACTTCCTGCTGTTCTGGAGCGGCGACAAGATCACGGTGAAACGCGAGCGCCTGAGCGACCACGAGGCGATGCACCTCTACCTCGATCGTCTCGAGGACCTGTACGAGCGCTTCAAGACCGTCACGACCGCCACCGACGCCGACTTCTCGACGGTCTTCCACGTGATGGTCTGGAAGAACCAGAAGGACAACAAGCTCGCCTCCGAGCATTACACGAACCAGCCGAACCCGAACATCACGGGCACGAAGCGCATGGGCGCGGTCGGCATCTACACCGTCTTCCTCGATCCGTCGATCGTCGACCCCGACGAGAGCGCGTCGGCCGACCTGTACCGCGCGATCGTCCACAACGTCGCGCATCTGCTGCTGGCGAACGCGTGGGACGGTCGGTGGCCGGGCCAGCTCCAGGGCGGATGGATCGACGTCGGCGTCGCTCACTACTTCGAGGACGTGCTCCACGGCCGGTGCACGAACTTCTGCTACCGCGAGCAGGACACCGTCGCGTCGTTCAAGGGGGGATGGTGGCGCGCGCCGGTGAAGAACATGCTCGCGTCGCGCAAGCGCCCCGCGTTCGTCGACGTCGCCGTCAAGCGCACCGACGAGCTCAGCCTCGAGGAGCACGCGCTGTCGTGGTCGTACTGCGAGTTCCTGATCTCGCGGAGCCCGAAGGGATTCGGCGAGGTCTGCAAGGCGATCAAACGCAGCGAGAGCTACCGCGACGCGTTCGCGGAGCACTTCGGCCTCACTCCGTTGTCGTTCGAGGAGGAGTGGGCCAAGCACGTGAGGAAGACGTACACCGGGCGGAGGAAGTGATCCAGGACCGCCCGGGATCCGCGGCCGACCGGCCGTAGATTGCGCGTTCACTACGTCCGGCGCCTCCTCGAGGGTGAGGAGCGCCGTTTTTTCGTGTCGTCCGCTCGGGCCGGACCGGGCGTCTCTCCTCAGCCTGGGCGTTTTGCCCTTTCGCGGGCGTGTCCCGCCTCTCGACTCGAGGAGACCACCATGCGCCTCTCTCCCCCCGTTCGCCTCGCCTCGTCCCTGGCCGCCCTCTGCCTGGCCGTCGCCGCACCGGCCGGCGCGTCCACGTTCGATCGAGTGACCTTCCGCGACCGAATCACGCGGGCGGAGCTGATCGTTCAGGGCGTCGTGACGAGAATCGACCACCGGAATTCCGACGTGGCGGGGCCCGAGCACGTGCGGCTCCCCCACACGTTCGTGACGGTCCGTATCGAGCGCCTGTTCAAGGGGACCTCCGCGGACGGAGATACCATCACGCTGCGGCTCGAGGGCGGCCCGGACGGCCAGGGGCGGTTCCTGCACGTCGCCGGCGTGCCGAGCTTCCGCGTCGGAGATCGTGACGTCCTGTTCATCCGCCGGAACGGTACGTCGATCTGCCCGCTCGTCGCCTGGGAGCAAGGACGAGTGCGCGTGATCCGCGGGGAGGTCTACGACGACTTTGGAAACGAGCTCTGGGTCACCCCCGACGGGGACGTCGCGTTCGGCGAGCCGAGAATCGACGTCCGATCGTCCACGTATCCGGAGGTCGCGCCCAGTTCCGACCCGCTCGAGAACCGGCCGCCGGTGACGGCTCCCGTCGGTTCGATGCGCCCCGACGCGGACGGATTCGCGGCACTGCTTCAGAGCGCGAGCGCCGCGCTCGCCTCGAGCCCGGCGACGGACGTACCGGCCGCGAGCGCGGACGTCGCTCGGGCGTTCTACGTGAAGGAGCTTCGGCCCACGGCGCCCCCCGCCGACACCGCCGCGCCGCTCGCGCCATCCGCCGACGACGAGGAGATCCGCGACGCCGAGGACGAGGACGACGGGTCGAACCGTTAGAAGTCCGCGCAACGTCGCGCAACCGTCGACCCTCTCGTTCAGAGAACACCACCGAACATACGGAGCAGGAATCATGACCACTCGATCGACCTCGACCGCGACCCTCGTCACCGCCCTCTGGCTCGCGAACGCCGCGACCCTTCAAGCCTCGAACTGGCAACAATGCGCGAGCGGGGCCAAACCGAAATGGGCGAACGACGAACTGACGCTGCGCGCGTCCTCCGTCGGCTTCCCGGTCGGCAGCTCGTGGGCGAACGCACTCCAGGAGGTCGCCGACGTCTTCTCGGACACCCCGAGCCGGATGGACTACTCGATCCAGTGGAACGAGCCGGGAGTCGCACAGAACAACGGCGAAAGCGAGGTCTGGTGGACCGACGATCTCGAGAACCCCGCGATCTGCAAGACGTGGTGGAACGGATCGTGCGAGTTCATCGAGGCCGACGTCATCTTCAAGAACACGGTGTCCTACACCACGTCCACTTCGAAGGGCGTGCTCACGCCGTACGGCGGCAGCAACCGGCCGTTCCAGACCACCGCGATGCATGAGTTCGGCCACGCGCAAGGGCTCTCGCACACGAACGACACGTACAACATCATGGGACAGGACTGGGATCACATCCACGCCAACGGAGCGACCGCCGCCGCCTATCCCGGCGAGGACGCGATCTCCGGATCTCTCGCCGTCTACGGCGCGGTGGCCGGAAACTTCGAGGACGTAGCGGTCGCGCACTGGCGCCACACTGGCGCGAGCGGCGCGTACAGCACGCACTCGCGGACGCGGCTCCTCGACACGTCGGGCACGCCGCTTCCCTCCGTCAGCGCCTCGGAACCGATCTACGTCGTGAAGAAGGGTCAGACGGTCCGGCTGGAGATGTCGTACGAGAACCTCGGCAAGAGCACGCAGATGGTGAACGTCGCGTACGTGCTGTCGAGCAACGACACGATCTCGACGGCCGACACGCTGCTCGCCACGGGGACGGTGACGATCTCGGTCGATCAGGTCGCGACGACGAGCAACACCTACCTCACCATTCCGAGCTCGATCGCCGGTGGAGCCGACTACTGGCTCGGCGCGATCGTCGACTACGACAACCAGCTCATCGAGCGATCCGGTGCGAACAACGCCACGTACCTCGGCATCCGCGTGGAGGAGGAGCCCGACCTCGACGCCGTAAGCATCTCCGGGCCGGCCGCGGCGATCGCCGGCGAGACCGTCCCGATCCAGCGCCACGTGCAGAACATCGGTGGCCCGTTCACCGGCGTCTACTCCTTCTCGGTCCGCCTCTCCACGAACGCCATCATCTCCGGCTCGGATCCGCTGGTCTACGCGGCGAGCACGAACGGCATGGGTGTGATCCACTCGAACGTCGCGATCCCGGACGCCCTCACTCCCGGAACCTACTACTGGGGTTTGCTCGTCGATCCGCTCGACGACGAGGTCGTGACCAGCAACAACACGGTCGCGGGCGGTTCGATCACGATCGCGCCCAAGCCGAACCTGACCGCGTCGATGGTCAAGGGCCCGAAGTCGGTGAAGCCCGGGAAGAAGGTGAAGGTGAAGATCGAGGTCGAGCGCGACGACTACGAGGGCTCGTACGACTACGAAGTGGTCCTCAGCGATGATCCGGTGATCGACGCGGGAGACACGGTCGTGGCGGCCGGCTCGTCGTCGCAGGACGGAGCGCAGTCGATCGAGTTCGTCATGCCGCCGGTCGCGAAGGGGAAGTACTACTGGGGCTTGCGCGTGCCGACCCTCACGAGCGAGAAGACGCTCGCCGACAACGTGATCACGGGGAAGAAGGTGAAGGTGAAGAAGTAGCGGCGGCCGCACGCGAACCGTCCGAGACGGAATCGGCCCCGGCCGGCGATGACTCGCGCGGCCGGGGCCGTCCTTCGTCAGGCGCGATCCTGCGCGGCCGTTATGGCCAGTCGATCTTGACCGCGTTCGTCAACGTGTAGGTGCCCGGACCCGTGCTCGCGACGAACTGCGTGTAGAGGGTCAGCGGACCGAAGCCGCCGGCGACCGGCAGCACGATCGAACCGCTTCCCGTCGGCAGCGCGGCCGCGAAGAGGTACGGCAACGGGACCAGGGTCCCGCCGACGTCGAACACGAACGTCGGATTGTTGACGAGGCCGACCAGCAGGAACCCGATCGAGCTGCTCGGGAGCTGGCTGATCGTCATCGTCGCGGCGTGACCCGGCGTCAGGTCGCCGCCGCAGACGTCGATCCGGGCCGGACCGCTCGCGAAGCCGAGGTCGGTCTGGCAGACGACCGGGTGGCAGTTCGCCGGATTGGTCTGGTTGATCCAGACGTCCGTGCCGTCCTTGCGCGACACCACGAGGTCGATGTCGCAGTCGTCATCGATGTCGAACGCCGCGACGTCGTGCGTCCCGGTCATGTTGCTCGTCGTCATGCCGACCACGCCGACCCAACCGCTGCCCGAGCTCTGGCGCTCCTCGGTGAGCGAGAGATTCGTCGAGCCGATCGAGCCGGTGCGGTTGTGGTAGATGTGCAGACGGCGGTTGTAGCCGCCGATGTCGACGTCGACGTCGCAGATGAGCACGTCGTTCCAACCGTCCCCGTTCAGGTCGACCATCAGGTTGTTGCTGGCGAACCCGTCGTCGCCGCCGACGAGGAAGTTGAACGTCTTCGCGGAGGACCAGATCGCGCGTCCGAGCGCGTCCGTGCCGGTGTTGTAGCGGACGCGGTCGTCGAAGTCGTCGCTGATGACGAGGTCGAGCCGGCCGTCGCGGTTCAAGTCACCCGCGCTGGTGTGGTACGGAGCTTCGTTGTGGAAGACGTGATGGACGTTGAACGTGCCGACGTTGGCGGGGTTGTTGTAGCTCGCCGACACGTTCTGCGGCGGATTCAGGGCGGTGTCCTTGATGATGTCGTTGTGGCCGTCGCCGTTGAAGTCCGCGACTACGACCGAGTTGCCGAACGCCGAGTTCAGCATCGTCGAGGTCATGCGTGCCTGGCTCTGATCGCTGAAGAAGCCGTTCCCGTCGTTGATGAGGAGGCGATCGTTGAGGTCCTGGTTGGACGACTGCTGCGCGCCGCCGGCGCCGCTCGAGTCGTAGTCGCCGAAGTAGAGGTCCGGGTATCCGTTTCCGGTGACGTCGCCCGACGCGACCGCGCAGAAGCGCGGGTTCTGGGCGGAGCCGTTGCCGAAGTGGAAGAACTGCGGAATGCGGCTGTTCTCGAAACGAACGCCCAACCACGCGCTGCCCGACTTCTTGCGGTTCATGTAGACGCGCGGGTGTCCGATGTGCTTCGGCTGACCGTCGCTGAGAGTCGTCGCGGTGACGAAGTCGTCCCAGCCGTCCTGGTTGAAGTCATCGATGACGACGTCGCGATCGTTCGTGGGAGTCAGGAATCCCTGGTCCCCGCCGACGTCCGATGCCGTGGCGAACTGGGAGGTCTTGTCCGTGAGCACGCCGTTCACGTTCATCAGCAGGATGTTCGTCCGCCGGCCGGTCGACGTGAACGGCTCCTTGCGGACGACGACGAGGTCGACGAATCCGTCCTTGTCGAGGTCACCCCAGGCGAGGTCGGTCTCGTTGTTGATGTCCGAGATCGTCCCCGCGCTCAACTTGGAGTTGTCCTTGGTGTACGTCACCCATTGCTGGTTGAACTGCGCGCGAGCCGTGTTCGCAAAGAGAGCCAGAAGGCAGAGCAGGAGAATGCGGTGCATCCATCCCTCCAAAATGAAGTGCGATTCAGGGTTCGACGGCCGCAGATTCGGCTCCGCGGTCCGGCGGCTCGACGAAGACCAGCGCGAAGGCACGTCCAGACGGAGTCGAGGCCCGCGGGTCGGCCCGCGGTTCGTTCTCGTCGAGGCGGGTCTTCCTGTCCCGACCGAACGTTGCGCCGTCCGCAATTACGGCGGCGCGAGCGTGTTCTTGCGGCTTGGGAGGCTTGGGAGGGGTCGGGAGAGCTTGGACCGGTCGAACGAACAAGATCCTACTCCAGGTTCGAACCTCCAGCAAACTTTCGGTTTCTCCCTCTTTTGCCTCCCCGTCCGGCCGGAGGGGCCGCGCCGGTCGCCCAAGATCCACGAAATCGACCAAAACCGTTTCCCCTTTCGATCCGACCCGCCCCAGCGGAGCCCGCGCGAAGTGACCATAATGACTGGAGATGGAAACCATCGAAGGTCGAGACGACACCAAGCGCGTGACGAAAGAACCGAATCACCCCGTCGACCTGGCCCTCGCCCAGGCGGCGTTGCAGCGAGACTCGCGCGCCGTGGACGAGCTGGCCGAACGCTTGAGGTACGTGCCACGGTTGCTCTCCGCGATCAACCGGCGGCGTGGTCACATTCTGGACGATCACGAGATCGCCGACCTCGTCCAGGACACCCTCGCCCTCATCTGGACGAAGCTCGAGGACTACGCCGGCACGGCGGCCCTGAAGACCTGGGTGCATCCATTCTGCATCCATGTGTTCTCGAACGCGCTTCGCAAGAAACTCCGGCGCGCCGCCGTCGTCATCGCGGACGGCGACGACCGCATCGTCACGGCGCTGGCCACGTCGATCGAGCCGCTGCAGCATGACGAAGTCCACGTAGCCCTCAACCGGCTCCGGGCGAGCCAGGCCGACGTGATTCGACTCAAGTACTTCGAGGGCCTGACCTTCCAGGAGATCGCGTTGCGCTTCGACGTGCCGGTCGACACGGTCAAGACCCGTTGTTATCGGGGGCTGCGCACCCTCAGGGAATGGTTGGGAACGCCACCGGAGAGGCCGGTTTCATGACGAGCCCGAGAGACCCCTTGGACGAAACGCTGATGAAGGCCTTCCTGGACGGCGACCCCGCGGCTCGTCGGCAAGCCTCCGGGACGGATGCGGAGCTCGAACGCGAGCTCCAGGAGCTGGAATCGCTCGGCCGGCGCCTCGAGAGAGCGGGGCAGGACGCCCGCGACGACCTGGCAGGCGCGGACGAGATGACCGATCCGGCGCCCCACGAGGAACGCGTGACGGAGATCGTCCGCAAGCTCGCCGCCGCGACGGCCGCCGGCTCGCCACCCGCCGCGCCGTACGGACGACGGCCCGCGCGGATCCCGCCGGTCCGGCGCTCGTCGAGCGCAGCGATCTGGGCCCTGGCCGCCGCCGTGCTCCTCCTCGCCGTCGCCGTGGCCTACCTGCGCACCGCCGGAGATCGCGTCGACGTCATCCTCGACGTCGACGCGCTGACGCTCGTCCGTCCGATCGGCGAGGCCAGCGACTTCACGGAGTTCGTTTGGGAAGGGAAACGGCCCGAGGCGGGGTGGTTTCGGGTCCTCGTCAAGGCCGCGCCCGGAGGACGCACGCTGGTCCAGTCGGAGAAGCTCGACGAGTCCCGGTGGTCGCCGGACGCGGCGGAACGGGAGCGGATGCCGGACGCGATCTACTGGGAAGTCGAGGTCCGGGAGGCCGGTCGACTCGTCGACGCGAAGGGGGCGTCGGCCCGGCGCCGCTCCTGACTTCAGGAGTCGCGGTGCATCTCCTCCTCGAGCAGCCGCTTCGCGGCCTCGATGTCGATCCGAGTGTCCAGATTCACGAGCGTGGCGAGGTCGCGACTGGGGACGAGCGCCGCTACCTCCACTCCATCCTCGTTGAGGATGATCCGCTCCTCCCGATCGGCGACCTGGGCGAGGTCCTCGACGAGATGCCGTCGGACCTCATCGACCGGGACGTGCTCGACCGCAACGTTCGCGTCGCCGTCCAGGTTCTCGAGGAGCGCGAGATCCTCGAGCGGGATCAAGGCGGCGCGGTCGCTCCCATTCTCCTGGATCACCAACCGCTGCTTGCCGTTTCCGACCAGCAGGAGAACGTCCGCGAAGTTCTCCATCACCTCGTCGACATGGATCCGCTCCACCGGGCTCTCCTCACGCCTGTTTGGGCTTTCGTGACCGGGCGGGTCGATTCTAGCATCGCGTGGTCCCCCAACCGACCGCGAGAAAACCGGAGAAGGTCCGGACCGCGCGCCCCGCGAGAGCGGAGGCGGGGACACCGGCCGTTTTGGTTGCGATGCGGGGTACCAGCGGCCGCTCGAGAAGGACGGACACCCCGTCACGCTCCGATCCCGCGGAAGCCCTGCTCGCGGGCCCGCTGCTCGAGGTCGGCGATCGGCTGGTAGGCGGAAAGCGGCAAGACCTCGACTCCGGCGAGGAACAGGCGACGGCGCACGTGGGCGAGCGCGGCGTCGCAAAGGACGCGGGCGAGCGCGCGACGGATCGCGTCGACCTGCTCGTCGCTTGCCGACGCTCGAGTCACGTAGGGCGGAGCCGGGACGCTCTCCGTCCGGCAGAGCAGCCTCGTTCCGCGCAGCGACTCGGGCCGGTCGCGCTCGAGCATCGCGTGTACGACACAGTCGATCGCGGCCACGTCCGCCTCTCCGGTCCGCAGAGCGGCGAGGCTGCGGACGTGCGAGCCGCTCACGTCGACGCGCGAGAAGAACCGTCCGCGCTCGTGCAGCGGAGCCACCAGCGAGAACAGGATGTTCATCCCGGAGTGCGACGTCGTCGTGTTGATGACGCAGCGCGCGTCGCGCAGATCCTCGAGGCGGAGGGCACGACACGCCTCACGGACGAGAACGAAGCTCGAGTATTCGGCCCCCCGGCACCCGGGGGCGGTGAAGCGCGGGGTCGCCACCAATCGCAGGTGATCCCGGCCGGTGAGGATCACGTCGTAGCCGCAACACTGGCTGAACAGGAGCCGGCCGGATCGCCACTGACCTTCGTACGCCGTCCGGCGGTCGAGTCGAGGCGGAACCTCGGCGACCCCTTCCTCGGCGAGCCGTACCGCCAGGGCCGCCCACAGCGCGTCGTTGGCCTCGCGCACCTCCGCGAGGTCGTACCACGGCAAGCTGACGTAGGGGATCGTCGACGTCATCGGGATCGCTTCCGCCAACGGCCGATCTCGGCGGAACGGGCCGCGATCGGCCGACCGCGACGGTCAGGACGCCGAGCGGGCGAGCCGGATCCCGGAGAACTGCCAGCGGGCGTAGGGGGGAAAAAAGTTCCGATAGGTCACGCGCAAGTGGTCGCGCGGAGTCGCGCACGAGCCTCCGCGAAGCACGAGCTGGTTGCACATGAACTTCCCGTTGTACTCGCCCAGCGTGCCGGCGAGCGGCCGGTAGCGGGGATACGCCGTGTACGCGCTCGCCGTCCACTCCCAGACGTCGCCGAAGAGCTGGGCGGGGCGACCCCCCACGACCTTCGATGGATCGAGCGGCAAGGGGCGCAGCGCGCGGCTTTCGACGAAGTTCCCGTCGATCGGGACGCCCGTCGCCGCGACTTCCCATTCGGTCTCGAGCGGCAGCCGCGCACGGGCCCAGCGGGCGTACGCGTCGGCTTCGAAGTAGCTGACGTGGCAGACCGGCGCGCGTGGCTCGATCTCCCGCAATCCGGCGAGCGAGAACGTGCGCCAGAGCCCGTATCCGCGCACCCAGTAGAGAGGTGCGCGCCAGCCTTCCCTTCGCACCATGTCCCAGCCGTCGGACAACCAGAGCTCGGGACGCTCGTAGCCGCGGTCGTTCATGAACGCCATGTACTCGGCGTTCGTCACGAGCCGATCGCCGAGCTCGAACGGCTCGAGCCACCCTTCATGTCGCGGCCGTTCGTTGTCGTACGCGAAGCCGTCGCCGCCGTGGCCGATCTGGATCATGCCGCCGTCGTGGCGCACCCAGCCGAGCGGAATCGCGTGGCCCTCCACCTCGACGGCCGATGGGCGGTAGACCGGGAAGAGCGGGTTCTGCGCCAGCACGTGCTGGATGTCGGTGAGGATCAGCTCCTGGTGCTGCTGCTCGTGGTGCAGACCGATCTCGAGCACGCGCAGGACGTCGTCGTGGTCCCGCGGATCCCGTGCCTCGAGGAACCGGCAGACGTGCTCGTCGACGTGACGGCGGTACTCGAACACCTCGGCCACCGTCGGGCGCGACAGCAGCCCTCGCCTCGATCGCGGGAACGGGTCGCCGACGCCGTTGTAGTAGGAGTTGAACAGATGCTCGAACGCCGGGTTCGCGACCGGGTAGCCCGGCGCCGACGCCTTCAGCACGAAGGTCTCGAAGAACCACGTCGTGTGCGCGAGGTGCCATCTCGTGGGACTCACGTCCGGCATCGACTGCACGACGTAGTCCTCGGTGGCGAGCGGGCGGACGATCTCGTCGGTCGCGGCTCGCACCCGGAGGAACCGCTCGATCCACGGTTCGTTCGACCCGACGCTCGGCGTCACCGTCTCGGTGACCGTCTCGTTCATCGGATTGCGCTCGCGTCAGCGGTTGCGACGAGCCGGCGCCGCGAGCACGCGGGCCGTGATCAGCACCCCGAGGAGGAGTCCGAGCAAGAAGACCCCGACGAACGACGTCGACTCGAGGAGCGTGATGTGGGCGAGCGTGAGCATGGAACCCCCGTGTGTCGGCGACGCGATGGCGGGCGTGAAGTAGCGAGACATCATAGAGACGAATAGACTCGAGCGCATCGCCCCGCTCGCGACGCCTTGCGTCTCGTCGAAAAACCGCCCGTTCGCACGGACAGCGCATGGTGAAGCCTAACTTCCTCCTGATCGGCGCGGCCAAGTGCGGCACGACGAGCCTCTGCCGCCTCCTGGGCGAGCACCCGGCGATTTTCATGCATCCGCGCAAGGAGCTGAACTTCTTCGCGTTCGACGACGTCCACGCGCGGGGCATGGAATGGTACGAGAGCCGATTCTCCGGGGCCGGCGGGTTCGGGGCGATTGGCGAGGGAAGTCCGAGCTACGCCAAACGAACGAAGCACCCGCACGCCGCCGCTCGGATCGCGGAGCACCTGCCGAACGTCAAGCTCCTCTACATCGTCCGCCACCCGTTGCGCCGGATCGAGTCGGCCTGGCTTCACGCTCGCCGCTCCGGCCATCGGAGCCACCCCTCGTTCGCCAAGTCCGTTCGCCGCGTCCCCGAGTACGTGGAGACGAGCGACTACGAGAACCAGATCGCCGCGTACCTCGACCGTTTTCCGATCGATCGGGTCCACGTCTTGTTCTTCGAGCAGTTCCAGTCCGATCCCCGTCGCGTCGTTCAGGACGCGTTCCGCTTTCTCGGCGTCGACCCGACGTTCGAGCCGGCGCGCCCGGACGAGCCCGCCAATCCGTCGCTCGGCCGTCGCGTCGAGACGCGCCTCGGTCGCGCTCTCCGAACCGTCCCCGGGTTCGCCTCGATCCTCGACCGACCGTCACCCCGATGGTCCCGCCTCCGCCGGCGCTGGATCGAGACCGAGCTCTCCGCCCGCCCCGACTGGGACGCCGCGACTCGCGCGTACGTCCGCGACCGGCTCGCGCAACCGATCGCTCGGTTCCTCGCCCGCCACGGCAAACCCGAGAGCTACTGGAGCTTCGACGACTGATCGACGCCCGGCCCACCGGCCGCGCTCGCGAGGACTACGCCCGCCGGCCGGCGAGGTACGACGTCAGGTACATCAGGCCCGCCACCACGAACACCAACGAGAACCCCGACCCCATCGCGATCATGATCCCCGCGATCGACGCCAGAACGGAAGCCCCACCGTTCACGCCGAACGCCCACGGGATCATCGGACTCGAACGCTCACGGAGGAGGGCGAGCCCCGACGGGAACGGCATCCCCATGAAGAACGCGGGGACGGCGAGGATCACCACCGTGAGGGCGATGCGGGCGGCGAGCGGAATCATCAGGAACGCGTCGAAGAACGACGGCAGCCCGACTCCAAGCGTCGCGATCAGCACCAGCACCATGATCAGCGCGCGACGGAGCGTCCGCCGCGGATCGTCGCTGCGGCCGGCCACCGCGGCGCCGAGCGCGGAGAAGATCAGGAACGTGATCAAGACCACCGTGATCGCGTACCCGGGGTGTCCGAGGAAGAGGACGAAGCGCTGCATCGCGACGACCTCGATCAGGATGTACCCGGCCCCCAACCCGGTGAAGTAGAGCAGCCACTTCGTCCCGTTCGGCGCGCGCAGCCCCTCGCGCCGGAACAGGAGCAGCGGAACCAGCACGAGCAGGACGACGAGCACGAACGACTCCGTGAGCACGGTGATCAGCATCATCAGGCCGATCGGCTTGCCACCGACGATGCCCGTGTACGCGTCGGTCTTCGGTGCG
Organism: uncultured Phycisphaeraceae bacterium; assembly: GCA_964649825.1. Taxonomy (GTDB): domain Bacteria; phylum Planctomycetota; class B15-G4; order B15-G4; family JADJEK01; genus CAZYQW01. The sequence continues at coordinate 75,782 of CAZYQW010000004.1, read as the reverse complement.
TCGTCGGTCGTGCGACCGAGGAGGTGGCTCCAGACGCCGCTCCACTTGTGGTAGCGGAAGAAGAACGGGTTGTCGTCAGTGGCGGGATCGAGGTTGTAGAGGTAGTCGCGACGGAACTGCTCGTCGGTCTGGGCGGCGACCGCGCGGAAGTAGTCGGCGACCGGCCCCTTCGTCTCGAACCCCGGCGCGTGCATGAGGAAGTACGTCGGATCGAACTCGCAGTACTTCTTGTACAGGTCGACCTCGGCGGCGGTGAACGGCCGCTTCCGGATCAGCAGCGCGCCGTAGTTCAGCGCGCGCTCGTGACCCTCCGGATACGGGATGTGGACGCCGATCACCATGACGTGGTTCTCGGGTCGTTCGACCCCGGAGCGCCGCAGCGCCTCGGTCGCGATGGCGGCGAGCCGCAGGTTCTCGCGCGGAGGCTCGAACCGGTAGCGCGTGACCGAGATCACCCCTTCGTCGGTCAGGTGCGCCAAGAAGTCGTCGTACGCCTCGACCGTGTAGAGGTACGACTCGCTCATGATGTAGCTGCCGGACGACAGCGCGGCGTACGTGTCGATCCCCGACATCTGGATGATGTCGTACTTCTCTTGCGATCGGCGAAGCCACGAGCGCCCCTCGTCGTTGTGGATCGTGACGCCGGGCAGGAAGTAGCGATTGCCCGACATCTCGCGGTAGCGGTCCACCATCAAGTCGTAGGTCGTGCGGTTGATCTCGACCCCGGTGAACTCGACTTCGCTCCCGTCGGGGTACTTGCGCGGGAGCTTCGCCAACAGGATGTCGAGGCCGCCGCCGATGCCGATCGCCAGCACCTTCGGCGCCGTGTTGGCGAAGAGCGGGTAGGCAAGCCCCTCTTTCACTCCTGCTTCCTGCCGGTACTGAGCGTCGCCCATCGGCAGCCGCGTCGGCGCGTCGCCATCCTGGAAGATCGTGCGCTGGGCCAGCGGATCGTCGGGCGCGCCCTCGACGATGACGTCGAGCCGGCAGAGGGGGTCCCACTTCACGAGCTCGATGGTCAACGGCGGCAGCTCGGGGTGCGCCTCGTGGAACTCGGTGAGGTCGCGCAGGAACTTGTCCGGCGCCATCGGCACTTCGAACAGCAACGTTGGCTTGAAGAGCGACACACCGAGCCCGCCGATCGCGAGCGCGTAGGCGACGACGCGACCGCGCGACGTCGGCGCGAACGCCGCCGCCCCGACGAACGCGAGCGCCGCGGCGAACACGGCCGCGCCCTCGCCGCCCAGGCTCGTCAGCACCGGGACGTAGATCGCGCAGCCGAGCGCGGAGCCACCCATGTTCCACGCGTACATCCGTCCGACCGAGGCGCCCGCGGCCGACAGCGCGAGCGCGACCACCATGCCGGCGAAGATCATCGGGATCACGAGGACGCCGTATTGGATCGCGGCGGTGGCGATCCCCTCGCCGGCGTGTGCGGTGTCCGGGAGGGATCGCGTCATGATCGCGTACGAGGCGACCGCGGCCAGACCGAAGACCACGGACCAGCCGGCGAGCTTGCCCGCCGGGTTCCCCTCGAGCCACCGCGGGCGACACGCAAGGACGGCGCCGCCCGCCGCGAACCCGAGAAGCGTGAAGGTCACCACCAGGTAGGTCAGGTGGTAGAACATCATCACGGAGAAGATGCGGGTCTGGACGAGCTGCAGGAGCAGCACGGCCGCGGACACCAGCGCGACGCCGACGTACAGGCGCCGGGACGGAGCCGCCCCGGCGACCGGGCTTTCCTCGTTTTCCGACACGTGGGTTTCTCGCGCGCGCTGACCGAAGGGGGGCTGAGGTTACCCGGCCCTGACGGTTCGCATCAATCGTCGATCACCGTCGATCACGGGTTCGATGAGGTTCCGCTCTGGGGGCCGACGCGGCCACCGCCGGGGGGCGAGGACCTGCGTGAAGAAAGTCGGTCCGCCACCGACGCCCCCCCGAGCGCTCGCCGGTGACGGACCGTACATCGAAGTCCCCCCCACCCCGAGGGGGACGTTCACCACCCCACTGCCTCACTGCCCCGAGCCGAAGCGCCTGCTGCTTCCGTGCGACTCACTCGTCGAGGCGCCGACGGCTCAAGGCCTCACGCAATCTCTTCAACCGATAGGCGATCTGGTGGACCTTCAGCCCGGTGAGGACGGCGATCTGGTCGAGCGTCAACCGCTTCAAGAACTTCGCCTCGAGCAAACGGCGATCTTGCTCCGAGATCCCGCGAAAGGCGTCGTTCAGCGCGTCGCTTCGCTCCCAGTCGTCGTCCTCCTCCGGAGCGGTCCGTTGGTCGAGGTCCTCGGCTTCTTGAACGATCGTGGCTCGATACTGCTGCCGCCGCCTCAACTCCGACGAAGCCCGCCGCGCGATGACGTTCACCCAGGCTTCGAATCGCCGCGACTCCCGAAGGCGGGGCAGCGAGCGATAGGCCTCGGCGAACGCCGCCACGACGACGTCCTCTGCGTCGGCGGCCTGGAGACCCTGCCGCAGCACCCGTCGGTGTACTCGCTCCGAGGTCAGGTCGAAGAGAAGCGAGAACGCGTCCTGGTCGCCGCGTCGGGCCAGGATGACCAGTTTCGTCACCTCGTCATCCTGTCGCGCCACCGTGGCATCGACTCCGATGCAAGTAGTGCGGTCGAGGACCGCCGCGCGGACACAGAAAATGAGAAAGTCCCACCAGTCGCCCCTGGCGATGGCGACGCAGAACCAGACGATTCGCCTTTCATCGATGACACGCAGCGGGACGCGAGCAAGCTTGCCGGGGACATCGCTCGTGGGGGACGGAAAGTGCCGCTTCGATCCGCCGGCGTCAAGTTCGAACGAAACTCGCGCTCCGGTTCAAGGCAGAACGGGGACTTCGCGCCCGAAGGTCTGACCGTTGGACTCGACCTGCACGAGCATCGTCCCCCCCGCGGATCCGGGTGGCGGGGTCGTGTCGACGGAGCCGCCGGGGCTGTCGGTGAAGCGCTTGGTCTTCTTCTCGTGCGCTCCGGAGTAGATGATCCGCACGACCCACGTCCCGTAGGGCGGCATGTCGCGCACCATCACCGTCACCGGCTTTCCCTCCTTCACCGGGTTCGGCACGATCTTGATCTGCGGCGCGATGGACCCGAGTCCCGACCAAAGCCAGATGATGGCAACGGCCAACATCTCGCGGCGTGTCACCCCGAGCTTCACGGCAGATCTCTCCTTCTTCTCCTAACCTCCACCCGAGTCCTTGAGCGTCTCCAACGCGTCCACCGCGGCGTCGCGCGTCACCTCGGACTCGTGTCCCTGCAGCGCCTCGAGCGGCGCTTCGAACACCTCGTCCTTGGTCCGCGCGGCCGAGCGGATGGCTCGGGTCCTTGTCTCTTCGTCCGTTGCGCTCATGAACTGAAGAAGAATCGGAAGACCCGAAGGAGATCCAAGGCGATGCAGCGCGGTCGCCGCTTCGATCTGCACGGCGGGCGATTCATCGGCGAGCAGCGGCTCGATGTCGGGGATCGCGTCCACCAGCGCTGCATCCTCGATCATCCGCAGCGCATGGAACAGTACGATCGGATCGACGCCGCCTCCCGGATAACCGAGCACGTGCTGGCGTGCGATCGCCTTCCATGCCGGATCGCCGACGAACTCGAGGCGCGCGAGCGCGTCGGCGACGTCGGTGGCGTCGCACGACGAGTCGCCCTTCGCGACGCCGATGAGCACGGCGACGTGCTCGGCGACGCCGATCTCCACGAGGGCGTACGCGGCCCCCGTCCGCACTTCGCAGATCGGATCGGCGAGGAGCGCCTGGAGGGCGGGGATCGTCTCGACCCGCTCGAGGAGGCCCAGGGTGATCGCGGCGATGCGACGCACGTAGGAATCGGAGTCGCTCAGGAGCAGAACGATCCTCGGCACGAAGGAGTCGAGATCGATCTGTTCCTGCAGCCGCTCGACGGACTGCATCGCGGCGACCTTCTCGTCCGGCGAGCCGAGGTCGAGCGCCGCGTGCAGAACGTCGGGCAGGTCGGCCGCGTGAGGCGCGATCCGCCGGCAGGTCCGTACCGCGCGCGCCCGAACCGCCGGATCGGAGTGACCGAGCTGCGCGAGCGCCCACTCGACGTACGGCGCCGCCTCGGCGGCGGCGGCCCCCTCGAGGTAGAACAACATGCACCAGGTCTGCTTGGCCGCGGTCAGTGTCTCGAGGTAGGGGATCCACGTGAGCCACTCATCCGTCTCCGCCGCGAGCCGCACCTCGATCGGCGCCCCGAGCGACTCGAACATCCGCTCGAGGGTGCGGTCGGGCGCGTCCGCCGGCGCGCCGCGACGCATCGATCCCACCGCCAACGAGAACGCGTACGCTCGCACGTGCGCATCCGAGTCGTCGAGATGCGCGAGCAGCTCGTTCGCCGCCTCCACCGCGGCCGGGCCGGACTGCGTCTCGATCGATCGGGCCAGCTCGCTCAGACGTTCATTGCGATCGCGCCAGTGACCCGCGCCGGCCGCGGCCCGCGAGTCTCGGTCGCCGGGACCGCTTCGTTCCGACCCGACCGATAAGAAGAAACAGAGCGACGCTCCGGTGCAAAGCGCCGCGGTGCCAAGCACCATGCGGCGCGTCCGCGCCCGGCCGCGATCGATCCGCGCGATCTCTCGAAGAACTCGGTCCTTCGCCTGCGGTCTCGCATGAATCATCGATTCGATTCCCCCGCCTGAGGTTCGCCTTGCTCATTCGTGCTAGTGGGCTCGAGCGATGCGCCGTTTTGACGAAAAATCCAGTGCTCGGCCGGTCGGTCCGACTTCTCTGCGGATCCGACCCGCGACTCGGTCAGGGTCGACGAGTCGACGAATTGGACGGAGGTCAGCGCTGGTACACAGGTTGCATGTTCACCCGAAACCAATCGATCGGCACCGAACGGCGTTCAGAATTCGGAGAGCCGACCGTGAACCGAACACGTCCACAATGCGGTAGGACCGCAACCGAAGAAGCACACGGCACGTGTGCGCTGAGGGCGCGGCCACGTGTCGGGTGGATAGACTTCCAGTCCTTCGCGGCACGCGAAGAACTCGAGGCCTGGAATACAACGCCCACCGACGAGAGCCGGGGTCACACGCGATGCAACAAGTCCTGTCGTCGAACGAGCTCCGGGCGGTCCTGCCCTTCTTCGTGATCGCCTTCGGCGCGACGGCGGTCGTCCTGCCGGCGATCACGTACTCCTTCTGCCGCAAGGCGATGCAGCACAGCGAGCCGCTGGCCGTGACTGCGATCGTGTGCGGCTCGATCCTCTGCTTCCTGGCCATCGCGCTCGGGGCCGCGGTGGTCCTCGCGATGATCGGATGGCTCCCGAACCCCACTCAGTGGTAGGACGGGTCCTCTCCGCCGCCGCCACGATTCGCCCCGGCGGCCGGTCCGCGGACGAGCTAGACTGATCCACGCGCTCGACCCGCGTGCCGGTCGGCGCATGATCGTCGTTCTCTCCTGCGAGACATGAACTTACATGAAGGCCACGATGTGCTCTCCTCGGCTCGTCACGGCGTCCGTCACCCTGCTGCTCTCGTCCCCGATCGCCTTCGGTCAGTTCGACCACCGCTGGGTCGAGTTCGCGAAGGACCCGGCCGCGCTCTCCGCGCCCGCGATCTCGGATCCCACGATCGAGACCGACCTGGCCTGGGGCGACCTCGACCAGGACGGGTGGATCGACCTCGTCGTCGTGCGCAAGGAGCCGTTCACGTCCCCCGGCAAGCGGACGAACGTCCTGCTGATGAACCTCGGCGGCGTGCTGACCGATCGAACCGTCCAGTACGCGTCCGCGTCCGACGTCCCCGGCGACCAAGGGTTCCTGACGCCGACCAACGACCGCGACGTCGTGATCGCCGACGTGGACGGCGACGGCTTCGACGACGTCGTCACCGCGACGACGATCAGCGACGGCGACCCGAAGCACATCGGACACCCGCGCGTCTACATGAACCGGGGCGGCGCGGCGCCGTGGCTCGGCCTGCGTCACGAGGACGCGCGCATGCCGCAGCTCTTCCACTACACGACCGGCAACCCCGAGAACCCGCGCTTCTGCGCCGTGGCGGCGGGCGACGTCACCGGCGACGGTGCACCCGACCTCTACTTCGCCGATTATGACTCGAGCGGCGCCGGCGGCGCGCAGCAGAACGCGAACCAGGACCTGAACGACCGGCTGCTGATCAACGATGGCAACGGCTTCTTCACCGATCAGAGCCAGTCGCGGATGACGACGACGATGCTGACCTCCGCGTTCGGCATGGCGGCGGTGATCGCGGACATGAACGGCGACGGCAAGAACGACATCGTCAAGGACACCGCGCTCAACCCGCCCCAACACGTCGGGATCGCGTACAACAACCTCCTCGGCCCCCCCACCAGCCTCGGAGTCTTCGACCTGTACGAGCAGGTCCACCAGAACGAGCCCTACCACGTCTCCGCCGGCGACCTGAACAACGACGGGCGGCTCGACCTCGTGGTCAGCGACGACGGCAAGGACCGCTTCCGGTTCAACCTCGGCAACGACGCGCTCGGACGCGTCCAGTGGAGCGCCAGCCACACGTTTTCCTTCTTGACCGGCGCCGACGACGGCTTCGCGAGCAACAACGTGATCGCGGACCTCGACGGCGACGGCTGGAACGACGTGCTGATCTGCGACGTCGACGTCGACATCCCGAGCAACTTCCGCCGCATGCACGTCTACCGCAATCTCGGCGTCTCCGGGCAGGAGGGTACCGCGATCACGCTGCGGGAGGAGCGTCAGAACCCGAGCAGCCTGGGCTGGATCGGCGTGACGGGCATGACGACGGCCGACCTGGCGTCGACGCACGACGTCGCCGTGTTCGACGTCGACAACGACATGAAGCTCGACCTCGTCGTGTCGCGGTTCGACGGCACCGACGTCTGGAAGAACGGCACGTCGGTCGACATCGCCTGCCAGCCGGACCTCGGCTACGGCGGAACGGTCTCGTACCTCGCCGTCTGCGGCGGCGACCTGAGCGCCGGCAACGACGCGACGCTGCGGGTCGAGAACATCCCGTTCGTCGCGCAGATGTTCCTGTTCGTCGGCACGGGAAACAACCCGACGTTCGTCTACGAGCTGGGCGGCACGCTGGTGACGGTGCCGCTCGTCGCGATGATCCCGATCACCTCGTTCGGCAAGCTCTCGTACGAGCTCCCCGTCCCCGGCGGGATCGGGCCCATCTCCGCCACGGTCCAACTGGCGTACGTGAAGTCGTACCTGCCGACCACGTACGAACTGACGAACGGGGTGCAGATCACGTGGCCGTGACCGGAGACGTGCCTCACTGCGTCTCGATGTAGAACCGGACCCGGCGCCCGTCCTCGGCCGGCTGCACCATGAACTTCTTTCCCTTCGCGAGGATCTGCTCCACCGCGTCGAGCCAGAGCCGCTCTTTCACGAGCCGCGGGCTCTTCTTCACCTCGGCCGCCAGCTTCTCGAACGCGGTCGCGCGGCCCTTCGCCTCGTTCAGGCGGTTCGTACGGTAGACCTCGGCCTCGAGCAGCACGCGGCTCGCGGCGGCGACCGCACCCGGCTTCACCTTCATCGCGTACCCGTTCGCCTCGGACACCTTCCGCTCGCGGTCGGCTCGCGCGCTCGCGACGTCGTTGAACGCGGTGACCACGTCGAACGGCGCCGACGTTCGGCTCACGTTGATGGCCGTCACCTGGACGCCCGTCTGCAACGCGTCGAGCTGCTCCTGCACCTCGCGCTTCGCCTCGAGCTGAAGCGCCGCCTTTCCGCTCGACAGGACGTCATCGACCGGCATGCGCGAGATGAGCCGCGCGAGGACCGCCTCGGTCGCCTTGCGGATCGCGAAGTTGCCGTCCAGCTTGCGCACGTCGCCGGTGTCGGGCCGGTTCGACATGCCGAACAAGTACGTGACCGGGTCGCGGATCGTCCAGAGCACGTTCGCCTCGAGCTCGACGATGTTCGTGTCGCCGGTGAGCCATTCGACCTCTTCCGGCGTCGGCGGAATCCCCTGGTTCCGCTCGTGGATGCGATAACCCACCGGCATCACCCGGACGACCGACGTGTCGACCGTCGCCATCGTCGCGAACGGCCACGGCAGCGTGAGGTGGAAGCCCGGCCCGACTTCGTTCGACACGCGGCCGAACGTGACCACCACGCCGCGCTGCCCCTGTTCGACGGTCCAGACCGACGACCCGACCAGGAACACCGCGCCGGCGACGACGCCGGCACAGAGGAGCGCGAGGAAACCGCGCCAGATCCAGACGATGTGGGCCTCGGACCGCTCAGTCATGATCGTCGTCGGTCTCGACCGGTTTCGGTGCTCCCGCGTTCAGGACGCGCAGGAGGGGGTGGTCGGCGGGCAGGATCAGGATCGAATCCTCCTGGAGCGCCTTCTGGAGGACCTCGAGCTCTCGCTTCATGCGGAACAGATCGGGGTCCTTGCCGTAGGCGTCGGCCTCGATCCGCACCGCCTCCGCGTCCGCCTCGCCGCGCATCTCGGCGGACTTGCGCGCCGCCTCCGAGAGGAGCCGCGCCTCTTCGCGGTCCGCCTCGGCCTTGATCTGGTCGTACGCGGCGGACCCTTCCGAGCGGATCGCCATCGCGATGCTCTCGCGCTCCTGCTCCATCCGGCGGAAGACGGCGTCCTTGTTCTGCTGGGGGAAGCTCAAGCGCTTGATCCGCGCCGTGACCACCTCGATGCCGAAGTCGCGCCGAGCGGTCGCCGCCGCCGCCTTCGTGATCGCGTCCGCGATCGAGCGGATGTCGCTCTCCTGCTCCTCGTGCGAGACCAGCGCGCTGAACGGGTGCGACCCGATGACGTCCAGCGACACCGACTGCAGCACGTCGGTCAAGCGTCCTTCGGCGCCGAACTGGCTGCTCACGCTCGTCCAGAACTTCAGCGGATCGGCGACCCGCCACGCCAGGAAGCAGTCGACCGAGACATTCTTCTTGTCGCTCGTCAGGTACTCCGCCGGGTTCGGGTCGAGGAGGTAGACCCGCCGATCGATCGCGACCTTGCTGTCGACGAAGTCCGGCAGCTTCAGGTAGAGCCCCGGGTCGTCGAGCGTTCGAAGCGGCTTGCCGAAGCGCGTGACGATCGCCGTCTCGTTCTCGTAGACGACGAACGTGCACTGCCACGCGAACAGCAGCGCGAGTCCAATCAACACCAGAAGGAGGAACACTCGTTTCATGGCTGGGTTCTCGGGTCAATCGCCTTCGATCGGCGGCGAGCCGCTCTTGCGGGGTTGGATCGGGACCACGTCGATCCCCTCTCCCAGCAGGAGGACGAGACGCACCTTGCGGTACAGATCCTCCGCCGCTCGCATCTGCAGCAGGTAGCGGATCACCTCGGGGCCCTGCGACCATTCGCCCTGGAGCTTCTTGAACGCGGCGACGTTGCCGTGCGCGCTCTCGACCTTGCTGATGGAGTCGGCGATCGCCTGCTGTTCGATCGCGAAGGAGCGCGCCTTCGCGGCGGTCACCCGTACGGTGCGCTGACCTTCGGCGGAGAGGATCTGCTCCTCCTTGCGCTCGATCTCGCTGGCCACGTTGCGGAACGCGTAGTGGGTCTGCGGCGGCGCGTGGACCGACAAGAGCTTGAACGAGACCACCTCGATGCCGAGCTCGAGCGCGTCGAGCTCACGCTGCAGCTCCGCCGCAATGTCGCGGTCGAGCGAGTGGTGCGCCGAGACGAGCATCTCGTCGGACGTCCGCTTCGTCCCGACGTGGGCGCGCAGCACCCATTCGGTGAGGGCACGGATCGTCGCCTCCGGGTCGACCACCGCGAACCGGAACCGGTACGGATCGCGGACGCGGTAGTGCGTGGCGTACTCGATGTTCAGCAGGTTCTCGTTGCCCGTCAGGATCTCGCCCTCGGCGGAGATGGCGCCGCGGCGACTCCGCTCGGACTCCGCCGCCGCCGCGGCACCCGCCGTCCTTGGCACGCGCTCGAACCCGAACTCGAGCCCCCGGACCTCGTCGTCCCGCACGACCTCCACCGCGTCGATCGGATACGGCAGATGGAGGTACATCCCCGGATCGGTCAGCGTTTGCTGCACCGCGCCGAACCGCAGCAGGAAACCGGTCTCGCCCGGCTTCAGCGAGGAGACGGCGGTCGACCCGTAGAGGGCGAGGACCACGAGGGAGAGGACGACCTTCGAGAAGCGCGAAGTCGGATCGATCCCGACCGGACGGAACCACGCGCGCAGCCGCGCGCCGAACGCGGAGAGCAGGCGAATCTGGATCGAGCTGAGGATGAGGAGCACGAGCAGCACCAGCCCGCACCAGCCCGAGAACGTGTCGAGTCCGTAGCCCATCTCCTCGATCGGCTTCACCGTCGTGACCGGGTCGACGTCGAGCACCCGGTAGACGACGTTGACGATCCAACCGAAGGCGAGCGAGAACGCCGCGATGCTCGTCAGGTAGACGGCAAGGACGCGGCCCCCCAGGAAGTTGCGCACCACGAACATCGTCGCCATGTGCGTGGCCGGACCGGCGAGGAGCAGCACGAGAGCGGCCCCTGGTTCGAGCCCCTTCGCGATCAGCGCCGCCGCCACCGGCGTGCTCGCGGTAGCACAGATGTAGAGCGGCGCTCCGACGAACAGCATGGCCACCATCGCCACCCAAGTCGGCAGCGCGACTTCGCGGAAAAAGTCGTCCGGCACGAGCATGGTGATCAAGCCGGAGACGAGGAAGCCGAGGATGAACCACGGCGTCAGGTCCGCCATCGACGGCCCGAACGCGTACCGAAACGCCTCTTTGACGGTCGTGACGAAGCCGCCGCCCCGCGCCACGTGCTCGTGGTCGTGGTCGTCGTGATCGTGATCGTGATCGTGATCGTGGTCAGGCTCGCGATCGGTGTCGCGATCGACTGCGCCTTGTCGTTGGGATCCAGCTCCCGCTTCGCCCGCGGGCTCCTGCGTGCAGCACGCGACCCGTGCTTCGCTCGCGACGATGTCCTGCGGCGCCTTCCCGGCCCAACCACGCCGCACCAGGAAGTTCACGAACGTCCCGCATCCGAGCGCGGTCAGCAGCGCCGCGAGCGGCCGCGTCACCGTCATGATCGGGTCCATCAGCGCCCACGTGACGCCGATGGAGTCGACCCCCGTCTCCGGCGTCGAGATCAAGAAAGACGCCGTCGCGCCCTTGCTGGCCCCGCTCCTCCTCAACGCCATCGCCGTCGGGATGACCGAGCAGGAGCAGAGCGGAATCGGGATCCCGCAGCAGGACGCCACGAAGACGGACTTGAAGTCGTCCTTGCCGAGGTGGCGGAACACCTTCTCCTCGGGCACCAGGACCTTGATGAACCCCGCGATGACGAACCCGACCAAGAGGTACGGCCCCGACTCGACGAGGATGACCCAGATGGCCCTCAGCCAGTCGATCAGGAACTCGATCATGCCCCGGCTCCGAGGCACAGCGCCATCAGCGTGATTCCGCCGGCGAGCAGTCCGATCTTCACGGCGCCGTCCTCGCGGTGGTGGAACACCTCCGGGAGCAGCTCGCACAGACAGACGAACAGGAACGTGCCGGCCGCCAGCGCGGTGGCGATCGCGCTGCCGTGCGCGCCGAACCGCGAGGTGAACACCGTCCCGAGCACGACCCCGAGCGGCGTCACGAGCGAGAAGAGCACCGTCAGCCCGACCACCCGTTTGCGGCTGAACGATGCGAGCAGGAACACCGAGGTGAGCGAGAACGCCTCGAACCCTTTGTGCGACACGATCGAGATGAAGACCGGTAGCTCGAGGCTCTCGTGCACCGTCGTCGCGGCCGCGAAACCGATGCCTGTGGTCAGCGAGTGGACCGAGAGGCCCACGAGCGCCGCGTACCCGACCGCGCGGTGGCGGTGGAGGTCGTCGTGGTCGTGCGTGCGGAAGACGAGGGCCTCGATGAAGTAGACCGCGAGCACGCCGAGAAGCACGAAGAACCAGAGGGTCGGATCGCCGTGGGGGTGGGCGTGACCCGCGGTGGATCGTTCATGCTCCGGATCGTCCGCGAGCCGGACTCCGGCGTTCGCGTTCTCGATGCCCGGCCCCCCGGCCCCGGTGGAGGACGGCGCCGCCACCTCGGCCTCCGCGTCGTGCAATGCCGTCAATCCGGCCAACGACGGGAGCAGGTGGAGGAACACGGCTCCGAGGAAGATCCCGGTCGATAGCGCAAGCGCCGAGTGCAGCAACCGATCGGTCCAGCGCACCAGGAGAGGGAGCAGCCCTCCGGCCAACGCCACGACGAAGATCGCCAGACACTCCCACATGTTCGATGCCGCTCCTTCAGAACGGGCCCGTCTCGACGCCACGTCTCGGATCGTCTCCGACACGACGAACCGGACAGGTTACGGGCTCGGACGGCGAAACGCCAACGGAACGGAGCTGGAGCGACGGCGGCCACATCCCCTCCACCGATGTTGCGCTGCGTCCCCCCGGCGTCACCCGCGATGGTTGACACCTCGACCCTCTCCGATCATCCTCGTGGCCGCCGCCCCTCACCGGAGTCCGCCGATGACCCGCCTCCGCCGACCGCTCGTCTGGCTCCTCACGTGGTCGTCGCTCGCCGCCGTCCTGTCTGCCGATACGGTCGTCCTGAAGGGCGGCCGGAGGCTCACGAACGTCGTCGTGTCGCGGAACGACGCCGAGTGGGTCGTCATCAACCCGTGGGGTTCGCGCCACGCGGCGATGACGTGGGAGATCCCGGACAAGAACCGGATCCCGCGAGCCTCGGTCGAGGAGGTGATCGTCGAGGACGCGCCCGAGGTCGAGTACCGCCGCCGCGCGTCGCGGCCCGGGCTCTCGGCGAACGACCACTTCGAGCTCGCGACGTTCTGCGAGCAGCACAAGCTGAAGAACGAGCGCGAGTGGCAACTCGCCCAGGCGCTCTCGCTCGACCCCGGGCACGCCGCCGCGCTCGAGGCGTTCGGCGGCGAGACGAAGTGGAAGGCGCATCTCCGCAAGAACCCGGACCTCGGCGACGACGTGATCCGGGCGGCGCGCGCCTACGTCGCGATGGAGGACGTCGCCGACGCCGCGCAGCGTTGGGACGCGCTCGAGAAGACCGGGACCAAGCTCCCGCTCCACTACGTCGAGCGCGCGCGCCGCTCGGCAACGGTCGAGAAGGGCCGGCGCGACAAGGTTCCGCTCACGATCCGCAGCCACGAGGCGCCCGGCGGGACGTACGCCGTCTACGTCCCGCACCAGTACGACCCGCTTCGACCGACCGCCCTCGTGATCGGCCTGCATGGCGGCGGCAAGGGCGGCAAGGACGAGACCCTCGTCACCGGCAGCGGCGAGGACGCGATGAACTTCTACCAGGCGCTCGCCGAGCAGTGGGGTTGGATCGTGAGCTGTCCGACAGCGTTGAAGGCGCCGTGGAGCGACCCGGCGAACAAGCCCCTGCTCGAGGCCGTGATCGAGGAGATGAAGGTCCAGTACAACGTCGATCAGCGCCGGATCTACCTCGTCGGCCACTCGATGGGCGGCTTCGGCACCTGGCATTGGGGGAACCAGATGGGCGACACGTTCGCGGCTTGCTCGCCCTGCGCCGGGGGCGGGTTCAGCGGAATCAAGATCCCGGTCTACATCTATCACGGCACCGACGATCCGATCTGCCGCGTGTCGAACGACCGGACCGCCGCCAAGGCGCTCTCCGGCGGCAAGGTCGAGTTCGTCTACACCGAGCTCGACGGCGTGGGGCACGGTTTCCCCGACTCGGTCCGCGCCGAGATCTTCTCCTGGTTCGCGGGCCGCTGGAAGGACTCGAAGCGCAAGAGCGTCGAGCCCGACTCCTCGTTCCTCCTCAAGCCGGCGCGCGACGAGATCAAGGCGTTCGGCGACCCGGGCGACCTCCCGAGCGGGGACGCGGCGGGCGAGTCCTCGGTCGCGAAGTTGGTCGCGGCGCTCAAGCTGGGCGGCGGCAGCGGGGTCGACGCCGCGGCGTCGCTCGGCGCCATGAAGACGACGGAGGCCGTCACGGCGGTCGCGGCCGTGATCCGCTCGAAGAAGTCGAACGTGGACGCCCGCGTGCTGGCCGCGGACGCGCTCGGCAACATCGCCATCCCGGAGTGCGTGAAGCACCTCGTCGCCGCGCTGAAGGACGACGACTTCCGCGTGGTCGACGCGGTCGTCGTGGCGCTCGGCAAGATCGAGGACGACGAGGTCCCGGCCGCGCTCGTCAAGGCCGGCGCCACGCTCGGGAAGATCTGGGACGACTCGTTCCTCGGCCAGAACGTGTCGTTCACCGAGTACGGCGTGCGCCTGGTGAGCTTTGGCCACCTCGTCGACGCGCTTGCGGCCCGCGTCGACCCCGCGTCGGCGCTCGCGGTGGTCGACCGCGAGATCATCGGCAGGGTCTACGCACCGCGCGACATGTACACGGTGCTGGGCGAGGATGACCCGCGCTTCAAGGATCACCCGTCGAAGGCGCGCCTCGAGCTGATGCGACGGATCGCGGCCTGCCTCGTGAAGTACGGCGATCCGGCGGGCGCGGCGCTGCTCGAGCGCGCCAAGGAGCGCTGGTCGCGCGAGCCGCGTCTGATCGGGGCGATCGACGAGGGCTTGGCCGCGCTGCGGTCGTCGTGAAGGGCCGACGCGCGTACGTCCGAGGCTCGGTCACGCCCTGGCGGAGCCCCGCCGGGTGACGTAGATTCGTGCCATGTCGCGCATCCGACCGTTCCTCGGCCTGCTGGTCCTGTTCGAGCTCGCGGCCCCCGTCGCGGCGGGGACGACGGCGCTGGCATCGATCACCGAGAAGCGTCTGGTCCATCACGTCGAGACCCTTGCCGCCGACGAGTTCCAGGGGCGCCGGGCCGGCACCGAGGGCGCGGAGCTCGCGGCCGGCTACCTGATCCAGCAGTTCAAGTCGTTGAAGCTCGCGCCCAAGGGGACGAAGCAGTACCGGCAGCCGTTCGCGCGCGACGGCAAGAAACTCGCCAACGTGGTCGCCCGGCTCGAGGGGACGGATCCGAAGCTTCGCGACGAGTACGTGATCCTCGGCGCCCACTTCGACCACCTCGGCACCCGGAAGGAGGCGATCTTCCCCGGCGCCGACGACAACGCGTCGGGCTGCGCCGCCCTCCTCGAGGTCGCGCGCGCGTTGGCGCAGGAGCCGCCGAAGCGCAGCGTCCTGTTCATCGGGTTCGATGGCGAGGAGATCGGTCTGCTCGGCAGCCGTCACTTCATCGACCAGCCGACCGTCGCGAAACGAAGCATCGTCGCGATGATCAACCTCGACATGATCGGCCGGGGCGAGAC
This sequence comes from uncultured Phycisphaeraceae bacterium, assembly GCA_964649825.1. Taxonomy (GTDB): domain Bacteria; phylum Planctomycetota; class B15-G4; order B15-G4; family JADJEK01; genus CAZYQW01. The sequence goes on along the minus strand of CAZYQW010000004.1, from coordinate 60,583 downwards.
CGCCGACGTCCGCGTCTGCGGCACGCCCCACTCGTTGGAGCTGAAGGGGGTCGTCGAAGCCGCCGCGCCGCTGGCGAAGCTGACGCTCCACTACGACAAGGAGCAGGAGTGGCGGCGCGCCAGCGACCACGGCCCGTTCGGCGACGCGGGCGTCCCGTTCCTCTACTTCGGCGTCCTCGATCATCCCGACTACCACCGGCCAAGCGACACGGCGGACAAGATCAACGTCGAGAAGCTGCTGCGCATCACGCGCCTCGTCTTCCTGACCGTGCACGGCGTCGCGGAGCTCGAGACGCCGCCCCGCTTCTCGAAGTAGATCGAGCGCCAGGTCAGCGTTCGAGCCGCCGCGCCGGCCGCAGCCCGATGTGCCCCGAGACCCTCCTTCCATCCGACGCGTTGCGGTACGCGGACCGCGCCGCGTCCGCCGAGTAGCCGAACGAACCGCCACGATTCACGCGCAGCCCCCCGTCGACCCCGCGCGCGCCGTCTCCGTCCGCGAGCGGCGCGTCGTACTCGGTGACGTACGCGTCCCGCGTCCATTCGAACACGTTCCCGTGGACGTGGTGGAGGCCGAACGGGTTGGCCCGAAACGTGTCGACCGGCGCGTGCACGACGTATCCGTCGACGAGCTCCTCCCACGGCTCGCCCCACGGCGCCTCGAACTGCATCGCGGTGCGGTCGAAGAGGTTCACCTCGTGCAGCAGGTCCGAGCGCTGGCCGAACCACCACGGCGTGGCGGTCCCCGCGCGCGCCGCGTACTCCCACTGGGTCTCGGCCGGCAGGCACCATCCAAGGCGCGCGAGCAACGTCTCGCACTCGGGCCAGCTCACGTTCTCGACCGGATGCGCCAACGTGGTGCGAACCGATTCGATGCCATAGTCGGGGTGGAACTCGCTCGGGTTCCTGCCCGCGAGTCGAAGCCACTGCCCCTGCGTCATCTCGTGCTTCGCGATGAAGAACGGCTCCAGCCGGACCGTCCGTCCGGACTCGTTCAGCTCGTCGCGGTTGGCGCTCTTGCAGTAGAACGGCGCGGCGGGGTCCGATCGCTGGCTCCCGAAGCGAACGTCGCCGCCGGGGAGGAGGACGAAGACGACCGCCGTCTCGGGCCCCGCCGCCACGCGGCCGTCGCCGTCCACCTCGGGACGGAGCCCGGTGCGTACGTCGTAGAACTCCCACAATCCGGTCGCGCGATCGCGATGGAGCGGTACGAGCCCGAGCTGCGGAACGATGGCGAGGCCCGCGTAGGCGGGGCAGACGGTCGGGTCGCGGACCTCCGCGATCGCGACCGCCCACGCGTCCCGTGCCGCATCGATGGACCGCGCGCGGAGCGTCTCGACCTCGTGCCGCTTGCGCTGCATCGACGGGATCGTCGCGCCGCCCGCGACGTCCGACTCGAGCCGGTCGAGGCGGACCAGCACCTCGCGCAGGCGCGTTCGCCACGCGGCCGTCTCCCCGTCCGGCGCGGCGATCGCCTCCAGCCGCGCGAGCTGCGCGACGTGACGCCCCCGGCGGCCGGCGACCGCCCGGGCCCGCTCGAGCCACGACTGCATGCCGGGTTGGTGCGCCGGTTCGAGACCCCACGTGCCGTCGAACTCGTTCTCGAGCCCGAGCAGCAGGGTGAGGTCGTTCTTGTCGCGCTCGACCTCGAGGGCGCGCGTGCTCCGCGCCTGCTGGCCCGCGATGAACGCGGCCGCGAGGAACGTCGTCGCGCCGAGCGCGACCAGCGCGATCGCGAACCGCCGGTTGCGCGCGAACCACTTGCGCAGCTCGACGACGGGGCCGGTTCGATAGGCGCGCACGACGCGGTTCTCGAGGGACGCGCGGAGATCCTCGGCGAACGCGTCCATCGTCGCGAAGCGATCGCGCGGGTCGGCCGACATCGCCTTCTCGCAGATCGCGACGAGCTCGGGCGGCGCGTCGCGCGCGACCCGCTCGATCGCGGCCGGCGGACCGCCGAGGACGCGGCCCACCACGTCGATGGGCCGCTCCGGCGCGGCGGACTCGTGCGGTCTTCTTCCCGCGAGGATCTCGTAGAGGATGGCGCCCATCGCGTAGACGTCGGTCGGAGCGCCGATCTCCAGCCGCGCCCCGCGCGCCTGCTCCGGCGCCATGTAGTACGGCGTGCCCGCCACTTCCCCTTCGGCGGTGAAGAGGCTCGAGCCGGGTTCGGCCAGCTCGCGCCGGTCGCTCGTCGGCGCCGCCGGCTCGCCGGCGGGCTCGGCGGCATCGGCCGGCTCGGAGCGTTCGTCCCGCAGCACGCGCGCGAGCCCCCAGTCCACGACGTAGGTCTCGCCGAAGCGGCCGACCATGACGTTGTCCGGCTTCAGGTCGCGATGCACCACGCCGCGATGGTGCGCGAACGCGACCGCCTCGGCGGCACGCAGGAGCGTCGAGAGGACCCGCGCGCGCGTCCACTTCGCGTCGTGCCGCTGGAGGAGCCCGAGAATCGCGCGCAGGCTCTGCCCCTCGATCAGCTTCATCGTGAAGTAGACCGAGCCGTCCGCGGTGACTCCCACGTCGTAGACCGGCACGATGCCGGGGTGATCGAGCTGGCCCGCGACCTGCGCCTCCTCGAGGAAGCGGCCGACGCGTCGGTCTCTCTCGGACGACGACACGTCGCCGCCGAACGACGTCCTCACGACCTTCATGGCGACGAAGCGCCGCAGGTCCTTGTCGTACACCTTGCGCACGACGCCCATCCCGCCGCGCCCGATCTCCTCCAGCGGGACGTAGCGCGTGTGGACCGGCCCGCGGGACCGGAGCCGGGACAGGAACGGTTCCCACGCCGACGGCCCTTCGGGAGGACCGCGACGCGGATCATCGCGCCGCGGTCCGTCGGGGCCGACGCGAGCCGAGGCGCCGCCGCACGTCAGTGCATTCAAGAGGGCCGCGACCTCGTCCTCGAGCGACGCGTCGCCTTCGCATTCGCGGGCGACGAACGTCCGGCGCTCCGACTCGGGCCGGGCCAGCGCACGGCCGAGCACCTCCTCGACGCGATGACACCTCTGCTCGAGGCGCCCCCAGTTCGCGGCCGCGTCCTTCCACTGGTTCGACTGCATCGGGAACGGATCAGGCTTGGTTGGTCGAAGCGGTCCGCGGCCATTCTATGCGAGAATCGGCGCGGCGCGAAATCGGCGCGGAGGTGGTCGTCATGCATCGCAACTGGACGTTCTCGAGCGCGGCGGTCGTTCTGCTCATCGGCGCGGCCTCCTCACCGGCGCAGCCGATCGAGATCATGAAGATCAGCTCGGGCCTGGGGAAGATCGTCCGGAGCATCACGCCACCAGACGGCGACGACACGACGATGATCTGCCCCGATCAGGATGGCCCCATCCGCTCGATCGTGAACGGGTCCGTCAACCCGACTCCGTTCTTGGACCTCACCGGCACGGTATCGACCGGAACCTCGCGCGGGCTGCTCGATCTGACGTTCCACCCCGACTACGCGAGCAACGGCTTCTTCTTCGTCAGCTACACGCGCCAGCCGGACGGCGCCCTCGTGGTGGAGCGCTACCAGGTCTCGTCCAACCCGCTCGTGGCCAACCCCGGCAGCGGCACGGTCATGCTCGGACCGATCGCGCAGCCGTTCTCCAACAAGAACGGCGGCGGGCTCGCGTTCGGACCCGACGGCTACCTCTACGTCGGCGTGGGCGACGGCGGCAGCGCCAACGACCCCTTGTGCAACGCACAATCCGGCGCGACGCTGCTGGGGAAGCTCTTGCGCATCGACGTCGACAACGGCGGCGCGGCACCGCCCTCGAATCCATTCGTCGGCAGCGGGTCGTTCGACGCCCGCATCTGGGCCTACGGGCTGCAGAACCCGTGGCGGTTCTCGTTCGACGCCGCCACCGGCGACCTCTACGTCGCGGACGTCGGCGAGGACACGCGCGAGGAGGTGAACCACGCGCCCGCTTCGTCGACGGGCGGCGAGAACTACGGTTGGCGGATCATGGAAGGTCCGACCTGCACCGGCCTCACGGCCTGCGCGGGCGCTCCGCCGTGCAACGCCCCCGGGCTCACCCTACCGATCCTCTCGTATCCCCACGTCGCGTCCACGCTCGCGATCATCGGGGGCGGCGTCTACCGCGGCTGCGCGCTCCCGAGCTTCGTCGGTCACTACTTCTACGCCGACTTCAACGGGCGCGTCTTCTCCGTCGACCTCGGCACCAGCATCGTCACCGAGCACACGGCCCAGCTCGATCCGCCCGGACCCGACAAGATCGACATGATCTCCTCGTTCGGCGTCGACCACGAGGGCGAGCTCTACATCTGCGACCACGCGGACGGCGAGCTCTACAAGATCGTCGCCGCCGCCCCCGCCGCGATCGACCTCGGGTTCGGCAAGGTCGGCGGCAACACCCTCGTCCCCGAGCTCTGCGCCTGCGGTACGCTCGAGACCGGTTCGACCGCGCAGGTCCGTCTTCGCGACGCCGCCTCGAGCCAGCCGGCGATCCTGTTCGCGAGCCCGTTCCAGAATCCCGTCGCGAGCATCGCCGGCATCCTCGTGCCCGACGTGACGGCCTCCCTCACGATCTTCCTCCTGACCAACCCGGCGGGAGCGATCACGCTCGTCGCCCCGGGCGGCAACGGCGTCTTCGACGTGTTCGCGCAGTACGCGATCGCCGATCCCGGCGCGGCCGACGGTGTCAACTCGAGCAACGCGATCAAGCTCACCTTCCAGCCGTGACGCCGCGGCGGCGCGGACCACGTCACTCCAGCTCGTACGCCAGCTCGAGGTCGCGGACGATCTCGCGGAGCCGCTCGAGGCAGCGGAACTTCGCCTGATAGACCTCGTCCCGAGTCATCCCCATCTCGCGCGCCACGTCCTCCACGCCCTGCTGGTCGATGAAGATCCGCTCGAACGCGCGGAGCTTTTCCTCGGAGATCCGAGAGACCTCGCGCAGGACCTCCATCGCGCGGCGAAGGACGTGCGCGCGACACTCCTCGTCCCACACGCGCAGGAACTCGTCCTCGCCGGGAACATCGAGGTCGCCCGCCGCCAACGGCCGCTCGTGCCGCCGGTCGCGGCTGCGGAACAGGTCGTGCACACGGTGCCGCGCGATGCCCACGATCCACGCTCGCAACCGTCCCCGCGACCGCTCGTACCGCCCCGCGCGATACGACTCGATGAACCGGAGGAACGTCTCCTGTGCCACGTCCGCCGCTTCCGTGTCGGAGAGTCCGAACCGGCGTCCGAGCGCGGTCAGGACGGGCCGGATCCTCTTGTCGAGCTCGGACCAGGCATCGTCGTCGCCGTCGCGGAGCCCGCCGAGGAGCTTCGTATTGGTGAAGCTGGAGCTCATGGGAGCCGCCGCGACGACGTCCTGCGTGTGGCGGCCGATCCTGTCGTCCGGGTGGCGAACCTCCGCCCCCCGCGCTCGACCCTCTCGACCATTTCCACCATTTCCACCCTCTCGACCATCACGACCATCACGCCGTCATTCCCTCCACAGCCCCTTCCCCAACCACCCGCCGCCATCGACGACGAGACATTCCCCCGTGATGTAGGACGCCGCGGGCGACGCCAGGTACAGCACCGCGTCCGCGACCTCCTTCACGGTCGCGAACCGCTTCAACGGAATGGAGTCCGCGATCGCCTGCTTGACGGCGGGATCGGGCCATAGGTTCTGCTCGGCGCCGTCGCTGTCGAACGGACCCGGCGCGACGCAGTTCACGCGGATTCCGAGCGGTGCCCACTCCACCCCGAGGGTGCGGGTCAGCGCGAGCACGCCGGCCTTGGCGGCGACCGAATGCACGACGCCCGGCATCCCCGTCCACGCGTACGGGCTGCCGATCGTCACGATCGATCCGCCGCCGCGGTCCTTCATGACCCGCGCCGCGGATTGGCACGAATAGAACGTGCCCGAGAGCGCGATGTCGACGACCGCGCGCCAGCCCTTCGGCTTCAACCGGATCGACGGCACGACGAAGTTGCCGGCCGCGTTGCAGACGACGACGTCGAGCCGACCGTGACGCTCGACCACGCCGGCGAACGCCTCGTCGACGCGGTCCGGCTCGCGGACGTCGAGCCCGATGGAGTCGACCTCGCCGGGGTGGTTCGCGGCCTCGGCCCGGATCCGCTCGTGGTGCTCCACGCTCCGGCTCGCGACGACGACGACGCGCGCGCCGCGCGCCAGGAGCTGGCGCGAGACCTCGAACCCGAGGCCGGTCCCGCCGCCCGTCACCAGCGCGACCTTGTCTCGAAACGACTGTTCTTCCATCGGTTCCTCCTCCGGCTCGGGGCCCGCTCGTCGGGTCCGCTGGCGGCGTTGCGATCGCACGCCGGATCGACTATGTTCGTCGCCCTCGGCGGGCGATTAGCTCAAGGGTAGAGCACCACCTTTACACGGTGGAGGTTGACGGTTCGAATCCATCATCGCCCATCATCCTCCTCTCGCGACCCGATCGCCCGCGTCGCCGGCGGGCCGGTTGCTCGGGCGATATCGCACGAGGAAGCACCGGCCGGACCGAAAAGAGTCCCTCGTTTCGCGGTGACGCTCCGGAAGTTGCAGGCTAGAAGTCGAGGACCCCGTCTCGAACCCGCCGAACTTCGTGAGCCCGGATGAGGATCACCGCGATGAAATCCCCGCTCCGTTCCCCCGCTCTCATCGCTCTGACCCTGCCGATCCTCTGGTGGTGCGAAGGCTGCACCGACTCGACGGAAGAACGAACCGCGGTCCGGCCGCCCTTGATCCTCGACGACGCGATGATCCGTCGTTTCATCGCGACCGCGGAAGGGCTGCGCGACGTCAGCCGTACGCACCCCGACGTGCTGCGGCAGGGTCGCGAGTTCCTTCCGGTGTCGCAAGGCATCACGGCGGTGCTCGGGGCCTCGGTCACGCCGGTGCTGGAACGTAACGGCTTCCGGAGCGCCGAGGAGTTCGAAAGTGTCCTCGGCAACGTGCAGCTCGTCCTCAAGTCGCTCCTCCTCGGGGAGCACGGCGGCTTCGACGGCGCCGCCCAACGCTATCGCATGAACATCGCGATCCAGGACTACGAGACCGAGTTGAAGGACGTCCTGGCGGACGCGACTCTCTCCGAGGACGAACGGCGCCTGCGCAAGTACGAGCTCGAGACGAAGATCGAATCGGTGCGCGATCGGATCGGCGAGACCGAGGACGTCGCCGACGCGATGAAGTCGCAGCACGACGGCATCCCGCCCGAGAACGTCGAGGTCGTGAAGGACCACCTGGAAGCGCTCATGGCGCTGGTGATGCCGGAGCTGCCGCTGCCGGTCCAGAACGGCTGACCGCGTCACGCCGGCACCCTCGCGCACTCGAGGAACGCCTCGACCAACGCGCCGGGAACCCGCCGTTTCGAGGTGACGACGAAGAAGCTCCGGCGAAGCGAGAGGCGGCGCACCTGGATCGTCGCGAGCTCGCCGCGCTCCAGTTCGCCGCGCACCGAGAAGCGCGAGACGAACGAGATGCCGACGCCGGCGCGAACCGCCTCGCGCGCACCCTCGTTGCTGCTGACCTCGAGCGCGACGTCGCAATCGACGCCGATCTCGACGCCGAGCTTCGCGAGCGCGCCGGCCGCCGCCGAGAGCGTCCCGGACCCCGCGCGTCGCACGACGAACGGCTGCCCCTTCAACGCCGACGAGGCGACGGTCTGGCCCGCGAGCGGATGGCTCGGGAGAGCGACGAGCACTATTCGATCCTCGCAAAGGCGACGGGCGTCGAAGCGGGTCGCGTCGGGCTCCGTGCCGACGAAGCCGACCTCGACGATGCCGTCCCGGACGCTGCAGAGCACCTGCTCCGAGTCGCGAACGTCGAGGCGGACCTGCGCCAGCGGATGTCGTGCGCGGAAGCGACCGACGATCGCCGGCAGCAAGTACGTCCCCGGGATGTTGCTCGCCCCGACCTGCACCTCCCCGCGAAGGCCTTGGCCATCCTCGCCGACGACCGCGCTGACCGCCGCATCCTTCAGCTCGAGGATCCTCCGCGCGTGCGCGTAGAGCTTGACTCCGGCCGCGGTCGGCGTGACCGTCCTTCCGCGCCGGTGGAAGAGCTTCGTCTCCAGCTCCTCCTCCAGCGTGCGGACGTGGGTGCTGATCGTCGGCTGCGCCAGCCCGAGTGCCTCCGCGGCCTTCGAGAACGACGCTGCCTCGAAGACCCCCGCGAACACTTCGATCTGCCGTAATCGGACGTTGGGGCGGCGGTCGGTCATAGGGCGCATCCTACGATCCGAGCGAACGGGACGCGAAGTCCCACGGATCGGAGGGTGACCGGGTCGCGACCACCGCTCGGAGCATCGGCGACTCAAGGTGTCGGCGCGAGCGCGACGAAAAGACGGCGTCGATCGGCCCGCCAGCGTGAGAAGGATGGGCGGATTCTCGGATCGGGCGATCGCACCGGAGGTCACGTCGGTTTGAAAGATGAACACGAGCCGCGCGCATCGGCCCGGCCCGGCACGGCCGGTCGTGTCGTCGCTTCCGATGGGGAGGGCGGATGGGTCGATGCGCGGGCGCTGATTCAGGTGATGGATGATCTGCCGGTTCCGATTCTCGTCCGAGAGTCGGATGGCGCGCTCGCGGCGGCGAACGCGGCGGCGCGCCGCGGCTTGCGGCTCGACGACGATCCGCCGCTCCGCACGAACCTGACGCGCATCCGCCGCGCCGGGATGGACGGGCTTACGGTGTACCTCGTCACCGTCGACGGTGATCCCCACCGGCGCATCGAAGGTCTCGCGCTGCCGCTCGGACGGAGCGCGCGGTCCTCGCTCGAGCTGATCGCGTTCGAGTGGGACGAGGTCGCCCCCGCGACCGCCGCGAGCGTTCCGGCCGAGGTTCCGGAGCCGATCCGTTCCTTCCTCCTGGGGCTTTCCGATCGGCGCGACGCCACCGAACCGCGGCCGGAGAACGCGCGGCCGCGTCAGGCGGCCGGCCGCCGGTCGATGCCGGCCCGCGCTCTTCTGGCCGAGGTCCTCCGGCGGGCCCGCCGGTTCGCGGCGGCAGACGCGGAATGCCGCGTCCACTCCCGGCGCGACGGACGCCTGGACCATCGCGTCGTCCTCGCCGCCCCGGTCGAGGTGGCGCAGGTCGTCTTGAACGGGCTCGAGCTACTGAGCGGCACCCCCCGCACCGCGCGCGCGGACCGGATTCGACTCCACGCCGCGATCGCCGGCGGACGCCTGCGCATCGCCCTCGAGACCACGCACGATCCCAGTCTCACGCCCTCCCCGAACCTCCTCCGCCATCGCGCCCTCACGCGCTCGATCGCGCCGATCCTCCGCACCCACGCCGCGACGTTCGAGGTCCACCACGGCTCGAACGGATCGCGTCGCGTCATCCTCACCCTTCCCACCGAGCCCCGCGCCGCCGAGCCCGGAAGTTCCCCTTGAAACCTCTTGGCCGGCCCCGACGCGCCCGCTAGGATTCTCGGCTCTTCGCGCACCAAACAACGCGCGGGGGTGTAGCTCAGTTGGTTTAGAGCGCTAGCCTGTCACGCTAGAGGTCGCGGGTTCAAGTCCCGTCACCCTCGCCACGCAATCGAAGGTAAGCCCTCGCGGATCTTCGCAATCCACGGGGGCTTGCGGCGTCTCGGAGCGCGCGGGCGCGTCGAAATCGCGTCCACACGCGAGGACGACCGGCTACCACCGCGGCCGAGCCGCCAAGCGCCTCAGCGCCCAGCGTCGCCGTTCTCGCCGCCTTCTCGAGTGGCCGCGCGCAATCGGCGTTCGATCACGGCCTGTTCGAGATGAGCGACTGGACGGTAGCTCCATCGACGCGGATCTTCCGTCTCGGCGACGTTCCCATCCCGCCGCTGGCGGGAAACTCGGACGTCTTCATCCTCGGATCGCTCGACAACCTGGTGATCGCGGAGGTGAATGGATCGAACGAGCTGAGCTTCTTCGGCATGGCCGGGCGGTTCCATGCCTTCCATCCCGACGAGGATGCGCACGACGATCGCGGCGGCGTCATTGGTCTCGTCGAAGATCCACGTGATCGCCGCGACCGAGCTCTTCGACCTGCGTGACGACCCGCGCAAGCAGGCGAACGTCGCCGGCCGACACCCCGATCTCGTCGCGAAGCTCGACCGCGCGCTCGACCAATGGCGGGATCGCCTGGTGATCGGCACGAGCGAGGAGTTCGACCTCACCGGCGAGGAGCTGCGCGAGTTCACGGAGCTCGACTACGTCGGCGAGCGGAAGCCGAAGCGACCGAGTGACGCGAGCCAAAAGGGCGGGAAGTGAGAGGGGAAACCGTGGCCGCGCGTCGCCTGCGCGCGGCCGGCGGCTCGATCAGGGGATGGCCAACTCGACGAGGTTCGTCAGCTGGTACAGCCCGCTGATTCCATTCGGGGTGAGCTCGACGCCCTGGCAGAAGAAGCGAACTCCGCTCGCGTACCCGGCCGTGCTGAACGAGATCGTGCTCGTGCCCGTCGCGTCCGTCGACAGCATGACGCCGGTCGCCGGGTCTCCGATCAGGAACGTGGGGTTGGCGAAGTTCGTGTACAGCAGGTACGAGAAGCTGGGGACGCTCACCCCGGGCAAGGGAAACGGCGGCGGCGACGCCGGACCGTACGGGGCCGAGCCGGCCGCCTCGAGCGCGAGCATGTAAGGCTGGTTCGCGCTCGCCGTACGCACGAGAAGCTGGAACGTCTCCGACACAGGATTCGCGATCGTGAGGTCGAGGTACGGCGTCACCTCGAGGGCGTTGCCGAGCGACGCCACGACGTCTTGGTTGTTGCGCACGCTGACCGTGTGACGACCCGGGGGAATGGGACCGTTGTAGACGACGACGAGATCGTTGCTGGCCGGGATCGGGCAGGTCGCGCTCGGCGCCGTGTCGATGAGCAGCAGCGTGTTCGCCCCGCTGAACTCCGGACCGCAGGTCGGTCCCGGCGCGGAGCAATCGATCAGTCCCAAGGTCACGTCGACCAATCCCGAGGCCGATGACGGAAGGTTGCACCCTTGGACGAGGAGAGTCGAGTTCTGGCCGGAGTAGTCCACGAGCGCCGGGAGGACGCTGGTGATCGTCGGCGGAGGAGTCGCAACCAGTACCTTGCCGCGTCCCGCGAGGTAGTTCGACATGCGCAGCCGTTGACCCACGGAAAACGACATGCCGGCCACGCTCACCGCGCTGTCCACGAGATAGTACTGCGCCATCACGTTTCCGCGGAGCTGCGTCGCGTTCGTCGCGCACGCGCCATAGACGGCAAGCAGATTGGCGACGCTCTGCGTGGCCGGGGTGGTCGGGTTCCACGGATCGGCCGGGGTGTCGTCGACGAGATCACCGAGCGTCGACGACGAGCAACCGGAGCAGATCGAGGGCGCCGGCTCGGCGCCGCCGAGACCACCGGAGACCGTCACCGTCTCGAACGTGTGAGCGAGCCCGAAGTAGTGGCCGATCTCGTGCGCCAGCGACGCCGCGTAGTAGGCCGCTTCGATCGCGACGTTCGGGAACGAGCTGGTGGGCTGCCCCGCGATGAAGATGATGTCGTCTTCGTCCATGAAGGTCGTGCCGAGCACACCGATCGGACTGGAGCAGTAGCCGCCGAAGGCGCTCGTAGAGTCAGTGATCGTGTCGACGAGATACACGTTGATCGCGTCGCTGCGAAACGCGTAGCGGGCGGGGTTCGCTTCGCACGCCGCCTCCATCGCGTCCTTCCAGGCCACCGTCGGGGGCGCCCCGACAGGAGGATTCGGGCCGAGGATCACGTCGAAGAACGAGAACGGGTAGGCGGGGTCGACGAGGTCCACGAGATCGGTTGCCGCGTTGTAGGCGAGAGAGAGCCGCACGGGGACTCCCGAAGGCGACGATACCGCGCTCGTGCACCCCGGGAGGGCGAGACCGGCCGCCGCGAGGATCGAGCTGGCGTCGGTGACCATCTGCTGGATGCGCGCCGTCCCGGCCGCGCCCGCCCACGCCGGGTCCGGCGCGAGCGGCCCGACCGTTCCGAGCGGCGTGCCGCTGACCCGTTTGAACGAGATCCGCACCGGCAACACTTGCGCGTCGGCGAGCGGAGCGCAGAGGAGCCAGGCAGTGCCGAGCGCGGCCGCGATGGGCGCCGGAGCGCGTCGTTTGGTGAACATGGGAACTCCTTTCGAAGGGGATCGAAGCGCCACGATTCGTGTCTCGGCGCGCGCGAATCGGTTCACCAAACGACGCCCAGCGCGATACTTCGTCGCCGCGACGCGAGGCGCACCCCGGAAGTACCACTGAGTCTCGGTCAGACCGGCGCGGATCGCCAACTCGTCCCTCCGAACGAGCCACCCTCGATCGGAGCCTGGTCATGGAATCACGTCTTCTTCTCTCCGCCCTTTGCGTCTTCTCCCTCGGCCTGCCGCCGGCGTTCGCGTCTCCCACCAGATCGACGACGTCCACGCGGCCGGGGTGAAGGGCAACGGGATCCGCGTCGCGGTGCTCGAGGACGCGGCGATCGACCTCTTGCACCCCAATCTCACGGTCAGCGGCATCCGGCTGCCACCGGACACCCCTCCCACTTCCTCTCGTCGCACGTGCACAAGCGTCGCCGGCTCGATCGCTTCGACGCTGTCGGGGCGGCTCGGTTCCGCCCGCAAGGTCGACCTGATCAGCGCCAACGCAAGAACACTGTTCTCGTCCGACGTGATCCAGGCCGGCGACTCGATCGCCACCCAGGACATCGACGTCACCAACATGAGCTTCGGGCGGTGCGGCAACGCGCCGATGCTCGTCGACTACTACTTCGACTATCAGAGCCGCACGCACTACGACAGGTACGTCGCGGCGGCGGGGAACGCGTCGAACTGCGGCGGAGCCCTCGACGTCGGGTCGCCGGCGAAGGCGTACAACGTCATAGCGGTCGGCAACTTCGCGGACCAGGGCAACGGCAACTGGAGCGACGACGCTATGAACGCCGGCTCCTGCTTCCTGAACCCGTTGACGCTGCTGAACAAACCGAACCTCTCCGCGAGCGGCACATCGATCGACACGCTCGACTTCAACGCGCCGTTCACGCAGACGATCAGCGGCACGAGCCTCTCGTCACCACACGTGGTCGGCAACCTTGCCTGCGCGCCTCGTCGCCGACGGGCTGGGGTTCGGGGACGACCTGCGTCCCCAGCGCGTCGAAGGGGACGGAGCCCATGCGCCAGATCCGACTCCGGTCGTCGGTCGCCATGTTCACGTCGAAGACGAGCTGCTCTCGTCCGGATTCACGGACCAGGAGATCCCAGTCGTTGTGGGTCCTCGCCTCGTCGTCCCGGGTCGCATGCTCGAAGCTGTAGGTCGCCGCGACGTAGTCGTGAGATTCCCGAAGACCCAGCTTCTCGTCGAAGCCAGCCAGGATCTCCGTCCCCCTTCGTCGTGAGAGGACGGCTGCCACTCCTTCCTCGGGGGATGCGGCCACCCCGGGGTTCCTCGCGTATCGGGAGGCGAGATCGTCGAGGGCTCCGAGCTCCTGCCGGAGGAGATCCAGGCGCCGCTCGTACTCGGCCCGCCGAGCCTCCGTCACCGGATCGGTCAGGAACGCGGTCAGGTCGAAGCGGACACCGCCGAACTCGGCCGTCGCTGCCGGCGCGAGGGGCGTTGCCGCATCCACGAAGCGCGGATCGGCCGGGTTGTAGACGTAGCGGACGGTCGCCAATCTCTCGGCCCAGCCCCCGGTTTCGCCCCGCTCGTCGAGGATGCAGGCGGCCCAGCCACCCGTTCGAGTGCGGATCAGGAACGCATTCGTCAGCCGAGATCGGTCGTCGGTCTTGATTCGGTCCGTCCACCGGATCGGGTCGGGGTCGAGGGAGGCGATCGAGCGCAGATAGCAATCGAGCGAGCAGGGGGTCTCGCCGATCTTCTGTTCGGGGATCGGGACGTGGACTCCGCCGTACGGAGCCGCGAGCGTCCGGGGCCGCCACGTCGCCGGTCGCGGTCGCATCACGGTTCCTGTTGGGAGAGATCCGGAATGCCAGAACGACTTCGCTCGGTCCTGTTCGTGTTCGTGCTCGGCACGACCTTCGCCTGTCACGACGCGAGGATCTCGGACGCGTTCGTCACGGAGGATCCGGGCTGGTCGAAGCGCGGCGTCGGCGGCACGATCGCGCTCTACCTGCCCAATCGCATCATCGACCTCGTCGACGTCGTGCACGCCGGCTACGGCGTCGGACCCGGCGCGGGTATCGGGGTGCACTTCACGCGGTACGGCCGATTGCTGGCGGTGGCGGGCGTCGACGTCGGCATCGGCTGGTTCGGGCGCTATGCGCGGCCCTACCAGGCGGCGGTCTACGCGCTGGCCGCGGCGGGGACGAAGATCGCGCCGCCGAACGCGGACGAGAAGTGGACGCGTTGGCACGTCCCGAAGTGGGACATCGGGCTCTATCTCCACCTGCTCCTCGACCAGGCGTACATCGGCATCGCCCCGGACGAGATCGTCGACTTCGTCGTCGGCCTGTCGACGTTCGATCTGAAGGGCGACGATTGGTAGGAGGAACGGCGCCGCCGCCTCGCGGCCGCGATCGGCCCGGCCCAACGCCGGCGCGCCGGCACCGTAGGCGGACCGGCCGCCGTGCGACCAGCAAGGAAGGTGTCCCGGCCGGAGGGCAGCCTGCCCGAGCTCGCGCATCGCACCGGTCGTCCCTACCTCTTCATCGACCTGCGCGCGACGCGCGGCGACGACGAACACTGGCTCGACCAGCCGCTCGTCGCCCGTCCGTTCGGCTACGCCCCGATGACGGCGCGCTGGGCCGACGTGGCCGACGCGATCGTCTGGATCGAACGGATGGAGCCGGCGCTTCCCGCACGGTGAGGGAGGCGGCGGCGCTCACTCGAGGTCGAGGCTCGTGTCGATCGCGTGCCAAGGGACCAGCTTGAAGTTCTGGCCGCTCTCGTCGTCTTCATCGTCCTGCGCGACGAACAACCCGGCGGGGAACCGCGGGCCGAGCGCGATGCTCGTGGCTTCGATCCCGTCCGTGTGCGTGACCCGATCCAACCCGTTCCCGGCGACGATTCGGAAGCGACCGATGTAGTCGTTCTCCCCCGCGCGGCGGTAGACGACGAAGTCGTTCGAGCCCTGGCTCGACACGATCAAGTAGCCCTCGTCGGGGCCGCTCTGGTAGATGGCGATCCCCTCGACGTCCGGGCGGAGGCGCTCGAACCATCCGACCGAGTCGACGAGACGTGGCTCGTCCTCCCGCCCCGGCTCCGCGAAGTACTTCCACACCCCGACCCTCTCCTCGGCGAGGTAGAGCACGCCCAGCTCGTCGTCGGCCGCGAGGCCTTCGCTCGTGCTTTCGATCTCGACGCGGCGCACGCGCTCGGCCGCGATCGGAACCTCCACTCCCTCCGAGAGCTGCCACTGCTCCAGCCAACAGCCGCCGTCATTGCCCAGGTCGTCGCCGACCACGAAGACGGAGAACGTGCCGGTCACCGCGCTCCGATACATGCACAGACCCGACGGCTCGACGTGGCAGTTGATCGTGCCGCCCGGGATCTCGACCACCTGGCGCGCGTCGACGTCGACGCGGAACAGGACGACCTGCTCGTGGATCCGGTCGCCGGCGGCGACGAGCGAGACGGGGGCGCCCCGCAGCGGGAAGCCGTCGCGCAGGTCGACGTTGTTGAAGCGCCGCGCGCCGACGTACTGAAGCTCCTCCCCGGAGAGGTCGTAGACCGCGAGGCCTCCTTCCTTGTCCGTTCCGAGGATCAGGCTCTGCGCCGGATCGACGGGGTGCACCCAGATCGCGGGGTCGTCCGCCGCGTCTCCCTCGCTCGGGACCACCTTGGTCTCGACGACTGGCACGACCGAGAAGCTGGACGGGAACATCCATCGCCACGCGACGAGCCCGATGCCCGCGATCGCGACGAGTCCGATTCCAGCGATGATTGGCCAACGCATTGCACGCCCCTTTGCTTCGAGTCGATCCGGTCGGAGGGGAGAGAGTATCGGCCGCGGCGTTCCTTCGCCGATGACAATCCGGACATCGAACCGGTCCATTGCCGTAACAAATGACCGCACGGCCGGCGTGAGCGGGATCGAGCCGCTGCCAATCGACGTCAGGAGCTCGGCGAGCTCGCCCCGGCCCGCGCTTGATCCGGCGGAGCCGGCACCGGAGAATGCCGCGTGGGCTTCGCCTGCCCGGCACCAGCCCCGACGTTCAGGAACTCCTCCTCCATGAAACGACGACTTCACCCGGCCAGAGCGCTCTGGTGCTCGGTCCTCCTCGTGCTCGTCCCCACCGCGTCTCTCGTCTCGGCTCCGGCCGCCGGCACCGACGGCGGCTCGAAGGTCGAGTGGAAGTGGCGCAAGAAGATGACCGGAATCGACGGGAAGGCGCCGATCCGCGGCATCGCGGTCCACCACTCGAACAGCAACGTCGCCTACGCGCTCACCCACTCGAGCGGCGTCTACAAGACGACCAACGGGGGTGCCTCCTGGACGGCGAAGAACGCCGGCCTGCCGAGCACGCAGCTCTACTGGGAGGTCTCGTTCGATCGCCTGACGATGGACCCGCACGACCCTCAAATCCTCTACGTCTGCATCGAGGGCGAGATCTACCGCACGACGGACGGCGCGCAGTCGTGGCACAGCTACTCCGACGGCACTCAGCTTTCGAACGGAACGTACCGATGCCACGGCGTGCTCGTCGATCGCGTCCCGTCCTCTCCCAAGCGGCTCTGGTCGGGCACGATCAACGCCGGCGCGCCGGGCGGCGTGTTCTACCGGGAGGACTCCGGCCAGCTCGTCGGTCCGGAATCCGACTGGAACCGCATCTGGAGCGTCGAGAACGATGCCTGGACCCTCGTGCAGGATCCGCTCGACCCCGACGTGCTCTACTGCGCGACCGTGCACGGCCGCGTGCGGCGCTCGCTCGACGCCGGCGTCACGTGGACCGACCTCATCGTGTCGAACCCCGTGATTCCGAACATGGACGCGGGGACCGCGCTCGCCGTCGGAGTCAGCCAAGGCCGGTCGGTGCTGTTCCTCTCGTTCCACGGACGCTTCTATCGCGGGGTCGTCGACCCCAACGACGCCACCATCGACTGGCTCTACTACTCGGGGCCCGGTGGGGCCTGGACCATCCAGGTCGCGCCGAGCAACAACGCGGTCGCTTACGCCTCGACCGATCGATACGTGACGAGGACCACGAACGGCGGCGAGAGCTGGAACCTGATCGGTGACTGGCCGGCGGTTCGGGGGCCGACGTCGATCAGCGTTCAGAAGTACGACCCGAACGTGGTCTACATCGGCAGCTTCGCCCAGGGCGTCTACAAGACGACGAACGGCGGCGCATCGGTCACCCAGGTCTCGAACGGACTGCCGTCGATGGCCCCCGTCGTCAGCCACTTCACGTTCGGCCGCTCGAGCCCCGACACGTGCTACGCCTTCGTGCGCGGACTCGGGCTCTATCGCAGCCAGGACCACGCCGAGACGTGGAGCCTGTTGAACGACGACGCGAGCCTCGGCTTCGTCGTCGACAGCGCCGTGCTCGACCCGGCCGACGTGAACTGGTTCGCCGCTTCTCGCTTCGGCGCCCGCTACACGTACGCCAACGGCGGTGGCCCGGCGTCGACCTGGACGGGCGCCGTCGCCCCGTACGTCACGCCGACGCGCGTCAGCGAAGGGGTCGACCACGTGTTCATGGGCGCCGACGCGGTGCGGACGTGGCATCCCGTGTACATGGACGAGCACGACCGGCACGCGTGGATCGACTTCGAGCGGCTCTGGTGGATGCACACGGGCTGGGGCGTGAACGTGATCCAGGAGGGGCTCAGCGTGCGCGACATCGATCACGACCCGACGAACCGGCTCCGCGGCTGGGCGACCGTCGCGCGCGCCGCGAACCCCGCGGGCCGCGGGCTCTATCGCACGGCCGACGGCTGGGAGACGAAGGCGCAGATCCTCTCGGGCGACTATCGGACCGTCGCGATCCACCCGCAGAACCCGACCTGGGTGTACGCGATGAACGCCGCCGGCTCCGGGTCCATCCACGTGAGCGAGAACGACGGTTCCTCCTGGACGTCGTACCCCGTGTCCGGCGGCACGCAGGTCCGTCTCCGCTTCTCCTCGAGCGGAGACCTCCTCTGGCACGGCGGGACGATCATGCAGCGCTTGCACCGGAACCAGAACGGTTCCTACTCCATCTCCACGCTCCCGACCACGGGGCTGCCCCCGGGCCACTTCTTCCACGCGAATCACACGTACTTCCAGGGCATCGTGCAGGATCCCTACTACGTGGACGACTTGTGGGTGATCTGCGTGGGCGAGATCCACCGCTACGGCACGCAGTGAAAGCACGCGGCCGGTCGGGCGGCTCGCCGGGCCACGTTCAGTCGGCGGGCCGCCCCCGCGCCAACCGCGCCGCCACGCCCGGCAGCGAATCCGGCGTCAACGAGATCGAATCGATGCCGATCGACGCGAGGAACTCGGCGAACTCGGGATGGTCGCTCGGCGCCTGGCCGCAGATGCCGACCTTGCGGGCATGGACGTGGGCGCGCTCGACGACGAACTCGATCATGCGCTTCACGCCCGGGTCCTGCTCGTCGAACTGATCAGCGAGGATCGCAGAGTCGCGGTCGATGCCGAGGGTGAGCTGGGTCAGGTCGTTCGAGCCGATCGAGAAGCCGTCGAACAGCTCGCAGAACTCGTCCGCGAGCACGACGTTGTTCGGGATCTCGCACATCACCCACACCTCGAGGTCGTCCTGGCCGCGCACGAGGCCGTGGCGCGACATCTCGCCGAGCACGCGCCGCCCCTCCGCGAGCGTGCGGCAGAACGGCACCATCACCTTCACGTTCACGAGGCCCATCTCCTCGCGCACGCGGCGGATCGCGTGGCACTCGAGCGCGAAGCCTTCGCGGTAGCGCGGGTCGGCGTAGCGCGACGCGCCGCGGAAGCCGATCATCGGGTTCGCCTCGACCGGCTCGAACCCGCGGCCGCCGAGGAGCCGCGCGTACTCGTTGGTCTTGAAGTCGGAGAGGCGGACGATGACCGGCCGCGGCCAGAACGCGGCCGCGATCTGCGCGACGCCCGTCGCGAGCCGATCGACGAAGAACTCGGAGGGGCTGTCGAACCCTCGCGTGCGGCGGCGGATCTCGGCGCGTTCCCCGGGATCGTCGACCCGGTCGGGATGGACCAGCGCCATGGGATGGATGCCGATCCAGCTCCCGACGAGGAACTCGATGCGCAGGAGCCCGACGCCGGCCGAGGGGAGCTGGCCGAGCTCGAACGCGGTATCGGGATCCGCCACGTTCAACATCAGGGGCACCGGCGAGACGGGGATCGCGGCCGGATCGATCGACTCGCGGGTGAAGGGCACGCGCCCCGCGTAGACGCGGCCCACGTCGCCCTCGGCGCACGAGACCGTCACGACCTGGCCCGGCTCGATCACGTCCGTCGCCGCCTTCGTCCCGACCACGCAGGGCAGTCCGAGCTCGCGCGAGACGATCGCGGCGTGGCAGGTCCGGCCGCCTTGGTTCGTGACGACGGCGGCGGCGCGGCCGAGGATCGGCTCCCAATCCGGATCGGTCATCTCGGCCACGAGCACGTCGCCGTCCTGGAAGCGATCGAGGTCCGCCCGCCCTTGGACGATCCGCGCGGGCCCGACGCCGATCCGCCGCCCCACGCTCTTCCCCTCGATCAACGCCGCGCCGGGCCGGTCGATCCGGAACACCTCGATCGCACGCGACGGTCGCGACGAGTGCACGGTCTCCGGCCGCGCCTGCACGATGAACAGCTCGTTCGTCTCGCCGTCCTTCGCCCACTCGACGTCCATCGGCACGGGGTGGCCGGCGCGCGCCGACTCGTGATCCTCGATCGCGATGCACGCGCGCGCGATCTCGAGCGCCTCGCTGCACGAGAGAACGAAGCTCTCGCGGTCGCGCGCCCGCACCGGGAGCTCGCGCACACGCTTCGCGCTGTCCTCGGCGAGGACCATGCGGATCGCCTTCTCGCCGAGGTTGCGACGGATGACGCTGCGATGCCCGGCGCGCGCGGTCGGCTTGTGCACCCAATACTCGTCCGGGTTCACCCGTCCCTGGACCACCGTCTCGCCGAGCCCCCACGCCGCCGTGATCAGCACGACGTCGCGGAAGCCGCTGTCCGGATCGAGCGTGAACGCGACGCCGGCTCCGGCGAGGTCGGAGCGAACCATCCGTTGGACGCCGACCGAGAGCGCGACTCCCCGGTGAGGGATCCCCCGCTCCGCGCGGTAGACGATCGCGCGGTCCGTGTAGAGCGAGGCCATGCACGCGCGCGTCCGATCGAGCAGCGCGGCCGCCCCGCGGACGTTCAGGTAGGTCTCCTGCTGGCCCGCGAACGAGGCGGTCGGCAGATCCTCGGCGGTCGCGCTGGAGCGGACCGCGACCGCGACCTCGTCCCCGCCGCGGCAGAGCTGAACGTACGCGTCACGCACCGCGGCCTCGACCTCCGCGGGCAGCGGCGCCGCCTCGATGCGCGACCGCACCTCGCGGCCGACGCGGCCGAGCGCGCCCACGTCGCGAACGTCCAGTTCATCCAGCGTCGCGCAGATCCACTCGGTCAGGTCCGCACGCGAGAGGTGCAAGCGGAACGCGTCGGTGGTGACCGCGAATCCATCCGGAACTCGGACTCCCGCCTCGTGAAGCGAGCGAATCATCTCACCGAGCGAGGCGTTCTTCCCACCCACGGTGTCGATCATCGCGGCGTCGATCCGGTCGAACGGGAGCACGAGCTCGGTCACGGTCATCGCGAGGGCCTCCACGGCACGGGTGACGTCGGGCCACGTCGTGGCAATCTCCGTGCCCATTCTCCGCGGTGCGGCGCGGTTCGATCGTCGGCGAGCGCGGGGCACGTCCGCCGGAGCCGCCGCCTGGCGCGGGGCCCCGCCCGGCGGCTTGCGCAGCCGGCTGTCCACCGCCCCCGCTCAATAGGTCGCCGCCAGGCCGCCCGGATGGCCGGGACTGCCTTCCACGCGGCCGGCGCGGCCGTCCGGACCCGGTCGCGTCGATCGAGAACGTCCGAGCGAACCGTGAGGTCGCCCATGAATCCCAGGCTTGTCTCCTCCACCCTGATCCTCATCGGCGGCGCCGCGGTCGCCACCGCCGCGCTGACGGCCGCCACCCGGCCGGCGCTGGCCCTTCCGGCCGCGGCCGCGGCGCCGGGCTCGCCCACTTGGGCGCCGGGCGGCAAACGCGAGCGATGGACCGCCGGCGACTGCGTCATCGCGCTCATCGATCATCAAACCGGGCTGATGAGCCTCGTGGACAACGTACGTCCGGTCGAGTTCAAGAACGTCGTCCTCGCGCTCGCCAAGACGGCGAAGCTCCACGACGTGCCGGTCGTCATCACCACGAGCGCCGAGGACGGCCCGAACGGCCCGTTCCTGCCCGAGGTCATCGACCTGCTCCCGAGCGCGCCGCTGATCTCGCGTCCCGGGCAAATCAACGCCTGGGACAACGCGGAGTTCGTGGCCGCCATCGAGAAGACCGGCCGCAGGAAGATCGTGATGTCGGGGATCACCACCGACGTCTGCGTCGCGTTCGCCGCCCTGTCGGCGCTCGACGCCGGCTACGAGGTGTACGTCGTCGTCGACGCGTCGGGCTCGATGAACGGCGACGTCCAGAACGCCGCGCTCGTGCGCATGGCCAACGCCGGAGCGACGATCGGGACGTGGTTCGGGCTCGCCTGCGAGCTGCTGTGGGACTGGCGCAACCCCGCCGGACCGGAGACGGCTCGTCTCTTCATCGAGCACATGCCGGCGTACGCCGAGGTCTACCACAGCCACGCGGCGCGCGCGCCGCCGGCCGGCGGCGACTCGAAGTGACGAGGAACGACCGCGGCGCGCCCGCGCGGGCCGGTCCGGCGACCGTCCCCCCGCGGGCGGAAGCCGGGAACGCCCCCGGACCCGTCCCGCCCCTGGCGGCGACGCGGGGCCCGTGCCATGATCGTGCGCGTGATCGATCCGGCGAACACGACCGTCGTGCTCCAGCGCTGCCTCGACCGGCTCAAGGTCGCCCGCGGCGACGAGCCCGTCGCGCCGATCGTGCGCGACCTCCTTGCCGGCTCGGCTCATCGGCTCCGCATCCTCTGCTCGTCGTTGCTCCATCGCAGCTATCCCCGGCTCACGCGACCTCCCTTCAACCTGGAGGCCGACGAGATGCTGAGCGCGGTGGTCGAGCGGCTGTTGAAGGCGCTCCGGAACGCGCGCCCGGGGAACGTCCGCCAGTTCTTCGCGCTCGCCAACCAGCACATGCGGTGGGAGCTGAACGACCTCGCGCGGCGCATGGAGGAACAGCCGCCCGCCGTCACGGTGCAAGAGGAGGCGATCGCCGGGCCCGAGGCGAGCAGCACCGCGCTGAGCGCGAACGCGCGGCGCATCCTGGACGCGATCGAGCGGCTCCCCGAGCACGAGCGCGAGGTGTTCAGCCTCGTGCGGGTCCACGGGCTGACGCACGCCGAGACCGCGGCCGTCGTCGGCACGTCCACGAAGACGGTCCAGCGGCGCCTCAACCGCAGCCTGATCCTCCTCACCGACGCGCTCGGCGACCTTACGGCGGAGGGCCGCTCCGGCGCGGCGGGCGCCTGACGGAGCCGGCGCGGCGACGATCGCCGGCCGTGGTGTCCACCCGCTCCGCTCAGTCCGATGGTTCCGCTGGCGCGGCCGAGTCGACCGCGAGCCGACGGCGAACGGTCGTCGTGCTTCGCCTGGGCGATGGAGTCGGCATGATGGTCCGTCGCAGCGGGCGGGACAGCCGCACATGGCCGATGGACGCATCCAACGAATGATCGAGGAGATCCTCGAGTCGGGACGGCCCCCGGAGGAGGTCTGTCGCGACCACCCCGATCTGCTCCCCGCGCTGCTCGTCCGCCTGCGCCGGACCCGCGCGATGGCGGCCGAGCTGGACGCGATGTTCCCCACCACCAGCGGCGGCCCCGCGGACGCCGCTGCCCCGCGGCCCGGGGACGAGCTGCCGCGCATCGCGGGGTACGACGTGCTCAGCGTGCTCGGTCACGGCGGCATGGGCGTGGTCTTCGAGGCTCGGCACCAGCGGCTCGATCGCCGCGTCGCGATCAAGATGCTGCTCGCGGGCGGCTACGCCGGTCCGCCCGAGGTCGAGCGCTTCCTCCGCGAGGCCGAGGCGGTGGCGCGCCTGCGGCACCCGCACGTCGTGCAGGTCTACGACGTCGGCGAGCACGACGGTCGCCCGTACTTCACCATGGAGCTGGTCGAAGGCGGGAACCTCGCGCGCCGGCTCGCCGCCACGCCGCAGCCGATCGCCGAGGCCGTCGATCTCGTCACCCGCCTGGCCGACGCCATCCACGCCGCGCACGAGAGCGGCATCGTCCACCGCGACTTGAAGCCGGCCAACGTGCTGCTCGACGCCGACGGCACGCCGAAGATCAGCGACTTCGGGCTCGCGCGTCGCATCGACGACCCCGCGCTCACGCTGAGCGGCGCGCGTCTCGGCACGCCGAGCTACATGGCACCCGAGCAGGCGCTCGGACGGTCGCACGCGATCGGGCCGGCCGTCGACGTCTACGCGCTCGGCGCGCTCCTCTACGAGACCCTCACCGGCCGCCCGCCGTTCCGGGGCGAGTCGGCAGCGGAGACGGAGCGGCTGGTGATCTCCGCGGAACCGATGCCGCCGTCGCGCCTGAACCACAAGGTCCCGCGCGACCTGGAGACGATCTGCCTCGCGTGCCTGGGCAAGGACCCCGAGCGGCGCTACGCAAGCGCGCAGGCGCTGGCCGACGACCTGCGTCGCTTCCGCCGCGGCGAGGCGATCACCGCGCGAGCGGTCGGACCGGTGGAACGCCTCGTGCGGTGGATGCGGCGCAACCCGACGGAGACCGCGCTGATCCTGACGTCGGCGGCGCTCGTCGCCCTCGCGATCGCCACCGCGGCCCGCGAATGGGCGTACGCGACGCAGCAGCGGGCCGAGGCGTCGAAGTGGACGGAGCGCATCTCGTTCGTGCACGGGCTCCAGGCCGAAGGCCGCTTCGCCGAGGCGCGCGCGATCCTCGGCCGGCTGCCGGACGGCGGCTTCGCGAGCCTGCGGCAGCGGATCGAGCGCGCGCAGGCGGATCTCGCCGTGGCCGAGCGCCTGGACGAGCTCCGGCTCGCCCGCGGGTTCGGCCGGACGGATCGATTCGACGCGGCCGCCGACCAGGCCTACCAGGACGCGTTCGCGGACGCGGGGCTCGCGATGTTCGCGGCGCCGCCCGCCGAGCTCGCGAGACGGATCGATCGCAGCGACGTCCGCCTCGCCCTGATCACCGCGCTCGACGATTGGGTGTCGTGCGTGCGCGAACGGGACCGACTCGAACGCCTGCTCGAGGTCGCGCGGCGCGCCGATCCCGACCCATGGCGCGACCGCGTCCGGGACCCGACGCTCTGGAACGACGTCGCCGCGCTGGTCGCGCTCGCCGCCGAGGCGGCGCCCGCGGAGCAGCCGGTGGGGCTCCTCCTCGTGGTCGCGGGGTTGCTCGACGAAGCCGGCCACGACTCGATCCGGTTCCTCCGGCGCGCGCACCTCGTCCATCCGAACGACTTCTGGCTGAACTTCACGATGGCGGAGCTGCATCCGCCCGGCGACGCGGCGATCGGCTACTACCTCGCGGCGCTCGCCGTTCGACCGCGGGCGATCCCGGTCCACGTCAACCTCGGGATCATCCTTTCCCATCTGGGTCGGACCGACGAGGCGATGGAGCAGTGGAATCGCGCGCTCGAGATCGACCCCGACGCGCCCGAGGTGATCCTGAACGTCGCGATCGCCGAGGGCAACCTGGGCCGGCTCGAGCCGGCGATGGAAGGCGCGCGGCGGTCGATCCGCCTCGACCCCGCGAACCCCACCGGGTACGGGGTCCTCGGCTGGGCCCTCCGGCTCCAGGCGCGCTTCGACGAGGCGCTCGTCGCGCTCCACGACGCGCTCGACCGCACGCCGACGGACGACCCGTCGTGGAGTTTCCTCCGCGCCGAGATCGAGCGGGTCGAGAAGAGGATCGCCCTCGAGGCGCGGATCCCCGCCCTCCTCGATGGGACCGTCGACTTCGCCGACGAGGCCGAGCGCCTCGACGTCGTGCGGTTGCTCCTGCTCACGCGACGCCACGCGGCGGCGGCCGACGTCTACGCCGCGGCGTTCGCGGCGAACCCCGCCCTCGCCGCCGACGTGGTCGCGGGGCACCGGTACGACGCCGCCTGCGCGGCGGCTCTCGCGGGGACGCGCCAAGATCCCGGCGCGGCCCCGCTCTCCGCCGAGGAGCGCGCCGCGCGGCGGCGATTGGCGCGTCGCTGGCTGCGGGAGGAGCTGGCCGCGTGGACCGCGGAGTTCGAGCGCCGGGATGCCGCGAGCCTCGAGCTCCTGCCGCCGACGCTCGCGCAGTGGCGCGACGACCCGGACCTCGCGGGCGTGCGCGACGCGGCCGAGCTCGCCGCGTTTCCTCCGGCCGAGCGGGAGGAGTGCGCCGCGTTCTGGCGCGAGGTCGACGCGCTCCTCGCGGAGGTCGCCCGCGACGGCTGACGGACGCCCGGACCGGCCCAGTTCGTGGACGGTGTCCACCTCTCCCGCTCAGTTCCGTCGGCCGGGCGCCGCCCGGTCCGCCCCCCGCCGGGGCGTTCCCCAACGCGGTCATAGGTCGGGTGGACCACTGGGAACCCCAACGCGGTAGGACCGCAACCGAACCGGAGCCGCGGTACGCGGCGGAGGAGAGGGCGCGGTCACGTGTCGGGTGAACCCCAACGGAGAGACATCGCATGGGCACGATCTTCACCGAGGACGATACCGAGATCTACTACAAGGACTGGGGCGACGGACGGCCCGTCGTTCTCTCGCACGGCTGGCCGCTGACGGCGGACAGTTGGGAGGACCAGATGTTCTTCCTCGCCGAGCGCGGCTATCGCGTGGTCGCGCACGACCGCCGCGGACACGGCCGCTCGAGCCAGCCGTGGCACGGCAACGAGATGGACACCTACGCGGACGACCTCGCGGCGTTGATCGAGGCGCTCGACCTCGAGGACGCGGCCCTCGTCGGGTTCTCGACCGGCGGCGGCGAGGTCGCGCGGTACGTCGGCCGGCACGGCACGGAACGCGTGTCGAAGCTCGCGCTGATCTCCGCCGTGCCGCCGCTGATGCTGAAGACCGCGGCGAATCCGAGCGGCCAGCCGATCGACGTCTTCGATCGCATCCGCGCCGCCTCGCTCGCCGATCGCTCGCAACTCTACAAGGACCTCGCGGCCGGACCGTTCTTCGGGTTCGACCGGCCGGACGCGAAGCCGTCGCAGGGCCTGATCGACTGGTTCTGGGCGCAGGGCATGCAGGCCGGGCACAAGAACGCGTACGACTGCATCGCCGCGTTCTCGGCGACCGACTTCACCGAGGACCTGAAGAAGTTCGACGTGCCGACGCTGATCCTGCACGGCGACGACGATCAAGTCGTCCCGATCGACGCGGCGGGTCGCGCTTCGGCGCGGATCGTCGAGCACGCGCGGCTCGTCGTCTACCCCGGCGCGCCGCACGGCCTGACCTCGACGCACAAAGACGAGGTGAACGCCGACCTCCTCCGGTTCCTCGAGGCATGATGCCCCGCGCGCCGGCGGTGCTGATCGCGGCCGCGCTCGGTGCGGCGTGCACGGATCGCGGCGCGACGACCGCGCCGCCGGCCCCGGCCGTCGAGGTCAGCGTCACGCGCCCGCTTCGCAAGGCGACGGTCGTGTGGGACCGCTACGTCGGCCGTCTCGAGGCGGTCCGGCACGTCGACGTCCGGGCGCGCGTCTCCGGCCACCTCGACTCGATCCACTTCAGCGAGGGTCAGGTCGTCGCGAAGGGCGACCTCCTGTTCGTCATCGACCCGCGCCCGTTCGAGGCGGTGCTGGCCGGTGCGCGCGCCGACCGGAGCCAAGCCGAGGCGCGGGTGACGCAGGCGCAGGCGGATCTCTCGCTGGCGCGGGCCGACCGGCGCGCCGCCGAGTCGGTGCTGACGCTGGCCAAGAACCGCCTCGAGCGCGCCGAGCGCGCGGTCGCGACCGAGGCGGTCGCGCGCGAGACGGTCGACATCCGGACGAGCGAGGTGCTCCAAGCCGAAGCGGCGGTCGAGGCCTCCGACGCACGGATCGACGCGGCTCGCGCGGCGATCGAGACCGCCAACGCCGGCATCCTCACCGCCGACGCTTCGATCGAGAGCGCGTCGATCGACCTCGACTTCACGCGCGTCCACGCGCCGATCTCGGGGCGGATCGGGCAGCGGCTCGTGACGCAGGGGAACCTCGTGCAGGGCGGCTCGCTCGGCGCGACTCTCCTGACCACGATCGTCTCGATCGATCCGATCCATTGCTACTTCGACGCGGACGAGCGCGAGTTCCTCCGCTACTCGCGCCTGGCGCGCGACGGCACGCGCGAGAGCTCGCGCGACGTGCGGAACCCGGTCTACGTCGCGCTGCAGGACGAGAGCGGCTACCCCCACCTCGGCCACATGGACTTCGTCGACAACCAGCTCGACCCGGACACCGGCACGATGCGGGGACGGGCGATCCTCGCCAACCCGGACGGGTTCCTGACGCCAGGGATGTTCGCGACGGTTCGGCTGCCGGCCAGCCCGCGTCACGAGGTGCTGCTGATCCCGGACGCCTGCATCGTCACCGATCAGTCGGAGCGGATCGTGTTCCTCGTCGATGACGCGGGGGTGGTCGTCCGCCGCACCGTCACGCTGGGCCCGATCATCCACGGCCTGCGGTCGATCGAAGCGGGGCTCGACGGCAGCGAGCGCGTCGTGACCCGCGGCGTGCAGAAGATCAGCGCCGGCGCCGCGGTCCGGGCGGTCGAGGAGACGGTCGAGATCGATGCGACCGACGACGGGCTCCCGGATGACTACGCTCCCCTTCCGCCGGATCAGTGGCTCTCGGTGGACGAGCCGGCCGCGGTCGAGGAACGTCGATGACCCTGCCGCGCTTCTTCATCGATCGCCCGATCTTCGCCGCGGTGCTCTCGTTCGTCATCCTGTTGATGGGCGCCCTGGCGTGGTTCCAGCTCCCGGTCGCGCAGTACCCGGAGGTCGCGCCGCCTACCGTGATCGTCCGGGCGAGCTACCCCGGTGCGACCCCGGAGACGATCGCCGCCACCGTCGCCACGCCGCTCGAGCAGGAGATCAACGGCGTCGAGAACATGCTCTACATGGAGTCGCAGTCCACCACGGACGGGACGATGCAGTTGACCATCACCTTCCGGCTCGGCACCGACCTGGACGAGGCGCAGGTGCTGGTGCAGAACCGGGTGGCGATCGCGGAGCCCCGCCTCCCGGAGGACGTACGACGCATCGGAGTCACGACCACGAAGAGCTCGCCCGACCTGCTCATGGTCGTGCACATGCTCTCCCCCGACGGGACGCGCGACCAGCTCTACATCAGCAACTACGTCTACCTCCGCGTGCGGGACGTCCTCTCTCGCATCGACGGCGTCGGCGACGTGCAGGTGTTCGGCGCGCGCCAGTACAGCATGCGCGTCTGGCTCGACATCGACCGCATGGCGTCGTTGGACCTGACCCCCGGCGACGTCCTCGCCGCGCTCCGCGAGCAGAACGTGCAGGTCGCGGCCGGTGCCATCGGCCAGCCGCCCGGCGACGCCGCGGGCGACTTCCAACTGATGGTAGCGAGCGAAGGCCGGCTGCGCGAGCCGGACCAGTTCGGGAACATCATCATCAAGTCCGGCGGCGACCGGCGCCTCGTCCGGCTCGCCGACGTCGCGCGCATCGAGCTCGGCGCCCAGGACTACTCCGTGAACAGCTACCTCGACGGGCGCGAGGCGGTGGCGATGGTCATCTTCCAGCGCCCCGGATCGAACGCGATCGAGACCGCGAGCGCGGTGAAGGATGCGATGGCCACGCTCGCGCGGGAGTTCCCGCCCGGGCTCGAGCAACGCGTGGTCTACAACCCCACGGAGTTCGTCGAGGAGTCGATCGACGAGGTCTTCGTCAGCCTGTTCGAGGCGGCGGCGCTGGTCGCGCTCACGGTCTTCGTCTTCCTGCAGGGGTGGCGCGCCACCATCATCCCCGTGCTGGCGATCCCCGTCTCGCTCATCGGCACGTTCGCGGTGATGCTGGCGGTCGGCTTCAGCCTGAACAGCCTGACGCTGTTCGGGCTCGTGCTGGCGATCGGCATCGTGGTCGACGACGCCATCGTCGTCGTCGAGAACGTGCAGCGTCTGCTCGAGGAGGGATTCTCTCCGCGCGAGGCCGCGCAACGGGCGATGGACTCGGTCGGATCGGCGCTGGTCGCCACGACGCTGGTGCTCATCGCGGTCTTCGTGCCGACGGCATTCATCAGCGGCATCAGCGGGCAGTTCTACCGGCAGTTCGCGATCACGATCGCGGCGTCGACCGCGCTGTCGACGCTCGTCTCGCTCACGTTGACGCCCGCGCTATGCGCCCTCCTGCTCCGGCGCGGGTCCGAGCCGTCGCGAGCGGCGCGGCGGCTGCGACGAATCACCGTCGGCTGGTTCTTCTGGCTCTTCAACCGGACGTTCGACCGCGCCAGCCGCGCGTACGCGGGCGCGGTGCGGCGCATCCTGCGGTTCGGCACGATCGTGCTGCTGATCTACGGCGCGCTGGGCGCGTTGACGTGGTGGTCCTTCCGCGTCGTGCCGACGGGGTTCATCCCGCCGCAGGACCAGGGGTACTTCATCGTCAGCGCGGAGCTTCCCGACGGCGCGGCGCTGGCGCGCACCGACGAGGTCACGCAGCGGATCACGGAGATCGCGCTCGCGACGCCGGGCCTCCGGAACGCGGTGGCGTTCGTCGGCTTCTCGGGCGCGACCCGGACGAACAGCTCGAACGCCGCGGCCGTCTTCACCGGTCTCGAGGACGCGCGCGAGCGGGCCAAGCGGGGCCTCACCGCCGACGTCGTGCTCGCCGACCTGCGCGAGCGGCTCGCCGCGATCGAGGACGCGCTCGTCTTCGCGATCCCGCCGCCGCCGGTGCGCGGCGTCGGCTCCGGCGGCGGGTTCAGGATGCAGATCCAGGATCGCGCCGGCCTTGGTCTGCGCGAGCTGCAGGCCGCGACGAACGCGGTCGTCGCGGACGCGCGCGCCGTGCCGGGCCTGGTGCAGGTCTTCTCGACGTTCCGCGCCGACAGCCCGCAGCTCTACGTCGACATCGATCGCACGAAGGCGCGCATGCTCGACGTTCCGATCGGCAACGTGTTCGAGACGCTGCAGTCGTACCTCGGCTCGGTCTACGTGAACGACTTCAACTACCTCGGCCGCGTGTATCGCGTGACCGCGCAGGCGGAGGCCGAGTTCCGGAACGAAGAGGAGGACGTCGCCCGCCTCCGGACCCGCAGCACGCGAGGAGCGGTGGTCCCGCTCGGATCGTTCGTCGACGTCCAGCGGAGCGCCGCGCCCGCGCGCGTCGTTCGCTACAACCTGTACCCCGCGGCGGACGTGAACGGCGACACGCGGCCGGGGTTCAGCACTGGCGAGGCGCTCGCGGCGATGGAGTCGATCGCGGGCGCGAGGCTGCCGCCGGGGGCCGCGTTCGAGTGGACCGACCTCGCCTACCAGGAACGCGCGGCCGGCGACACGGCGCGGCTCGTCTTCCCGCTCTGCGTGCTGCTCGTGTTCCTCGCGCTCGCGGCGCAGTACGAGAGCTGGCTGTTGCCCCTGGCCGTCATCCTGATCGTGCCGCTCTGCCTGCTCTTCGCGCTCGCCGGCGTCTGGCTGCGCGGCCTCGACAACGACGTCCTGGTGCAGATCGGCTTCGTCGTGCTGGTCGGGCTCGCCTGCAAGAACGCGATCCTCATCGTCGAGTTCGCCAAGGCGCAGGAGGACGCGGGACGGGATCGGATCGACGCGGTCGTCGAGGCGTGCCGGCTGCGGCTGCGGCCGATCCTGATGACGTCGTTCGCGTTCGTGCTCGGCGTGATCCCCCTGCTCGTGGCGACGGGCGCCGGCTCCGAGATGCGCCGGTCGCTCGGCACCGCGGTCTTCAGCGGCATGCTCGGCGTCACGATCCTCGGCCTGTTCCTCACGCCCGTCTTCTACGTGGTGCTCCGGCGCTTCGCCCGCGCCCGCGCGCCAGCGGCGGACGAACGATGAGCCCGCCGGCCGGACGCGGTCGCGGTCGCTCGCGGCGCCCCGCGGACTGGTGGCGGAGCGTCGCATGGATGCTCCTCGCGTGGCCCTTCGCGTGCACCGTCGGCCCCGACTACCAGCGGCCCGAGCCGGAGCTCCCCGCGGGTTGGCACGCGGCGCCGGAGGGCGCGGATCCGGCGGAGATCGACGCCTGGTGGTCGTGGCTCGGCGACCCGCGGCTGACGGAGCTGATCGAGCGCGCGCGTGCCGGCAACCTCGACCTGAGAACGGCTCTGTGGCGCGTCGAAGCGGCGCGCGCCGCACGCGACGTCACGCGCGGCGAGTGGTTCCCGGACGTCGACGGCTCGGGCTCGTACGAGCGCTCGCGGCTCAGCGCCAACGGGCCGTTCGCCCCGCCCTCGACGCCGCTCGCGCCCGCGGGCGTGTCCAACCGCAACTTCGCGAGCATCGCCGTCGACGCGAGCTGGGAGATCGACGTCTTCGGCCGGGTGCGGCGCTCGGTCGAGGCGGCGGATGCCGACCTCGAGGCGACGGTCGAGGACGCCCGCGACGTCCAGGTCATCCTGCTCGCCGACGTGGCGGAGACGTACGTCGAGGCGCTGGCGCTGCGTGCGCGCCTCGAGATCGCGCGACGCAACACCGAAGCGCAGGCCCGGACGCTGGAGCTGACGCGCTCCCGCCGCCGAGCCGAGCTGGCGCCGGCGCTCGACGTCGCGCAGGCGGAGTCGAACCTGGCGCTGACCCGTTCGGAGATCCCCGCGCTCGAGGCCGCCCAAGACGACGCGCTGTACCGGCTCGCGCTCCTCCTCGGCGGGGCCCCCGGCGTCGCCCACGATCTCGTCGACGACCCATCGATCCCGGCGCCGCCGCCGCTCGTCGGTCTCGGGCTCCCGACCGACGTGCTCCTGCGGCGTCCGGATCTGCGGGCGGCCGAACGCCGCCTCGCCGCCGAGTCCGCCCGCATCGGGGTGGCGGTCGCCGACCTGTACCCGCGCTTCTCCCTCACCGGTGGATATGGATACGAATCGCTCGACACGTCCCAAACCCTCGACTCGGACAGCCGGACGTTCTACGTCGGCCCGTCGTTCCGCTGGAACCTGTTCGACGGCGGCCGCGTGCGTGGCAACGTCCGACGGCAGGACGCGCTCGCCGAGCGGGCGCGGGTCGAGTTCGAGGCCGCCGTCCTGCGCGCGCTCCAGGAGATCGAGTCCTCGGTCAGCGCGTTTCGGCGCGAGCGCGAGCGCGCGGGGCACCTCGACGCGGCCGCGCGTGCGGCCGAGACCGCGGTCGGCTACGTGCGCGACCTCTACCGCGAGGGCCTGACCGACTTCCAGAACGTGCTCGACGCGGAGCGCACCCTGTTCCGGAGCCAGGACCAGGCGGCCGACAGCCGCGGCGCGGTCGCCCGCGCGTGGATCCGCATCTATCGCGCGCTCGGCGGGGGCTGGACCGCGGATGCCATGGTGGAGGCCGGGCCGGGAGACGCGGCCCGAGATCCGGAGGGCTCCGCACGCCGGTGACGTTCACGAAGCCCTCCGCGTGCGCGCACGGACCGAGCGTGCCGACCGGTTATCGGATCCGCGCCATCTCCGCCTTCTTCGTGCTGTCGTAGTTGAACTCGATGTTCTTCGCCACGTCGTCGCCGAGCACGTCCCTTGCGCGCGGGAAGAGGTCCTGCTCCTCCTCCTTCACGTGGTCCTCGACCGAAGCGCGCAGCTCTTCGATCCCGCGCGTCCAGGATTCGCTCGCGACGTCGGAGGTGTTCAGCTCGTCCAGCATTCGCTCCACCTCCTGATGTTCCTCGAGGCTGTGCTCGACGAGCGCGCTGGTCTCGGGCTGGTCGCGCAGGATCGTGTAGAACTCCTTCTCCTCCGCCTTCGCGTGGCTCAGGAGTTCCTTGCGGATGGTCGCGAAGAGCTCCCGCCGATCGTCCGACGTCGCGACGCGTTTCAGCATCATCGCGACCTCCTGATGTTCTTCTGCGAGCCGGCGGAAGATGCCGGTGTAGCCCTGCAGCGCCTTGCCGATCGACTTGGCCTTTCCAGCCGCCTTGCCGGCGAGTTTCGAAGGATCCATGACTTGTTTGCTCCGTCTGACTTCCGGGTTGGGGTCTTCGTGGACCGGAGCAATCGCCGTTCCTCGGTGAACGGAACGCGGCGGCGCGGCCGCCGGCGAGCCCGGCGCGGCGGCGGGAAAGTCGGCACCGAAGAATGTAGAACGTGGAAACGCGCGCGTGTAATTCCGCCCGGCCGTCGAAGGCCGGCCAGCGTCATTCCGGATCGAGGCCGACGCGGCGTGCGACCGGAGCGATCGAGCCGGTCACGTCCTCCTCGATCGGCATCTCGAGGACTGGTTGCCACGCCCACCCTCCGTCGAGCACGATCCGGCGGATCGGAATGACGAGACCGTCGACGGTGTGCGGCGCGTGCTCGGCCGGCTCCGGCGACGTGGCCGGCTCGAAGCCGCCGAAGTCCGGCGCCATGTCCCAGTCCCATTCCACCGACGGGCTCCGGTGCTCTCCGGCCTCCGTACGAACCCAGGTCACTTTGCCTTCGCCATAGCGCGCATAGACCGTCCCCGCCTCTCGCACGCGGAGCTCCAGGGAGTACGTCCGCTCCGGCGGAGGCTCGTCCTCTTCATTGTGCACGTCCGCGAGGCGCCAGGTGACGTAGAGATGGCCGTGCTCCGAACGCAGCTCGAGAGCCCCGTGCTCGCGGCAGAACGTGGTGATGCGCAAACGCATGTCGTCGGGCGAGAGCCGCTTCACGTGCTGCGTCGGCTCGATGCGCGAACGGCGCGCGCGCCGCTGAGCGAACCGCCAAAGCACGACCGTCGCCGTCACCAGCACGATCAGGACCGAGAAGACCAGGACTGGTTCCATCGAGCCGCCTCCGTTGCGAACGAACCATGCGAACGAGCCGATACGAGCGGCAGCGAACGGCCGCCTCGGCTATGCGAAGGTCGGCACCCGGTGCTCGCAGATCGCGCGCAGCGTGTCCAGGACCGCCTCGTGAGACACGCCCTGCTTCCCGGCGCGCCTCCCCGTGGCCAGCGTGAGGTCGTTCAACGAGACGATCCCTACGATCCGCCCGTCGTCGTCGGTGACGAGCAGGCGACGTACCTGACGATCCTTCATGATCGCGAGCGCGGCCTGCACCTCGTCCTCCGGATGGCACGAATAGATCTTGCCCGTCGCCACCTCGTTCGCGTGGATGTCGCTGGCCAACTGATTCCGCGTCCCCACCGCCATGCAGACGTCGCGATCGGTGATCACGCCCACCGCGTCGCCGTTCTCATCGACGAGAGGAACGATGCCGCAGTCCCGATCCCACATCAACTTCGTGATCTCCAGGAGGTTGACGGTATCGCGGCACGTTCGAGGTTCCGGTGTCATCAGCTCTTGGACCTTCATGGTTCCTCCGCAGGTTGCTCGAGCTCCGAGTATCGCCCATGACCCGGCGGAACCGCTGTTCCGCCGCCCGCGGGCTCATCCATCATCGTCCGTTCGCCCATCGTCCGTTCGCGGGTCCAGTCGCCCACGTTTCGGCGCTCGTGCCGGCCGGTTCGCGGCAGCGAGCGATACGACCGTGGACGCGATCCGTCGCCGCACCCCCCACCACTCGCTCCCGGGCCGCGGGAAGGAGGTGCTCCCGTCCCCGTCGCGCCATGGACGATAGGCACCGCACGCGCCGGACCATGTGTCCGAGGTCGGACGCGAGGACGACGAACCTCTCCACCTCGAGCTCGCGGTCCCACGCTCTCTCCTCCGCGTCCCGGGCGTCGCGGGCGTCGCGCCGCGGACGGACCGGACGAACCAGCACCAACGGCGGACGCGGCATCGGAGTCGCATCGCACACCCAGCGCATCGTGCGCGGCGACGCGTCGGCGTCCATCACGATCGCATCGATCCGGTCGAGGACGTCCGGGCACCCGCGAAGCCGACGCTGAAGCTCGGCGTCGTCGCACTCGATCACATCGATCGCGTCCCGGCCGAGAGCGTACGCCAACAGCCTTCGGACCCCGCGGTCGTCGAGGGTCACGAGAACCAACGGTCGCCCGGACCGCGGAACGCTGGCCTGCATCGAGACTCCTCCAAGAGACGGACTCGACCTTGCGCCGGGCTTGGAGGAACTTGTCCAGTTTCCTCGCACCCGGATGCACGCGTCACCGATGCACAGGCAAGGCGCGTACCACTCGCGAGCCAGGGTCGGGTGGTGCACCCGAGTCCGGGGAAACACCGGCGGAAACGCGCGCCGATTGGCGGGAACGTCAGGTTCATCGGCCATGTCCATTCCCTGAGCGGAAGAAGCCTTCCGAACGCCGATACGGAGGCGGGGCCGATTCCCCTCGTCGCGATCGTCACCGCGGACGCCGGCCCATCTCGGGCCCTCGGTGAACGTACGCGTGCACGACGTAGGCCCCGACCATGCGCTGCGTGTTGAAGAACGAACTGTTCAGCGCGATGGCGTGGCGCATGACGTCGATGAACCCGTTCCGGTCACGATGGAACAGCGGGAGGATGCGAGTCTCGAGCTGCTCGTACATCGAGCGGGCGTCGTCCGTCGAATCGTGGTCGCCGCCGATCGATCCGATCGCCCACCCGGTCACCCCGTCGATGGATCCCTCGATCCACCAGCCGTCGAGCACGCTCAAGCTCGGCACGCCGTTCAGGGCGGCCTTCATCCCGCTCGTCCCCGATGCCTCGTTCGGCGGCAGCGGGGTGTTGAGCCAAACGTCCACGCCGCTCGTCACCTCTCGAGCCAGGCCCATGTCGTAGTTCGGGAGGAACACGACCGGAACGTCGGCGCCGAGCACGCGGCTGGCCGCGAACACTCGGCGAATCAGCTCCTTCCCCGTGTCGTCGCGCGGGTGCGCCTTGCCCGCGTAGACGACCTGGAGCCCTCCGCCGGCGGTCCCGATCCGCCGCAGCCGCTCGACGTCCTCGAACAGGAGGTCGCTGCGCTTGTAGCGCGTCATGCGTCGCGCGAACCCGAGCGTCAGCCGATTCGGATCGAGCGAAACGCCGACCTGACGGCGAACCGTCTCGAACAGCCGCGCTCGCGCGGCCTCGTGGGCCGACCAGATCTCGTCGCGCGGGATCGCGATCGCGTGCCGGAGCATGAATGCGTCCTGCACCCACCCCGGAATCCGCCGATCGAAGAGCTCGCGGAACGGCGCCGATGCCCACGTGGTCACGTGGATCCCGTTCGTGATCGCGTCGATCTCGTAGCCGGCGAAGAGGTGCCGCGTCGTCTCGCCGTGCCGCTTGGCGACGCCGTTGACGTAGGAGCTCAAGTCGAGCGCGAGGTACGTCATGTTGAGACGCCGGCCCGGCGCGGCCAGCGTCGGTTCGTGCTGCTCCGACCGCCGCGACCAGACGTCGGCCGCGAACACGTCGTCGCAGTCGAGAAACCTCCGAAATCCGCTCAGGACGCGTCGCGCGAGCTCGATCGAGAACTGATCGTGGCCGGCTGGGACCGGTGTGTGGGTGGTAAAGATGCACATCGCTCGAACGCGCTCGATGTCGGCGCGCGTGATCGCGTCGCGACCGGCGGCGGTCGCGGCCGCGTCGAGCAGCTCCGCGGTGAGCAGCGCGGAGTGGCCCTCGTTCATGTGGTACTTCGCGATCGCGACGTGCCCCAACGCCCTCAGCATGCGAACCCCGCCGACCCCGAGGACAACCTCCTGGCACAGGCGGTACTCATCGTCGCCGCCGTAGAGGTGGTCGGTCAGGCCACGGTCGCGCTCGGCGTTCGCTGCGAGGTCGGTATCGAGCAGGTAGACCGGAACGCGGTAGCCCGTGACGCCGGCGACCTCGAACCGCCACGCGCGGATCTGGACCTTGCGTCCCTCGATCTCGACCGAGACGCGGGCTCCCATCTCGACGAGCTCGTCGGCTGGGTTCCACGGCTGGTCTTCCTCGCGCTGCTCGCCGTCGTCGCCGAGCCGTTGGCGGAAGTAGCCTTTCCGGTGCACGAGCGAGACCCCCACGACCGGCACCTCGAGGTCCGCGAACGACCGCATCGTGTCGCCGGCGAGAACGCCGAGGCCGCCCGCGTACGTCGGGATCGACGCCTCGAGCGCGATCTCCATCGAGAAGTAGGCGATCGTTCGTTCCATGGGTCAATCGTTCCGGCCGTGGAGGATGCGGAACAGCTTCAGGCCGAGGAAGAAGGCGAGGGTGCAGCCGAGCGCGCCGGGGATCGAGACTCCCTTCAACGCCGGCGGCACCTCGAAGCTCATGAACAACGCGGAACCGAGGAAGAGCGCCGCAGTCAGGATTCCGTGGACGAGCCGGTCGACGACCGACTCGAGGCGGCGATGATGCAGCGTGACCTCGAAGCGGCCGACGCGGACCCCCTCGAGGATGTCGGCGAGGTCGCGGGGCAGGTTCGACAGCAGGCGGTCCCAGTCGTAGTACGCGTTCCGAAGGCGGCGGGCGACGCGCGCCGGCGAGTAGCGGCGGCGGACCGAGCGCAGGTAATACGGCTGGAGCAGCTCGGCCAGGCTGAAGCGCGGGCTCAGGTGTCGCGCCGTCCCCTCGAGCATGACGAGGACCTTGACGAGCATCGACACGTTCGACGGCAGCAGGATGGAGTAGCGGCGCAGCACGCCGACGAGCCCGGTGAGGGCGCCGCTCAAGTCGAAGCGATCGAGCGACTGCGTCAGGTACTCGGCGAGGAGCTCGGCCACGTCGACGCGGAGCGCGTCCCGATCGAGATCGGCCGGCGCCTGGCCGATTCGGAGCACGAGGTCCGACACGCGGTCCGCGTCGCCCCGGACGGCGAGCACCATGAGCTGCTCGATGCGCTCCCGCGTCCCGTCGTCGAGCCGGCCGACCATCCCGCAGTCCAGGACGCCGATGACGTCGCCGTCGAGGACCAGCAGGTTCCCCGGGTGCGGATCCGCGTGATAGAAGCCGTCGCGGAAGATCATGTCGAGGAACAGGTCGGCTCCCGTGCGGGCGATCGCGTCGAGGTCGGAGCCGCGCGCGAGCAGCGCGGCGGTGTCGCTGACCTGGATGCCGTCGAGCCGTTCCATGGTGAGGACGCGCTTGGACGTGAGGCGCGTCACCGCGACCGGGAAACGCACGGTCTCGTGGTCGGCGAAGTTGCGCGCGAACTCCGCGATGTGGCGGGCCTCGCGGCGATAGTCCAGCTCCCGCCAGATGCTGCGCCGGAAGTCCTTCGCCAACGCCACCGGCCGAAACTGGCGCAGCGGCGTGTCGTAGCGTTCGACGATCTCCGCCAGCGCGATGAGGATCTCGAGGTCGTTCTTGATGCGGTCGACGATGGCGTCCTTCTGCACCTTCACGACGACCGCGCGGCCGTCCTCGAGCCTCGCGCCGTGCACCTGACCGATCGACGCACACGCGAGGGGGACGGGATCG
Organism: uncultured Phycisphaeraceae bacterium; assembly: GCA_964649825.1. Classification (GTDB taxonomy): domain Bacteria; phylum Planctomycetota; class B15-G4; order B15-G4; family JADJEK01; genus CAZYQW01. The sequence goes on along the minus strand of CAZYQW010000004.1, from coordinate 22,220 downwards.
AACTCGGCGAACAGCTCTGCGATCGGTCGCGAGAGCTCCGACTCGATCGTGCGCCGCACGACCGCGGGAGGATCGGGCGAGGTCGACGTCTGCAGCGACGAGAGCTCGGCCGCCATCTCCGCGCCGACGACGTCCTGCCGGGTCGAGAGCATCTGGCCGAGCTTGATGAACGTCGGGCCGAGCTCGATGAGCGCCATCCTCACCTTCGACTCGGTCGAGAGCTTGGCGAGGTCGGCGCCACCGGCGGCGCCGCCCGCGCGAAAGAAGCTGCGGACGAACTCGAGGTCGATGCGCCCGAACCAGCGCGCCAAGCCGTAACGGCCGAGCACGGTCATGATCTCGTGGAAGCGCACCGCGTTGCGCGCAAGCTGAGGGATCGTCGTCAGGTCCATCGTCAGGTCTCGGGCCAGATCGTAGCCGCGGCCGCCCCCCCGTGCCGGGGCCCGTGCCCGAACGCGTCCGCGTTCGGCTCCCGCCTCAGGACGAGCCGTTCCTTCGCGAGCCCGACACGATCCGCCCCGCCTCCGCGAAGAACCCGCCGATCGCGGCGAGGAGCGAGCCGGCGGCGCGACGCGTCATCTCGACGCCGGCCTCCGCCGATTCCTGGACCAGCCGACCCGGCTCCTTCCGGGCGGCGGCGACCGCCGCGTCGAGGTCGGGGCGCACCGTGGACATCGTCCGTCGCGCGTGCTCCGCGAGGTCCTTCGCCTGGCTCGACACCAGCGACGAGACGCGGCCCGCCGCGTCGGCGACGGTCGTGGTGAACATCGAGGCGACGGTGCCGAGGTCGTCCTCGAGCCGCCGCACGTCATCGGCCGCGAACGCCCGCCCCTGGTCGGCCGCTTCACGCAACGCGAGGCGGGTCGCGTGCGCCGCCGTCGAGAGCCCGTCGCCGAGGCCATCGATCACCTGACGCAGCACGCTCGCCGGATCATCGGGCACGCTCTTGCGCACGCCGTCGGCCGCCGCGTCGACGGCCCGACGCACGAGCCCGGAGATTCCGCCCGTCTCCGACGCGCGGCCCGCCGCGTCCAGCCACGTCTCCCGGATCCGTGCGCGAACGTCTCGCCCCGCGGCCACGATCTCCTTCACACTCGTCTCGAGATTCTCGTCCGACATTGTTCGACACCTCAGCGCGGCGCAGCCGCCAAAGATAGATCCGACGTCCTCTTCGCGCCCCGCCGCCGCGCAGTCGGAAGCCGCAAGTCGGAGCCGGGAGCTCGACCGTTGTCGGCGACATGATGCGCAACTCCCGTTCCCAGCGGGTCGGCGAATCGGCCGCGCCCCCTGAGCGAGCGCCGGTGGGAACTCGCCGCGGGGGCGGCCTGCCGCGCATCGGGAGGTCGGGTTCGGCCCATGGAAGTGCTTGACCCGGATGCCCTCCATACGGTTCTTGTAGTCGCCGAGGACTCGCCGCGGTAGGCGGGGCGAGCCGCCTACCGCGGGTTCATGGACATGGCAGAGGGCTCGCTGGGCGAAGTCAGCCGCAATCCGGGCTTCGCGCCCGCGGACACGGTCGGGCCGCGACTCCAACGAAGCGACCCGAGACCTTTGCCACGCTCGTCGAACCCGGATCAGGAGCACGACATGGCTCGAAAGCAACGCGGGTTCCGGCCGCTGGACGACGGCAGCGTCGGCCGGATCACGTTCCACGGCGCGGCGGGCGAGGTGACTGGATCGTGCTACCTCATCGAGACGGCCGCCTCCCGCGTGCTGGTGGAATGCGGTCTGTTCCAGGGCGGGCGCGATGAGGAGGCGCGCAACCGGCGCCCGTTCCCGTTCGATCCGGCCGGTCTCGACGCGGTGGTGCTGACGCACGCCCACATCGACCACTCCGGACGTCTTCCCGCGCTGGTCCGCGACGGGTTCGCGGGGCCCGTCCATGTCACCGTACCGTCGCTCGACCTGCTCCGGATCATGCTCCCGGACTCGGCGCACATCCATGAGCAGGACGCGGAGCGCGCGTCCCGCCGGAGCCTGCGGCGGGGACGCCGACCGGTCGCGCCGCTCTACACGTCGGAAGACGCCGAGCGTGCGCTCGACCGCCTGGTCGTCCACCCGTGGCTCGAGACGCTCGAGGCGACGCCCGACGTGCGGATCCGGTTTCGTCGAGCCGGACACATCCTCGGCGCCGCGTCGGTGGAGCTCTGGATCGATCGCGAGGGAGCTTCCCGCAAGATCGTGTTCTCGGGCGACGTCGGCCGTGTGCGCGAGCCCCTCCTGCTCCCCCCCGATCCTCCCGGCGACGCGGACCTGGTGCTGCTCGAGTCGACGTACGGCGATCGAGACCACAAGAAGCCCGAGGACTCCCTCGACGAGCTCGCGCGGATCCTGGACTCCGCCCGCACGAGCGGCGCGAACGTGATCGTCCCCGCGTTTGCGGTCGGTCGCACGCAGGAGATCCTCTACGCGCTGGCCGGGCTCGAGCGAACCGGGCGCATCGCGCCGCGTCCCGTCTACCTCGACAGCCCGATGGCGATTCGCGTGACCGACGTCCACGCGCGCCACGCCGACTCCTTCTCCGAGGACGTCCGCGCGCGGCTCGCGGCGGGACGGGAGAACGTCGAGCCGAGCCAGCTCCGCCTCTGTCGCACGCCGGAGGAATCGATGGCGCTGAACCACGCGCGCGGGGTGGTGATCATCGCCGCGAGCGGGATGTGCGACGCCGGCCGCGTCGTGCATCATCTGAAGCACAACCTGTGGCGGCCCGACGCCCACGTCGTGATCATCGGCTTCCAGGCGCGCGGCACGATCGGGCGGGCGCTCGTCGACGGCGCAAGAGCCGTCCGCATCCTCGGCGAGCCGATCGCGGTCAAAGCGTCGATCCACACGCTGGGCGCGTTCTCCGCGCACGCCGGTCAGAGCGAGCTCGCGTCCTGGGTCGCCGCGATGCTGCGCTCGGGGGCCCGCCTCGCGCTCGTGCATGGCGAGCCGGAGAAGCGGGACGCGCTGGCGAAACGCCTGCAACCGCAGGCCCGAACCCCGATTCTGCTGCCCGATCTCGGGGACGTGGCGTCGATCCGCCGTCGCGGCGAACCCGTCGTCCTCGAGCGACCTCCGCAGCGATCGCCACCCGGCGAGAGGGCCGGCCACGGGGCGGGCCAGCCGTCGGGATCCTCTCGGACTCCGCGCCGTGGTCCGAGGGGGGCCGGCTCCGGTCCCGGCTCGGCGCCCGCCACTTGGTGAGTTTCGTCGGAAAGAGTTCTTGCGTATGCGGTTACTGTCGGGCCCCGCGAGCGAGTCGAGCGCGCCTCGTGGCCATCGTTCGCGAGCCGCGGATGGCATGGCTGGTGCTGGACCTAACGACGTTCAAAGACCTACGAAGGGACCTCGATCCATGACACAGTTCAAGAACATCCTCTGTCCGATCGACTTCTCCGAGGACTCGAAGTCCGCCCTTCGCGAGGCGAGCGCGCTCGCCCGTGGCGGCGGCGGCCGGCTGGTCGTGCTTCACGTCATCGAGCCGATCATCTATCCGGTCGAGTATGGAATGGCGCCCGTGACCGCCATGAGCCTCGAGTCGACGGTGCGCAAGAACGCGCAGGAACGTCTCGACGAGATCATCGGCAAGGAGGTCGGCGACGGCGTCGACGTCAGCTCTCGGATCACGTTCGGCAACGCCCAGCAGGAGATCTGCAAAACCGCGGAGGAGGGTGGGTTCGACCTGATCGTGCTCGCGACGCATGGACTCACCGGGCTGAAGCACATGCTCATGGGGAGCGTGGCGGAGCGAGTGGTCCAGCACGCCGATTGTCCTGTGCTCACCGTGAAGAAAAACCGCCGCGGCGCGGGTTGATCCAGCCTGGCCTCGTCGCGAATGGGAATTCATCCGCACCGTCCGCGCGCATTTCCCCGGAATCGAACCACGCTCCCTCCCCTGGAGATTCTCCATGAGCCAGCCCCTGATCCTGCTCACCACGGACTTCTCGGATGAAGCCGCGCACGCGTATGCGCCGACGATCGAACTGGCGAAGAAGATCGGCGCGAAGGTGAGAGTCGTCCACGTCGTCAGCGACTTGATCTGGGTCCCCGCCGGCGCGCCTCTCGCCCCCCGGCAGCACGAGCCGGATCTGATCGACAAGATCGAGCTCGCGCAGAAGAAGGCGGGAGAGGTCGTCGCCTCGATCGGCGGCGGCCCCGACGTCGACTTCGAGGTCCTGTCCGGCGAGGTGCCCGAGAAGATCCTCGCCGCCTACGCCGAGGAGAAGGGCGCCCGCTTCATCGCGATCGCCTCTCACGGGCGCTCGGGCATCCGTCGCGTCGTGCTCGGAAGCTTCGCCGAGTCCGTGCTCCGTCAGACGCTCACGCCCGTCATCATCTATCCGGTGCCCCACTAGCATGAAGACGCCCCACCTCGCCCTGACGGTCGACTTCTCCGAGGAGTCCCTGCGCGCGTTCGAGCCGACCGCCGTGCTCGCGAAGGAGATGGGAGCCCGCGTCACCTTGGTTCACGTGGTGCCCGACCAGCTTCTGCTCCCGCTCGCCGAGCTCGGCATGCCGCCGCAGTCCCCGAAGGCCTGGGCCGACCAGCTCGAGCGCGCGCGGCAGCGGCTCGAGGAAGTGCGCGGCCGGCTCCCCGGCGACCTCGACGTGTCGCTCGAGGTGTTGAGCGGCGAGAGCATCGACCGCGTGCTCGGCCAGTTCGCGGTGGAGAACGGCGTCGACTACATCTGCATGGCGACGCACGGACGAACCGGGCTCCGGCGCGTGGCGCTCGGCAGCATCTGCGAAGCCGTGCTGAGACGGGGGCAGGCCCCCGTGATCTGCTTCCCGCGCCCGCACTGAGCCGGCGCCGGCCGGGCGACGCCGGCGACCCCCAGCGAACAGGATGGGCGTCACCCTACGTCAACTGCTTCGGCATCGCCTCTGCCTTCGCCTTCAGACGGTCCTGCCCGACGACGAGGATCGGGCAGGGCGCGTTCTTGACGAGTCGCTCGGCCACGCTGCCGAAGACCTTGTGCTCCGGCTTCGAGAGCCCGTGCGCGCCGACCACGAGCAGATCGGCGTCGGTCTCGGCGAGGTGCTGCACGAGATCGGCGTACGGCGTCCCCTTGATCAACGAGAGCTGGTACTCCGTCTCGCCGAACGCGGCTTTCGCGACCTGGTGGATCTTCGCGTCCGCTTCGCGTTCGAGCGACGCCTGCAGGTCCCGCACCGAGCCGCCGCCGATGTAGAACCCCATGTACTTGCTCAGGTCGTAGACGACGTGGACGACCTCGACGCTGGCGCCGAGCTTCGTCGCCATCTCGCGCGCCGCGGCCAACACCTGGCCGCTCGCCTCGGAAAGGTCGATCGCGGCCACGATCTTGCGAATCGGATTCATCGAGACCTCCTCATGCTCATGAGCTCCTTCGGGCCGGGAACCGGCCTCCGACCGCCTCGATCACCTTCTCGATGAGAAGATGGCCGACGTCGTCGAGCGGCCCGTCGGACGAGACGTCCAGCAAGTTCGATTCCGGAAGCTCGCCGGGCGGCTCGAACCGCGCGGCGACGTTGCGGTACACGGTGCCGTCCGCGTCCGACGGCTCTTCTGGATCGGCCGCGCGACGTTCCAGACGTTCGATCACGACCGCCTCCGGCGCATGGACGTGGATGCAGACGAACGGACTCGCGCCCCTCTTCGCCTCGGCGAGGAACGGCGCGCGCCGGGCCGCGCTCGCGAACGCGGCGTCGACGACGGCGGAGCGGCCGTCCGCGAGATGCCCCGAAGCGTCGGCGAGCATCGTCGCGTAGACGTGATCGCTCATGGCCGGCGCGTAGAGGCCCTGCTCGTCGTCGGCCGCCACCCGATCGGTCGGCGCGTGCCCCGCGAGCCGCTTGCGGATCACGTCGCTCCGGAGCACCGTCGCCTCGATCGCGTCGGCCGCGACCCTCGCGACCGTGCTCTTCCCGCTCCCGGGCAACCCGCAGAGGATCGCCAGGATCGGCGGCAGCGTCCGCCTTGCGGCGAGGTCCAGATAGCGGCGCGCGTCGGCGACGGCGGCGCGGCGGGCTTCCGATCCGACGGCCGCCCCGCGCGCGCGAAGCAGCCCAACCTTCGCGCGGACGCACGCGTAGTGGACTTCATAGAACGGGATCAGTCGGATCAGGTCGGGGTCGCCGGCGCGGTCCGCGTAGCGGCGCGCGAGGAGGCGCGCGAAACCACGGAAGCCGCGGAGGTCGAGATCGAGCCCGAAGAACGCGAGCTCGGCCGCGACGTCGACGCAGCGGAACGCCGCGTTGAACTCGATGCAGTCGTAGATCACCAGCCGGTCGTCGAGGACGCAGACGTTGCCGGCGTGCAGATCCCCGTGGCCTTCACGGATCCGACCCTCCGCGACCCGGCGCAGGAAGAGATCGCCGTGCGCGTCGAAGAACGCGTCGAGCCAGCCCGCGAGATGCGCCCGCCGGTTCTCGGAGAAGCATCGCGCCTCGTACGGCTCGAGCGCGGAAGCCGCGTCCGCGAGCTCGCGCAGGTTTCCGGTCACCAGCGCGCGGATCGCGGCCGGCGTCGCGTGCTCATCGACCCCGTGTCCCGTCGACGCCTGCGCGTGGAACGTCACGAGCCGGTCGACGATCCGGTCGACGAGCTCGTTGTCGACTTCGCCCCGCTCGAGCCGCGCGTCGAGCATGAGATGGGCCGGAAGCCGCTTCATCTCGACCGCGTACTCGATCACGTCGCCGTCGCCGCCCACCCGGACGGCGCCCCCCGCGTCCCGCGTGATCGCGACCACGCCGAGGTACGTGTCCCCGGCCAGCCGCCGATTCAGGCGGACCTCCTCCTCGGCGCATCGCCGTCGCCGCTCGAGCGTCGAGTAGTCGAGGAACGGCAGGCGGATCGACTTCTTCACCTTGTAGACCCGCGACCCCACGAAGTAGAGACGCGAGATGTGGGTCTCGATCGTACCCACTTCGGCGACACGCTCCGGGTACGCAGCAGGTTCGAGAAGGGCTCGGTGCAGATCGGTCATGTCGGGGAAGGAAGGCAACGGGCGTTCCAGTCTCCAACCGGACTGGACCGGGGCTTGCTCAACGATCATCCAGTGGAGCCGTACCGAACAGAACAGCACGGTTCCCCCGGTGCAAGCGCGAGTACCCGCCCAGTCGGCGGGAAAAGCTCCCCGGAACCCAAGCCGGAGTGACCTACCATGCTGGGCAAGATGAGCCAACCCCTGAAGGGTCGGAGACTCCTTGTCATCGATGACGAACTCGCCATCCGCAACGCCCTTCAGGCTCGGGTGGAGGACGACGGCGCGCACTGCAGCACCGCCGTCGATGTCGCGTCGGCTCGCGCCAAGATCGCGGCGGAGGAGTTCGACCTCCTCGTCCTCGACCACCGTCTCCCCGACGGGACGGGGCTCTCGCTGTTGCGACAGCTCAGGGACGAGGGATACCCGGCCGAGGTGGTCCTCATGACCGCCTACTCCTCGACCGAGGACGCGGTGCGGGCGATGAAGATCGGCGCCGCCGACTACGTGATGAAGCCGTTCGACCTGGACGAGATGATCCTGGTCATCCAGCGGGCGCTCGATCATCGCGAGCTCCGCGGCGAGGTCCGTCGCTTCCGCGCCCGCGATCGCAAGCACGGAGCCGTCCACAACCTGCTCGGAGACAGCCGGGAAACCGTGGAGCTGCGCTCGCTGGTCGAGCGAATCGCGAACAGCGGCGCGCGGACGATCCTGATCCGCGGCGAGACGGGCACCGGCAAGGACCTCGTGGCGCGCGCGATCCACTACGCGAGCCCGCAGGCCGACCGCCCGTTCCTGAACATCACCTGCACCGCGCTCACCGAGACCCTCCTCGAGAGCGAGCTGTTCGGGCACGAGAAAGGCGCGTTCACCGACGCCAAGCAGCCGAAGATGGGTCTGTTCGAGCAGGCCGATGGCGGGACGATCTTCCTCGACGAGGTCGGCGACATGCCGCTCAGCCTCCAGGCCAAGCTCCTGCGGTTCCTCGAGTCGAAGCAGTTCCGGCGCGTCGGCGGCCTGAAGGACATCGCCGTCGAGGTTCGCATCGTCGCCGCCACGAACCGCGACCTCGAGGAGGCGATCGAAGCGGGCGAGTTCCGCAGCGACCTCTACTATCGCTTGAACGTGATCCCGATCGAGATCTCGCCCCTCCGCTCGCGTCGCGAGGACATCATCCCGCTCGTCCAGCACTTCACGCGGAAGTTCACCGAGGAGCTGCGCAAGCCGGAGATGCAGTTCACGCCGGAAGCGACGCGCATCCTCGAGCGGTACGACTGGCCGGGAAACGTCCGCGAGCTGAAGAACTGCGTCGAGCGCGCCGTCCTCCTCGCGACCGGTTCGTCCCTCGGCGTCGCGGACGTTCCCGCGCACATGCGTGTCGCGGCGAGCCCGCTCGTCGACGAACCGGGCCGGCCGTTGGTGCTGCCCGAGGCGGGGGTCGTGTTGGACGACCTCCTGCGAGACCTCCTCGACCAGGCCCTGGAGCGCACGCACGGCAACAAGAGCCGCGCCGCCACGCTGCTCGGCATCCACCGCGACCAGGTCCGCTACTGGGTGAAGAAATACAAGCTCACCCGGTGGATTCGAACCCAGTCGTCACCGCAGAGCCGATGAGAGGGGGCCGCGACGGTCTTCGTTCCAATGACCCCACCAGACGATTCCGCGAGACAGCGACGCGCCTGGAGCGAGGCGGACGTTCGAGAGATCCTCGATTCCGCGCCCGACGCGACGATCCTCAGCGACGTGGACGGGGAGATCGTCCACGTGAACCGGCAGACGGAGAAGCTCTTCGGCTACCGGCGCGACGAGCTGTTGGGCCAGGCGATCGAGATCCTCGTTCCGGAACGCTTTCGTGACGGCCACGTCGGACACCGGACGCGATACTCCTCGAGCCCGGAGGCGCGGCCGATGGGCGCGACTCTGTCGCTGCTGGCGCGGCGCAAGGACGGCTCGGAGTTTCCCGTCGAGATCAGCCTCAGTCCGATCCGCACGCCGGGCGGCCTGATCGTGTCGAGCTCGATCCGCGACGTCACCGAGCGGGCCCGCATCCAGGAGGAGCTGCAGCTCGCGCACTCGCGCCTCGAGGAGCACGTCGAGGCGCGGACGGCGGAGCTCCGTTCGATCGTCCAGACCGCCAACATCGCGATCCTCCTCCTGTCGCCCGAGCTCGAGATCCTCGAGTGGAACGCCGAGGCCGAGCGGATGTTCGGGCGCCCGCTCCACGAGGCGCTGGGGATGCGGTTCGTCGACGCGTTCATCCCGCCGCGCGCGCAGGATTCCATCAGAGCCGAGATCCGGCACGTGATCGCCGGCCACGAGTCGCGCGGCTACGAGTGTCCCGCGCTCTGCGCGGACGGCTCCGAGCGCATCGTGCGTTGGAACTCGACGCGCCTTGGAGGACGGGGCGATACGGTCATCGGCATCATCGCGTGCGGCGAGGACATCACGGGCCTGAAGCAGGTCGACGAGGAGCGCGAGCGCTTGCGTCGCGAGGCGCAGCAGCACGCGCGCCTCGCGGAGATCGGCGCGATCGTGGCGAAGGTCGTCCACGACGTGGGGAACTGCGTGGCCGGCATCTCGATGCAGGGCCAACTCATCGTCCGGCGCGCGCAGCAGCAGAAGCCCGTCGAGTCGATCCTCCAGGCGGCGCAGATGATCGTCTCCGAGTCGAGCCGCCTGACCATGATGGTCCAAGACTTTCGCGCGTTCTCCCGCGAGCAGCGTCTCGACCTGAAGGAGGTCGACCTCCGCGAGTTCCTCGAGAGCGTCGTCAAGGTGTGGGAGCCGCAGGCGGAACCGCAGGGGATCCGCGTGCAGGTCGACGTTCCGGAGGAGGCCGTCGTGGTTCGCGTCGACCAAGGGAAGCTGCACCGCGTCCTCGACAACCTGTTCAAGAACGCTCTCGAGGCGATCGAGTCCGGACCGGGCGAGGTCCGCATTCGGCTCACGCCGAGACGCGACGACCACGTGCGCATCTCCATCGCGGATACCGGCCCGGGGATCTCCGACTCGATCGAGTTGTTCCGCCTGTTCGAGTCCACGAAGCCGAACGGCACCGGCCTCGGCCTCGCGGTGTGCAAGCAGATCGTCGACGCGCACGACGGCAAGATCGAGGCCGAGAGCCTGGCGCCGCACGGCACCGTCATCCATGTCGACCTGCCGATCAGCGGGCCGGCCTGACCGTGACGGTCGGCCGCGGCTCATCGATGACAGCTCGATGACACGCGGCGCGACCGATCGGTCAGACTGACCGCGTGAGACCGATCCCGACGTTCCTGCTTCTCCTCGTGACGCTCGGCCCGGTGCCGGTCCTGTGGCACCTCGGGACCCGCGCGCTCCGCACCGTCGAGGACCGGGCGATCGGCGTGCGCGCACGCGAGGCCGAGACGGCCCTGCTCGACTGGCTCCGACCTGGTCCGGACGCGGCCGGCAGCGAGGCGTCGTTTCCGCTCCGCGACCCGGCGGCGGTCGCGGTGGCTCTCTCGCCGAGCGGTGAGTTCCTCGCGGCGGACGCGGTCGTGCGTTCACGGGCGTGTCGCGAACGGGACGATCCGGTCGGGGCCATCGAGTCGCTCGAACCGCTCCTCCATGACGACGATCCGCGTCTCGCGATCGCCGCCCGTCTCCTCGCCGCCGACCTGCTGGCCGCGGCGGGACACGAGGACGAGGCGGGCCGGCTCCACCGCGATCTGCTCGAGATGGACGAGCTCGAGTCGACCACGGTGGCGTTTCGGCGCTGGGTGCTCCTGCGCGCGACCCGACGCGGCGACGACCGGGACTCGCACCTCGGAGACGCCGTAGCCGCGTGGTGCGCCGAAGTCGAGGGACGCGCGACCGACGTCGAGGAGCTCGTGCTCCTGCGCGACCTCGCGGCCCTCCTCCCGGACCGTCCGGCGTCGACGGCGCGACTGACGAGCCGGGCGCGCTGGCCCACGTGGTCGGCCGCCGTTCGCGATCACCTCGCCCTTCTGTCGTGGACGCGGTCCGCGTTGCTCCACACGGGCGACGGCTGGTTCCACGTCGACGCCGGCCTCGAGTGCGTCCGCCGCGTCGAGGAGCCGGGCGCGTGGCTCGCGCGGTGGCGCGGGCCGGACGGAGCGACCGCGACGCTCGCCGGCGCGCCTCTCCCCGCGCGTCGCACCGTCCACGTCGTGACCGGCCCCGTCACGGGCGACGCGTTCCTCGCCGACCCGGCCGGTGCCGCGGTCGTGATCGACATCGGCGACGTGGACCTGTTCGGAGGCTCGAATCCGCGGCTGCTCCTCGGCGCCGGCCTGTCGATCCACGCGGTGCTCGCGGCGCTGCTCGTCCTCGGGATCCGGCGGCAGGCGCAGCGGGCCGAGGCGCTCGTCGCGGCGCGCGGCGACCTGATCGCTCGGGTGACGCACGAGCTGCGCACGCCGATCACGGTGCTCCGCATGTACGGCGAGTCGCTGCACGCCGGCCGCGTGTCCGACGCGCGCCGCGCGCACTACCTGCAGACGATCCTCGACGAGGCGAAGCGGCTCGGCGACCTCGTCGACCGCGTCGCGCTCGCCGCGCGCGACGACCACGCCGACCACGCCGACGCGGTCGAGCCGGGCGAGAGCCGCGTGCGCGACGTCGTCGGGCCGATCGTCGACCGCGCGCGCGAGGTCGCGGCGGCTCGAGCCGGCCGCGTCGCGATCGATGCGAGGGTCGGCGCGGGCGCGTCGGTCGGGCTCGCGCCCGACGCCCTGCGCTGCATCGTCGACGTGCTCGTCGACAACGCGCTCCGCTACGGCGGCGCGACGCCCGACGTGCGCGTCGCGATCGGTGGGGACGAGACGACGGTCTCGATCCGCGTCGAGGACAAGGGCCCGGGCGTCGCCGTCGCCGAACGCGACGTGATCTTCGAGCGTTGGACCCGCGGCGCGGTCGGACGCCGGACGACGAGCCGCGGCGCGGGCATGGGGCTTGCCATCGCGCGGAAGACGGCGCGCGCGGCCGGCGGCGACGTCGTCTGCGTCGGCCGCGAGGATGGAGGGCCCGGCGCCGCGTTCGAGGTCCGTCTGCCGCGCGTTCCCGCGCGCGCGGAGGACCGAGCATGACGCGGATCCTGGTGATCGAGGACGACGTCCCGCTCGCCGAGGGGCTGAAGGACAACTTCGAGTTCGAGGGCTACGACGTTTCCGTCGCCGAGAGCGGCGAACGCGGCCTCGAGCGGTTCGCGACGAACGGCGCCGACGTCATCGTCCTCGACCTGATGCTCCCCGGAATGAACGGTTTCGACGTGCTGCGCGCGCTCGGCCATCGACCTCGTCCCCCGCGGGTGATCGTGCTTTCCGCACGCGACGCCGAGGCCGACGTGGTCCGCGCCCTCGACCTCGGGGCGCACGATTACGTCCGCAAGCCGTTCGGGCTCGCCGAGCTGCTGGCGCGCGTGCGAAGACAGGTGCAGGAGAGCGGCGCGCCCCCCGTCGACGACGCCGTCGCGTTCGGCGACGTGCGCGTGTCCTTGCGCCGGTTCCGGCTCTGGAAGCGCGGGCGCGAGGCGTTGCTGTCGCACCTCGAGGTGGAGCTGCTGCGGCTCTTCCTCGCGCGACCCGAGGAGCCGCTGAAGCGCGCCGAGATCCTGCGCGCGGCGTGGGGAGAGGACGCATACCCGAGCGAGCGGACCGTCGACAACTTCGTGCTGAAGCTGCGCAAGAAGGTCGAGGACGATCCGACGCGGCCGCGCCACCTCCTCACCGTCTTCGGGTACGGCTACCGCTTCTCGCCCGAGCCACCGCCCGCCGCGAACCCGGAGCCGGAGACGCGGGCGTGACGAAGAACGCGCGGAGGATGACACGGCCGTGACACGCCGTGTCGCCGCTCGACCTATCGTTCTCGCATCCCGGTCGACCCACGGAGAACGACGATGACGCGATCCCTCCTCCGGCTCCTCCTCCTGCTCCTCGTCGCGGTCGCGGTCCGCTCCGCGCTCGGTCAGGATCCGCCGCGGTCCGCGCGCGACGCGTACCTCGAGGGGTGGTTCCTCGAGACGGCCGAAGGGAAGCTGACCGACGCGTTGAGGTCGTACCAGCGCGCGGTCGAGGTCGGCGGCGACGCGGACCGCGAGCTGGTGGCGAAGGCCCTCTGGCGGATCGGCCGCATCGCCCGCGCCCGCGGCGACCGGACCGCGGCGCGAGCGCAGTTCGAGCGCGTCGTCGAGACGTACGGCGATACCGACGCGGCGGCGCTCGCGCGGGCGGACCTCGATGACGACGGGGCGAAGACGGCGGCGATCCCGGACGCGCGCCGCGAGGGGATCGACCTGCTGATCGAACTCCTGACCAAGCCGCCGGACGAGATCACTTCGGCGAAGTCGAACCGTATGTTCCTGTCGGCTCCGGTCGAAGACGTCGCGGCGACGTACCGCCGGCTCGGTGGGCCGCTCGCCGAAGCGATCCGACGCGCGACCGCGTCCGAGCTCTGCGAGCCGATGACGGACCTGTACTGCCTGCGTCTCAGTGAATCCGTCTCGGAAGCCGCGCTGGTCTTCCTGGCCCGGAACTGCCGCGACCGAGCGATCCCCGATCGCGTCGTCGAGGCGGCGAAGCAGGATCCGTGGCGCATCGCCTCGAACGTCTTCGAGCTGCTCGTGCAACGCGGTTCGGCCGAGGACGTCTCACGCGCGATCTCGCTCGTCGAGTCATCCGACGACCCGGTTTGGTTTCCGGTTCCGGCCACCGAGGTGCTCTTCTCGCGCGCTTCGGCCGAGGACGCGAGACTGTTCGGTCGGCTGCTCGACTTCTCGCTCGCCACGCGACCGGATGCCGCCGTGAAGCTCCTCCGCAACACCGCGCTCGACGAGTCGACGCCCCTCGGCGAGATCGTGCGGCGACGCTTTCCTGAGCTCCGCCCGACCGACCGGCTCCGGCTCGCGCAAGGCCTCGGCGACGTCGAGAACCGAGCCACGCTCGACGTCCTCCTCGCCGACCCCGAGCCGCAGATCCGCGGTCAGGCGATCCACCGCCTGATGACGTCGGCGGCCGACGCGGAGCGCCGCGAGGGCTTCGAGCGGTTCCTCGCCGAGCCGCCGCCGTACGACATCAGTTCCTTCCAGTCCGTCGTCAAGCGGCCGACGTTTCCCGTGACGGAGTCGACCTTCGACCTCGTCCCGGCCGGGTCGCTGCGGGAGCTGCTCTACTCGTCGCTCCTGAACAGCGAAGCTCACTCGATCGCGAGCGTGATCGAGATCGGACTGCATCGCGGAGATCCCGAGCTCGTCACGGCCGTACTGCAGCCGACCTTCTGGCGCGACCCGCGGTTCGTTCTCGGCAACCACGTCCCCTCCCCCGGTCCGCGCTACCAACTGACGCCCCCGGGAGGCACGTTCGTGAGCGGGACGCTCGGCGTCTCGCCGAGGCCTCTGCGCGACGACCTGGCGGCGAGCGGGGACGAGGCGCTCGGCCGGAAGTTCGCGGAGGCCGCCGCGAAGGTCGGGACCGAATCGATGCGCGCGTCGTTCGTCGCATGGATCGAGCAGTTCCGCGGAGACCGTTCGGTCGCCGGCGCGCTCGAGCGATTCGCACGCGATGCCTCGGCGGCGATCCGGCGTCGCGTGGCGTCGAACTTTCGCGCCAATGACCTCGCCGCGGACGTGCGACGTGACATGCTGCTCGACGAGGACGCTACGGTCGCGACCCTCGCTCTCGCGAACCTCGCCACGCCGTCGGTGCTGACCGAAGCGATCGGCGTCGCTCCGGACCCGCGACTCCGCATGCTCGTCGAACGGGCGATCCACGAGCAGTGGATGGATCCGATCCGCGCGGGGTACGCCCGTCTTCCGGCCACGGATGACCTGGCGGGCGACTGCCTCGAGCGGCTCGCGACGGCGGACATCGACCTCGCGCTCGCGGCGCTCGATCGCGAGCCGGCCGGGAACACCGTCGCGCGCCGCGCCGTCGCGCTCGTCCTGCCCTACGCCCCCGACGCGCTGAAACCGATCCTCGGAGAGGCGTCGAGCGGATCGCTCTCGGCCGACGACCCCGCCTATGCGACGGCCGTCCGCGCGTTGCGCGATCACGCGGATCAGGTCCGCGAACGTCATCGAAGGAGCCGGATCGACGAGATCGTGGACGCGGTGCGCGGCCCCCAGGGGAGCGTCGACGCATTCGCACGGACGCTCGCGGAGCTCGACGCCGCCGCGACCGCGCGCGAGCTTGTCCGCGGGGCGGATCAACGCGGTGTCCAGACCGGCGCGCTGGCGCTCGTTCGGCTCGGCTTGATCGATGACCTCCGCGACGCGTTCCTCGCGTCGGCCATCCCCGAGGCACTCGTCCAGATCCTCGTCGACGCAGGTCTGACCGACGAGGCGATCGCTGCACAAGGGGCGGGCCGGGTGCCGCCGAGCACGGTGCTCTATTTCCTGCTCCAAGCGGGCCGCGACGACGTGCTCGGCGACCTGCTCTGCCCGAAAGACGCGAGCGTCGGACGCCTCGAGAGGCAGGGAACATGGGACGATTACATGGCCGCCGCGATCGGCGCGGCGGTGACGGCGGGAGACCCCGATCGGCTCGCGAACGCGGTCACGTTGTACGACGAGCCGGACGCGGTCCGCGCGCTGTTCCAGATCGGCGCGATCGATCGCATCCTCGTCGACCTGCCGCGTTGGCGGTCGGACGCCCGGGCGACTGCGTTTCGAGAGCTGAGGCGTCGGACGGGCATCCCCAACGATCCGAACGCGTATTGGCCGGCGTTCCGCGCCGACCAGGAGGCGTTGTTCGCGAAATGGCGCACCGCGCTCGGCGTCTGAGCTCGCTCGCTCACGGCGACGCGAGCACGACGACCCGGCCGGCGTCGAAGTCGCCGTGCTCGGTCGTCCGGCCGTTCGGCCAGCGGACGCGGAGGTTCGTCGCGGACCGCGCGCGGCCGAGTCCGAAGTGGACGATCGGGGAGTGGCTCGCGAGGTAGCTCGACGCGGCTCGTACCTCGCGGGTCACGCGACGCTCGCCGATCGTGACGCTCACGATGGCGCCGATCGCGTCGCCGCCGCGCCGATCGAGGACGCGAACGCCGATCCAACCCCCGCGGTTCGGCACGCGGTTCATCAGCAGGTACGCGGGCGCGTCGCGGTTGACGACGACGACGTCGACGCCGCCGTCGCCGTCCACGTCGCCGAACGCGGCGGCGCGGCTCGTCGCCACCAGCGGCGAGCCGGTGCCGCCGGCCGGGAGGACCTCCTCGAACCGCCGGCCGGCGACGCCGCGGAGCAGGCGGTTCGGCTCCGCGTAGTCGTCTTCGGAGTAGCGCGGCAAGAGCCGCTGCACGCGGCCGTTCGCCTGGTACAGGTCGAGACGGCCGTCGTCGTCGAAGTCGACGAAGCCCATCCCGAAGCGCGTGAACGCGCGCGAGCCCGAGAGCCCGCTCGGCCGCGTGCGATCGAGGAACGCCCCCCCGTCGTTCTCGAAGAACGAGTCGGTCTCGTCGTTCAGGTTGCACACCATCAGGTCGAAGTCGCCGTCGTCGTCCACGTCGTCCACCGCCACCCCCATCCCCGCCTTCGCCACGCCGTCGTTGTCGACCGCGCAGCCGCGCCGCGAGCCCTCCTCGACGAACGTGCCGTCGCCGCGGTTCTGCCACAGGTGATCCGGCATTCCGTCGTTCGCCACGAACACGTCGCACCATCCGTCGGCGTCGAAGTCGGCGGCGGCGACGCCGAGCCCGGTGCCGCGCGCGCTCGCGACGCCGGACGCCTCGGTGACGTCCTCGAACGTCCCGTCGCCGCGGTTCCGATAGAGCACGTCGACGGCCGGCGCCTCGTAGACCTGCGGGTCGCAGTAGTCGACGCCGCCCGTCCGGTTGAAGCAGCGAATCTCGTGGCTCGGCTTCCAGCTCAGGTAGTTCACGACGTAGAGGTCGAGGAACCCGTCCCCGTCGAGGTCGAAGAACGCGGCGCTCGTCCCCCACCCTTCGTCGCCGGCGCGCGCGTGCGCGGTGCGATCGACGAAGCGCGCCGCCCCTTCGTTCACGAGGAGCACGTTCGCGCCGACGTTGGTGACGTAGAGGTCGACGTCGCCGTCCGCCTCGACGTCGCCGCACGCCACCCCCATGCCGTAACCGCGGTCGCCCGCGCCGCTCGACGCGGTCACGTCGCGGAACGTGCCGTCGCCCGCGTTCTCGAAGAGCTGGTTTGGCGGCCGCGACGCGGGATCGGCGAGGATCCCGCCGCCCTGGACGAAGTACAGGTCGAGGTCGCCGTCGCCGTCCATGTCGAACAGCGCGGCGCCGCCGCCCATGATCTCCGGCATGAGGTACGAGTCGGTCCCCGCGCCCGACCGATGCACGAACTCGACGCCGCGGGCCGCCGCCTCGTCGACGAACCAGGCGGCGGCCGAAACGCCTGGCGCGGACCGCTCGTCGCGGCAACCGAGGACGACCGCGGCCACGACGACGAGCGCGGTCCACCTCATCGGGCTGCGCCGCTCGCGTCGGACAGCTCGCGCAGCCGTGCCTCCACCACGCCGAGGTACGCGTGTCCCGGATCGATCTCCCTCGCCCGCGCGAGCGCCGCGAACCCTCGCTCGATGTGCCCGGCCTCGCCGCAGGCCCGGGCCAGGAAGAGGTTCGCCTCGAAGGAAGCGGGAGCGACGCGGACGGCGTGCTCGAAGCTCCGGACGGCGTGCTCGTTCTCGCCGAGCATGCGTTCGATGGCACCGAGGTTCACGTGCAGATCGAAGTCATCGAGTCCGAGCCGCTTCGCCTCGCGGAGCGACAGCAGAGCGGCCGGTCCCCGTCCCGCCTTCCCCTCGAGCACGCCGAGCCGGTAATGGCCGGACGCGAACTCGGGATGCGCGGCGACCGCGCGCCGCGTCGCGTCCAGCGCCTTCTCGATCTCTCCCTTCAGCTCGTGGACGAGACCGAGCATGAGGAGGACGCGGGGGTGATCGGGACGCGCCCGTCGCGCGCGCTCCACGACCTCGAACGCGGCGTCGAACGAGCCTTGCCGGCAGTGGGCCTCGGCCAACGCGCCGAGCACGCCGAGGTCGTCGGGCGCGGCGCGATGCTCCTCCTCGAGGAGCGGGATCAATGCCTCGGGGGAGGCGCCCCTCAACCGTTCCCACGCCCGCGCCTTCTCGACCTGGAGACCGACCCTGTGCCGGAGCACCTCCTCCGCCCAAGGGTCCGACCACGACCGCTCGGCCGTGCCGCCGCGTACGACGAACGGCGCGGCTCGCTCGACGTCGCCGCTCAGCCGCAGCGCGGTGCCGAGGAGGTGCGCCGCCGCGCCGTCGCTCGGGTCGGCGGCGACGAGCGGTTCGAGCGCGCGCGACGCCTCGTCGTACTGCTCGCGTTGGATCAGGACCCGCGCCAGCCCGAGGACGCCGCCGCGGCCACCGGGATCGATCTCGGTGGCGCGACGATACGCCGCCTCGGCGGCGTCGAGCTCGGCCGCGTCCAGGAGCAGGTCGCCGCGCCGCGCGTGCGCCGCGGCGTAGGACGGTTCGATCTCGATGCACTTCCCGAGCGCGGTCCCGGCGCCCCCGGGATCCCCGAGGTCGCGTCGCACGCGCGCCAGGTGGTACCAACCTCGCGCGTGGGTCGGATCGATCCGCACGAGTTGGGAGTAGGCCCGTTCCGCGGCCGGCGCGAGGCCGTTCGCGTCGAGGAGCACGGCGAGCCGGTAGCGGGCGTCGACGTCCTCCGGCGCGTCGAGGACCGCCGCGCGCGCCGTCCCGACGGCCGCAACGACGGCATCGCCCACCGCGCTCGACGCCTCGACGATCGGCGGCTCGAGCTTCGCCGCGTCCGACGTCGACTCCTTGGAGCAGGCCGACGTCGCGACCCACAACGACACGATCAGCGTTCGACGCCGTCGCGTTCTTTCGACCTCCCGCGCTGACATGGGCGCGATTCTATCCCGACCCGGCGCGTGCCGCACGGGTCCACCCGCACCGCCGGCGAGCCGGGGCCGCTCGGCGCGAACGGAGCGAGGAAGAAAGAAGATCGACGGCTCGCGCCGCCGACCCTCGTCGCACTTTTACGAGCGATCGGAATCGCGAGTCAGGGGCCGACCAGCTCGACCTGACCACGAATCTCGCCGGAGGGGTTCTTCGTGGTGTGGACGTTCACGTAGATGTTCCCCGCCTCCATCTCGGCGACGAGCGCGTCGAGCGGCATGCCGGCGAACGGGCCGGTGAGGTCTTCGCTCGTGAACTCGCCGTTCAGCTTCTTGAACTTGCCCGACTTCGGCGTTTCGCCGCCGAGAAGGTCGACCACGATGGGGCCGTTCACGCCGGCCACGCCCAAGTGGAGGTGGGCCGACGTCACGTTCTTCAGCTTCTTGTTGAACTTGAATGAGTAGCTGATCAGGGTGCCGCCGCTCAAGAGGTCGAGGGTTCCGTTGCCGCTCGCCTTCGAGTTCACGGCGGGCACTTCGTCGTCGCCGCTCAACGTCACGGTGTGCTCGCGATCCGACGTGATCGCGTCGGCCGCCGCGAAGCGGAACTTGACGATCGGATATCCGGTCTCCGTGAAGTCGGCCTCGGAGAACGTCGCGTCGTCGAGGATCCCGCCCGTGCCCTTGGCGTTGAACCCGGTGTGGACGCCGACCACGCCGGCTTCTGCCGTCCCCGTGTTCGGCGTCGTCTGGCCGAAGAACGCGGTGTTCGCGGGGATCTCGTCGTTCACCTCGGTCCCCGCGTCGCGCGCGTCGGCGCCGGTCGCGAAGACGTTCATCCCGACGAAGGTGCTCGTCCCGTCGAAGAGCTCGATCGAGAGCGGGTCGGCGTTGCCGATGAACGCGTCGTTGCTCGGACGCACCCCCGCGACGAACGAGAAGAACCGGCCGCTCGCGAGCGTCGGGTCGACCAGGAAATCGCCGGCGACGACCTCGCCGGGCGCGATCTCCGCGCCGCCGAGGACGCCGCTCGCCTGACCGACCGCGAGACCGGTGAAAACGGTCGCCAGCGTGGCGGGATCACCGTCCTCCGCCATCGACTCGAGCGCGGCGCTGGCCGTGACGGTGTCGTCGTACACGTCGAACGAGCCATCGTGTATGGCGACCCAGATCGGAGTGACGTAGGTCCCCTGATCCGGGGACAAGTTCTCGGCGATCACCCGGACCCGGACCTGCCGCGCGTCGGCGGTGGCGGCGAGGAGGGTCGCGCCGAGGAGTGCGAGCGAGGTGGACTTCAACATGACAGGTTCCTTCCGTATGGCTTCTCGATGAAGCGGGCGTGTGGGACAGGCATATCAGCTCGACGTTTCGCAGCGTCCCATTGTTCGGATCTTCTGTTCGGATCTTCGACCCTCGGATTCCATTTCGTCGTCGTAATGCTGGACGCGCGACCTTCACGATCGCTTGTCGCGGACCTTGCTTGGATCCCCGGCGCGAGACGCGTTTGATACGCGGCGTGGTCGCCGATCACGACTTTCGAGCCTTCATATACGAAACGGCGACCAACGCGCGCCGATCGCGCGCAACCGGATCCGCGCGTGCGGTCCCGGCGAATGGCAAGTCTGGGAGGACATCATGCTCGAATCCCGCGTTACCCTGTGGCGAACCGTCACGACGCGAACGCTCGCGTTCCTGTTCGTCGGGCTCGTCGCCCCGCTCGCGTCGGCCCAGCCGCCGGGCTACTACACCTCCGTCAACACGTCGAACGCGACGGTGCTGCGGCAGACGCTGCATGCCGTGATCGACGACCACGTTCGCTACCCGTACACGTCGAGCGCGACGGACACGTGGAACATCCTCGAACTCGCGGACGAGAACCCGACGAACTCGAGCCGCATCCTCGACGTCTACAAGAACGCGAGCTACGCGAAGGTGGGCGCCGGCAACTCTAACTACGACCGCGAGCACTCCTGGCCCAAGTCGTACGGCTTTCCGAACGACAACAGCTCGAACTACCCGTACACCGACTGCCACCACCTCTTTCTCGCCAACGGGTCCTACAACAGCTCGCGAGGCAACAAACCGTACGCGTACTGCGACGCCACCGCGTCGGAGAAGACGACGCTGGTCAACGCGGGCATGGGAGGCGGCAGCGGCGTCTATCCGGGCAACTCGAACTGGACGACAGGGTCGCAAAGCACGGGTTCGTGGGAGACGTGGGGCCACCGGCGCGGCGACGTGGCGCGGGCCCTGCTCTACCTCGACGTGCGCTACGAGGGCGGCACGCACGGCGTCACCGGAGCCGCGGAGCCGGACCTGATCCTCACCGACGAGCGCGCGTTGATCGCCTCGTCGAACACGGGCAGCAACGGCTCCGTCGGCTACATGGGCTTGCTGAGCGTGCTTCTCGAGTGGCACGCCGACGATCCCGTGGACGCGATCGAGTCCGACCGCAACGACGTGGTCTACTCGTTCCAGGGCAATCGGAACCCGTTCATCGATCACCCCGAGTGGGTCGCGATCGTGTTCGGCGGCGGCGGTGGTGGCGGAGGCGGGGGATCGCCGTGGATCAACGAGTTCCACTACGACAACGCCGGCTCCGACGTGAACGAATTCGTCGAGGTCGCCGGATCGGCCGGAACCGACCTCTCGGGTTGGACGCTCGTGGCGTACAACGGCAGCGGCGGCAGCAGCTACAAAACGGTCAGCCTCTCCGGCACGATCCCCAACCAGCAGAACGGCTACGGCACGCTCGACTTCACCTTCACCAGCCTGCAGAACGGGGATCCCGACGGCATCGCCCTCGTCGACGATCAGGGCGACCTCATCGAGTTCCTGAGCTACGAAGGCACGTTCGCCGCGACGAACGGCGCCGCCGTGGGCGTCACTTCGACCGACGTCGGCGTGAACGAGACCGGATCGACGAGCTCCAGCCACTCGCTGCAGCGCGGGGGGACCGGAAACGACCCGAGCGACTTCACGTGGCAGTCGCCGCAGAGTGCCACGCGCGGCGCCGTCAACGCGGGACAGACGTTCCAGTAACCCCCAGTAACCGGTGGATGCCGCGTCGCGCGTTCGACGCCCGCGCGGAAAGCGGCTGAAGGAACTCGCCGAGGAGCTGCGCCGAGGGAGGCGGGAGAGCCGCGGACCGCCGCGTCTCCCGCCTCGCCTCGTCTCTCCCCGCTACGCCCGCGCGACGTTCGGGACGAGTTCGGGCTAGTCCGTGGTGAAAGTGCTTTCGAAGCGAGGCGAGGTCATCGCGACCGAGGTCGAGGCGCAGGATCGCAGGCGTACTAGTGGTGTGATTCAGATTGTTGGTGGATTATCCGGAGGTCATCGTCGTCGCTGGCAAGGCGCGACGACGACCGCGTATTCGAGATACGTCGAGGAGGAGCAACGCAGCAAGCGATGACGAGGGCCCCGGAGAAACG
>CAZYQW010000003.1:0-31193 GCA_964649825.1 uncultured Phycisphaeraceae bacterium | reverse complement strand
CGCCGGCATCGTGCCGCTGGCGCTCGGCACCGACACCGCGGGCTCGGGGCGCGTGCCGGCCGGCCTCAACAACATCGTCGGCCTGAAACCCAGCCTCTGCCTCGTCTCCACGGCGGGCGTGGTGCCGGCCTGCCGCACCCTCGATTGCGTCTCGGTGTTCGCGCTGACTGTCGACGATGCATGGACGGCGCTGGCGGTGATGGCCGGGCACGATCCGGACGATCCCTATTCGCGCAACCGCGTGCTGGGCGAGCCGGGAGCCATGCCGGCCCCGGTGAAGCTCGGCGCACCGCGCACGGGCCAACGGCTGTTCTTCGGCGACGCCGGCTATGCGGCGGCCTATGACCGCGCGCTGCAGCGCCTGACACGGCTCGGCTGCCAGGTCGTCGAGATCGACATGGAGCCGTTCTATGAGACGGCGCGGCTATTATACGAGGGTCCGTGGGTGGCCGAGCGCACCATCGCCGTGCAGGCGCTGCTCGATTCCGATCCTGAAGCGATCCATCCGGTGACGCGCGAGATTGTCATCGGCGGCTTAAGGCCGACCGCCATCGACGCTTTCCGGGCGTTCTACAAGCTGGAGGAACTACGCCGCGCAGCCGAACTGACCTTCACCACGGGCTGCTAGCGCGACGCCGGCGGAGTTCCTTTTCTCGGCGATCCGGGTACAGTGTCGCGCGCCTGCCCAAGGCGAACTGCGAGGAAGGAATCAATATGCGCGTCTCTTTCATCCGACGGTCGTCACTCGCCGTGTTCGTGCTCGCGAGCGTCGTGTCGACCGCCGCGGCCGGCGTGGACGTCGACAAGGAGCTCTGGATCCGCGACCTCTCCGTGCTGGAGGACCCGATCCGTACCGTCTACGTGCCGAATCCGCCGACGCCGTCCCACGGGGCGTGGACGTTCGGTCGCCTCATCGAGAACATGGCGGGCGCCCACAACCCGTCCAAGTTCGTCGAGGAGCTGTTCCAGAACTACGCGGTGACGCAGACGATCAACGGCTTCACGATCGACCCGCGGCCGTTCATGCTGGCGGACGTGATCGAGCCCTGGGCCGAGGCGAGCAAGCAGAACGGCGTCGACGGCTTCGACTTCACCATCGCGCCGTTCGTGCTCACCGGGATCGTGAACCGGATCGACCTCCGCGGCAACGGCACGTACGGCGTCCCGTCGAGCGGCGGCGAGGGTCGAATCATCTTCAGCGCGCTGGACGCCAGCGGCTTCGCCACGCGGATGACGGTGATCTTCGAGTACGAGCTGATCGCCGACTCGTGCACCGGCGTGCTCGAGTGGGCGAAGCGCTGGCACGCGCTCGGTTCGCTCCCGTTCGGCCCCGCGTACAACAAGGAGCTCGAGCTGATCGTGAACGACTTCGCGGGGAAGAACGTCGCGCCGGGCCGGCCGAACGGAAGCGCGCTCCGCCAGTTCCGCTCGAACGAGCTGGTCGGCGAGTTCCCGTGGCAGTGGCGCGAGCTGCACCTGTCCGGCGTGACCGGTCTCCTCGAGCAGGTGACGGTCGCGCAGACGCCCCAGACGATCCTGAACGGCGCGAACCTGATCCGTGACTACGTCAATGCCAACGAGGTGGCGATCCTGGACGGCACGCACGTCGTCCCCCTGACGTTCATGGGCCTGCCGTTCCGCGGTGGAAGCTCCGACGGAGACCCGCTGACCGCGCACTTCGCGGCGGCCGGGATCTTCAACAACGACGCGCGGCACATCTTCTCGCTGAACACCTGCGTCGCCTGTCACACCGACGAGACCGGCACGAACTTCTTCCAGGCGGGCCCCCGCTCACCCGGGCAGCCGACCTTCCTGTCGGGGTTCTTGACCGGGATCACGATCGTCGATCCGGTCGATCCGAACACGAAGCGTACGTTCAACGACCTGAAGCGGCGCGCCGTGGATCTGGAGAAGCTGCTCGAGTCGAAGTGCAGCGACCTCGCGTCGGAGAAGCCGCTCTTGCGCGTTCATTGATGCTCGAATGACACCAGGAAGCACTGCTCGCCGAGCTGGTCGCGGAGTTCCTCGATATTGGCCTTCTTGAAGAGCCAATCGGTGGTCTCACCCAGTCGGCGAGCCCCTTCCGCGATCGCGGGATCCGTCGGATCTTCGAACGTCACGCCGCGGTGGCGTCCCGCGGCCCATACTGCATCGGAAGCGACCTCCAGGGGCACGCGGCCTGTGGGGGCGTCGTGGGACGCGCGAACCATCTCTTCGAGTTCGGGGCATCGGCGGGTCGTCGCGAGAAGGAAGAACGTCTCGGTTCCCGCTTCTTTATCGACCTCGCCGGCGGGAATACGCCATGCGCGATTCGGAGTGAGTGGGTTGTCCATCCCGATCTCGACGTGCCGTCTACTGGGGTAGTTGACGTAGACGTTACCCGTCGGGCCCTGGTTCAAGACGTAGAGCCAGCACTCCCGCGGCGACTCGGCGCGTGCGACGATCAGGGATCCTCCCTTGAGTACGATGTCGTCGTCGGTCTCCAAGATCGGGGTTCCAGGCGGGAGGGCGTCGATCGCCGACTTCGTCGTCAGTTTCCACTTGGGAGGGACCTGTCCCTTGGTCACGACTTCGAGTCCCAACTCGACTGTCGCGAACGTCACGCTCGGCTTGCGTGCGAGGACCCACGCCACCGTCCCCGCGGACGCGAGGCCCAGCGCGATGATCGCGACGAGCGCGCGCCGCCGCCTCATCCACATCGTCGAGCGGCGCGCGAAGCCGGCCGTCGAAACGCTGACCGGGACGCCGGCGAGGAAGCGCGCGAGGTCCTCACGGAAAGTCTCGAGGTCGCGATAGTGCCCCGGCCCGCCGTCCGCGAGCACCGCTCGGAGGATCGCCGCGAGCTCGAGCGGTAGATCGGGTCGGAGCTCGCGCGGGTCTCGGACGCGGCCGGAGCGCCCGCGCGCCAACACGTCGGCCCGCGACCCCTCGCCGTAGGGGCGTTGCAGCGTCACCAGCTCGTACAGGATCGCGCCCAGGGCGAAACGGTCGGCGCTCGCTGGATCCCCGGCGACGCCGGCGCGCAACGCGTCCGGGGGTAGATAGTCGAGCGTGCCGTGGAGCGCGTCGGTCGAGCGTGCCTCGTTCGTCATCGTCGAGAGTCCGAAGTCGGCGATCTTCGTCCTTCCGTCCTCGGCGAGGAGGATGTTCGACGGCTTCAGGTCCCGATGGAAGATCCCGCGCGCGTGCATCGCTCCGACGGTTTCCGTGACGCGAAGGAGGAGGCGTACCGCGGCCTGGTCGCCCGCGCGGGTCCCGAGCGAGAGTCGCGAGGCGAGCGACGACGCGACGCCGTCTCGGAACGGGCGGTGACCGCGGCGCGCGCGAGCGATGACGTCGGCCAGCGACGTACCGTCGACGAGTTCCATCACGAGGAAGACGGTCTCGCCGTCGCGTACCACGGTGTGGACCTGGACGACGCCGGGGTCGGCGACCTGCGCCAGGTTACGCGCCTCGCGCTCGAGAGCGTCGGCCCTCGCCTCGTCGTGGAGGACGTCGGACCGTAGGACCTTGACGGCGACGTCGCGCTGGAGCGCGACCTGGCGCGCGCGGAAGACGCGACCGAAGCCGCCGAACCCGATCTCCTCGATCAGCTCGACGTCGCCCGGCAGCCGCCGGCCGATCTCGACGTCGTGCGGTTCGGGGAGCGCCGCGGCCGCGGCATCGATCATCTCGAGCAGAGGACCGCGCAGGTCGGGCGGGACGTTCGCGTCGACCCACGCGCGCGCCGGCGGCGACGGCCCTCGGTCCACCGCTTCGAGCCACCGAAGGTACGGCGCCTCGAGCGGGTCCTCGGTCGGTTCGCGTTTCGCGTCCTCCACGGCGGTCCCTCCGACCGAACATCGTAGCGTGCCGAGCGACGGGCGCGGCGTCTCCCGAGAGCTTCGAGCCCCCGGCCGTGCCGAGAGTCGCGCGGGGCGCGTACCTGCACGCGAAGAATCGTCGAGATCGCGCCGTCGGGCCGGGAACGGTCAGCCGCCGCCCAGCCCCCGCAGCGCCTCGTCGATGCGCGCGACCTCGCCCTTGAACTCGTCCAGCCGTCGGCGTTCGTTCTCGACGACGTCGGCTGGCGCGCGTTCGAGGAACTTCTCGTTGCCGAGCTTCTTCTCGATGCCGTCGACCTGTCCGAGGAGGCTCGCGCGCTGCTTCTCGAGCCGGGTGCGCTCCTTCTCGGGATCGACGAGGCCGAGGACGTACACTTCGACGTCACCGAACACGCCGGTCGCGGCGAGCTTCGGCGTCTCCTGGCCTTCACCGATCGCGAGGTCGCCGACGCGCGCCAGGTTCGCGAGGTGCGCGGCCACGCGATCGAGCACCTCTCGACTCTTGCCGGCCGCGCGGATCAGCACGTCGACCGTCTGCCGGGGTGGTACGCCGTAGCGCGCACGCAGATCGCGGATCGCCCGGGTCGTCCCCTGAAGGAGCTCGAACTCCTCCTCGAGCGGCTTGTCCACGTCGCCGGCCCGTGCCCTCGGCCAACTGGAGCGTGCGAGCAGCGCGGACGTCTCGACCGGCGTCTCGATGCCGCGCTCCGGTGCGATCGCCTTCAGCTTCTCGAACAGCGACTCCGTGATGAACGGGATGAACGGATGGAACAGGCGCAGCGACTGGTCGAGCACGAAGGCCAGCACCTGTCCTCCGGCCGCCCGCGACGACGCGTCCTCCATGCGGGGCTTGACGAGCTCGAGGTACCAGTCGCAGAACTCGTTCCAGAAGAAGTCGCGCGCGGTCGAGATCGCGGCCGAAGGGTTGTACGCCGCGAGCCCGCGGTGGACGCCGTCGATCGCGCACGCGAGACGCGACAAGATCCAGCGATCCTCCGTCGCGAGCCGCTCGCGCTCCAACGGCGAGAAGCCCTGGCCTTCCAGGTTCAGCAGGGCGAAGCGCGTGGCGTTCCAGAGCTTGTTGCAGAAGTTGCGCCCGACCTCGAAACGGTCCGAGATCAGATCGGCCTGCGGGAGATCCGGGATCGTGCCGAGGACGTCGAACTCCTTCTTCGTCTTCGGGCACAAGTACGTGAAGATCGTTCGGCCGTGCTTCGCCGTCGCGAGGTCGACGGGCTCGCCCGTGTACGGCGAGATCGCCTGGACCGGCAGGCGGATGTCCTGCGTTCCGGTCTGCATGTCGCAGAGCACGTACCGCATCGCGTCGGCGCCGTACCGCTCGATGATGTCGACCGGGTCGATCCCGTTGCCCTTCGACTTCGACATCCGCTCGCCCTTCCCGTCGAGGATGTTGGCGTGGATGAAGCAGTCGGTGAACGGCAGGTCGCCCTTGCAGTAGAGGCCGAGGATCGTCATTCGCGCGACCCACAGCGTGATGATGTCGCGGCCGGTCACGAGGCACGATCCAGGGTAGTAGTAGGCTTCGCTGTTCCCGCCCTCGACGAGCGACGGCTGTCCGGCGCCGACCGGGGCGCTCGCCGCGTCGGGCCACCCGAGGGTCGAGAACGGCCAGAGCGCGCTCGAGAACCAGGTGTCCAGCACGTCGTCCGCCTGCGCGAGCCCGTGTGCCTCGAGCGCGGGGGCGAATCGGCCTTGGACGTCCTCGTCTCGCGGGCAGTACTGGATCTCGAACGGCCCGCGGTCCGGCTCGCGCGCGGCCAGCGCGGCCGCCGCCTCGCGCGGGATCGGGTCGCCGTTCCTGTCGCTCACCCAGCAGTAGAGCTCTTCATCGATCGTCGCCGGAAGCCGGGCGAGGGCGGACTCGAGCTCGTTCGGCTCGACCGTCTTCGACCAGATCGGAATGCGGTGTCCCCACCACAATTGGCGGCCGATGCACCAGTCGCGCTTCTCGGCGAGCCAGTTGACGTAGGTCGTTCCGTACCGCTGTTCCGGATAGAACGACAGCTTCAGGCCGGTCGGCGAACGCCAGTCTCCGACCACCGCGTCGATCGCCGCCTGCGCGAGGCCGGGCGAGGCGTGCTCCTTCCCGGTGCCGCGTCCCATGACGACGCCGCCTTCCACGTCGGCCATGCGGACGAACCACTGGCGCGAGAGGTACGGCTCGATCGGCGTCTTCGATCGATCGGAGATGCCGAGCTCGACCTCGCGCTCCTCGTGCGACTCGAGCCGTCCCTGGGCGTCGAGGTCGGCCACGACCTTCTTGCGGGCGACGGCGCGATCGAGACCCTGGTACGGGCCGGCCTGCGCGTTCAGCGTCCCGTCGCCATTGAGGATGTTGATGATCCCGATCTCGTCCTTGTGACGCGTCCAGACGTCGTAGTCGTTCGGATCGTGGGCGGGAGTGATCTTCACGCAACCCGAGCCGAGCTCCGGCTTCGCCCACTCGTCGAGGATCAACGGGATGTCGCGCTCCATCAGCGGCAGGCGGACGCGGCGTCCGTCGCGCGCCATCGCGGCCAGCGCTTCCAGCCGCGGCAGGTGGCTGGCCACGCGGGCCTCGACCCGTTCGAGCTCCTTCTCGAGATCCGGCTTCTCCTTCGCGGAAGCCTTGGCGAGCCGATCCTTCAGCTTGGCGATGACCCGCGCGAGCTGCCCGCGCGGGTCGGGATGCGCGGCGACCGCGGTGTCGCCGAGCATCGTCTCCGGGCGCGTCGTCGCCACGCTCACGTGTTCCGGCTCGCCGGGTCTCGGATCGATGATCGGATAGCGCAGATGCCAAAACCCGCCCTGGGTCGTCTTGCGCTCGACCTCGTCGTCGGCCACGGCGGTGCCGAGGTGGCAATCCCAGTTCACGAGGCGGAGGCCGCGGAAGATCAGCCCGTCGCGGAAGAGACGGAAGAACGCCTCGCGGACGGCGCGCGTACAGACCTTGTCCATCGTGAAGCGCTGACGGTCCCAGTCGCACGAGCAACCCATCGCCTGCTGCTGCGACACGATGCGCGCCTGGTACTGGTCCTTCCAGTCCCAGATCCGTTTCACGAGCCCCTCGCGGCCGACGTCGTGACGCGTCTTCCCCTCGAGCTCGAACAGGCGCTTCTCGACGACCGCCTGCGTGCCGATCCCGGCGTGGTCGGTGCCCGGCTGCCAGAGCGTGTTGTGGCCCTGCATGCGATGCCAACGGATCAGCATGTCCTGCATCACGTTGTCCATCGCGTGCCCCATGTGGAGCGCGCCCGTCACGTTCGGAAGCGGCATCATGATGACGTAGCGGTCGTCGCGCTCGTCCGGCACCGCGCGGAACGCACCGCCCTCGGTCCATCGACGGTAGATCGATCGCTCGACGTCCTTCGGGCTGTACTGGGTGGGGATCTCGGTCGTCATGATCGGTCGTCTTTCCGGGCCACTCCTTCGTGGCGGTGGGGAGTCGATTCGCATCGCGCGGCGACGCTCATCCAACGGGGGACGATAGAGGGATCCTTCGAAAAAGGAAGCCGACCCGCCGTCCCGGGCTCGGGAGGGCGGGTCGGCCGCGCGTTCGCCTCGGACGCTCTCCTGCGATCAGCGTTCGTCCGTCGCCGGCTCGGTCGCGGCCTTGCTCGTCTCCTCCCGGCCTTCCGAGAACAGGCCGGGCTCGAAACGGAACGGGAGCTCGAGGTGAACGTGCTTGCGCTCCGTCTCGACGCTGAACTTGAACGTGTAGCGCTCGGTGGCATCGATCTTCGCGCGCGTGTCCTTCGCGACCTTCGCACGCTCGAGCTCCGGATCGCGCGGCTTCGACGCTTCCTTCGGCTCCTCGATCTTCAACGCGGCCAGGACCACGCCGAGTTTCGTGATCAGGAGGATCTGGTCGGCGTGCCGGTCGTACGGAACGCTGCCCTGCTCGGCGACGTACGTGTACTCGGCTTCCTCGTTTTCGCCTTCGGCCTCGCCTTCTCCTTCGGGCGCACCCTCGCCATCCCCGGCCGCCTCTTCGGCGGCAGCGGGCGCCTTCGCCTCATCGGCAGACTTCTTGCCGGAGTCCTTGGGGCGAACCGTCGTGTCGTGCGCCTCCCAGCCGTGATACGTCCAGCCGCGCTCCGGGAAGACGAGCGATGGGTCCTGCTTCATCTTCTTGTCGGCCGCTTGGTAGGCCACGCGATACGTACCGGCCGGGACGAACGGCACCACGCAGTTCTCCGTCATCGTCAAGGCGCCGAGGATGTACGGGTCCTGCTTCGACTTCGCCTGGACGGTGCGCAGCTTGTCCCAGTCCTTCACCGGCGCGAAGACGATCCCCTGGTAGCCGGTGACGAGGTCGTCGTTGTCGTAGTGCGTCAGCTCGACGCCCATCACCGCGTCGACCGCGATGGCGTTGTTGCGGAACTGGAAGGCGCCGATGTCGATCACCGCGTACTCGATCGCGTCGAGTCCAGTGCGGGCGCTCTTCGCGGCGCGGAACCCGAGCGTGTTGTACCAAGACTCGCGATCCGCGAACTGCCGGACGACGGCCAGCATCGCCGTCTCTTTGGAGTCCCACGCGCCGCCGCGAATCACGCGCTTGTTCACGTCGAAGAAATCGGCGACGACCTTCTCCTTCTTGCCGCGCGAGTACTGCGTCGAGATCCTCAGGTTCTCGTAGCCGGGATACGCCTGGTACGGGGAAGCCGTCCACTCCCACACGTTGCCGGCCATGTCATGAATGCCGAACGGACTCACGCCGTCCGGCATCGTGCCGACCGCCTGCCACTGGCGCTTCTTCGTCGTCATTCGGCTCGAGGCGCAGTGGGCGCGGTCTCCGCCCTTCCTCCGGTCCTTCTGGGCCTTCTCGCGCGCCTCCGCCTCGGCCGGCGTCTTCGGCGGCGGAAGGCGTCGACCGTCGGTCGGATCCGGGTCGTTGAAGTCATTGCCCCACGGATAACGGAGCCCCTCGGGGCCGCGCGCCGCGTACTCCCATTCGTACTCGCTCGGCAATCGCTTCATCGCCCAGCGGCAGTACGCGTCCACCTCGCTGGAGGAGACGCAGACGATGGGGAAGTTCTCTTCGCCGGCCGGGATGTCGCCGTCGACCCACGAGAGCTTGACGAGTTCGCTGACCTTCTTCAGCTCCACCTCGTCCTTGGTCTTCTTCAGGATCTTCGCCTGCTCGGCGAGCGCCTCGAACTTGCCGGTCGCCTGCAGGTAGACCTTCCACTGCGCGTTCGTGACCTCGTACACGTCGAGGTAGAACGGCTCGATCGGCACTTCGTGCTTCGGCGAGCTGCCGGCCATGATCTTGATCTCGGAGAGCGTCTCGAGTCCGAGCGCCTGGATCTCGTCCTCGCTCAGGCCAGCCTTCGCGCGCGCGCCCGGGATGAACTTCATGAGCGGCGGAGGCTGCGTGGCCGGGTCGGCCTTGGTCGGTGTCTCGCGCAGTCCCGGTCGCTCGCTGGGCTCGGTTCCCCGCGCGCAGTTCGCCAGGAAGGAGACACACAAGACACCAACGACGAACGTGATCGTTTTCTGCTGCATCGTGGGTTCGAACTCGCTGAACGAGGGAGAGCGGGGCCGCGAATCTCGGGACGCGTTTTCTCCGGCCGAATCACCGAGGGCCGTGGGCCGGAGCCGCCCGGATTCGACGCCCAGAACGGAATTTCTAGCGCTAAGCTCGGCGAGGGTAACAGGATCGTGAAGACGCGCAACCGAGTTTCTCCCCCTCCATGGACACGCAAACAACCACCGTCGATATCGACATCGGCGAAGCCGAGGCCGGCTCACGGATCGATCGTTTCCTCGGAAACCGGTTCTATCCGACGTATTCACGGTCATTTCTGACGGGCCTCATCGTGTCCGGCGAGATCACGGTGAATCAGAAGACGGTCAGACCCGCCTATCGCCTCGGGCCTGGCGACCAGGTCCGGGTCCGGCTGGCGCCTCACACCGAGAGCACGCCCGAGCCGGAGCCGATCCCGCTGAGCATCGTCTACGAGGATGACTTCATCCTGGTCGTCGAGAAGCCGGCCGGCATGATCGTCCACCCCGGACCGAGTACCGTCCGTGGAACGTTGGTGAATGCGCTGGTGCACCACGACCCGAACATCGCACGGGTCGGAGTCGTGTTTCGCCCCGGCATCGTTCATCGCCTCGACGGCAACACCTCCGGCGTGATGGTCGTCGCCAAGACCAATCACGCGCGGCTGAACCTCGTCGAGCAGTTCAAGGCGAAGCAGGTCCGGAAGGAGTATCACGCGATGCTCGTCGGCACCATGCCGTTCGACTCGGACTACATCGACCTCGCGATCGGTCAGGATCCGAAGCACAAGGACCGCATGCGGATCGACCCCGAGGCCGGGAAGCCGTCGTCCACGTTCTACGAGGTGATCGAGCGCTTCGAGAACGCGACCTACGCGCGCGCGATGCCGTTCACGGGGCGAACCCACCAGATCCGAGTGCACCTCGCGCACATCGGATTCCCCGTGATGGCGGACGCGGTCTACGGGCGGCGCTACAGCCAGAAGTGGTACTCGATGCAGCAGTCGCGCAGGGATCGCGGCGAGCCGTACCCGGACATCGGGAGACACGCGCTGCACGCGCATCGGCTGACGCTGAAGCATCCGATCACGGACGAGTCGATGGAGTTCGAGTCGCCGCTGCCCGACGACATGCGGAAGCTGCTCGAGTTCTACCGCGAGCACGAGCGCCCGAAGGAACCGCGATGACCGGCCAGGAAGCCGGGCGCTCGACGTCGTCCGGGATCCGGATCGACGCGGTCTACCATCCGAGCCACGAGTTGGTCGATCGCGCCGCGGCCGAGCTCGGCGAGCCCGGCGAGTTCCCGTTCACGCGCGGCGTCTACCCCTCCATGTACCGGGGCCGCACCTGGACGATGCGCCAGTACGCGGGCTTCGGCGACGCGCGCGAGACCAACGCGCGGTTTCGAGCTCTTCTCGATCGGGGACAGACCGGGCTCTCGGTCGCGTTCGACCTGCCCACGCAGATGGGATACGACCCGGACGACGAGCTCGCCGAGGGCGAGGTCGGCAAGGTCGGGGTCTCGATCGCGACGCTCGACGACCTCGACCGGCTCCTCGATGGGATCCCGCTCGACGAGGTCTCGATCTCGATGACGATCAACGCGACGGCGGCCGTGCTGCTCGCGTTCACGGTCGCGCTTGCAAAGCGCCGCGGTATCGACCCTCGCGAGCTCCGCGGGACCATCCAGAACGACGTGCTGAAGGAGTACATCGCGCGCGGGACGTACCGATTCCCGATCCGTCCCGCGATGCGGATCGTGACCGACACGATCGGCTACTGCGCGCGCGAGCTGCCGCGATTCAACCCGATCTCGATCTCCGGTTATCACATGCGCGAGGCGGGCTCGACGGCGGTGCAGGAGATCGCGTTCACTCTCGCGAACGGCTGCGCGTACGTGGAAGGCGCCGTCGCGGCCGGTCTCGACGTCGACGCCTTCGCGAGCCGGCTCTCGTTTTTCTTCAACTCCCACAACCACTTCTTCGAGGAGGTCGCGAAGTTCCGCGCCGCGCGCCGGCTCTGGGCGCGTCTCATGAAGGAGCGTTTCGACGCGAGGAACGACGAGTCGATGCGCCTGCGGTTCCACACGCAGACCGCGGGCTCGACGCTCACGGCGCAGCAACCGGACGTCAACGTCGTGCGCGTGACGCTGCAGGCGCTCGCGGCCGTGCTGGGCGGGACGCAGTCGCTGCACACGAATTCGAAGGACGAGGCGCTCGCGCTTCCGACCGAGGCGTCGGCGATCCTCGCGTTGCGGACTCAGCAGGTGATCGCTCACGAG
Source organism: uncultured Phycisphaeraceae bacterium (assembly GCA_964649825.1). GTDB lineage: Bacteria > Planctomycetota > B15-G4 > B15-G4 > JADJEK01 > CAZYQW01. Next base: position 19,580 of record CAZYQW010000003.1, on the reverse strand, counting down.
TCGGGCGTGGCCGATGTCATCGATCCGCTCGGTGGATCCCCGTTCGTCGAGGAGCTGACCGACCGGCTCGAGCAGGAGGCGCGAGCCTATCTGCAGAAGATCGACGAGCTCGGAGGCTCCGTGGCGGCGATCGAGCAGGGATTCATCCAGGGCGAGATCCATCAGGCGGCCTACAAGCACCAGCTCTCCGTCGAGCGCGGCGACACGATCGTCGTCGGCGTGAATCGCTACCAGGTCGCCGAGGAAGCGCCACGAACGTTCCGCGTCGACGACCGTCTGCGCGACGCGCGGACCGCCGACGTCGAGGCGGTGCGCCGGCGTCGCGACGACGCGACGGTCCGGAAGCTGCTCGCGGAGTTGACGGTCGCGGCGGCAGGCAACGACGATCTGATGCCTCGGCTCGTGACGGCGGTCGAACACGACTGCACGATCGGCGAGATCTGCACCGCGCTCGAGGGGGTGTTCGGGCGCTACCGTCCGGCGACGCTCTGACCGTCGTTTGCCGCGGCGGGCGGGCGCGGCCAGCGGATGCGAACCGTGAAGCGCGCGCCGTCGTAGGTCGCGGCGACCGTCCCGTCGAGCGCGCGGAGGATCCGGCGGCAGAGCGCGAGGCCGAGACCGGCGTGCTGGCCGGTCTCGGTGCGCGCCGCGTCGGCCCGCCAGAACGCGTCGAACGCGCGTTCGGCGAGGTCGGCCGGCGCCGCCGTGGCCACGTTCTCGACGGCGAGCCAGGCCGCGTCCTCATCCTGTCCCGAGCGCACTCGGATCGCCGTCGCTCGATCCGCGTAGCAGACGGCGTTCTCGATCACGTTGTCGACCACGCGTCGCGCGAGCGGTCGCGACGTCGTGACGACGCCGTTCGCGTCGACCGCGTTCTCGAAGCACAGGTTCCGCTCCGACGCCGCGGACCGATACGACCGAACCGCCGACGCGACGAGGTCCGCGAGCGCGACCGGCTCGCGCTCGATCGCGAGTTCGCCCGACTCGAGACGCGCGAGATCGAGCAGGCTCTCGACGACCGCCTGCATCTGCATCGTCACCTCCAGGCACTCGCGCTCCGCTTCGCGATGCTCGTCGGGGGCGCGTGCCCGGCCAAGCGACACCTCGAGGATCGCACGGATCCCCGCGAGCGGGGTCCGCAGCTCGTGCGCCGCGTGCGCGTTGAACCGCTTCTCGCGCTCGAACGCCCCTTCGAGCCGCGCGAGCAGCACGTTCAACTGCTCGATGACGGGCGTGATCTCGGTCGGCGCGCCGGCCACCGCTACGCGATGGTCGAGCCGCTTCTCGTCGAGCTCGCCGAGCTGCTGCTGCAGGTCGATCACGGGGGCGAGTCCTCGATGTACGACGAAAGAGACGATGAGGATCGTCGCGAGCACGGACGCGAGCCACGTGATCGTGAGGAGGTCGCGGAGGTGAGCGAGCCCGACCTCGAGGTCGCCGACGTCGCGGGCGACGTACAAGGAGATCGGCCGGCGGTCCGGCTCCTCGTCCGCGTCCGCGCCGTCGCCGTCGCGCGGCGGGCGATCCCGCGCGAGCTCGCCGAGACGCTCGGAGAGCGGCCGTCCGAACCGCGCCGGCAGGCCGCGTCCGAGCTCACGGGGCGCCGGAGGTCGAAACGAAAGCGCGACGACGCGCGACCCGGCGGCGCTCGCGAGCGTCGTCGTCGCGAACGAGGGTTCCGCCGTCACCTCGAGTGGAGGAGGATCGGCGTCGGCGTGCGGACCGCGACTCCCGATCGGCTCTCCGTCGGGGCGCAGGACCCAGATCGTGAGATCGTCGGCGAGCGGGATCGGGTCGAGCCAGTCGTCCGGTCGTGGGCGAAGCTGCTTGCGGTGGATCACCATCGCGTGTCCGACGTTCGCCGCGATGGATCGAGCGACGGTCTCGAGGCCGCGGTCGAGCTCGCGCCACGCGCGCGCGCGGACGCGGTCGTACGTCATGTAGCCGCCACCGGTCAAGATCGCCGTGATCCCGACCGCGATGAAGATGACCAGCCGCGAGCGCAGGGACGTCACGGCGAGGCGTCCGTGAAGACGTACCCCGCGCCGCGACGGGTGTGGATCAGCCGGGGACACCCGGGACGTTCGAGCTTCTTGCGCAGGTAGCCGATGTAGACGTCGACGACGTTGCTCGTGGCGAGCGAGCGGTCGTCGTACACGTGTTCCCAGATCTCGGTCCGCGTGACGACCTCGCCGGTGCGCATCGCGAGGTAGCGCAGGAGCGCGAACTCCTTCGCGGTCATCTCGACCGGCTCTCCGGCGACGCGCACGGTCTGACCGGCGGGGTGGATCTCGACGTGGCCGACGCGGATGACGGGCTCGCGGCGAGCGTACGCGCGGCGCACGAGCGCACGGACGCGCGCAAGCATCTCCTCGATCGCGAACGGCTTCACGAGGTAGTCATCGGCGCCGAGATCGAGCCCGGTGACGCGATCCTCCACCGTGTCCTTCGCGGTGAGGATCAGGATCTGACCGTCGCGCCCGTCCGCCCGCAGCCGCTTCAGCACTTCGAGCCCGTCGAGGCCGGGAAGCATGAGGTCGAGGAGGACGACGTCATAGGTCTCGGATGTCGCCCGGAGGAGTCCGTCCCGACCGTCACCGGTCGCGTCGACCGAGTAGCCATCCTCGCGCAGCGCCTTCGCGACGGCGTTCCTCAGGGGGCTGAAGTCCTCGACGACCAAGACGCGCATCGTTTCACCCGGCCGGGAGCGGAGCCGCGCGCCGGAATCGCCGACGATCGCGGGAGCAGCCGCGATCGAAGTGTACGACGCGGATCGCGCGCCCGGCCGCCCCGCGGGCGTTTCTCATCGTCCTCTCATCTTCTTTTTTCGCAGGAGGTTCCGTTTTGGGTTCCGCCTCTCACCCTCCTCTCACGTTCGACGCGGTATCCCTGGGCGCAGTTGCCCCACGCCTTGTCCGCTTCCCGCCCGCGGCGGGGCGGACGCATACGCATGGCCGCCGCCGTCGCGGCCGGAAAGGACGAACGTGCGCGCTTCGCTCTCCCTCGCGGTGATCGCCGCCTGTCTCGGGTCGAGTTCCGCCCTCTCGCAGCCCGGGCCGCCCCCGCCGTTGCCACCTCCCCCGGTTCCCGCGGGGAACCCGATCACCGCCGCGAAGGTGAACCTGGGCAAGGTGCTGTTCTGGGACGAGCAGATCTCGTCGACTCGGACGGTCGCGTGCGGCACGTGCCACATCCCCGCCGTCGGCGGGTCGGATCCGCGTTCGCAGTCGAACGGTCCGATCTCGTTGAACCCGGGGTTCGATGGGCAGTTCGGTACCAACGACGACGTGCGCGGCTCGCCCGGCGTCGTGCTCAACGACGCCGCGGGGTTCTACCTGAATCAGGCGCCGTTCGACCTGCGCCCGCAGGTGACGGGCCGCAAGGCGCCGACGATGATCAACGCGGCGTACGCGCCGAGCCTCTTCTGGGACGGCCGCGCCGACGGGTCGTTCGAGGACCCGCTGACCGGAGTCACGATCCTGCCGGATCTCGCCGCGCTGGAGTCGCAGGCGGCCGGGCCGCCGTTGAGCACCGGCGAGATGGGCCACGTCGGCCGCGATTGGAACGACGTCGCGACGCGGATCGAGGGTGCAACGCCGCTCGTCCTCGCCGAGGGCGTTCCTGGCGCTCTCGACGCATGGATCGCGGGCAGGACGTACCCGCAGCTCTTCCTCGAGGCGTTCGGCTCGGCGCAGGTCACGCCAGCGCGCATCATCATGGCGATCGCGACGTATGAACGGATCCTGATCGCGAACGCGGCGCCGATCGATCAGCCGCCGATGCCGCCGGCGCTCACTCCGCTGGAGCAGCAGGGGCGTCAGGTGTTCAATGGCCCGGGCCGGTGCTTCATCTGCCACGGCGGGCCGAACTTCACGGACAACCTGTTCCACAACATCGGCGTCCGGCCGATCTTCGAGGACCTGGGGCTGGGCGGCATCACGGGCAATCCGCCGCAGAACGGGCGCTTCCGGACACCGACCCTCCGCAACGTCGGGCTGCGCGCACCGTACTTCCACAACGGATCGAAGGCGACGCTGATGGACGTGGTCGACTTCTACGACCGCGGCGGCGACTTCCACGTCAACCAGGATCCGGCCATCATCCCGCTCGGCCTTACGCCGCAGGAGAAGAACGCGCTCGTCGCGTTCCTCGGCGGAGCGCTGACCGACCCGCGGGTGGCGGCTCAACTGCCGCCGTTCGATCGACCCACGTTGTACGCGGAGTCGAACCGGGTACCGAATCAGTTTCGCGTGGGAAACGCGGGGACCGGCGGCTTCATTCCGGTGTGGACCGCCGTGGAACCGCCGGTGCTCGGCAACCCGAACCTGACCTTCGCGATGGACCAGGGCCTCGGCGGCGCGCTCACGCTCCTCGCGCTCGACACCGCGATCTCGCCGCCGGGAACGAACGTGAACGGCGTGCCCTTCCACCTCGCGGCCACCGCTTCCCTCGCCTTCATTCCGTTCGTGCTTCCGGGCGCTGGCCCGGGGGAAGGATGGGCCTCATTCGTCTCGCCGGTTCCATCGAATCCGGCGTTGGACGGGCTGCCCGTGATCCTGCAGGCGTTCGTCGCCGACCCCGCGGCGATCGGAGGGTACGCGGCGACGCGCGGGCTGGAGTTCGTGTTCTTCTCCGGGTGAGGTGTCGAGAGGGAAGAGGGGAAGGACATGACGACCGCCGCCGTCCGCCCCCGGCTCGAGCCGGGGGTGGGAGCGGAGGTCGAACTCGGGCGAGGAGGATGGGTGATGGGGTAGCGGGACTTGCTCTTAGGAAGGGGGAGGAACTTGGTGCGCGAATTCGACGGTGGTGGGTCGAGCCCGCGCCGCGTGGTCGCGGCCACGAGTCTGGGCGTCGATTCCTGACGACGCGGACAGGAGGGACGACGTGGTACGCGGGAGCAGGGACGGAGAGATCTCCAGAGTGATACCGCGTGGAACGGGGACGGGGGAGAGACCGGGCGGGCAGAGGGTCAGGGTGGGAGGCCTTCGGGCGGGATGGTCGGGCCGGGGATCTCGGATGGATCGATGAGGCGGAAGCGGCGCCAGCCGAGCAAGAGGTCGAAGACGCGGGTGTCGGTGACGGGACGAGGGACGTCGGGGACGAGGTCGGTGTAGCGGTGGCCGTTGGACCAGCCGTTGAACCAGGGGGCGGAGGAGAAGAGATCGACGGGCCAGGGGAGCTTGACGCGATGGCGGCGGACGTTGTTGAGGACGTAGGCGAGGACGCGGCGGATCGTTTCCTCCTGTCCGCGTCGTCAGGAACGACGCCCAGACCCGTTCCCGGGGCCACGCGGCAAGTCGCGCTACCCGATCACCGATCCTGGCCCTTTCGAGGATGGCTACGGCTGTCGGACAGCGAGGAGCGATCGAACGGGATCAGGGGACGGGTGTGGATCGAGTGGGTTCGCGTAGGATCCGTCGGGGCGCGCCGGCGCGGGCGAGCCGAACGAGTTCGAGCGAGCGCGGGTCGCGTCGGCCACGGGACCAGTGAGCATCGATGAGTCTCCACAACCTCGACCACCTGTTTCGTCCATCGTCAGTGGCGGTCGTCGGTGCGTCGCGGACGCCGGGGCGGGTCGGATCGGTGGTGATGCGGAACCTGATGGAGGGAGGGTTCGAGGGACCGGTCATGCCGGTCAATCCGAAGTACCAGTCGGTCGCGGGCGTGCTTGCCTACCCGGACGTCGCGAGTCTTCCTATCGTTCCGGATCTCGCCGTGATCTGCACTCCGCCGGCCGCCGTTCCGGGGATCGCGGCCCGACTCGCGGAGCGGGGCACACGGGCGGCTGTCGTCCTCACCGCCGGCTTGCATCGCGAGCGGGACGAGCGGAACCGGCCTTGCGATCAGGCGCTCCTGGAGATCTGCCGACCCCACGGCCTTCGCGTCCTCGGGCCCAACTGCGTCGGCATGCTCGCGCCGCATCTCGGACTGAACGCGAGCTTCGCCCACCAGCCCGCTTTGCCGGGACGGATGGCGTTCGTGTCGCAGTCCGGCGCGATCTGCACCGCCGTCCTCGACTGGGCGCGCTCCCGGGCGATCGGGTTCTCCTACTTCGTCTCGCTGGGCGACTCCCTCGACGTCGACTTCGGCGACGTGATCGACTACATCGGGGGCGACCCGATGACGCGCGCGATCCTGCTGTACATCGAATCGGTCCAGCACGCGCGCAAGTTCCTGTCCGCGGCGCGCGCCTCTTCCCGCAACAAGCCGATCGTCGCGATCAAGGCCGGACGCGTGGAGGAAGGAGAGCGTGCGGCCGCGTCCCACACGCGTGCGCTGGCTGGGTCCGACGACGTGTACGAGTACGCACTGCGCCGCGCCGGAGTGCTGCGCGTGACCGAGCTCGACGAGCTGTTCGACGCCGTCGAGACGTTGGAGCGCGGCGGCGCGGTGGGAGGGAGTCGACTCGCGATCCTGACCAACGGCGGTGGGCCGGGGGTGATGGCGACCGACGCCCTGATCGCGGGCGGGGGGCGACTCGCGACGCTGTCGGACCAGACGATGGCCCGATTGGACGACGTCCTCCCTCCGAACTGGTCTCGCGCCAATCCGGTCGACATCATCGGCGACGCGCCGGCCGAGCGGTTCGCACGCGCGCTCGAGATCATCGCGCAAGACGAGAGCGTCGACGCGGTGCTCGTCCTCTACGCTCCCACCGCCGTCGCACCGAGCGCGGACGTGGCGCGGGCCGTCATCGACGTCGCGAAGTCGTTGGGTCGTCCATTGCTGACGAGCTGGCTCGGAGGCGCCTCGATTCGGAGCGCGAGCGCGTTGTTCACGGAGGAGCGCGTGGCGACCTACGACACGCCCGGACACGCGGTGCGAGCGTTCCTCCACATGGTCCGGCATCGCGCGAGCGGCGAGCTCCTGATGCAGACCCCGCCCTCGATGCCGGACGAGTTCCGGGCGGCTCCCGAGCGCGGGCGAAGAATCGTCCACGAGGCGCTGGCCCAGGGGCGAGAGTGGTTGAGCGCGCCGGAGGCGACCTCCCTCCTCTCCGCGTACGGGATCCGGGGCGTCGAGTCGGGAACCGCGCGCGACCCGGAGGAGGCGGCCGCACGGGCCGCCGAGTTGGGGTTTCCCGTCGCGCTCAAGATCCTCTCGCCGGACGTCCTTCACAAGACGGACGTCGGCGGAGTCGCGCTCGACCTCGGTACGCGGGAAGCCGTCGCCGAGGCCGCCGCCGCGATGAGGTCGAGGCTGCTCGAGCTGCGCCCCGGCGCGAGCCTGGGCGGGTTCTCCGTGCAGCGGATGGCGCGTCTTCCGAACGCGCAGGAGCTTCTGGTCGGCGCGGCGGTCGATCCGATCTTCGGTCCGTTCGTCCTGTTCGGGCAGGGTGGGATCGCGGTGGAGATCCTCCGCGACCGTGCCGTCGCGCTGCCGCCCCTGAACCTCGCTCTCGCGCTCGAGCTCGTCGGGCGAACCCGAGTCTCGGCGCTGCTCGAGGGCTACCGCGGACGCCCGGCCGCGGATCACGACGCAATCGCGCGGGCGCTGGTCGGGGTGTCTCAACTGCTGATCGATCTGCCCGAAGTGATCGAGCTGGACGTCAACCCCCTGCTCGCCGACCCGGACGGCGTCCTGGCGCTCGACGCGCGCGTTCGAGTGGCGGCGTCGGCCGCGACCGGTTCGAGTCGATTGGCGATCCGACCGTATCCGACGGAGCTCGAGGAGGAATGCGTGCTGCCGCCGGATCGTCGAGTCCTCTTGCGGCCGATTCGCCCCGAAGATGAACCGCAGCACCTCGAGCTGTTTCGCAGTCTGACGCCGGAGGACGTGCGCTTTCGGTTCTTCCATCACGTTCGCGAGCTGCCTCACACCGAGCTCGCTCGGTACACCCAGATCGATTACGACCGCGAGATGGCCTTCGTGGCGATCGACCTGTCCGACGTTGATCGACGGGAGCTCGGCGTCATTCGCGCGATCCAGAGCCCGAGCAACCGCGAGGCCGAGTTCGCCGTCGTCGTTCGGTCCGACGTCGCGGGGCACGGCGTCGGACGGCGCCTTCTGGAGAAGATGATCGACTACTGCCGCGGGAGGAGCACGACGACGCTCATCGGCTTCGTTCAGCCCGACAACCGCCGGATGCTGCACTTGGCGGAGAGCATGGGTTTCGACCGTGACTTCAAAGAGCGGGAGGGACACGTCGAGGTCCGGCTCGATCTCACGCGATGACGGTGGATCGTCGCGTCAGCCGCCCGTGACGATCCGTGACCCGTCCGTGACTTGCCGCGCGCTCGGGTAGGCTCGCGCGGAATGACTTTGTCTCGACGCGTAGGGCGCGGCGCCGTCCTCCAGATCGGCGCGCGGCTCTTCTCGGCCGTCTCCACGTTCGTGGTGACGGCCGTGCTGCTCGCGCGCGTGCTTCCGGAAGCGGAGTACGGGCGGTTCCAGTTCTACCTGACGTTCTTCCTGCTCGCGATGGCGCTCGTCGACTTCGGAGTGAACCGTGCCGCCATCCGAATGGTCGCGGCGGGTGAGGCGGGGCGCGAGGAGGTGCTGCGGGCCGCGCTCCAGTTCAAGGCACGCGCCGGGCTCCTTGCGTTCCTCGTGATCGGCGCGGTGGCGGTGTTCTCGGAGGTCGGGGCCGCCCGTTGGCTGATCGTATTGGCGTCGCTTCACACGGTGACCCACGCGCTGGCGTCGGCGTCCCTCGCGTTCGAGGTCGACGTGGACTTCCGCGTCCCCGCGCGTTCGGTCTGCGTCGGGTACTCGGTCTTTCTCGGGGCCGGCGTCGGGCTCGCGCTCGGCGGGGTCGAGACCGCCGCGCCGTACCTGATCGCATGGGCGATCGGACTGACCACGCAGAACGTCTTCCTCTTCCTCGCCGCGTGCCGGCGGTGCGACCTGACGGTTCGCGTCGACCGGGCGATTCTGGGGCGGCTCGTGCGCGAATCGCTGCCGCTCGGCATCTCGGCCGTCGCGTCGGCGATCTACTTCTACATCGACACGATCATGCTCCGACCGCTCCGCGGGCCCGAAGAGGTCGCGCAGTACGCGGTCGCGTACCGCCTGATGACGTTCGGGATCATGGTGCCGCTCTTGTTCGGTCAGGTGATCTTCCCCGTCCTCACGCGCTGCCACGGCGCCGGCCGCGAGCTCCTGGCGCGAGCGGTGGAGAGGAGCACGTTCTACATGGCGTTCCTCGGGGCGGTCGCGACGGGCGGGCTCGTCGGCCTCGCGCCGGATCTCCTCGCGCTCGTGTTCGGCGAGCGGTACCGCGGGGCAGCGCCGACGCTTCAGGTGGTGGCGTTCGCCATGCTCTGCGTGTTCGTCACCAGCCCGCACGTCACGGCGCTGATCGCGGCGGGACACGCGGCGACGTGGGCACGCATCACCGTCCTTTCGGCGGCTTTGAACGTCGGGTTGAACCTGATCGTGATCCCGCCATTCGGACCGATCGGCGCGGCAGCGACGACGCTCGTGACGGAGGCGACGGTCTTGATCGCGTCGGTCGTCCGGCTCCGCCGCCTCGTGGGCGTGACCGGCGTATCGAGGGAGCTCTTCGGGCCGGCGGCGTTGCTGATCGTCCTCGTCGGGGCGCTCCTCGTCCTGATGCCGGCGGGATCGCTGGCGTCGCGCATTGCGCTGGTCGTCGTGGTCTCGATCGCCGCCGCCCTCGTGCTTCGGGTCTGGCCGTTCCGCCTCGGCGTCGACGAGGAGGAGCTCGGATGAGGATCGGGATCGACTTTCGACCCGCCCTCTTCACGCGCACCGGCGTCGGTCGCTACGTGCGCGAGCTGGTCCGCGCCGAGCAAGCGCTCGGCCGGGAGGACCTGGAGCTCGCGCTCTACGCGGACTCCTGGCGGCCTCCGGTCGACGTGGAGACGCTCGCGATCGCCCGCGCGAGCCGCACCACCCTCGCGCGGGCGCGGATCCCGGGTCGGCTCTTCCAGCTCCTCGGCCGCGCGGGCTTCGGCGTCGAGAACCGGATCGGCCGGATCGACCTCTTCCACCACACCGACCTCGTCTTCCCGCCCGTTCGGTGCGCGCCCCAGGTCGTCACGCTGCATGATCTCGCCTTCGAGATCGATGAGAGCTTCCACGCGCCCGAGTTCGGCCGGGCGATCCGCGCGCGGATGCGCGCCGCGCTGCCGCGGGTTCGCGCGGTGATCACTCCATCCGAGGAGACGCGGCGGCGCGTCCTCGAGCGGTATGGACTTCCGCTCGAACGCGTCGCTTGCATCCCGCACGCGGTCGATCACATGCTCGAGCCTTTGGACGCGGCCGGAGACGACGAGGTCGATCGGCTTCTCGAGCGGCACCGCGTGCGGCGTCCCTTCGTGCTGGCGGTCGGGACGATCGAGCCGCGCAAGAACCACCGGCGGTTGCTGGCCGCGTTCGAGCTCTTCGGGAAGAAGCATCCGCACCAGCTCGTCGTGGTCGGTCGCTACGGATGGCTGTGCGAGGACGTGCGCGAACGGCTGAAGGAGCTCGCGGCCGGCGAGCGCGTCGCGCATCTCGACGACGTCCCCGACCGCTTCCTCCCGGGGCTCTACGATCGCGCCGAGATCCACGCGTATCCATCGCTGTACGAGGGGTTCGGGCTGCCGGCTCTCGAATCGATGGCGCGCGGCACGCCCACGATCACGACCCGCGGAGGGGCGCTCGGCGAGGTCGGCGGCGACGCCGTCTTCTACGTGGATGGGCGTTCGGTCGACGAGATCGCGGAGGCCCTGGCGATCCTGGCCGACGACCCCGCGCGGCGCGAACGGCTCGGCCGGGCCGGTCGGCTCCGCGCCGAGCGATTCCGATGGAAGGACTCGGCCCGCGCGCATGTCGAACTCTACCGCCGGGTGATGGATGGAGAATCTCCACGCGTGACGTGATGCGTCCGGATCTCTTACATGCAGACGATGAGAATCGCCGTGGACGTTTCGATACAGGAGACGCCGTACGTGACCGGCGTCGAGCGCGTGCAGCGGTCGCTCATCGCGGCGCTGGCGCGGAGCGACTCCGAGAACGAGTATCTCCTGATCAGCCGGAAGGGCGTCGACGTCGGAATCGACCTTCCGCCGAACTTTCGCTACGTCGAGGCCGTGAAGGACGGCTCGCCGTACCTCTGGCGCGAGCGGTTCGTCCCGCCGCTCCTCGCACGCGAGCGGATCGACGTCTTTCACTCGCCCGTGTCCGCGACGCCGGTCCTCGGCAAGGCGAAGAAGATCGCGACCGTTCACGAGTTGCCGTGGGTCGAGCGTGACGTGCGCGCGTCGGCCGGCGAGGTCGTGAAGCGCGGGCATCGCGTCTGGCTGTTCTTGAACGTCCGCTACGCGTCGCGCATCGTCGCGGTGTCCGAGCGGACGCGGCAGAACGTCCTCGCGCTCTATCCCGACGCCGAGCAGAAGGTCGAGGTGATTCCCCACGGCGTCGACGCCCGCTTCCTGGAGCGGGGCCAGCTTCCGGAGCGCGGCGCGTTCCTCGCGCGCTACAACGTCCCGGACAAACGCTTTCTCTTCTTCGTCGGCACGCTGCGGCGCAAGAAGAACCTGCGCGCGCTCCTCGAGGTCTTCAAGGAGCTCGAGGAACCGTACCGGAGCGAGTACGTCCTCGTGCTGGCCGGCATCCGCACCACCGTCTGGCCCGAGTTCGAGGAGCTCGTGCGCGCGAAAGAGCTCGAGGGACGCGTCTTCCTGCCGGGCTACGTGACCGACGACGACCTCGTCGCGTTCTACCGGCTCGCGTCCGCCGTGATCTACCCGTCCCTGTTCGAGGGGTTCGGTCTCCCCCCGCTCGAGGCGATGGCGTGCGGAACGCCGGTGATCACGTCGTCCGGCGGCGCGATCCCCGAGGTCGTCGGCGACGCGGCGTTGACGTTTCCGCCCGACGAGCCCGACGCGCTGAGGGACGCGATCGTGCGGCTGCTCTCCGACGACGCGCTCGCGGCGAAGCTGCGGAGGAAGGGCGAGCGCCACGTGAAGAAGTTCACCTGGGAACGCGCCGCGGAGCGCTACCTCGCGCTGTACCGCGAGCTGGCCGAGGAGTGACGGTGCGCGTCCTCGTGGACGGTTCGTCGATCGGCGCGGAACCGTCGGGGGCACGTACCCGCTTGATCCACCTCTTGCGCGCGTACGCGACGCTCGCCGATCGGCACGATCTCGTCGTGCTCTGCACGGACGCGTCGGGCGTGGCGCACGAGCTCGGCGCCGGCGTCGAGAGCGTCGCCGTCCCCCCGCCGCCGTCGGCCGCGCGTCGACTCGCGACGGGGCGTTCGCTCTGGCGTGAACGCCTCCGCCGCGTTCCCGCCGACGTGATCCAGGCCGAGACGCTCCCCCTCCCTCCCGCGCTCGGACCGCGGCTGCTCCTGACTCTCCACGACTTGCGTGCCCTCGACGTCGCCACCGGCGGCGGCGCGCGCGCGTTCTACGCGCGGCGCCTCCTCCCCGCCGCGCTCGGCCGCGTGGACCGGGTGATCGCGGTGTCCGAGCACACGGCGGCGGAGGTGACGAGTCGGCTTGGGATGGACGGAACCCGCGTACGCGTCGTCCCGAACGCTCCCGACCCGCGCGTCGTTCCACCGGCCGCCTCCGCGATCGACGCGTTCCGCGTCAGGTTTCGACTCGAGGGGCGCTTCGTCCTCGCGCTCGGCCACCTGGAGCGGCGCAAGAACCTGGGCGTTCTGATCGAGGCGATGCGCGCGCTCGGCGCCCGCGATCGCGGACGGCGAGCGTCGCTCGTGATCGCGGGGCAGGACCGCGGCGAGGCGAAGCGGCTGCGCGCGGTCGCGGGGCTGGAGCCGGTGGTCGACGTCACGTTCACGGGGCCGCTCGACGACGACGAACGCGCGGCTGCGCTTCACGAGGCGTCGGCGCTGGCGATCCCGTCGCTCGTCGAAGGGTTCGGCATCGTGCCGCTCGAAGCGATGCTCCTCGGCTGCCCGGTGGTGGCCGCGAACCGGGGAGCGCTCCCCGAGATCGTCGGAGACGCCGCGTTCGTGGTCCCCCCCGACGCCGATGCCTTCGCCAAGGCGCTCGAGCGCGTGCTCGACGACCCGGCGGCGGCGGAGCGCCTGCGATCGCTCGGTCGACAACGCGCGCGGGCGTTCACTTGGGAGGCCGCGGCGCGCAAACTCCGCGACGTGCATGACGAAGTTGGTCAGGAGCTCCGGCGTCGCTAACATCCCGCGCCATGCTGCTGTCGGTGCTGGCTTGGCTCGAGGGTGCGTCGATCTCGCTCGCCGCGTGCATCCTGCTCGGGCTGTTCGACTCGAACGGTGATCCCGGACGGTTGGCCGCGTTCGTCGCGGCGGTCGGATTCGGCCTCCTCGGTCCCCGGAATCGCCGCACGTCGGACCCCTCGGGGCAGCCCCTGCGTCAACCGTTCGCGACCTGGCGGGACTCGCTTTGCTTCGCCGCGTTGACCGCCGCCTCCGTCGCCCTCGGGACGCTCGTCGCACCTGCCGCGCTCGGCGCCCTCCTGCGGACGTTGGTCGTCGTACCGGCCGCGTTCGCCGGCGGGCGCCTGCTGTGGCGGCTGACGCTCTACGCCGGAGTTCTGCGGACGCGGCGCATCCACGTGTTCGGCCTTGCCGTCGTGGGTCTCGTCATGGGCCCGCTGCTGCACGCGGTGGACGTGGTTTCACCGCTCGGGGTCCTCGGCGTCCTCGTCCTCGTGTTGATCGCTGTCGTCGGGACCTCGAGCGCGCGCGAGGTGTCGACCCCGACCCCACCGCCGGCGCCGTGGACGGACGGACTTCCGACGAGCCTCGCGATGCTCGGGTTCGGCGCCGGTGCGGGCGCCGTCTTGGCTTGGGCCACCGCGGACGTTTCCAGTCGACCCGATGTCTCGTTCACCAGCGTCTGGGCCGCGGGGCTCGGCGTCGGGACGCTCGGCGCACTCGTCGTGATCCTCTTCGAGCCGCGCGTGCGGCGCGTCGGCGTGCACGCCGGCGGGTCCGCGCTGGTCGCGGCGGGCGCGGCGTTGTTCGCGCGCCAGCACCCATCGATCGTCGATCCGGTCGCCGCGCTCGTGGGCGCCGCCGGCGCGATCGGCGCGATCTTCATCGGCGTGCCGCTCCTTCTCGTCTCCTACGCCGTCACCCCGACTCCGCGCTTCTACGCGACGCTGCCGCCCGGCGGAAAGATCATCGAGCTCGTTCCCGAGGAGGAACGACCGCTCCCGGCCGGCGCGCCGCTCCGGGTCGGTCTCTTTGCGATCGGGCTCGCGTTCGGACTCGTCCTGGTCGGATTCGGCCCTGCTGACGCCGTCGCGCTTGGGCCGGGGTTGCTCGCCGCGAGCGGAGCGGCCCTCATCCTCGCCGATCCTCGCGCGGGACCCGCGCGCAAGGCGACCGTCCTCTCCGCGACGTCCGCGATCGCCGCGGCCCTCGCCTGGGCGTGAGCGGCCGCGGACAGCGGCGAGACCACCACCGAGCTCCTAACCGCCGTCGGCCGCGCCGCCCGGTTCGTCGGTTAGGTCGATCCCCTCATCGATCGCCGGTGGAAGTCCTCCCTCCGGCACGACCGACTCCGTCATCTTCTGCACGACGAAGAAGACGGCGGCGGCAATGGCGAGCGCGAAGATGGTCAGGAGCAGCTTCTGCCCGAACGACTGCTGCGCGAGATCCTGCTTGAGGACGCCGCCGCCGCCGCCGCCGCGGCCGCGAGCGAGCGCGACCGAAGCGATCCGCTTCGGACCCGCCGCGGGCCGCGACGCGACCGGCCGCGGGGGCGCCGCCGGCGTTCGCGACGGCATCGCGATGAGGGTCTGCTCGATCGGGTTCGGGTCCTCGAGTTGGATCTCGTCGTCGGCGCCGCTCGGATCCTCGAGCCGGATGCCGTCGTCGTCGTCCGCCGGCGCCGGCGCATCGCTCGCGCCGCGCGGAACCGGAACGTCCGCGTCGGCCCGGTCCGCTTCGAACAAGAGGTCGACCGAACCCAGACGCAGGGTGTCCCCCGTTCGGAGCGGGCTGCGCGTCACCTTGGTGCCGTTCACGAACGTCCCGTTCGACGAGTTCAGGTCGGCGACCTGGAACTCCGTGCCGCGCCGGAAGATGCGCGCGTGCTCACGCGACACCGTCGGGTGGTTCACGCAGAGGCCGCGCGCGGGTTGGCGGCCCAGCACGACGTTGTCCTCGTCGGACTCCAAGATGGTCGGGATGGTCGGGACGGTGGGGGAGGCGGTCGGGGAGAGTTCGTCTCCCTGGACGGTCAGTTTCACTCGGATTCCTCATCGTCGGGTCGAGCGAAACCGACACTTTACTCGCTATCATGACCCGTTCTGTGTCGATCCAGAGGTTTTCACGCCCGGTGAGCCGTTCCGAGTCGTCCTCCCATCGATCCGGCCCCTCCAGCCCCTACCCGTTGGCGTCGCGAGAGCGATGCCCCGACGCGGCCGGGCGGACGCGCATCCGGATCGGAGACGTCGAATTCGGCGGCGATCGGATCGTGGTGATGGCCGGACCGTGCGCGGTCGAGACCCGAGAGCAGGTCGGGCGGATCGCCGAGTCGCTCGCCGGGCTCGGCGTTCGCGTGCTCCGGGGCGGCGCGTTCAAGCCCCGCACGTCGCCGTACGCTTTCCAAGGCCTCGGCGTCGACGGCTATCGACTGCTTCGGGAGGCGGCCGACCGGTTCGACATGATCGTCGTGTCCGAGGTCCTCAGCGAGCGCGTCGTCGAAGCCGCGGCCGGCCTCGTCGACCTCCTGCAAGTCGGCTCGCGCAGCATGCAGAACTTCGCTCTGCTGAAGGAGCTCGCGCAGGTCGATCGGCCGGTGCTGCTGAAGCGCGGCATGTCCGCCACGTACGACGAGTTCCTGGCCGCGGCCGAGTACCTCCTGTCCGGCGGGAACGAGCGGGTTATCCTCTGCGAGCGCGGCATCCGTACGTTCGAGCCGCGCACGCGCAACTCGCTCGACATCTCCGCCATCCCTGTGCTGAAGGAGCTCTCGCACCTTCCGGTGGTCATCGATCCGAGCCACGCGGCCGGCCGTGCGGACCTGGTGCCCGCGCTCAGCCGTGCCGCGGTCGCCGCGGGCGCGGACGGGGTCATGCTCGAGGTCCACGACCGCCCGGCCGAGGCGCGCTCGGACGGATCGCAAGCCCTCCTACCCGGCGACGTCGCCGCGCTCTTGCCGTCGCTCGACGGGATCGCCCGCGTGCTGTCGCGCCGTCTCCTTCTCGGCGACACGACCCGCGAGAGCGTGGCGTTCGTCGCGTCCTGAGCGAGTCGCGTCGCGGCGGCCGAAGGCGCGGCCTTCAGCGATCCGCGCCTTCCGTGCTCCCCGCTTCAGCCCCGCGGTCCTCGGATGAGCCGGCCGGGCGGGGTTGGAACGCGATGCGGGAACGCTGGTAATCGGTGACGAGCACGAACGTGCGGAGGGTCTCGGCACCGACGTTGCCGGCGATGCGGGAGTCGACGACGACCGCTCGTTCACCGCGGCGAGCTCGGCGTCGGTCAGCCAGCCCTGAGCGCGTGCCACCCACAGGTTGCGACCCGGGCCGTCGAGCACCACGGCGCGGTCCTTCTGCGAGCGCGCATAGTCACGCTGGGCGAGGCGGAGGATGCCGCCCGCGACCTTCGTCATGTGCGGTGAGCCGTGCGCCCTCCTGCGGTCGATGCGCAGCGGCCGCCCGATGGTGTCGTAGACGGCGAAGGCGTGGCGACCGATCTTCTCTCGGCCGGTCTGGACGACGAGGCCGACGCGGACCAGCTCGCGCACGTGGAAGTAGAGCGCGTCGGGGGCGCGGCCGAGCAGACGCCTACCGACGTCCCCCGCCCTCTCCCGGTGCGGCTCGAAAGCCGGGTGCTACTGGATGGTCTCCTTGACGGCGTTCGTCGTCGTGAACCCGAGTGGAGCCGTCGCGTCGGCGACCAGCACTTGGTGGGTGATCACGGCGGCGGGTGCGCCGAGGGGGATCATCGCGTTGAGGTGGAACGACCCTTGGCCGGGACCGGGCCCTTGGAGGGGGAGCGGTCCGAACAGCGAGGGGAGGGTCGGGCTCAGGTACCAGGAGCAGCCGGCCCCGATCGGAACCGACGTCTGGCCGAGACCGAGCGCGAGGAACGCGAGCGCGCCGGGCGGACCGTTCGAGATCTCGAGGTCGATGAACCCGCCCGCGGTCGCGCAGCCGTCCATCGACAGGGACGGGGTCACGCCGGCCGGGTTCCCGCACGGAGCGCCGTACGATTGGAACGTTCCGCACGCCGCGTTGCCGATCCAGAGGACGTCGACGCGACCGGCCTCGTAGCCCTGATCGTCCGCGACGTGCGCGCCGACGAGGAGGTCGCGGAACCCGTCGCCGTTCACGTCACCGGCCGCGGCGACGACCGTGGTGATGTCGTACGGCGTCGCCCCGGGGACGGCGAAGTCGTGGAGCGTTTCGCCGGTCGCGAGGGAGAAGACGCGCGCCGAGCCGTGCGAGTAGATTCCGGTCGACGGAAGGAACGGCGACGAGGCGACGACGAGCTCGGAGATGCCATCGCCGTTCGCGTCGCCGAGGTCCGCGAGCCAGGAGCCGAACAGGTCGCGGGGCGCGAGGCCGGCGAGCACGCGCAGCTCGGCGCCGGTCGCGCCGGAGTAGATGAAGACTTCGCCAGTGACCGGCCAGCCGGCAAGCACCGCGTCCCAGCCGGGAGCGGAGACGGCGAAGTCCGGGCGGCCGTCGCCGTCCACGTCGCCGACGCCGGCGACGCCGAAACCGAAGTTTTGGCCGGGGTAGGTGCCCTGCTTGTGATGCAGGACGCTGCCGTCGTTGCCCGAGAAGACCCATGCGTTCCCGACCCCTCCGGCCTCGGGGCCCCATGCTCCGATCACCACGTCGGGATGACCGTCCCCGTTCACGTCGCCGGCCGCCTCGGGGGTGCCGAACGCGTCGGCCCCGGCCGTGCCGGTCCACGCGTGAAGCACGGCGCCGTCGGCACCGGAGACGACGTTCACCTGGCCGGGCGTCGTGCTCGGATAGACGCCGCTCTCGGAGAACGTCCGGGGGATGAAGATGGCGACGTCGTCACGGCCATCGAGGTTCACGTCGCCGACGCCGGCCACGCCCGAACCGAGCTCGTTGAACGCCTTCTCGCCGACGACGGTGAACCGCAACGCCCCGGTTTGGCCGGAATAGACGCGGGCCATGCCGATCGCGGTGAGCGTCGCGCTGCTGAAGAACGGCGCGCCGACGACGACGTCGGGCACGCCGTCGAGGTCGACGTCGCCGGCGCCGTCCGCCGCCCACCCGAGCCAGTCATGGCCGTCGGAGTGGAACTCGCGCAGCACCAGTCCGGTCGCGCCGGAGTGGACGCGGAGCACGCCCGACGCGGCGCCGTTGTTCACGAGCTCGAAGGGCGAGCCGACCGCGTAGTCGTCTCGGCCGTCGCCGTCGATGTCGCCGATCGAGGCGATGCCGACGCCGAGGCGATCGCCAGCGGCACCGAGGTGCGAACGGAACAATCCCTGGCCGAAACCCGTCGGATGCAGCAGAGCGACGATCGACACGGCCAATGTTCGGACGAGGATGGACATCGGAAACCTCCACGGGTGGGCTCGCCACGGTCTTGTGGATCGATGGGGCGAGTGGCGTCATCGTCCAGATCGGGATCTCCGGCGCCGCGTCACGCGAAATCCCGAGGATCGCTCCGCCGCGACCGAACGAACGCGCACGCGGAGGATCAACTCGATCCTTACGTCTCCTCTGTCCGGCCTTGAGTCGGCCGCGCGATCGTCGTGTTCCGCTTCGTGGAACCGGGACCGTCCTCGGGAAGCCTCGGAGCCTCATCCCAACCCTGTTCGGAGGATTCAGATGATCAAGCAGATTTCCCTGGTGTGTCTGACGCTCTCGTTCGCGGCCGCGGCCGGCGCGCAATCGGTCACCGTGACGTCGGCATCCCGATCGGTCGAGACGCAGGCGTTCGGCTACGACTGGGACTTCTACGGGGGCGACATCGACTCCGCCGAGAACAGCGACACGACCGGCGTGTTCGACGCCTCGGTCTACGTCGACCTCGACGAATGGTACGGAGGTCACGTCGGAACCGGCAGCGGCACGATCGAGTCCGAGCTCGCCACGGACGCGCTGGTTGCGTCGTTCGACCTGTACGCTTCGTGCCTCGATACGGGCGTCTACCAGGCGGATTGCTCGACGGTCGGACGAATCGACGTCGACTTCACGGCGTCCACCCGCGTGCGCGTCAAGGCCTCGTTCGAGGCGTTCTGCTACGACGACTACTCGTGGGCACTGGCGTCGCTGCGAAAGGTCGGCGCCTCGGGGTCGATCCTGTCGCTGCAGGTGTTCGGGGACGATGACGGAGGAATCGGCACGACGACGTGGCTGCAGGTCGGGAGCTACGAGCTGAGCGGGGAGGGGAACTGCGGGGCGTTCGGGACGTATGGGACGGACGACGATTCGACGTGCGTGCTGAACACGTCGGTGGAGTTCTTCCACGAGGCGGACTACAACGCCGATGGCCAGGTGGACCTGGCGGATCGGACGGCGTTTCTTTCTGCCTACAACGCGGGGTCTTTGGCGGCGGATTTCACGGGGAATGGGGTGGTGAGCAAGGCGGATCGGACGCAGTTTCTTGCGTCGTGGAACGGGAGTCAGGGGTAGGGCCCGGGGGGCCCGGGGGCCCGGGGGCCCGGGGGGCCGGGGGG
>CAZYQW010000002.1:0-63460 GCA_964649825.1 uncultured Phycisphaeraceae bacterium | reverse complement strand
GGCGGGCGGAGCGGGTCGATCGGGCCGCGCCGAGCGAGTTCCGCAGCGAGCCGCCCACGCACCACCCCACCAAAGCTCCCCAACGCAACCCCTTCGCCCGCACCCCGAGCGAGGACTGTTCGAGCGAACGCGGCCCGATCGACCCGCTCCGCCCGCCCGACCCCGTACTCAAGTCCCGCTCGCCGCGACCCGCGCCACCCGCTCCTCGAAACCCGGCAACGTACTGAGGGCGGAGTAGTCCGAGTCCGTGCGCAGCAGCTTCACGTCCTCGAACCCGAGGTCGATCAACCGATCCAGGTGTTCGAGGGCGCGGGCTCGCCAGCGGGCGGCCGTCTCCTCCCGTTCCCTCGCGGAACGTTCCGGATCCTCCTCGATCGAAGCGGCGAGGCGCGCGTAGAGCCCGGCCGCGCTCTTGCGACACCAGACGTCGTCGGGCCCGCGCGCGAGCACCTCCTCGATCCTCTCCGCGGCGCTCTCGAGATGGTCGAGCCGCCACAGCGCGTCGGCGGCGCTGTACAGGTGGTACCTCAGGAATCGCAGCACGTCCGGGTTCTCGGGGAGGGAGAGGAGCGCCGCCTCCTGCTCGGCCGCGGCCTCTTCCAACCACTCGAGCGCTCGCTCGGCGAGCCCCTGTTCCTTCACGATGATCGCGAGGTTGTGCAGCGCCCCGCCGAGACGGTGGCGGGTCCACGGCTCGTCCGGCGCGGTCGCGACGATCTCCCGCCGCAGCCGGACCGCCTCCTCGGCGAACACGATCCCTTCGTCGAAATCGCCACGGCGTCGCTCGAACTGGCCGCGGTTGTCGAGCCCAAGCGCGAGATCGTCCCGATACGCGATCACGGTCGGGTACGCCTCGACGAGCCGCCGGAGCTGCGCGATGCCCTCGTCGTACGCCGCCGTCACCTCGGCGCGACGATCGGGATCGGCGGAGATCAGGTACGCATGGTTGAGCGACGATTGCGCGAGGCGTCGGCCGTGGTCCGGCACCGACGGGAAGTCCCGCGCGAGAGCGCGGGAGAGGTCGATCGACCGCCGGAGAAACGCTTCCGCTTCCGGGTCCGACTCGAAGGTCAACGACGCGAGGTTCAGGAGCACCGACGCGAGCTGCGCGCGAAACTCCTGCTCCTCGGGCCGGGCGGCGACCAGCGCCTCGCAGGGCTCGACGGCGCGCCGATACGACTCGGCCGCCTCGGCGAGACGTCCGCGCCGTTCGAGGACCACGCCGAGCGTGTTGTGGAGACGCACGAGACGTTCTCTCACCGGCAAGTGGTCCGGTCGCTCCGCGAGGAAGTGGTCGATCACCGGCCGGGCGGCGCGGAGCGCCTCTTCCGCCGCGGGCGGATCGACGTCACGGAGCAGCACTCCGACCGAGAGAAGCGACTCCACGAACTCTTCGCGCTCGGCATCGGAGGCGTCGGGTTGGCGCGCGAGGATCTCGAGCCTCTCCGCCGCGTCGCGCGCGGCGGTGATCGCCTCGTCGTAGCGTCCCTCGCGCTCGAAGACGGCGGCCAGGCTGCGCCGGCAGATCGCCCACTCCATGTCGACCCAACGATCGCCGGGGACCTCGCGGGCGAGCTGCTCCAATTCACGCAGCGCTTCGTCGAACGATCGCTCGGCGGGAGCGGATTCGCCCAGCAGATAGTGCAGCATCCCCACGCGCTCCAGGACCCGCGCGTGCCGGCGACGCAGTCCGACGTCGTCGGACCGGCGCGCGAGGAATCCCTGGTAGAAGGCCAACGCCTTCTCGACGAGACGCCGTCGCACCGTCTCCATCTGCGGAACGTGGCGGAGCTGCACGTCTCCGACGTCGGCGAGCATCGCATCGACGGCCTCGAGCGCCTTGGCGAAGTTCTCCTCCGCAAGACGGCTCTTCTCCTCGATGCGGACGCGGGCGCCGCGCTCCTGGACGTAGAGCGCGGCCGGCCCCCCCGTCACGAGGAGGATCGCGAGCGCGATCGCGGTCGTGGCCGCCGGGTGGCGCTGCATGAAGCGGCGCCCGCGCAGCAGGACGCCGGCACGACGCGCGGCGATCGGGCGGCGCTCGAGGACGTTCTGCAGGTCCCGAGCGAACGCGCGCGCGCTCGGATAGCGCCGCGCCGGGTCCGGATCGATCGCCTTCAAGACGACGGTCTCGGTCTCCCACGCCACGGCCGGATTCTGCAGGCGGATCGGCGTGGGCCGGCCCTCCCCGGCGCGCAGCAGGATCTCGTGCGGCGAGTCGCCGGTGTACGGTGGAAGCAGCGTCAACATCTCGTAGAGCGTGACGCCGAGCGAGTAGACGTCGCTGCGCGCGGTCAGCTCGGCGTGCGCGGTGCTCGCCTGCTCCGGTGACATGTAGTGGAGCGAGCCGAGGTGGGTTCCGGTGCGGGTGAGACGGTTCGACCCCGACGCCGACGCCGACGCGAGCCCGAAGTCGACGAGGAGCGCGTCGCCGCGTACGGTCAGCATGACGTTCGAAGGCTTCACGTCGCGATGGAGCACGCCGTTCGCGTGGGCGTGCTCGAGGGCGTCGGCGATCTGCCGGACGATCCGGAGGCAGACGGACTCGTACGACCCCTGCCACCCCGGGGCGGCGGCGTGCTCGGCCGCTCCGGGCTCGTCCTCCCCACCGCGAACCACACGCGCGAGGTCCTGTCCCGACAACCGGGCCGGCGCCCGTCCGGCGAGCGCACGGAGCGCCTCGTGCAGCGAGCGGCCGCGGATCCGCTCCATCGCGAAGTACGGGACGCCGTCCTCCTCGCCGACCGTGTGGATCGGGACGATCCCGGGGTGCGCGAGGCGTGCGATCGTCTCGACCTCGCGCCGAAACCGCTCGCGGGTGCCGGGGAAGTAGAGTTGATCCGGCCGGATGATCTTGAGCGCCACCTCGCGACCGAGCCCCTCCTGCACCGCGAGGTAGACCACGCCCATGCCGCCGCCGCCGAGCGGCCGCACGATCCGGAAGTCGCCGAGGCGCTCCGGGACCGCGGCAGGCGCCGCCGCGGCTCCTTCGAGCAGACCGATGCTCCGCAGGTGCGCCACGCGCCGCCGCAGTTCGAACGCGTGCTCCGGATGCCGCTCGCACAGCGCGTCGACGACGGCCTCGCCTTCGGTCTCGTACCGGTCGAGGCAATCGATCAGGACCTGGTGGAACTCATCCGTTCCGGACGGATCGCCGTCGGCCGTCAAAGGCACCTCCCGACGGCGAAGGAACCACGCTCCGGATGCTCATCGGGTGCGTCTCCTTCGCGACGCGTCGAATGATACACTTCGCGTCGGACCGGCCGGAAGGCGCTGCAACTTGGGTTCCATGACCTGTCATACCGCGTTGGGCATCCTCGACGGCCCGGCGACTGTCCTCTCACTGCTCGGAACCGGAACCGCTCCATGGACCAGAGCCGCGTGTTGTTCGAAGCCGCGAGCCGCGGCGACGCGGCGAGCCTGAACACGTTGATCGAACGGCACCTCCCCGCGCTGTTCGCGTACGTCCGGCTGAACATCGGTCCGAAGCTGCGTCGACGCGAGGCGAGCGGCGACCTCGTCCAGTCGATCTGCCGCGAGGTCCTCGCCGACGCAGGCGCCTTCCGTTACGAGGGCGAGGGTGCGTTTCGCGTCTGGCTGTACACGCAAGCGCTTCACAAGATCCGGCACCGCGCCGAGTTCTGGGGTGCGCAGAAGCGCGACCCAGGCAAGGAAGTTCCTCCCCCCGATCGGTCCGGACACGACGGCGGGCTCTTCGACGCGTACCAGAGCTTCTGCACGCCGAGCCGCGCCGTCATGCGTCGCGAGACGATCGAACGTATCGAGTCCGCGTTCGCCGAGCTGCCGGACGACTATCGCGAGGTGATCCTGCTCTCGCGGGTGGTCGGCTTGACGCGAACCGAGATCGCGTCGCGCATGGGACGGACGGAGGCCGCGATCCGCAACCTGCTCCCGCGCGCGCTCGCCGCGCTGTCCGACCGCATCGAGGAGCCACCGGACGCGTCGGTCTGAACGACGCGTCCAGGCGTCGAATCGAACACGCTCCGGACCCGCCCCGAACGGAGCGAGCCCGGAGCGAACCCGGCGCCCTCGCACGCGGTTTGGAGTCACATCCCGAGGACGAGGTGAAGCCCGCGCGAGAACGCGATGCCGGCCGGAGCGCCGGCGTCGGCGTGGACGAGCTGCAGGTACGCCGCGACTCCGGTCAGCGTCACGTCGCAGAACGAAATCGGCAAGGCCGTCGTTCCGCTCGGCAGGACCAACGCCTTGACGACGTTCGGCGCGGCGAGGAGCGATCCGCCGTACGCCGACGGCAGGTCGACGGCGCTCGCCCCGATCACGATGATCGCGGGGGCCGGCGTCGTCGCGACGCAGCGCAGCTCGAGCTGCCACGGCGCGCAAAGGGTCGGGTCGGCGCTGGGCTCGATCTCCGGCACGCCGTTCGTGCCGGACAGGCCGTTGCCGTACAGGCTCCACGCCGCGTCGTACTCCCGGCCGGAGTGGACCCACGCGTTCCCCGCTCCGCTGGTCTCCGCGAACCCGACCTCGGCGAACCCGTCGCCGTTCAGGTCGCCGAGCCCGGCGAGCACGCGCCCGAAGCCGACCGACGTGCTGGCGCCGTGCCACGATCGAAGGAGCGCACCGTTCGCGCCCGAGAAGACGCGGACCGCGCCCTTGTCGATGCCGAATGGCAGGGTGTGATCCGGCTCGCCGCCGAGGAAATCGACCACTCCGTCGTGATCGACGTCGCCCGCCGCCGCCACCGCCTCGCCCAGGTGCGCGTCTTTCTGCGAACCGAGGAACGTGGCGAGCGTGGTGAAGGTCGCGCCGGACACGACGACGACGCGGCCGCAGTCGTACGCGGGGGCGACGTCGAACCGTGGAGCGCCCACCAGGAAGTCGGGCGTGCCGTCCTGGTCGAGGTCGAAGCCGCCGTCGATCGAGGTGCCGAAGCGGTCGAACGACTGGTTCGAGACCACCTCGGCGAGGAGCGCCTTCGTCTTCCCCGAGTAGACGCGCACCGACGGATCGACGACGTTCGGTTCGCCGATGAGCAGGTCCGGCCAACCATCGTGGTCGACGTCGCCGGCCGCCGCGACGGACGCGCCGAGGTGGCCGCTCGGATCGAGCCCGTTCCACTGATGCAGCAGCGCGCCCGTCTTGCCCGAGTAGAGCCGCGCGTAGCCGCACTCGAACTTCGTCACCGTCGCGTTCGGCGCGCCGATCAGAATGTCGCCGATGCCGTCCTGGTCGACGTCGCCGACTCCGGCGAACGACGCGCCGAACTCGATCCCGTCCACCTCATCGATCTGGAAGACGGTGAGCGTGCTCGGGAACGTTATGACGCGGACCACGCCGAGGCTCGGATCGCCGATCCCGAGGTCGATCATGCCGTTCCCGTCGACGTCCCCGACCCCGCGGACGCGCGTCGAGGGCGAGCCGAGGTGGTTGCCGAGCCACGAGCCGTCCCGTCCCGAACGGATAGCGACGCCGGGGAGATCGAGGTACGTGTAGCCGACCGCGAAGTCGGGGACGCCGTCCTGGTCGACGTCCGAGAGCGCCGCGAGCGATCGGCCGATCTTCATCCCCGGGTCTCCGGTGAGATGGAGGAGCTCCGTTTGCGCGAACGCGGTGGAACCGAAGAGGAGCGTGACGAAGAGGGAAGGTCGGCGAGCCATGGATCGAACTCCGTGAACAGGGGTTTGACAACCCCCGAGGGAGCCGAAGACCCAGGACCAGGTCTCGCGCGGTCTTCTCGGTTCGGCAAAAAACCGCGGGCGACCCGGCGACACCGCCGGCGTCTCCTCGCGAAGCCAGACCCTTACGGCACCTTCGCGTGGAGGCCCTGGCTCGCGGAGTAGCCCTGGATCGCGTTCGGGTCGGCGAGCCAGGCCTGGAGGTAGAGATTCGCTCCGGAGGGGACGCCGCTCGGCCACGTCGCGCCGATCACCCAGCCGCCGCTCGCGCCGACCGGGAGACCCGGGAGAAGGATCGACGGGGTCGGCACGAGGGTCCCGCCGAACAGCGGGAGGTTCGCCGCGGCCGCACCGACGATCAACGTGCTCGCCGCGCCCGGGAGCGCGTCCGAGAGCGCGATCTGAAGAGCGCTGCCGCCGGCGAGCGTCCCGATCCCGGCCAGCTTCGGCGTGAGCCCGAACGTTCCGGCGATTCCCTCGCCGACGGTCTTCCAGACCGACGCGCCGTCCATCCGCACCGCGAGCGGGCGCTGCCCCTCGCCCGCGACCGAATGGCGGCCGACCGCCCACGCGCCGCACGGATCGTACGAATCCATGTTGAGCAGCGCCGGCTGGGTCAGGTTCGCGAGCGGCTCGAGCAGCGTGACCGTGCCGTTGTCGAGCATCGAGATCGTGCCGTGCGGCACCTGTGCGATCGGCTCGGTGCCGAAGTAGATCGTGCCGCCCTGGGCGGTCGCGGTATCGACGTACGGACCGTTCGCGACCGGCGTCCAGGCGCTGCCGTCGTAGTGGAGGACGTACCCCTGGGTCGTCCACGGGATCGTCCCGAACGCCCACACGTCATTCGGCGCGATGGCGACGACCTCGTTCATCTCGAACGCGATCGGCGCGTCGGGGATCTGCACCTGCGTCCAGGTGGAGCCGTCATAGTGAAGGATGACCGCCTTCGCCGAGTCGCCGCCGGCCGTGTTCTTCGCGCACGCCGCCCACACGTCGTTCGGCCCGGTCGCCGACATCGACTCCACGTGGAAGCCGTAGTATCCGTCGTGCGGGGCCGGACCGTCGTGGATCGTCAGCTTCGAGCCGTCCCAGTTCATGAGGAGCGGCCGCCACGTGACCGACCCGACCTGGTTCGGCTCGCCCCACCAGCCACCGAACCAGACGTTGCTCGGGCCGAACGAGATGCTCTCGGTGACCCGTGTACCGGAGAAGTTGATGCTCACGCCGCCGGGAGGGCTCGCGACCGACACCTCCTGCCACGTCGAGCCGTCGTAGTGGAGGACGAAGATCCAATCGCCGACCGAGAGACCTCCCGCGTCGCCGTACCGGCTGCCGGCCGCCCAGACGTCGTTCGACGAGACCATCTCGACCGTGCTGAGGTAACAGCTCGTTCCGCCCGGATACGGCGACGAGTTCGGCGTCGAGACCTGCGTCCATTTCGAGCCGTCCCAGTGAACCGCGTAGGTGAACTCCTCGTACCCGGAACCGACGGTCTTGGGGACGCTGAAGTAACCGACCGCCCACGCATCGTCGGAGCCGAGGGCGGAGACGTCCTTCAGCCAGGTGCTGTACCAGCTCGGATCGGCCGGGACGGAAGTGACCTCCCAGGTACCGCACGGGGCTTGCCCCGCGGCGAGGGGGGAGAGGCCCATGGCAACGATGAGCAGCATGGTGGTCCGCATTGGAACCTCCTTCGGAGCGACACCCCCTCATGCGCCACCCGCCCGCGGAACCACTCACACATTCCCGTGAATTCGGATCGCGCCCCTACGGCAGCGCCCCGTGCCCCACGAGCAGGTCGTCGAGGTAGACGTACGGACTGGCCGGCGCGCCGGATGAGCTGCGACGGAAACGGAGCACGTACGTGCCGGGCCCCACCGTCAACGGGATCTGCTTCGTCGTGAAGTACGGCACCGGCGCGCTCGCGTCCAGGTCGGCCGCCGTGTTCGCGAACGTCCCGAGCGCGTTCGGCATCCCCGACCCGAGGGGCTCGATCTCGACGTCGAGCGTCCACGTGTTCAGAAGCCCGTTCGATCCGACCGCGAACTCGACCTTGGTCGGATCGACGACCTCGAGCTCCAGCGTGGCCTGGTCGTACTGGGTACGACTCGTTTGCCGCCCGATGTAGTACGGGTACTGCGTGTGATTCCCGAACAGCCCCCACTGCGCCATCGTGAAGGGAACGCCGTCCTCGGCATGCGTCCACGACGCGGTATGGACGTTGTGGTACGGGTAGGACGCGGTCGAAGGCCAACCGGGGTGGCCGTCCTCCTCGAAGTTCGTGTGGAAGACGCGGGTGTTCCCCGACGTCGTCACGTTCACGCTGCTCGAGGAGACGTGGTACCCGCCGTGTCCGGAGGTGGTCTCGATCTCGTTCCCCGTGATCGTGACGTCCTGGCACTTCTGGACGTGGATGATCGCGTCGACCGGGGTGTCGAGGCCGTAGATCGCGCCGTTCGACGCCGAGAAAGGGTTCCACTGGCAGTTGACGATCCGGTTGTTCGTCACCGATCCCCCGTCGAGGTTCTCGAGGATGACGCCACAGACGCCCGCGCCATCGATCAGGTTGTCATGGATGTGGATTTCGCGGTTCTGCCAGTGCGCCGTCTCGATCGTGGGAGTGCTGCCGTCCGTGGGGAAGAGCGCGTAGACCGCGATTCCTCCGCCCAGGGGGGCGCTGGGGTGACGCGACGCCACCTCGCGGATGACGTTCTCGTGGACCTCCACGTTCCTGACGAACCCCGACTCGTTCCAGACCCCGATCTCGGGGCCGAGGAGGATCCCCCCCATCGTCGATCCGTGGACGTCGTTATGCCGGATCACGCCGTCGCTCGCCTTGATCAGCATCCCCCGCGCCCGGTGATGTCGGATCACGTTCCCCTCGACGAGGAAGCCGTTGCCGTGGATGTCGAGATTCACGGCCCGCTCCCCGAGGACGGTCGGCGGAGGCGCGGTGAACTCGACCGCAACGACGCCACCTATGATGACGCTCGAGACGACGGTCGCGGTGGCGGACGTCGCGAACGTCGTCTGATCATAGAACTCGAACGTGTCGCCGGGCTGTACCGGCAGGATTCCGTCGAAGGCGACCCAATTCGGATACATGATCGGATCGAGGAAGAACACCCGAACGAACGAGCTTCGGATCGCGATCGCGTCATCACCGGTGCGGACCATCCGGCAGTCCCTCACCGTGGGTCCATGACGCTGATGCACCAAGTACAGGCCGTCGCGGTTCGACGAGAGCAGCTCGTCCGCCTTCGGTTCGATCCATACGTCTTCGTACGCGTTCGACGTGCCGTCGACGTCGATGACGGCGGCGGAACCGGACGAGTGGATCCTCACGTCTCGAAGCGTCAGTTCCTCGTTGTGCGTAGCGTAGACGATGGGGATCTGGTTGTTCGCCTTCAGGGTATAGAGGTCTCCGACCGCGATGTTGGTGTTCGCCCAGTTGTAGTTGCTTTTGAAGAGAACGCGGAAGATCCCGTTTCCCTGGTCCGTGATCCGCTGCGCGGCGGGCTCGTTCTCGTCCAGGTAGAACTGGTCGGTCCGCTCTCGGATCCGCCGATTCACGGGGTGGTGCGCGACGACCGCGTGCGCGTGCGTGTTCAGGAGGACGTCGGTCACCGGGTTCGGATATCCCGGGTCCAAGTCGATCTCCATGTAGCTGCGGTTGTTCGCGTCGACCCCGAGCGCCTGGATCGCCCCCTGCGCGAAAAACGGCGCCGTGTAGTCGAGCACGAAGTTCTCGAAGGTGATCTTGGCCGAGTCCCGCACCCACAGGCCGCGGAGGTCGCGGTTGTGGAACAGGAGGACGGGCCGGTTGCTCGGGTCGCCCTGGAACACGAGCTTCGCCAGTCCGCTCACGTCGACGTGCGCGGCCGTCCCCGTGCCGAAGAAGTCGTACGTGCCCGCCGCGAACGACAGGGTCGACCCGGACGGGACCATCGCGATCAGAGCGGCCAGAGCCGCCTCGTCGTCGACGCCGTCGTCGGGTTTCACGCCGTAGTTCGTGACCGGGTAGACCTGCGCCGCGATCTCGCGAACCTCGGATGCTCCAAGGAAGACCGCGAGGACGCATGCCATCGAGAGCGGACGAGACGCTGAGAACTTCATGGAATCTCCTGTACGACGCAGCATCGTGCACGGTTCGTGTCCAGCCCCGTCCCGCGGTTCCCGGAGAATCGAAAAAAAGGCGCAGCGCCGCGCCGGCGACCGACACCAACGGATGCAGGAAACCAGATGCAGGAAACGTCATCCGGAGGTCGCACATGATCCGCCTCGCCTGTGCACTGCTCGTCGTCGGCTCGGTTGCCGCTTCCTCGTGGGGTCAGCCGTTCGTCACCGGATTCGAGCCGTCGGAGGCACCCGTTTGGCCGGTCGCACCCTGGAACGACTCGATACCGTCCACGGCCACGTTCCCGGTCGCCGACCCATCCGGAGTGATGACCTTCACCTTCGAGAATTGGGAGCTCTGGGGTGGGAACGGGAAGAACGTGTTCATCGGCACCCAGGGCGCTCGCGCGCTCCAACCCGAAGTCGCAGGTCAGACGCCACCCGCGAAGCTGAGCGTTACCCCGGTCGTCGACCCGACCGACGTCGTGTTCAAGATGGCGGCGCGCACCACGGCGGCCACCGGCACCTCGGACTGGACCCTGACGTTGAGCGTGATCGAGGTCGCGACGAACACGCCGCAGTTCGTCACGAGCTGGACGAATGAGCGCGGCAATCCGCTCTCCGCCTCGGGCGTTCTCGGGAGGCAGGTGGCCCACCTCGGGGTGCCTTCCAGCACGTACACTCTCGAGTTCTCGCTGACTGCGTCCGCGACCGCGTCGAATCCGCCCTACGTCATGCTCGATGACCTCGAGATCTTCACGAGCGGCGACCCGACGCCTCCCGACTTGATCCCGATCGAAACCGTGAGCGCGTTCCTGGCGTTCCTGCCGGCCGTCACGTCGATGCCGTCCGCGACGCGCGCGCAGCGGCAGTGGCTCGTGGACCAGCTCGATCGCCACGCCGTCGAGTACGACGCCCTCTACGACCTGAACGTCACGACGTCGACTCCGTTCACCGATTGGTACATGGCGCGCGCCAAGGAGATCGTGGAGCACCTCGATTCGTGCGAGGTCGGTCCGGGGGAAGCGTGCATCTCGAAGCTCTACAGCTCGTCCTACGTCGTGAAGACGGAGTCATGCACGTTCGCGGCGGACTTGACGTTCGGACCGGATCAGGACGGGATCGTCCCCGCCCCCGGCATCGCGATGTTCATCGATGGCGACACGATGTTGAAGCTGGTCGATCGGCTCGACTTCCTGATCGTCACGCACTACCACCACGACCACGCCTCGTATCCGGTGATCTACCTCATGTACGCCGCCGGAAAGGAGGTCTACGGCCCGGCGGCGAAGGATCCAAACGACACCGAGTCGCTGGTCGAGCACTTCGAGAACAGCTCGTACTACCCGGCGATCTGCTCCTTCTTGCCGGCGTACTGCGACGCGGTCGCGAAGATCATCGACCCCACGCGGATCCAGCCGAACGACGTCGATCCTTTGCTGGTCGGACCCAACTTCGACTGCGAGCTGCGCACGTTCGCGGGTACGCAGACGATGTCGACCCTGACGTGCGGCGGCACGCCGTCGACGAACGATCCAACCAACTACGCGTATCACGTCACGACGCCCGACGGCCTCCGGTTCATGTTCGTAGGCGACCATCGCGACAATCTCGGCGGGCCCTGCCCGGAGCTCGACTCGATCCTCGATTTCACGACATCGATGAACGGCTGGTGGCCGCGGCTCTGGAGCTCGAACCTCACCGTCGACGTCAAGCTCGGCGCGGGACCGCTCATCAGCGCTTGGACGAAACGGATGATCGGATTCTTCGGACCCCTCGTCAGGAACCACGGACACGAGTGGGAGGTGACGCATTCGCCGATCAACCGGATCTCTGCCGCGTGGAGCACCAAGCCGGCCGCGGAGGAGCAGGCGTTCCCGGTCTCGTACGGCGAACGCTACCACTTCCGCGCGTTCCCGGACGTCCCCCATGTCACCGCCGTGACGTCGACCAGCGCGACGATCGCCTTCGAGACCGCTCTTCCGGTCAAGGAGTTCGACGTCATCCATCGCGTCGGGACCGCGCCCTGGCAGACGGTCACGACGACTCACGCTTCGCCGAGCCCGTCGCACTCGGTCCTGCTGAACGGACTCGCCCCGTCGTCCGTCCACGAGTACTACGTCGTCTGTCGGACGCAGACGCCCGGCGACGGGGACCCGGCCTTGCCGCTGATTCCCGTCGTGCTGCGGGACGGGCCCTGGTATGGGTCCGCGGCGTCGCCGTCGGCGTTCACCACTCCATGACCGGTGAGGTTCGTCTCGAGGTCGAGCCGATCGGATCGTGGCCGCCGGCCAGCGGCCTCCATGGGACGCGGACCACCGTCCTCGACCGGCAGCTCCTTGACTCACGGAGAGCCGGTCACGATGCTGTGAGGCGTGGATCGTGGAGGGAACGCCCTATGCCTCGGGTATTCGTCAGCTACGCGCGCGCCGACGTCGAACGCGTCGATCGCATCATCAAGAGCCTGCGCGACGGTGGGTGCGACGTCTGGCTCGATCGCCACGAGATTCGATCGGGAGACCAGTGGCGGCAGCAGATCGCGGCCAACGTCCGTCAATCCGATGCATTCGTGCTGATCCTGTCGAACGCGTCGACCACGTCGGACAACGTCCGGCGCGAGGTCGACATCGCAAGCGACGCGGGGACCAAGATCGTGCCGATCAAGATCGATGACGTCGCGATCCCGGAGACGCTGCAGTATCAGCTCGCCGGGGTTCACTTCATCGACTACGCCGGCGGATCGAGGAGCGGCTTGGATGAGCTCGTCCGAGCCGCGGGCGGCGATCCCGGATCGACGCCGAGGGGATCCACCCGCCCCGCGCCGAGCCTTCTGCGTGCGGGCGCGTTCGGTCTGGCCGTCGGCGGCGCCGTCTCGTTGGTCGTCGAGTGCTCGGAGTCGATCTGGAGCCTGTTGACCCGCGATCTCTGGGCTCGCGAGGTCGACGTGATCCGGCAGATCTCGACGCACATGCCGTGCAACGAGGAAGTGCCGATCGTGATCTGCTCGGCGGCGGTTCTCGTCGCGGTCGCCTTTCGCGCTCGATGGCGGCCGTTGGCGGGCGGCGCCGTGGGTGCGGTGGCAGGCCTCGTCCTGTCGATCGCGCTTCAGTTCTCCTTCATCCATGGGTGCGACCATCTCGAGGAGCAGGTCACGAGAACGGCGAGCGCGGCGTCGACCCCGGTGCCGGCCACGGAGCGACCGGTTCCACCGCCGCCGGTGGGGTCGAGGTGGGCAGACAGCATCCTCGTGAGCGTGAAGATCATCATCGCCGGACTCGTCGTCGGCGTGCTCGTCGGACTGATCGGACCGCTGCTCCGTGTCGTCGGGTGGAGCTCGCGCCTCGTCGGGTGACGGCGCGAGCCCGCCCGTCACTGCACCTTCATCTCCACGCCGTTCGTGGCGGCGAAGCCGGCGTGGGTACCGGGATCGAGCACGAACGCCTGCATCGTGATCGTCGCGGGAGCCGGCGGCATCGGCACCGTGGCCGCCACGTCGAGCGAGCCGGACGGGCCGAGCGGGACCACGAACGCGCCCGGGAAGAGCGGTTGGACGAGCAGCGTGCAGTCGCATTCGATCGGGATCGACCCCTTGCCGGAGCCGAGCACGAGGATGGCGGTCGGACCGGACGCTCCGGAGAGGCTGACGTGGACCGTCTGCCCCGCGGTGGGGCAACCGATCAACGTGAGCTTCGGCGGCAGCCCGTTGCGTCCCGGACAACCGGCTCCATAGTTCTGCACCTGGCTGCAGATCGACGAGTAGATGCTCGCGACGCCGGGCGCGGCCAGCGGCCACGGCAGGCCGCCGGCCACGACGTCGGGTCGCCCGTCGCCGTTCACGTCGCCAAGCCCGTCGACCGTCCGTCCCACGCCGTCGTGGTTCGCGCCGACGAACTCCTCCAGCCGCGCTCCGGTCTGCCCCGAGAAGATCCGCACCGCCCCTCCGAGGATGGTCCGCGAATCGTCCCACGCCGCGCCGACGACGACATCGTCGAAGCCGTCGCCGTCGACGTCGGACGCCCCGCTGACGGAGGAACCGAACATGCCGAACAAGTCGTCACCGGCGAAGGAGTGCAGGAGGGCACCGTTGGTCCCCGAGTACACCCGCGCGAGGCCGGACCACTGCACTCCGACCGCGCCATCCTGGGGCGCCCCGACGATGAAGTCGGGAACCCCGTCCGCGTTCACGTCGCCCGCCCCGTCCACCGCCGAGCCGAACAAGCCGAACGGATTCGCGCCGGTCACCTGGTGCAGCACGCTGCCGTCGAGGCCGGAGTAGACCCGCGCCATCCCGGCGTTGAACCCGGCCAGGTCGTTGCCCGAGATGCCGACGATCACGTCGTCGTGCCCGTCGAGGTCCACGTCGCCGGCTCCGCCGACGCTCGCGCCCGCGAAGTCCGAGCTCGCGAGACCGGAGTGGATCCACAGGATCGAGGAGT
Organism: uncultured Phycisphaeraceae bacterium; assembly: GCA_964649825.1. Taxonomy (GTDB): domain Bacteria; phylum Planctomycetota; class B15-G4; order B15-G4; family JADJEK01; genus CAZYQW01. The sequence continues at coordinate 49,251 of CAZYQW010000002.1, read as the reverse complement.
TCGCGCCGGAGTAGACGATGGCGCTCCCGTTGTTGAAGAAGCCGCCCGTGTCGTCGGCGCTCGCCCCGGCGATGTAGTCGACGATCCCGTCGTTGTTCACGTCGCCCGCCGCGCCGATCGACCCGCCCAGCGCGTCCTGGTCCGAGTCGCCGGCGACGCGGATGAGGGTCTGGCCGTTGCTGCCCGAGATCAGGTAGACGTAGCCGCGCTGGAAGCCGATCGAGTTCGCGAGCGGCTCGCCGACGACGAGGTCCGCGACGCCGTCGCCGTTCACGTCGCCGGGGGAATCCACCGCCTGGCCGAACGACCACTGCGCCCCGCCCGGGCTGAGGAGATGGATGAGGGTGCCATCCTGTCCGGAGCGCACTTCGGCTGTTCCGGGCGGCAACGAGAAGTTGGTCGGCGCCCCGATGATGAAGTCCGCGAGGCCGTCGCCGTTCACGTCGCCCGCGCGTGCGACGTCGTAGCCGAGGCTCACGCCGGGGGCGCCCTCGTAGCGGTAGAGCGCGGGGGACGGCGCCTCGCCGACGATCCAGTGCTCGCAGTCTCCGGCGATCACGCTCACTTCTCCGGCGGACGACGCGGCCGTCGGAGCGCCGATCACGAAGTCGCCCAGCGTGTCGTGGTTCGCGAACCCGACCGCCGCGATCGCCGCGCCGAAGCGGTCGCCGAGGACGGCGCTCTCGATGGAATCGATCGCCACGCCGAACCGGCCGGAGAAGATGCGGACGTACCCGCTCGCGCTCGCGCCGGGCCCGGTGTTCGGCGCGCCGACCGCGAAGTCGGGTACCCCGTCGCCGTCGACGTCGCCGATCGACGCCACCGCCTCGCCGAACCGATCTCCCGCTTGCGTGCCGCCGAACACCTGCATCTTCACGCCCCAGCGTCCGTTCATCAGCATCATCGTTCCCTCGTCGGGGGAACCGACCGCGACGTCGGAGAAGCCGTCGTGGGTGACGTCGCCGACGCTCTCGACCTGCGAGCCGAACGCGCCGGCACCGTTCAGGTAGGTCCAAAGCAGCACCCCCGTCGGCAGCGCGTGTGCGGACACGCGTTGCTGCGTCGGGGCGCCGGTCACGAGGTCCGGGACGCCGTCCCCGCTCAGGTCTCCGGGCGCCGCCACGTCCCAACCGAATCGCGCCACGCCGAAACCCGTCACGGTCTGGATCACGGCCCCGGTGCCGCCGGAGAAGGCCCGCACGAAACCGGTCTCCGTCTGCCAGAACGGCGCGCCAACCGCGGCGTCGTCGGTCCCGTCCTGGTCGACGTCGCCGAGGCGTACGACGGACCAGCCGAACCGATCGCCGGTCAAGTCGCCGAACCATTGGTGAATCGTCGACCCGTCGGCTCCCGACACGACCGTGGCGCCGCCGCTGTTCGGCACCGTCCCGTCGGCACCGGGCGTGCCGGCCGCGAAGTCCGCGATCCCGTCCTGGTTCGCGTCGCCGACGCCCGCGACCGAGGTGCCGAAGCGATCGCCGGCCTGCCCGCCGTGTCGCTGCAGGAGCAGGCTGCCGTCCTTGCCGGAATAGACGCTCACCGTCCCCGACTGCGGGGCAGTGACGCTCGCCGTCGGCGCGCCGACGAGCACGTCCTCGAACCCGTCGAGATCGACGTCGCCGATCTCGCCGACCGCGGCGCCGAAGGTGTCGCCGGCCGCCGCCCCCGGGATCGACTGGAGGATCGTCTGCCCGACCGACTCGGACGTCGTGCACAGAAGGAACAGGGTGCTGAAGCCGAAGAACGTCGGTGTTCGCATGGTCTGATGTCCTCGTCTGCCGAAGGAGGTCCGGTTCGGCCGGACCGCAGTGTAACCGGGAAAAGGAGTCGGGTCCGCGGGGAGAGAGGACGGTTCAACGAGCGCGCTGGAACTCGGATTCCGGGATCGCCGCGGTCTTCGTGCGCCTCGACGGCCCGCCGGGCGAGCACGACGACCTCGTGCGCATCCACGCGGCGAAACGACCGGCGGGATTCGCAAGCCGGTCCGCGCGAGCCCGCCCGTTAGGATGGGACGTCCCATGCGTGCTTCCTCCGTTCTCCTCCTGACGCTCCTGACGCTCCTGACGTCGTTCTCGTCGTGCCGCGACGGCGACGCGCCGCCTCCGTCGAACGGGTCGAACGGGTCGAGCCGGTCCTCCGGGCTGACGAGCGCCGAGCGCGTCGCCGAGGCGCTCCCGCGGTTCAAGGCCCCGCCGGTGAAGATCGAGCAGGACGATCCGCGCACCATCCGCGCCATCTCGCTGATCGCCGCGGGCCGTCTCGCGGAGGCACGCGCCGAGCTCGAGCTGGTCCTGCGCGAGTTCCCCGGCGCCGGCCACCCGTGTTTCCTCCTCGGGTACACGCACCACAAGGAGAAACGCTACGCGCAGGCGAAGCCGTACTTCGAGCGCGCCCTCGAGATCGGGCCGACGTTCGACAAGCCCTACGTCGTCCCCTACTTCTATGGCTGGTGCCTCTGGTACCTCGGCGACCGCACCGGGACGCGCGCGGCGTTCGAGGCGGTCCTGGAGCTGACTCCCGACGAGCGCGACGCCCACTTCGGCCTTGGGTTGATCGCGGTCGAGGACGGTCGCCTGGACGACGCGCTGCAGCACTTCCAACGCAGCATCGAGATCACCGAGGCACTGGCCGGCCAGGCCGACCCGAACTCGACCCAGATGAGGCAGTATCGCCGCGAGCTGGCGAAGGTGCACGCCGGCGTGGCCGACGTCCAGATCGCGAAGGACGACGTCGCGGGCGCGAAAGAGAACCTGATCCGCTGCGTCCAGCTTCATCCGGACGCCTACGAGGCGTGGTTCAAGCTCTCGCGCGTGCTCGCGCGCCTCGGCGACGACGCCGGAGCAGAGGAAGCGCGGCGCCAGCACGACGCCGCCAAGCAACGGATGGGAAGGTCGGGATGACGCAACGCCGCACCACGTTCGCTCTTGCCTCGGCCGTCGCCGCGCTCTTGGTCCCGTCCTGCTCGAAGGAGGAGCCGGCGCGGACGCCGCCGTTGCACTTCACCGACGCGAGCGCGACGTCGGGCCTCGACATGACGATCACGTGCGGCCGCCGCCCGTGGTCGCAGATCCTCGAAGTGAAGGGGGTCGGCCTCGCGTTGATCGACTACGACAACGACGACGACTTCGACCTGCTCGTGCCGAACGGTGCGACCCTCGACTCCGCGTCGCACGGGCCGGGCGCGCGCCTCTACCGCAACGACGGGAGCCTCCGCTTCACCGACGTGACCCGGGATGTCGGCCTCGACTTCCATCGTTGGTCGTACGGCGTGGCGGTCGGCGACGTCGACGGCGACGGCTTCGATGACGTCTTCGTGGCGTGCTACGGACGGAACGCGCTCCTGAAGAACGACGGCGGGAAGCGCTTCGTCGACGCGTCGGAAGCCGCAGGTGTCGAGGGCGACGCCGCCGCCTGGTCGACGGCGGCCGCGTTCGGCGACATCGATCGGGACGGCGACCTCGACCTCTACGTCGCCAACTTCCTCGAGTTCGACCCGAGCGCGCCGCCCGACGGAATGAACTTCGTCGGGGTGCCGGTCTTCGGCGGCCCGATGGGGCTGCCGCCGCAAAAGGACGTGCTCTACGTGAACGCGGGGGACGGCACGTTCGTGGACGAGTCGTTCGACCTCGGCTGCCGCGCGGCTCCGCCGTCGTACGGGCTCGGCGTGGTGATCCTTGACTTCGACGGCGACGCGCGCCCGGAGATCTTCGTCGGCAACGACTCGGGCGCGAACTTCCTGTTCCACCGCACGGACGACGGGCCGTTCACCGACGTCGGCGTCGCGAGCGGCATCGGCACCAACATCGAAGGCGGCGAGCAGGCGACGATGGGGATCGCGATCGGCGACGTCGATGGGAACGGGATGCCCGACGTCTTCTCGTCGAACTTCATGAACGACACGAACACGCTGCACGTCAACCTCGGCGACTGCTTCTTCGAGGATCGCACGCAGCGCTTCGGCCTCGCGGTCGAGAGCCGCCCGTTCCTCGGCTGGGCCTCCTACTTCGCGGACTTCGACCACGACGGCGACGAAGACCTGCTCGTCTTCAACGGCCACGTCTACCCCGAGGAGATCACCGAGCCGCACCATTGGGGGCACCGCCAGACGCCGCTGCTCTACGAGAAGGACGGCGGCCGGTTCCATCTCGCGAGCGCGGACCGCGCCGGCGCCTGGCTGGCCGAGGCGCACTGCGACCGGAGTGCCGTCTTCGGCGACCTCGACCGCGACGGTGACGTCGACGTCGTCGTCGCCGAGCCGCACGAACGGCTGCGCCTGCTGGCGAACGACGGGGCGCGCGCGCCGTCGGTCGTCATCGCGCTCGCGGACTCCGCCTCGAAGAACCGCCGTGGCCTCGGCGCCCGCGTCGAGCTGACCGCGGGAGAGCAAACGCAGGTCCGTTGGATCCACACCGGCGGAAGCTATGAGGCATCGAATGCCCCGGAGGCGCACTTCGGAGTCGAACCCGGCCGGACGACCGGCCGCGTGACGATCACGTGGCCCGACGGAGCGCGGCAGGGAGTCGACGTCGACGTTCCCGGCCGGCACGTCGTCTCACGAAGACCGTAGCCGTCAACCGCCGCCGCGCTCCGCCTCCGCCAGGGCGGCGCGCAACGTCTCCGCGAGCGCCTCTCCCGCGACCCGGTTCCCCCGCGCGTTGAAGTGCGAGTCACGCAAGTGGAAGACGTGTCGCCGCCCGTCTTCACCGGCCGGCACCGCGCGCAGGCGAGGCAGCAGGTCGCAGAACGGAACGTCGTGCGCGCGCATCCACTCCGTGACGAGCCGTTGCGGCCGGTCGCGGTCGAGCGGCCCCGCCGCCGCGACGACCGCCTGCCAGAGCTCGTCCTCGACCTGGAACTCGTCGGGGATGAGGAAGAACACGAGCGGGATCTCGCCGCACGCCGCAACCATGCGATCGAGCGCGTCGAACAGGCGCGCGTAGACGTCGTCGCCGGCGGCGCACGCGGTGACCGCGCGCGAGACCTCGAGCTCGAGATACGCGCGCTCCGAGAAGACGGGAACCTCCAAGGACGGGTCGGCCACCCACGGGAAGGCGCGCGTCACCGCGGATTCGTCCGCGGCCGAGCCGAGCAGCGCGTCTCCTTCCCCGAAGGACGCGCCGGCCGTACGTCCCGTCGCCTCCTCCTCGTCGTGGATCCGCTTCAACCTTCGGGGCACCTGGACGAGAAGCACGTGGTCGCGCTCGAACCAGGAGCGCAGGAAACGTGTCGGGAAGTAGACGTCGTTGCCGATGAACAAGGCGACCACGATCGCGTCCGGCGCGAGCGGCACCGCCTCGGTCTCCAGCAGATGGAGGTACTCGGGCGGCGACAGGCACGGGGTGCCCATGTTGTAGAGATCGACGCCGAGCTCGCGCTCTGCCACGGTGGTGTAGTGGAAGAAGTGCGGAACGATCCCGGTGCTGAACGAGTCTCCGATCGTGCACACGAGCGGCTTCTTGCGTTCTCCCTCCGCGGGAGCGACGTCGTAGTAGCCCCGTTCGTCGCACGCGAAACCGAACCGCACGTGCCCGCTCGGATAGCGGAAGTGCGCGATCGTCTCCGCCGGCGATCCCGACGGCCGCGCCAGCAGCGGCGACGGGGAGACGCGCGCCAGCCCACGGAGCCCGAACTCGCCGAGCACCGCCAGCAGGCAGACGTTGAACAGGACGAGATCCGCGCCTCGCCGAAACCGGGCCGGACACCGCTCGACCGCGCTCCGCGGGAGAAGGTAGACCGCCGCGAACAGACCGAACCCCCACGCGAACGCGACGAGGAACAGCGTCATGTGGAACGGCTGAAAGAACGCGACCTCGACCGCGGCCGCGAGCACGCCGGCGACGAACAGTCGTCGCAGGTCACCGGCGGAAGCGGTGCGACGGCGCGCACGACGCACCCACGCGACGAACGCGCCCATCAGCAGCAGGACCGACAGAGCCGTGACGACGCGCGGCCACGCCCGACTGCCGAACGTCTCGATCAGGAGGGCCGCGTCGCGCGACCGGACCATCGCCCAGACCGCGATCGCGAGCCCCCCCAGGATCCCCCCCAGCACGAGCCCGTCGATGACACGCGCGCCGCCGGACGGCCGCGCGCGCCGTGGGTTCGGGTCGGACTCGGTCAACACGCGCTTCTCGCTTTCTCGTGAACGAACGGGTGAGGATTGTAGCCGGTCCACCGAGCCCCGCGCGAAACGCGTCCCCGTGGCGGTGCTCCGTGCGGCCGGACCGGGGACCAGACGAAGACTCGACGCTCCGAAGCTCGCCGCGTCCTTGCCGCGATGCGGCGATCCATTCGTCGAAATCAGAAGTTCTTCCGCCATATCGGGGTCACTGCCACCGCATAGCTCCTCGGAAGTCAACAACAAACTCTCGAGGAGATCGACATGAACGTCACCCAATTCGTCCTGCATACGATTCTCGCGGCCAGTGCGTCGTTCTCGAGCTCGACCCATGTCCGTGAGCCGGAACGCGGGTCGTCGCCGCCACGGTCAGCGGCGGCGCGGGCGGCCGAAACGCCCCTGTCGTCATCGACCAGCGCAATGACCGACACGTTGGTCCGCCTGGACGATCCGCCGCCGGCTCCCCTGGGTTACTGGTACGTGGGTATCGTCTTCTGGGAGGGGCAGTACTACCACAAGTACGAGAACGCGCAGGGCAACGTCAGGCTCATTCCCGTCGGCTGAGCGCCCGCGCGCGATTCATTGCTCGGACGTCGAGCCGAGAAAGAGCGCGATCTTTGCCAATGCGCGATTGCGCTGGCGGCGCGCGCTCGGCTCCGACGTGCCGAGCATCTTCGCGGCTCGATTCACGCTGATCTGCTCGAAGTCGACCAGACGTATGAGCTCGGCTTCCGCCGGATCGAGTCGATCGATCGCCTGCATGAGGTGGTCGATCTCCTCTCGGATCTGTGCGGCGGCGTCCTGGCTGGGATTCGGATCGACCACGAATCGATCCCGAGTGCGTGAGCTCATCGCCTCGATCGATACCGCCCTCGATCGGTTGCGCTTCGCGGCGATTTGGTGGTCGACCAGGTCCCTGATTCGGTTCAGGGTGATCGTCCTCAGCCACTGACGGAACGAGGTCTCGCCTTGATAATCATGCGAGGATTGACTGAGAGAGCGGCAGACGTCATACAGCACGTCTTGACAAACGTCGTCATCCTCGCATGCCATCCGCAACGCCGAGCTCATTTGAGTCCGCACGAACAACAGGACGGACGGTCGCAGGACGCGGAACAACTCGTCCTGCGACGACCGGCCCCCCGCCAAGGCTTTCCGGATGACCGGATCCAACGAACCCTCGTCGTGCACTTCGTCGCCCGGCGGCGTGACGCGACCGTGCCCCCCCTCGCGAAGCGGTCGCGAGGCCTGGAACTCCGAGCCTTTCTCCTCCTGCCGGTCGAAGTCTTGCGACATCCGCAATGCCTTCATTCCCTCCGAACGTCCGGGGTCATCGACTTTGCGCACCGCAGTCCGATCTCGATCGACCGAGCGGACGGAACCGCGAGCCGTCTTGCGTCCACCCGAGCGTTCGCGCTGGACACGAGCTGCCAGCTCGAACCGCGAACGCATCTCGAGAGCGCGGGGGGCTCGCCGATCGAGAAGAATCGGAGCGCGCCCGACGCGTCCCTGGCCCGGGTGTAGGAGAACAGGTCCTCGACCCACTCCGCCACGTTGTCGCTCATTCGGAGGACGCCATCGCGGGTTTGGCCGTTCGGGCGGTCGTCGACCGAGCTAGTACCGATGCCGGAGGAGGCGATGACGATGGTGTCTCCGTCCTTGGCGTGCGGCTGCGCCCCGATCGTGCGGCTCGCGTCGACGCGCGACTCGTCATAGTCGTCACCCCACGGATAACGCGTCCCGGCGGCGCCTCCGGCCGCGCGCTCCCACTCGCGGTCGGTCAGCAGCCGCTTCCCCGCCCAGTTCGCGCAGAGCGACGCGCAGTTCCATGTGACCTGAACGATCGGATGGCGCGCGAACTCCGCGCGACAGATGCCGTTCTGGTCGAAGATCGGCAGGCCGTCGGGAGCAAGCGCGGTCGGCAGAACCGGGGCGGCCTCGTGCCCGTCCGCGAACCACTGCGGATGCGCGCGCGTCTCGCGATAGAACCGCGAGTACTCCTCGTTCGTGAGCTCGCCGGGATCGATCCAGAAACCCTCGACGTCCGCGGCGACCTCGTCGCGGTGCATCACGTCGCCGAGATCGCGGGTCGCGCCATAGGGGATCGTGGCCGGCGAGATCCGCACCATGTCGGCGGTCACCACGCTCGAGTCGCGAAGGAACGCGATCCGCGGGGGGATCGGCGTGCCCGGCAGGACGAGCACCCGCAGTTCGGAGTATCGCCCGCGCGCGTCGTCCACGACCGTGACCCGGAAGTCCCCGGGCGGCAGCAACTGCAGGTCGGGCGGACGTCCCAGGTAGAGCGCCCGGCCGAGGGAGCCGTCGTAGAGGTTCGCCGGCTGGGCGAAGACGTCGACGTCGTCGGTCTCGGCGCCGCCCGCATCCAGGTCGATGATGCGAAGCGACAGGAACTGCGGGTGCTTCGCCAGCCTGCGCTCCTCGAGAATCTCGGCCGAGACGCCGCGCGGAGGGCTTCCAACCGCCGGCGGATCCGGCGCCGCGACCGCGACCATGAAGCGAACCTGCGGGTCGATCAGTCCTTCCACGCGATCGACGACGCGGTCGGAGGCGAGCGACTTCAGCAGCCGCTCGCCTCGTTCTCCGGCGGTCGACGCGAGCCGGGCGCGGAACCGCTCGACCTCGACGCGAAGCTCGGCCACCTCTTCCTCCGTTCCCAACGAAGGGGTCTCGGCCGCCAATCGACGTGCCGCCGCGAAACAGGTCGCCAGGTCGTCGAGGGCCGTGCTCGAAACCTCGTCCCATTGCGCGGGGTGCAGCGCGCCGTACGCGACCAGCGGCGCGAGCACCGCCCGCGCGGCGGTGGCGTAGGGCGACGGAGGTGCAGGTCTCGACGGACCCGGGACGTCGAGAAAGAGCGCGATCGTGGCCGCCGACAGGCATGCGGCGGCCACCGCCGCGCGGCGCCCCCAGCGCCTCGGCCGCGCCGCCGGCACGCGCTCGCCCTTCTCCCGGACCGCCCGCCGCACGGCGTCGAACCGGCGCAACCCCTCCATCATCTCGAGGAGGCGCTCGCGTTCGCGCGGATGGCGCTCGGCGCACGCCTCGAACGGAGGGGGCTCCCCCCGTTGGTCCCACTGCTCGAGATATCTCTCGAACGCCACGACGGCGCGTTCCTCGTCGTCGCTGAGGGTCTGCGGTCTCGGTGAAATCGGATCCATCTTCTTCTTCCAGGCCATCGACTTGCTGACTTCGGGCGCGGATGACGTCCCGGTTCGGCGTGTCCAGATCCATGAGCGGGATCCGGGAAAGTGTTCGTCAGGAAAACGGATGCGCCGTCGATTCAGCCCACCGGACCGACCGCGGCGGCGGCTTCCGCGTCCGGCCCCCACCTATCCGACGATCCGTCGTACACGAAGTGCGCGACGATGGCGACCCACAGAGACCCGGCGAGGCGTACGGCGGCCGCTGGTTCCCGAGGCCGAGGATCCCGGCCGCGACGGCGGGCCGGCGGCGCGCCGGCTCCGGGACGATCTCGTCGTCGGAGGCCACCGAGGGGCGCTTCGATCGAGTGTCGTGCCGATCGCGTGTCGCGCCGATCGCGTGTTCCTTGGAGCGGACCCGGCGTCACAATCTCGCAACAGCGTGATTCCGCGCAACGCCACCGCGACGACGGGCATCCAAAGGGTCGTCCAACGAACCCACCGACGGATGCACTCCGTGAAACCGACTCTCTCTCACCTCCTCGCCCGTATCCGCCGGTGCGACGCGTGCGCCGCGCACCTCCCGCTCGGCCCACGCCCGATTCTCCGGGCCGACCGCGCCGCGCGCGTCCTCATCATTGGGCAAGCACCCGGCCGACGTGTCCATGAGAGCGGCGTGCCTTGGGACGACGCGAGCGGCGATCGGCTGCGCGATTGGCTCGGCGTCGATCGCAAGACGTTCGACGATCCCAGCCGATTCGCGCTCGTGCCGATGGGGTTCTGCTACCCGGGCACCGGCCCGTCGGGCGACCTGCCGCCGCGGCCCGAATGCGCGAAGCTCTGGCACGAGGAGGTCCTCGGCCACCTCCCGCGCGTGGAGCTGACGCTCCTGCTCAGCCGCTACGCGATCGATCGGTACCTCGGCCCGGAGCGCGTCCCTTCCGTGACGGACGCGGTGGTGCGCTGGAAGTCGTACCGGCCACGCGTCGTCCCTCTGCCGCACCCGAGCCCCCGCAACAACCGCTGGTTGAAGGCGAACCCGTGGTTCGAGCGCGACGTCGTACCGTACCTGCGCCGGCGAGTGCGAGCGCTCGTCGCCCGATAGCGATCCTCCGCGCTCGCCAGTCCATTGCTCTGCGCCACGCCGCTCGGCCCCCGCTGTTCGCCCGGGACGTCGATCGGTTTCCGCGCGTTCGGCCGGGCGAGGACGACTCGTTCCTCTCCTTCGTGCCCTTTCCTCGTTCGGAGTTCGAGTCATGAAGCTCGCCGCCACCTCCCTCGCGCTGACCCTCGCCGTTCTCGCTCGCGAGACGCCGGCCCGGTCGTTCGTCCCCAACCATTTGTTCGTGACCTGTCCCAACGAGAACGTGGTCCTCGAGCTCGACGAGGACCTGGGCTTCGTACGCACCCTCTCCGCGCCCAGCCTCGCGATTCCGCACGCGCTCGCGTTCGGGCCGAACGGGTTGCTCTACGTCGGCTCCGCCAACGGGCGGGTGTTCGAGTTCGACGGCGGCGGCGACAGCCTGCGCGACTTCGACGTCGGCGACGGACCCTCCGCGCTCGCGTTCGGGCCGAACGGGCTGCTCTACGCGACCGGCACCGAGTTCGTCCGCGCGTTCGACGTGACGCAGAACCCGCCGATCCATCGGTTGCTCGTCGACCTCGACGTCGAGCTCGACGGGTTCGCGTTCGGCGCCGACGGCAACCTCTTCATCGCGGTCGGCGGCTCTCCCGCCGTGCGCCGGTTCGACCCCGCGGGCTTCGTCGCGGGTGGGATCGACGACACCGTCTTTCCGAACACGCTGCAGAACCCGCAGGACGTCGCGATGGGCCCCAACGGTCGCATCTGGGTGAGCGACCTCTCCGGCGACAAGCTCATGGAGTTCGCCGGCAACGGCCTCTCGCTCGGCGACGTGCCGCTCCCGGGGTTCAAGCAGCCGGACGGCATCGCGTTCGGCCCGCGCGAGGAGCTCTGGATCACGTCGAGCCAGGCCGGCAAGGTCGCGCGGCTCGATCCGGTGACGAAGTCGTTCTCGATCGCGTCGTTCGAGGCGCTCGGAGTCACGCGCACCGCGGACCTCGCGTGGTCGCCGATCGTGCAGTTCGGGAAGGTCGCCGGCAAGCTCGTCGACGACGCGGGCGTCACCCATCTCATCGATGAGCTGGTCTCCATCTCCTACGCGCCCGGTTCGCGCTCGATCTCGATCCTGTTCGCGGACGGGCCGTCCGAGACCGACCTCGCGTCGATGTTCCTCGCGCCGGCGTGGGTGCTCCACGGCTTCGAGCGCGGCGGGCCGACCGATCCGAAACGCACGCTCGAGCTCCTGCAGCTCGGGCCCTCGGTGGCGGGGCTCGGCGCGGCGCGCGCGAAGCTCCAGGCGAAGGGCATCCTGTCCGAGAACGGCGTCTACCTGCCCAAGAAGCTGAAGGGCGCCCTGTCGCGTTGGAACCCGTTCGCCTCGTTCGAGGGCACGCTGAAGACGAAGCTGATCCAGTCCTGACGAGAGCACCGGCCCCGGGTCGCGCGCCGCGACGAGCGGCGCGCGACGGGCCGGCGCCGTCGTCATTCGGCTCCCCGCGGAGTCCCGCGGACGGCGACTTTGACCGCGTCGCGACAACGAAGTAGGCTGTCGCGCCGTCGGACGAAGCGGATCTGCGGAGAGGGATGCGATGGCCCGCCTGAGAATCTTCATCAGCTACAGCCACGTCGATCGACCGTACTTCGACGAGTTCCGGCGGTTCCTGAGACCGTACGAGGAGCGCGGGGATCTCGAGGTCTGGACGGACGACGAGCTCGAGGTCGGCGACCGGGTCGACGGCATGATCGAGAAGGCGCTCGACCGCGCGGATCTGGGGATCCTGTTGGTCTCGATCAACTTCCTGACATCGCGCTACGTGCAAGAGAAGGAGCTGCCGAAGCTCCTGGACGAGTCGCGGGTCACGTGCCTCCACGTGGGACCGACCAACGTCGATGACGAGGGCCTGACGTTTCGCCTCGCGGACGGGAAGGACGTCCGCCTCACCGACTTCAAGAACCTGAACGAGCACGAGCGTCCGGTGAACGGGATCGAGCGCGAGGGGCAGCGGCAGGTCGTCTATCGCGACGCGGTGAAGAAGCTGCTTCGGCTCGCACGCCGGAACGAGACGCCGCGGCCGAAGGAGACACGGGACCGCGCGGAGCTGACCGTTCGGCTCGACCTCGAGAGCGGGCTCCTCCATCACGTGTTCCTCGGGCCGCACGGCGTGATCGACCGCCCGAAGCCGACGCGATGGTCCGACGTCGAGCCGGCGCTCACCGAGTTCGCCGTCGCGGACGGCGAGGCGCTCTATCGCACGCTGCTCGGGTCCGATGACGCGAGGATCACGCGGGTCTTGAAGCTCTTGTTCCATCACAAGGGGGAGCCCAACCCGACGTTCGCGCCGCTCCGCGTTCGCGTGCAGACGAACGACCCCCTCCTTCTCGCGCTGGCGTGGTCGCGGGTCTCATGGCAGGGCGAGCGCCTCGTCGACTCGGGATGGACGTTCGAGCTCGTGCTTCCCGACGGCAAGGACCGTGCGCCGGTCTTCGGACCCGAGCGCGTCGACACGCCGCCGTCGGTGCTTCTCATCGGTCCGGAGCCGACGGATTCGATGATTGGAACGGCCGCCCACGTCGCGGGACTTCAACGCATCCTGAACGAACGCTGGCCGGATGCGGCGAGCCTCACGACCGCCGAGAGGCGCTTCTCGAACGTCATCGCGGCACTCGGCGCACCCCGACGCTGGCCGATCGTCTACGTCTACGCCCGGGCGCGCCGCGACGCCGCCGGGCTGCGTCTCCTGTTCGAGGACGCCGGCGGACACGAACAGCCGCGGTCCCTGCGGGAGATCGCCGGCGCGTGGGGCGAGCACCCACCCCGCGTGCTCTTCCTCAACCTCATCGGCGCGGAGCCAGTCGACGTGATCGATGCGGTGCGTTTCCTGCACCCGACGATCCCGCTCGTCGTCGTTCAAACGTCGCCCCACCACTACACGCCCGACCCGGACGACGACCCTCGCCACACCGCCGAACGCTGGCTCGGCTCGTTGATCGCTCCCGAGACCTCGCACGATCCCATCGGCTCGCTGCATCGACTCGGCAGGGTCTCGGCGACCGCGTTCACCGCGTACTCCGAGCTGATCGTGCCGGAGACCGGCGTGCCGGTTCCCCCCTGCCTCGCGCGATTCCTCCTCGATCGAAAGCTGCAGCGCGGCAGCGCGGGGACCACGCGACGCGACCTGCTCGACTCCAAGTCCCTGCGCGTCTCCTGCCAGGTCGGCTACGGCGACGAATCGAACCTGACGAGCCTGCTCGCCACGCAGATCCTCCATCACCTCGACGGCGAAGGCGGCGACGGCGGCACGCGGCATCTGTCGATCCGCATCCACGTCCGCCGGCCCGATGACCCGCTCAGGTTCTCTGCGAACGACCTCGAGGCGGAGCTCCTGCGCGGGCTCGGCCTCGGGCCCACCGCGTCGGTGAAGGAGGGGCTCCGCAAGCTCAAGCCGCGTTCGTCACGATCCGCGATCACGCTCGTCCTGATCGACTGGGGAGTCCACGGCGGATCGCAGGCTTTCGAGCTGCGCCCCGGCGAGCTGCTCGTCTGGGCGAAGTATTGCGCGCAGCGGCTCACCAGCCAGTGTCCGGACGACCTGCGCATCCTGAGCCTGCTGACCCTCGAGTGCCCGGATGAAGGTCACGAGCTCGTCGCCATGGCGCGCGACCTGCCCGACCAAGCCGAGCTCGAGAGCGACGCGTTCCGCATCGAGATCCTGCCTCCGCTCGATCGCGTCAGCCTCCAAGACCTGCGCACGTACTTCCGGCTCGAGCGCAGCCGGTGCCCGACCGATCGCGCACGCGAAGCCGCAGATCTCATCCATCGCCGCACCAAAGGACGGTTCGCGCCGACCATCGAGCTGATCGATCGCGGCGACGACCTAGAATGGTCCGACTCGTTCTTCGCGGACTTGCGATCCGACGCCCACGCAGGAGACGCGACGACTTGAGCGACACCTTCCGCCTCATCCGCCCGATCCCCGACCCCGATCGTCACGACGCGTCGAAGGCGCGCGCCGCGCTCCACGCGCGCGACATTCCGGAGACGCTGCGCGACTTCACCGTGTCGGCGAAGCGGTTCCAGCTCGAGGCCGACCTCGAGGTCGCGATCAACATGGCGCTGGCGGTCGGGGCGCCGCTCCTGCTCACCGGCGAGCCGGGGACGGGGAAGACGCAGGTCGCCTACTACGTCGGCTGGTACTTCGGCGTGCGCGTCTACGACTTCCAGGTGAAGTCGACCTCGACCGCGCAGGACCTGAAGTACGACTTCGACGCCGTGGCGTACCTGCGGTCGGCGCACCACCCGGAAGAGGACATGCGGCACGAGCGCGGGCAGTTCGTCCAGCCGCGCGCTCTCTGGAACGCGTACGCGGACGCGAACGGCGCGGTCCTCCTGATCGACGAGATCGACAAGGCGCCGCGCGACTTCCCGAACGACCTGCTGCAGGAGCTCGACAAGCACGCGTTCCCGCATCCGTTCGCCGACGGCGAGGTGATCGCGCCGAAGGGGAAGCCGCCGGTCGTCGTCATCACGTCGAACGAGGAGCGGGAGCTGCCCGACGCGTTCCTGCGGCGGTGCATCTTCCACCACCTGCGGCTCGACGAGGATCTCGTCGACCGCGTGGTGAGGGCGCGGGCCGGCGACTTCCCGCGGCTCTCGGCCGCGGCGGTCGAGGCGGCGGTCGAGCGGTTCTTCGAGGTCCGCGACCTGCCACGGCTCTCGAAGAAGCCGTCGACGGCCGAGCTGCTCGTCTGGCTGACGATCCTGAGCGCGCAGGACGTGAACGTCGAACGACTGCGCGGCCCGCTCGCGGAGCTGCCCGCGATCGCGGCGCTGGTGAAGAGCAGCGAGGACCGGAAGCTCTTGTGAGAAGCGCGGTCGGCGGGCTCGAGTCGTTCCTCGTCGCGGTCCGCACCGAGGGCGTCGTGGTCGGTGCGCTCGAGCGCTCGCGGCTCCGCCACGCCTTCGCGCGCGCGCCCGCGCTGGACGACGGCGGCCTGCTCGAGCTGCTCCGCTGCACCCTCGCCAAGTCGACGACGCAGCGCGAGGTCGTCGAGCGCGCGTTCGAGACGTGGGTCGCGGATGCCGAGCGGACGATCGACCGGAGGACGGTCTGGACCGGCTTCGATGCGCTCCCGCCGCGACCGCCGCCGCCCGAGAAGCCCGAGACGCCGGTGATCCGCCGCGCGTGGGTCGGGATCGCGGCGGCGTCCCTCGTGGCGGCCGGGCTCGCCGTCGTCCTACTCCTGCGGCCCGATCCGTCGCAGCCCGTGCCTCCGCGGATCGATCGCTCGCCGTCGACCGCGACCGACGTTGTCGGTCCGCCAGACCCCGCGACCGACATCGTCGGTCCGCCGGACCCCGCGGCCGACGTCGCCCGTCCGCCCGACCCCGCGACCGACGTCGCCGGTCCGCCCGACCCCGCGCCCGGAGAGCCGCCCTCAGATCCGATCCCCCAGTACGTCACGTGGGTCGCGACGCGCTTCACCATCGTCCCCGCCCCACGCCCGTGGGTCGAGGCCGCGCTCTTCGTCGCGCTCGGCCTCGCGGCGCTGTTCGCGGCCTGGCTCGTCGGGCTCTGCGCCCGCCGCGACGAGCGCCACGAGCCGACGATCGAGCCGGTGGAGGGGCCGAGTTGGCAGCCGCTCACGACGATCCCGATCGCGGGAAACGAGCTGCTGGACCGCGCGCAGCAGCGCACGCTCGTCTGGGGCGTCGGACGGTTCGTCTCGGAGGACCCGACGGACCGCGTCGACCTGCCGCGCACGGTCGACCGGACCGCGCGGGCGGCCGGCGTCCCGACGATCGTGCGCCAGCGCGCCACGTACCCGCGCGAGGTCTGGCTCTGGCAGGACGAGCGGACCGAGGACCCCGCGATCGAGGAGCTGGCAGAGGAGATCGCGACGAGCCTGAGGAAGGCGGGGCTCACCGCGCGGCGCGGGTTCTTCCACGGCTCGCCCGAGCACGTCGCGTGGGAGAACGGCGAGCGCTTCCGTCCGGTCGTGCTCGAGGGGCACCGGCAGACGTCGATCGTCGCGGTGCTGACCGACGGGGCCGGCCTCGCCGCATCCGTGGCATCGGCGGAGCAGAGCCGCGACGCGCGTGCCATGCTCTCCAGCCTGGCCGGTTGGCCACGGCTCGCGTTCGCCGACTTCGGGCACGGGCGGTTCGGCCTGACCGAGCTCCTGCGCGGTCACGGCATCGCGAGCTTGCGCCCCGACCGGATCGCGTCGTTCCTCGGCGCGAACGAGCGCGCGACGGGCCGCCCCCGACGTCCGGCGCCGCTCGTCGGCGCGCTCGAGCAGTGGGCGGCCGCGCTCGCGCTGGGCCCCGACGTCTTCGACGTCGAGACCGCGCACGCGATCCGCCACGCGCTCGACCTGCCGCTGTCGTCGTGGAGCATCCGCGACCTCGTCCTGCACGCCGCGCCGCGCGGGACCGGCTACGCGTTCGAGGCGAACGAACGCGTACGACTCTTGAACCGGCTCGCGACGTTCGAGCGCTTCGACGCGGCCGACGCGGACGGTCTGGTCGCGCGCGCCACGGGCTACTGGAGCGAGCGATATGAGGCCGAGTCGGCGCGGCGTCACGAAGAGCAGACGCCGATCGAGCCGTGGGACGGCACCGAGGCGGAGCTCGGCTTCCAGGTCGAGACCGCGCTGCTCCGGCTATGGCGACGTCCGAACGCGGCCGCGACGAGCCTGCACCGTCTCGCCGAGAGCCCGCTCCGCGCCGAGATCGAGGCGCGGCTGCGCTCGGTCGCCCCGCGGCCGGCCGACATGCGGAAGATGAAGAAGTTCCCGAGCACGGTCTTCCTGCCATGGACGCGCGAGCGGCTGACGCCGGAGGCGGCGTGGATCCTGACCCGCCTCGGGTTCGGCCGGGGACACCTGTCGGCGCTCGATCGCAAGGCGTCGGGGACCGCGGCCGCGGCGATCGGCCTGGCGCTCGGGATCGGGGTTGGCGCGATCGTCGCGGGATCGTGGATGCTGCGCGTGGAGGGGAACGAGCCGACGTTCCGCACGGAACCCCCGGTCCCCGCCGCGATCCAGACGTTCGAGGACGGATTCCCGGTCGCGGGCATGCCGGCGCACCTGGAGACGTGGACGAACCGCGCCGGGCTCGGGGACGTCGTCGACGTCGAGTGGCGGCATGAGACGCGGGCGACGGTCGAGCGGCTCGGCGCCGCAAGCGAGATCTGGAACCGCGGACGTCGCGCCGTCGAGCCCGCTCATCGGCCCGCGAACTGGCCGAAGCGTACGTTCGCCGTCATTGCCGGCGACCCGACGAGCGTGGACGCCCGCCGACTGGCGCTGCACCTGCTCGATGGAGGGGGCGCGGATCGCGTGCTCTTGACCAGGAACCCGGATCAACGGGGCTACGACGCGTTGATCGGCGACGTCGCAGCCGGCCGCGCCGGCGAGCAGGTGCTGTTCTTCGCGGTGCCGCAGCGCAAGATCGATGACGTCCAGCTCCGGGGAGTCGGCCACTCCGTCGTCCTCGCGATCGACGGCGCTGTGACCGAGTTCGTCGACGCGCACCTGCGGTTCGCGGGCGTACGAACCCTCGACGCGATGCACCTTCCCGCCGTGTTCGATATCCGAGGAACGCCCCGCTTGCGCGGGTCGTTCCTCGACATGGTCCCGATCTCCGGGGGATCGTTCCTCCTGGGGGGTCCGGAGTCGGAAGAGGGGCGATACGACGATGATGGGCCTCAGCATCGAGTCACGGTCGCGCCGTTTTGGATCGGTCGAACCGAAGCGACGCGCGAACTCTATCGTTCGATCCTGGGGAGCGACGTCCCGAGCGCGTGGGCCGACGACGGAAGCGACGAGAGCCTGCCCGCGAACTTCGTGACTTGGCTCGAAGCGGTGAGATTCTGCAACGCGCTGTCGAATGTCGAAGGGCTCGCGCTTGCCTACACGATCGACGGACGCGCGGTGACGACGAACGCCGGGGCGGATGGGTATCGGCTCCCGACCGAGGCCGAGTGGGAGTTCGCGGCGCGGGCGGGGACGACGACGCGGTATTTCTTCGGCGACGACGACGCAGATCTCGGTCGCTACGCGTGGTTCGGCGAGAACGGTGACTCGCAGGCTCATCTCGTCGACAAGAAGGACCCGAACCCCTGGGGACTTCACGACATGCTCGGCAACGTCTGGGAGTGGTGCGAGGACACGTGGCATGAGTCGTACAAAGGCGCGCCCTCCGACGGCAGCGCCTGGGTCGACGCGTCGACCTCGGCGAGGGTGCTCCGCGGCGGCTCTGCTTGGGTCCCGTCCAGGTTCCTGCGCTGCGCTTTCCGGGACAGGAACGAGCCCGAGGTCTCGCGCGTGTTCAACGGCTTCCGCGTGGTTCGGTCCGCCCGCCGCCAGCCTTGACTCTTGACCCATCGATCCCTGTCCCTCTCTTCCACATCCCGCGCGAAGCGCGGCGATCTTGCAATAGTCACTTCTCGGACACACTCTCGAGCAAAGGACGCTCGTTTGTCATGACCTGTCACTCGAGCAAGCGGCGGTCCGGCTGGGACAGTCGCTGCACCAAGTGCGCTACCTGATCCAAACGGGCCGACTCCCGGCGAGCAAGATCGCTGACCGCTGGTTCGTCGATGACGCGGATCTGCCGCGCTCCAGCGCGCAGGAGAAGGCGAGCGAGCGCAAGCAGCGGGGGCTCCGGGTCGCGGTCGAGAAGGCGCTCGATCTCGCGCCGCCTTCGAGCGAGCTTCGGCCCCGCCGCAACTCGGTGCGCGACCTGAAGGCGTTCCAGGTCGCGCTGCCGCTCCACCGCCACGCCCCAACGTCGTTCGGCGAAGACCACTCCGCGACGCGTGCGCTGCGTCACGTGCTCGCGCACCTCGCGTGCGGGTGCCATCGCTTCGATCAGCTCGAGAAGGCCGATACGTACCGCGAAGCGCGACGCGGCGAGCGACGCGGTCTGCGAGCTCGTGCTCGCCGAACTGGAGCAGGCTCGCGCGCGGATCGAGGAGTGGCTCTGGTCGGAGCGACGGCTGCGGCTGAATCCGAAGAAGCAGCGCGTGCTCTCGACGGCGGACCCCGCCGTCTTCCTTGGCTACCGCGTGTCGCGGTCTGGCCTGGCGCCGAGCGCGAAGATCCGGGGCGATTGCGGCGCCGGCTGCGCGTCGCGGCCGAGAAGGGACCGGCCGCGCTCGAGCGCACGTTGGCCGCGTATCGAGGGCTGTTGACGTTCTGAGGGTGACGTTGATTCCGGTGTCATCCAAGTGACAGGGCGGATCACACTGTGTCAGGAGATTGACAATCCACGTCGCCGCGCTTCGCGCGGAAAGGAGAAGAGGAAGAGGAAGGGGACAATGGGTTGATGGGTCAAGGCTGGCGGCGGGGGGACCGAACCACGCGGAAGCCGTCGTTCTCGCGCGAGACCTCGGGCACGTCCCCGACCCGGTAAGCGCAGCGCAGGCTCCTGGACGGGTTCCAAGCGGAGCCGCCGCGGAGCACCCTCGCCGAGCTCGATGCGTCCACCCAGGCGCTGCCGTCCGACGGCGCGCCTTCGTACGACTCATGCCAGGTGTCCTCGCACCACTCCCAGACGTTGCCGACCATGTCGTGAAGGCCCCACGGGTTCGGCTCCTTCTCGGCGACGGGCTGGACTCGATGGCCCGAGTTCTGGGCGAACCACGCGTGGCGTTCGAGCTTCGCGTCGTCGTCGCCGAAGAAGTACCGCGTCGTCGTCCCTGCCCGCGCCGCGTACTCCCACTCGGCCTCGCTCGGCAGTCGATAGCCGTCCGCATCCGGGTTCGGGCGGACCGTCCTGCCGTCGATGGCGTAGAACGGCGCCCGGCTCTCGAGGCTGGAGAGCGCGTTGCAGAAGACAACCGCATCGAACCAGCTCACGTGGCTCTGGGGAAGACGATCATCGTCTCCGTCCGGCGTCCCGCTCCGTGCCGCGCGCTCTGTCATCACCGATCGGTATTGCTCGCGCGTCACCGGCGTTCGGCTCATGCAGAACGTCGGGACGGCCACCTCGTGCGGCGGGCGTTCACCCGCGGACGCCTGGGGGTCGGACTCGGGGCTCCCCATCCGGAGCGTGCCCCCCTCGATCCTCACGAGATCGACGACCTGGGACATCAGGATGTCGACTTCCTCATGGACGACGACGTACACCGGTCGCCCCACGTACCCCAGCGCGACCGCCGCCGCGAGCAGCACCACGCCGCCGGCGAGCGCCCCGACCGGCTCGAACCCGCTCGCGATCGCGACCATCGCGACCATGCCGATCGCCCCCGCGATCCACGACGCCGGGCGCGCCGGCTGGCGGTCGAGCCAGCGGCGGGCGCGTTGGAAGCGGTCGTCTTGGGCCGGCGTCGCCATCGCCGCCACGGTACCGATTCGCCGCCACCACTGGACCATCGATCGTCACCCGGCCCGTGACGTCGGCCTCGTCCGGCCGCACGGTCGGCGCGCCGTGCTGCCCGTTCCCGTTCTCCTTCCACCGAGGTCGCCGGAGCGTTCCTTCGTGTGCGCGCGATCCGTCGCGACGAATCATCCAGATGGTCCGCCGGAATGACCCGGACGCGCGGCTCGTCTACCAATCGATCGGCAACGTGCGTCGGACGAGGCCCCACGTGTGATCGTTCGTGTTCGTCCAGAAGTCGTCGCCGAGAATCACGCCCGAGGCGCCGCCAAAGCGGTCCTGCAGGACCGACGTGCGCACGCGCTTCGAGGCGAACCGCGCCGTGTAGCGGGCGACGTAGAACGTGGCGTTCGTTCCGCCGCCGTGCACGTAGACCCGGCAGCCGGTGTTCCGGCGATCGACGGTGACGCCGAGCGGAACGCCGGAGAGCAACGGGTCGTTGACGCCCATCACGTCGAGGTCGACGAGCTGGCGTACGCCGCCGCGATCGAAGGCGTAGATCTGTCCCGAGTTCGACACGTTCGGGTTGTTGACCGGCAGGAGGATCCAGCCGGTCGCGGGGTCGACCGCGATTCGACCGAGCGTGGTCGTGATGAACGCGCCCCAATCGACCGAGCTCGGGGCGTTCTGGAGCTGGAAGAGCACGGTGAGGGCGTAACCCGACTGCTTGTCCCACTCGACCACGGAGCCGAGCGCGTCGACCGCGATCAGGTCGCCCTCGGTCGTGGCCGTGATCCGCACCAGCGACGAAGGCGCGGCGGCGAGCGTGGTCTCGTTCGCGAACTGTGCTCCGTCCCAATCGATGAAGTTCGGCCGGCGCGGCGTGCCGGAGGCGACGAAGAAGACGCGGTCGATCCCCGGCGTGGAGCCGTCGACCGCGAGCTGGTCGCGGAACACGCACAGCTCGTCGCCGCCCGACCACGCGTACGCGTGCGTGAACTGGGTGGGAGTCGCCGTCGACGCGAACAGGATCATGCTCCGCTTCGCCGCCGAGAACCGATATCCCGGGCCAATGAGCTTCGGCGCGGGATCATTGACCGTGGCCACGATCCCCTTGCGCGCCTCGAACGACGTGCTCGAGCTGCCGTCCGTCCAGGACTGCACGAACGTCGGTCCTTCATCGCCGCAGCCGACGGAGACGACGATCGGCGCGCTCAAGCGGGGGTCGAGGGCTCCTCCGACGTACGCGACCTGCGTATGAACGGCGGCACCGAACGGAACGTCGTTCGGCACCGTCGCGGTGACGGCGATCCCTCCCGAAGCGGGAAGCGTGCCGAGCACGAGGATCGACGTCGTCCCGGGGTCGACGCCAAGCGGCGTGCCACCGATCACGGGGGCTGGAATCGGCGCGGGGTTGGGCGAGAGCAGGAGCCACACGACACGGCCGGGCGTCCCGTGGGCCCGCACGCGGACGACGTGGCCGCCGATCAGCTCGAACGAGCCGGTGCCGTTCGAGCCGGAGCCGCTCGTCACGTCATCGAGCTCGTAGCCGTTCGGGGGACCGGCGCTCGCGGATGGGTCGAGGACGAAGGACGCGACGAGGACCACAAGGGCCGGGAGGGGGCGGAGGCGGGAGAGCATGGGGCCACCGGACTTGTGTGATGGTTTGGAGAGGCTTGGCGATGACGGGCGGAGGTCGAGACCTCGCGTGCGTCGATAGGCCGCGATGGAGCCGGGGGTAACCGGATCCGGGTCTCCAAAATGACGTCTACCGTCGTGCGCTCGCCGCTGGGTGTTCCCTTTTTTCCGAGAAGGCGAAGCGAATTCATCACGCGGATCTGGTCGAGCTCATCGCCGTGAACGGCCTGATTCGACGAGTCGCGCGCATGCCGCACGCGCGCGGCGCACCGCCTCCGCTATCGTGTCGCCCTCTGCGAAACGGACTCTTTGATTTGGAGACCACTCATGGCTGAACAGCAGTCCAGCGAGACCGTCATTGGCGCCGACACGACGATCAAGGGAGACATGACCGTCGAGAGCCGCGCGCGCATCCTCGGCAAGTTCGAAGGAACGATCCGCGCGAAGGGACAGATCCAGGTCGCCGACAAGGCGCAGTGCCGTGCATCGGTCGAGGCGGGCGTCGTGCACGTCGACGGCACGCTCGAGGGGAACATCACCGCGGCGGAGAAGGCCGAGCTGAACGCGACGGCGCGAGTGAAGGGCGACCTCGTCGCGCCGAAGCTCGTGGTCGTCGAGGGCGCGTCGTTCAACGGCCACATGAACGTCGGTCCCGATGCCCTGAAGAACCGTCCGGGAACGGCCGCCGGGGCTCCGACGCCGAGCAGCGGTGGCGGTGGAGGCGGCAGCGGCGGCGGCGAAGACGTGCAACGCACTCCGAAGAAGTAGCGGCTTCATCCCGAGTCCGTCCGGCTCACCGACCGGTGCGTTCGCGCACTCGGTGCGTTCGGCGCTTCCATGGCGAAGACTCCCGGGCCATCCCGCACGATCCAGTGCTACTACTGCGGCCACTCCATCGAGGCGAGTGAGCGTGCGGTGTCGACGGTTTGCAGCGCCTGCCACAAGACGATCCTCCTCGAGGACATCGTGGTCACGAGCTACAAAGGGGTGCGCAACGTGGAGACCTGCGGCCGACTGATCGTGAGCAAGAAGGGACGCGTCGTCGCGCAGCACCGCATCGTCGCGCACGGCGGGATCGAGCTCGAGGGAGTGCTCGAGTGCCAGGAAGCGCTGGTGGCCGGGCCGGTCGTGATCGGCAAGAAGGCGGTCTGGCAGGGAGACCTGATCGCGCTGTCGCTGAAGGTCGAGGAAGGAGCGACGATCAAGCGCGGCTACTTCGCCATCCCCGAGAACTGGCTCCAGAGCGTGCGGGAGCGCGGCCCGCCGAGGGAGGAGGGCGATGACCTGCTCGCGGACTAGACGGGTGGAAGAGCGCCTGCGTGCCCTGCCCTGCGTGCGACGGCCGGTGCGCGAATCGGCTCGGGGCGCCACGTGCGCACGTTCGTGGCCGCGCGGCGGCGCGCTCCATCATTTGGTTCCGGGCTCAAGTCCTTCGCGTGCCGCGAAGAACTCGAAGCATGTCCACCCGACACGTGACCGCACCCTCATGCGCACACGTGCCGTGTGCTTTTTCGGTTGCGGTCCTACCGCGTTGGGTTGGAGCCGCGGATCGCCGGCGTTTGCCCCGCTTCGAGCGGATTCTGGAGAAAGGCGAGTAACCCGGCGGCTGACGCATCGTTCAGCCGGGCATGAGTCCGATCACCATGCCCACTCCACCTGTCGCGCTGCACGAGCGAGTCCGCGAGGTCGTCCGGCGACCGGGGTTCTCGAGCCCACGCGAGCGCATCTACGTCGACTCCTCCGTGCTCGAAGGATGCGAGGTGGACGAGCTGCGTCGACCGTCCGAGCGACTGATCGACGGCTTCGTCCGCGGCGCGTTCGTGCTCGTGCTGTCCGACCTCACCCAAGACGAGCTGACTCAGGCGCCGGCCGTCGTCCAACGCCACCTCGACGTGATCCCGGCCGAGCACCTCGAGATCGTGCACCGTGACGTCGAGTCCCGCGCGTTGGCGGGTGCCTACGTCGCGGCCGGGGTGTTCAAGGAGCCGATGCGTATTCTCGCCGAGCACGTCGCGCTGGCGAGTGTGGCGCGGGCCACGATGCTGGCGAGCTGGATCCTCGGGCGCGGACCACGGAGCTCGTCGCACGAGCCCGTGAATCGCCGACTCGGATACGAGGCGCTGCCGATTCGCTCTCCGAACGACGTCTGGACCGATGACTGAGCGAGCCGGTCGGCGCTCACGAGGACCGCCCAGAAAGCCAGGGCCACCAGCGATGCAACCAGCTCCACCACGGGTTCGATCGGGTCACGGGCGCGCTGGCCTCGCTCCCGCGGTCCAGGTAGCGCGCGAGGTCATCGACCAGCTTCGCGGCAGACGCGTAGCGCGCGTCGGGGTTGGGCGCCATCGCCTTCGAGCAGATCGAGACAAGGTCGCGCGGCACATGGGGCGCGACGCGTGCGAGCGGGACCGCGCCCCGCTTGCGAAGGGGGTCGAAGGGGCGCACCCGGGCCCGCGCGAACGGGCGGCGGAGCGCCAACATCTCATAGAGGACGACGCCGAGCGAGAAAACGTCGGAGCGGGCGTCGACCGCCGTTCGGTCACCGCGGCGCTGCTCCGGGCTCATGTAGTCGAGCGTCCCTTCGATCGCCGCGGTCCGAGTGATGGTGGCCTGGTCCGCGAAGCGCGCGATCCCGAAGTCGACGAGGAGCGGCGCCCCGTCGCGATCGAGGAGGATGTTCTGCGGTTTGACGTCGCGGTGGAGCACGCCCCGCTCGTGCGCATGCTGCAGGGCGCGAGCGACGGCGAGCGCGATGCGCGCGCACGCGGCGGGGTCGGAGCGGGGACCGGGGGCGGTCGCGGTCGGGTCGGCGGCGGCGCGCCACCGGTCGATCTCCACCGCGAGGTCGTGCCCCTCGACGAACTCCGTCGCCAGGTACGGCTGACCGTGCACCTCGCCCGCGTCGATCACCGCCACGATCCCGGGATGATCGAGGACCTCCGACGTCCGTCCTTCGCGACGGAACCGCTCCTCGTTCAACGGATGAGAGAGGCGGGCCGCGAACGAGAGGATCTTCAGCGCGACGCGACGGCCGCCGGCAGACTCCGCGAGGTACACCACCCCGCGGCCGCCGCGGCCGATCTCGCGGACGATTCGGTACTCACCGAACGTCCCACGTCGATCGCGCTCGGCCGGCGGGGTCAGGAACTCGGCCGCGGCGACGTGCTCGTCCAGGAGCGAGCGGACTTCGCGGGCGAGCGCCTCGTCGTCCCCGCACGCCTTGCGCAGGGCGGCTTCCCATTCCGAGGCGGGACGGGCGACGACCCGCTCGAACGCGTCCTTCATCCGCCGCCACTCGTCACGCACGCCGCATCTCGCGGTGGAGCCACGCCTTCGCGAGGGTCCAGTTCCGCTCGACGGTGCGGATCGACGTGTCGAGCACGATCGACGCCTGCTCGACGGTCAGGCCGCCGAAGAAGCGGAGCTCGACGACCTTTGCCGCCGTCTCGTCCTGATCGGCCAGGAGGCGCAACGCGTCGTCGAGAGCGACGAGGTCGTACGCCGCCTCCTCGAAGGTCTCCGTCACTCCGTCCATGGGAACCCGAGTGGCCGCGCGCTTCTTGCGCGACTTCCCACGGGCGTGGTCGACGAGGATCTGGCGCATCGCGGTCGCCGCGACGGCGAGGAAGTGGCGGCGGTTCTTCCAGCTCTCGGCCCGAGAGACCAGTTTGATGTACGCCTCGTTGACGAGCGCGGTCGGCTGGAGCGTGTGGTCCCTTCGCTGGGCGTTCATCTGCTGAACCGCCTGGTCGTGGAGTTCGCGATAGAGAAGGGGAAAAAGCCGCTCGGACGCGCCCACCACTCCGTTCTCGATGTCGCGCAGCAGGCGGGACACGTCGTCGCGCCCCCCGCCCTCCGACTGCGTGCTCGTCTGCCCGGGGTCCACAGGTTCTCTTGCGTCGCTCCTCGTTGAGACTCGGAAACTCGGGAAACTCGGAAACTCGATGGCACGCCCGCTTCACAAACGGTGGTGCGAGTCCGACCCGCCACAGTTTCACCGACTTTTCTGTCATTATCCCACCCTTCCCGGGGTGAACGCTCTCGACCATCCGTCCGTGGCGAGGACAACGGGCGTCGCGGAGGTCGGCGGACAGAAAGCACCGCGTGCTCATCAGGTCCAGGTGGTCGAAACGTCGAAGACTCTCGATGCCCGGATGACGCGAGCCGCCACACCGTCCAGCGGCCCACCGCCGACGACTCGTACGGACCAGGAAGTCGGGTCGCACGCCGCCGCTCCGCGGCGATCGGTACGATCTCGAGTGGAGGATCTTGTGGTCGAGGCTTCGTACCTCCTGGTCGCCATCGGCTTCCTCGGGGCGTTCGACATCTGGCGCTTCCACACGCGTGAGCACGACCTGCGCTCGCTCCGGTCGGCGCGCGTCGAGCTGATCTCGCACAGCCTCCGCGGCCCGACCTACGCGATACTGTTCCTCGCCGTCCCGAACCTGGCGATGCACGGGGCGTGGTTCGTATCCTTGCTCGCACTGCTCGCGTTCGATGTCGTCATCTCGATCTTCGACTTTGCCGTCGAGCGGAAGAGCCGCGCACCGGTCGGCGGTCTGCCGACCGGCGAGTACCTCATCCACAGCATCATCGCCATCCTGTTCGGCGCTTTCTGCGCGTTCGTGTGGGTCGGCGGGCGTGCGTGGCTCGACGAGCCGACGGCGCTGACGCTCGAACCGGCGGTCTCCGACCGGACGCGGGCGCTGCTCGCGGTCATGGCAGTCGGGGTCCTCGTGAGCGGCGTATTGGACGCGATCGCGGTGGTCCGACTCGGGCGGCCGGCCGAGACTCGATGATGCTCGATTGGCGGTCGGCGTCTCTTTTCATGACCGCGGACGCAGCATGGCGCCGCCGCATCTTCGTGGGCGGCCTGCTGCTCCTGCTGCCGGCAATCGGATGGCCACTGGTTCTCGGCTATCGGCGATGGGTTCTCGACCGACTGGTTGCCGGCGCCCCGAAGCTCCTCCCGCCGTGGCACGGCAACCTGCTCGCGATCCTGACGTCGGGCGTCGGCGCGATGACAGTGATCCACGTCTGGTACTCGCCGCTCTACCTCTGGCTGGCGCTGACCGTGGGTGACGCGGGCGGCGCCGGCGGCGCCGGGTGGATCGCCGCCGGCGCGTTCGTCGTCGCCTTCCCGATCTTCTCGACGTTGATCATCCCCGCTCTCGTCGCGTGGCTGCGCTTCGGTGCGGAGTCCCCGCCGTCCAACCTCGAGCTCGCCGCGATCAGCGTCGCGTTCGCGCTCATCACCTTCGTCATCCCGTCCGGCTTCCTCCAAGTCTCCCGGACCGGAAGGCTCCGGTCGGCGTTTCGCCTCGATCGAGATCTTCGACTGATCCGCACCCATTTCTTCCGCTACGTCGAGGCGTGGTTCGGCTCTGGCGTCATGAGCCTCATCGCCCACCTCTGCATCCCGTTGTCGCCCTTCGGGGTTGTCTGGTGCTACCTCGGGATCGTCTACAGCTTCAACGAGGTGCCGCTCGACGATCCAGACGCGGATCACCTGCGCCGGTCGTGGTTTCGCTACTTCCGAGACGCCCACTGGGAGCGATACGACGTACGCCGTGACGGCCTCACGGAGCACTACGCTCGCATCGTCGACGAGAGCGGACCGCTCGGACGCGGCGCCGCATCGTTCACGTGCGTCCCCCTCGGCCCGCTCCGCGTGCCGCTCCCCGGATCGACGTGAATCCCAGGACGGCCATGGGGACTCCGTGGAAGCGGCAAGCCAAGGCTGACCCAGTCGGCAATCGCAAGCTGACCCACCGGCGGCGGCGACGGCGGGCGGGGCGAGAAACGAAAACCGACCCGCCGCGGGGCGGCGCTCCCCTCGATCGGCCCCTCGCGCGGACGGGGAGTGGAACCGCCCGTTTGTTCGAGTTTGGCTACGACCCCTTCCGGCGCCGTCTCGCGGACCGGAGCCCGGACCTCTCGCCGTTCATCTCGAGGATTTGGGCATGGTGCATCACCCGGTCGCACATGGCGACCGCGAGACGCTCGGACTTGAAGACCTGCGTGCACTCGTCGAAGGCGAGGTTCGAGTTCACGACGACGCTTCCTCGTTCGTGCTGCACGCTGAAGGCCGGGAAGAGCGGGTCCGCCCCGCGCGCGCCCACGACACCGTTGTGGTGCTCACGCGACGGCTCGACCGCCCGACCGATTCGGGCGCCTGGAGACGCCGCGACCGAACCGATCGCTTCCGCGGAGGATCTCTCAACCACGGCCAAGATGGCGCTCGACGGGTCGGGGCAGTCGCCGACCGGGCCATCGCGGAGGCGAACCGCATTGCGTGGAAGGCCGGTGGGTACCACCGTCGGCCGGCGGCGGTCAGCCGCCGGCGGCGGGGGCAAGGTGATGCTGCAGCTCCTGCGGCGTCCAGGGGAGGATCCGGCCCGACGTGGCGCCGCGGACGCGGCGAACGTCCTCCGTCCCGATCGCGGGCGCGCCCGCGCCGAACGATCGGCGGACGTAGGTCAGGACGGCGGCGAGATCCGAGTCCGAGAGGTGTTCGAAGCCCGTCATTCGTTCGGTATACGCGCGACCGGCCGGTGTCCGCGAACCCTGAAAGCCGTCGAGGGCGACGCGGATCAGTGCGTCGGGGCTGCCGCGGACGTACGCCGATCCGACCAACGGCGGCGATCGTCCCGGTTCACCACGGCCGTCCCGTTCGTGGCACGTCACGCAGAGTCCGTACACCTGCTCCCCGCGGACGTCCGGGTCGACGCCGGCCGAGCCTTCGAGCCTCGATCGCCCATCGAGGCGGTGCCACCACACGCCGGCGCCGACCGAGACGATGGCCCCGAGCACCACGAGCAGGACGACTCCGTGCGTCGCGCGCGGCGACAGGCCAGGGCCCACCGTCACGTCAGGGACGTTCCCATACGTATCCGACCGCGTCCATCGCGCCGCTGACGATGTGCCGGCCGTCCGGACTGAACGCGACGGTGAGCACGTTCTTCTGGTGGCCGTCGATCGTCGTCGAACCCGCCCCCGGATTCGTCAAGTCCCACATACGGATCGCGCTCTCCCCGAAGCCGCATGACACGAGCGTCTCGCCATCCGCGGCGAGCACGATGCGACTGACCCGGCTTGGGTGTCCCTCGAGGTGCGCCGTGGCCTCACCCGTGGCGGGAGCCCAGATGCGGATCGATCGATCCGCACCGCACGACACGATGCGATCCGGGCCCGCGTACAACAGTCCGCTGACCGGGGCCTTGGGCGCGTCGAAGTCGCGCACGAGCTCGCCGGTCTCGGCGTCCCACACCTTCACCACGCTCGTGCCGGTCGCGATCTGCTTGCCGTCGGGCGAATACGAGATCGCGAACACGAACCCCGGCCCTGCGTCGAACCGAAGCAGGGTGCGCCCGGTCGCGGCATCGTGGATGCGCACCTGACCGTCGGCGCAGGCGGTGGCGACTCGCTCTCCGTCCGGCGAGACGTCGACGTCGAACATCGCCATCTCGGCGTCGCGCACCGCGTACGTGCACTCTCCCGTCCGGACGTCGAAGCGGCGCAACAGTCCATCCTGTCCGACCACGATGAACCCCGACCCGTCCGGCAGGAACAGGAGGTCATTGACGAACCCGGCTCCCACCGAGATCACGCGGAGCGGCTCGAACGTCGCGGCGTCCCAGAGGCGAACCGTGCCGTCGTAGCCGCCCGTGACGATCAGCGAGCCATCCGGCGCGTAGGCGGACGCGGAGACCGGGCTCAGGTGTCCGGGCGAGTCGATCTCGCTCTCGCCGGTCGACACCGAGAACGTGCGCACTCGGTTGTCGTTCGATGCCGTCGCGAGCGCCTCGCCGTCGTCCGAGAAGTCGATGTCGGTGACGGTGAGCAGGTTGGCGGCGAATCCGTGGATCCACTCGCCCGTGCGGCCGTCGAACACCTGCACGGTCCCGTCACCGCCGCCCGACGCGAGCCATGCGCCATCATCGGAGTAGGCGAGCGACGAGACGCCGCGAGCGTGCTTCTGGACTGGCTCCGAAACGACTCCCGTCTCGACCGCCATCACGCGGACGGCCCCCGCCCCGTCGCCGAGCGCCACGCTCGTTCCATCCGGCGAGAAAACGACCTTCGTCACGAAGCTCTCCGGGAGGCGGACGTCGCGTGCGATCTCTCCCGTCTCCACGTCGACGACGAGAATGACCGCGGTGCCGCTGCGTCGCGTCTCGCGAATCCATCCCGAGATGGCGATCCTGAGCTCGTCCCTCGAGAAGGCCACGCTCAGGATCTGATCGATCCCTTCCGGTTGGACGTGCGTGACCCGCTCGCCTGTCGCGTCGCGCACGTCGACCTCCACGGCCTGCGAGGACGCGACGGCGACGTACGATCCCTCCGGCGACACCTCGATCAAGCGCGTCGCCTCGAAGCGCAGCGGTTCGCCGATCGCGCGACCCGCCGCATCGATCCGTACCACGCAGCCGGTGTCCGTCCCGATCGTGACGCTGCCGTCCTTCTCCACCGCGACCGATTGTGCGTACCCCACGGAAGGGTCGGTCCATGCCTCGTCGATGAGGCGGCCGCTCGAACGTTCCCAACGGCAGACCCGACGATCGACGCCGACCGAGAGGATCCGGCCGTCGTCGTCCGTGAAGCGGACCGCGCGAACCACGTCCGCGTGGCGAAGGCGGAAGCTCCCGAGACGGCCGAGCGCTCCCTTCGGCAAGTGCTCGCGGGCGGGATCGACGTCATCGACCCCGCGATCCACGCTCGGCTTCTCGTCAGGACCCGCCCGAAGCGTCCCGGCGGCGATAACGGCCCCGATCAACCCGCTGATCCACCAACTCTTCGCGCTCTTAGCGTCGCTCATGAACCGCGCCATGCTGAGACCTCGTCAAAAACGAACGGCGCACGTCCCGGGTGGGACGTACGCCGTTCCAGTCTATCGGTCGTGACCGGATGTCGCACGATCCGGCATCATCGCTTCGCCCCGTCGTCGGATCCGCCGCGCGAACGCGGTTGACGCCGATCGGAGAGCCGGTCACTGATTGGGATCGAACGCTCGCTGGAACGCGACCCAGTCACGCATGTCGAAGCTGCCGTCCTCGTCGTGGTCGCCGATCGCGCCCGCGTCGTCGGGCCCGATGCTTCCACCCGGGCCGGTGAACAGCGGCTGCAGGAAGAACCAGTCGATCACGTCGCGGTTGTTGTTGCGCTCGAAGTCGAACTCGGCGCTGCCGAGCGACGCGAGGAACGCGTAAAGCTTGTCCTTGTCCGGCTGCGAGAGCGCCAAGTAGTTGACGCGAGCCGTCGCACCCTCGCCGTCGTGCGCCTGGATCGCCGTGTCGACGTTCTGCTCGAACGTGCCACCCGTCGCCACTCCGTCGTGGAGGAGCGAGCCGTTGCCGCGGGGCTGAAGCCCCCACAGCGGCGCCGTCTTCATGAGCTGCTCGGTCGCGACACCGTCGACGATACGATCACCGAGCGTTCCCATGTCGTGGAGCAGGAAGTCGGAATACGGCTTGATGCTCTGACCGTTCAGGATCGCGTCGGGCGCGTTCGGGTCGTTCGTCACGTAGACCTTGTCGACGTGGCAGTCGGCGCAGCCGACGTTCTTGAAGATCACCTCGCCCGACATGCCGCTCTTCGGAGTCTGCGGCGGGGCGGCGAGGAAGTTCTGGAAGTCGGTCTGCAGGTCGATGCGGTCGAAGCCCGGCATCTGAGGACCATCTTCCGGGTCGGCGATCGTATCGCACTGCGCGAGCAGCGCGAGGTTGCCGTTCGGAGCGTTCTCGGAGCCGAAGAAACGGTTGGTCAACCCCATCTCGTTCACCGAGGCATCGGCCGAGAAGGTGAGCATCGTCGCGACGCCGCCTTTCCAACCGAACTTGCCGGCCCGCATCGGGCCGCCCTCGACGGGCTGCACCATGCGCGCGATGCCCCCCACGAACGGCGACGGCGGGTTGTTCTGGAAGAAGATGATGTCCTGGTCGTCGATCGCGGAGACCAGCCCCGCGCCGAACACCGGCGGAGTGAGACGCGGCGTGGTGACGTTCGCCTGCGGCGGGATGTTCTCGGTGCAGTCGATGCCCGGCGGGTTCGTGAACGACGGCGGAATCGGGTTCAACTGGCGCAGCGACCCGCCGAGGTTCGCGAGCGGATCGAACGGCGGTCCGGAGTTGCCGAATCGCGTCACGGTCTGCGTACCGAATCCACCGACCGCCGGCGTGCCGTGACACTGCGCGCAGCTCGAGTCGTTGAAGATCGGGCCGAGACCCTCGGCCACCGTGAGGATGTGCGAGAACTCGATCCGGCCGTTCTCGAAGCGCTGGAGCTCGGCCGCGGAGAGTCCGTGGAGCGGCTTGCCCATGAGGGGCTGCACCTCGGGCTGCGCGAGCGTGGACGTTGCGATGGTCGCGAATGCGAGGCCCGCGAGGGCCAGGGAGCGTCGGTTCATGGTGTTCATCAATCTCACCTCCACCGTCAGGGAACCAGAAGGACGTCGACCGGGTTGCTGGCGAAGTCCAACTGCGGCGACAAGAGGACGTAGGCGTGAGACACGACGAGGCCCGCGGCGGCCGGCGGCACGTGCGGGAGATTGAACATCGACGTCGCCTGACCGGAGCCGCTCAGCGTCGAGAAGTTGTTCGCGAGGATCGGAGCGTTCGGGTGGGCGAGCAGGAAGTTCATGTAGACGTCGAGGTTGAGCGGCAGTTTCACTCCGGGCGCGACCAGGAGGCCGGGCGACGTGCCCGTGAAGCTGCCGAGGACCCAGTACTGGCGGCCGGCGTTGATCGCGCCGGCGTTCAGGTTCAGCGTCTGCGTTCCGGTGGTGGCGACCGACAGCGTCGCCGGGTTGCCGAACAACGCCTTCACCTCGACGTTGAGGGCGCCGATGGTGCCGAGGCCGGCTTTCTCGACGGCGTAGAACGGGAACCCCAGCTCGCCCTGACGAATGACGTTGACGTCGACGTCTTCCGCCGTGAGCTGGAACGTTCCGACCTGGTTCGGCGCCGTGACCGATCCGGTCACGACGACGACGGCGTTGCCGGGCTTGCCGATCTGCGTGATCGTCGTGCCGGTCGGAATGCCCGGGAAGAAGTACTGGATCGTGTTCTGGGCGCCGCCGACCTGGATCAGGTCGCCGCCGATCGCGGTCCCGCCGATCCCGTTCGGGTTCGACATGCCCTTCGGCCTCGCGAAGTTGTCCATCGGCGCGCCGGTCGGCTCGTTCGCCTTCGTGAGCGGGCCACCCTCGAACGACATATCGAAGAGCACCGACGCGAGACCCTCGTTGAGGTTGTCCGTCAGCTCGAGAACCACCTGGTAATTGACGACTTCACCCGGAGCGACGGTCACGGTGTCGGCACCCGTGCCGGCGACTTCGACACTGAGGTCGACGTCGGTCGCCCCGGCGACAGCGTGCGCGAGCACGGCTGCCGTCACGAAAAAGGAACCTCTCATTACTTGTTTCCTTACGAAAGGGCTGGAACGACTGTTCCGCAGCGAGACCCAGCCTGGGTCAACGTCGTGACCGTCACCGGGAGAGCGGCGGCTTCGACAGGGACGGCGAATTGTAACCCGCGCGAGTGGTCAGGGCCGCACGCCCACGCTCAAACCATTCCGCGGA
Source organism: uncultured Phycisphaeraceae bacterium (assembly GCA_964649825.1). Taxonomy (GTDB): domain Bacteria; phylum Planctomycetota; class B15-G4; order B15-G4; family JADJEK01; genus CAZYQW01. The sequence continues at coordinate 15,351 of CAZYQW010000002.1, read as the reverse complement.
ACGCGATCGAGAGGGCTCATGCCGCTGGCAGCCGTCGATGAGGCCACACAAAGCCCCATCTAGAAAGAGGTTATGGACCCGCATCTGGCTGCCGTGGTAGACCAGCGTGAACCTTGCTTCACCTTATTCAGGGTTTGGCGACTCGTGCCGAATTTATGTCACGTCTTCGATGCTGTCAAGTCGGCTTGATTCGCGCGGGAAGCTCGACGACGGAGCCTCTACTCTTCAACCTCTGGAGGGCAACCGCATGAGCGAGACTTCGAACCCGTTTCGGGAGGGATTGGCGAACGTGGCCACGGCGGACCCGTGCGTCATCATCCTGTTCGGCTCCCGCGGGGATCTGGCCCAACGCAAGATCATCCCCGCGATCTCGCACCTCGCGCATCATGGGCTCCTTCCGCCGAGCTTCGCCCTGCTCGGCGTCGGCCGCGACGAGATCAGCGACGACGCGTTTCGAGACGAATGCCGGAACGCCGTCGAAGCGGGCGGCGGAAACGAGCCGAAGGCGGACGTCATCGACGCTCTCGTTCGCTCTTTCCACTACGAACGGTTCGTGGCCGGCGACCCCGACTCCGCGAAGAACGTCGCGTCGCGCCTCGCCGCGATCGACCCATCGTTCGGCACCGCAGGCAATCGACTCTTCTACCTCTCGACACCGCCGTCCGCGTTCGCGCCGATCATCGCGCGGCTTGGCGAGCTGCGCCGCATCGAAGGGAAACGCGGCCATCAGCGCGTGATCATCGAGAAGCCGTTCGGCCGCGACCTCGCCTCGGCGCGCGAGCTCAACCGCGTCGTGCTCTCGGTGTTCGACGAGAGCGAGGTCTATCGGATCGATCACTATCTCGGGAAGGAGACGGTGCAGAACATGCTCGTGCTCCGGTTCGCGAACGCGATCTTCGAGCCGCTCTGGAATCATCGCTACATCGAGCACGTGCAGATCACGGTGGCGGAGTCGCTCGGCGTCGAAGGGCGCGGCGGCTACTACGAGGAGTCGGGCGCGCTGCGCGACATGATCCAGAACCACCTCATGCAGCTCCTGTGCCTGGTGGCGATGGAGCCGCCCGCCGCGCTCGACGCGGAGGCGATCCGCGACGAGCGGCGCAAGGTGCTGCGGTCGATCCGCCCCATCACGCGGGATCTGGTGCCGCTCCTCGCGGTCCGCGGGCAGTACGGGCCCGGATCGATCGAAGGCCGCGCGGTCCCGGGCTATCGCGAGGAGGAGAGGGTTCGACCGCACTCCACCACCGAGACCTACGCCGCGCTCGCGCTGGACATCGACAACTGGCGCTGGTCGGGCGTGCCGTTCTTCCTGCGCACCGGCAAGCGGATGCCGAAGAAGGTCAGCGAGGTCGCGATCCGCTTCAAGGACATCCCCCACCGCCTGTTCGAAGCCGACGCGGGCGACCACTTCAGCGGAAACGTGCTCGCGCTCCGGATCCAGCCGGACGAGGGGATCGCGCTTCGCTTCAGCTCGAAGGTCCCCGGGTTCGCGATCCGCGTGCGCCCGGTAAAGATGGACTTCCAGTACGGCACGTCGTTCGGCTCCGATCTTCCCGAGGCGTACGAGCGGCTGCTCCTCGACGCGTTGCTCGGCGACCCGACGCTGTTCATCCGCGGCGACGTCGTCGACGACGCGTGGAAGCTGGTCGAACCGATCCTCGAGGTGTGGGGAAACACCGAGCCGGACTTCCCCAACTACGCGGCCGGCTCGTTCGGGCCTCGCGAATCGGACGAGCTGCTCGAGACCGAGGGTTGCGCGTGGAGGAGGCTCTGATGCCGACGCGAACGCTGGCATCCCCGCGTCAGGTCGCTCCCGAGAACATCGGGCCGAGCCTCGCGGAGGTCTGGACCGAAGTCGACTCGACGGAGAGAGGCTCCGTCGTCCGAGCTTGCGGTATGACGGTGATCGCGCTGGCGTCGAGCCCGCGCGATGCCGTGGAGCTCGGCGCGGCGGTCGCGGCCTCCACGTCGGTGACCCCGGCCCGTACCATCATCATCGAGACGACCCCGGGCGTCGCGAACGGACTGACCGCGGAGATCGCCGCGTTCTGCACGATCGGCGGACCGAAGCAGGTCTGCCAGGAGCAGGTCATCCTTCGCGTCGCTCCCGAACGTATGCTCGACGTCTCATCGATCGTGTCGTCGCTGGCGATCCCGGACCTGCCTCTCGTCATGGTCGCGCCGCGGCCCGAGGACCTGTCCATGCCGTCCGGCCAGCGGATGATGCCGGCCGTGGACGTGCTGATCACGGATTCGGCGCGCGCGGCGTCGCCGGCGGGAGCGCTCGCCGCGCTCCTACGATTCGTCGACCGAGGGCTCGCGGTGCGCGACCTCGCGTTCGAGCGGCTGATCGCGTGGCGGCAGGTCGTCGCAGAGGCGTGGGACCGCGTCGCGACGCCGAGGAGCGGCCTCACGCACGCGTCGGTCACGGCCGCAGCGGCCGACTCGACGGCGGACCTGCTCCTCGCGTGGATCGAATCGAGCGTGAACGGAATCGACGCGGTGCGCGGCCACGAGCGCACCGGCAGCGCCACCACGCGCGAGCTCGTGCTGACGATGCAGGACGGCGGCGCATCGCGGAAGCTCGAGTTCCATCAGTACAACCGCCACGTCACCGAGTGTGACGAGAGCGAGAAGGTCGAGACCTGCTCGCTTCCGCGCCCGGCGCCGGAGGACGCGCAGTTGCTGACGCGGCTGCTCGCCGATCCGCGGAGCTGCGCCGTCTACGAGGCCGCCCTGCGCGCCGCGGTCTCGCGAGCCGGGCGCCGCCGATGAGCTTCATCGTCGCGCGTGACGCCGATGACCTCGCGCGGCGGGCCGCGGACGCGTTCTGCGCGCACGCCGCCGACGCGATCGCGCGACGGGACCGCTTCGCGGTGGCGCTCGCGGGCGGCTCGACCCCGGCCACCGCGTACCGTGCTCTCTCGACCGCTCCATTCGTCGATCGCGTCGACTGGGAGCGCGTCCACGTCTTCTTCGGCGACGAGCGGTGCGTCCCGCCCGACCATGAGCAGAGCAACTTCCGCATGGCCCGCGAGGCGCTCCTCGACCACGTTCCGATCCCGCCGCAGCAGGTGCACCGCATCGAGGGGGAACGGGACGACCTCGGCGTCGTCGCGCGCGAATATGCGGATACGCTGCGAAGCGTTCTCGGGCCCGGTTCGCCCGACGCGACGCCACGTCTGGACCTGGCGCTGCTCGGTCTCGGCGAGGACGGCCACACCGCGTCGATCTTCCCCGACGTGATTTCGCTGTGCCGCGGCCCGGAGCTCGCCGCCCGCGTCCGCCCCGCGTCGCAGCCGACGTGGCGCGTGACGCTGACGCTCCCCGTGCTCACGGCCGCGCGGCACGTCCTCTTCCTCGTGTCCGGCGAGCCCAAACGCGACGTCGTCGCGCGGCTCCGAAGCACGCCTCCGTCGGATGATCTTCCCGCGTCCTTGGTGCGGCCATCGGGCGGAACCCTGACGTTCCTGCTGGACCAGACCGCGAACGGCGGCTGATCGAGGCCGACCTCAGGCCCTTCCGCGGCCGTTCCCGTGGACGTAGATTCGAAGCATCCCGTCTCCAGGTCTTCGATCGGAAACCACCCCGATGCACGTGCTGTTCGACGGCCGCCTGCTCCATCGTTCGACGTCCGGCCTCGAGCGCGTGCAGTACAACCTGCTCCGCCAACTCGCCGCCCGCGACGAAGTGACGCGGCTCGCGGCGCTGGTGATGAAGGACGGGGGACTCGTCGACGCGCTCCCTGCCAACGTCGAGCGACGCGTCGTCGCGACGACCGAGGACATCCTCGCCGTGCTCTTGCCCGAGGACGCGGCCGATCGCCCCGACGTCTATCACATGTCCTATTTCCCGGATCGCAATCCGCGCGACCTGCTGCTCCTCGCGGCTGCCCGTTCCAGCGTGGTGTCGGTGACCGACGCGATCCTGAACCGGCATCCCGAGTATCACCGCAACCGGCGCGAGTTCGAGTGGTACGACCGCTTCGTGCGCGAGCTGGTCCGCAACGCCGATCGCGTGCTGTCCTACACGGAATCGGCGGGACGCGAGGCCGTCGACGACCTCGGCGTCGATTCGGCGAAGGTCGACACCGCCTCGCTCGCGGTCGATCATCGACTCACCGAACGACTCTCACCGCACGAAGTCACGAAACGACTCGCGAAGTGGAGGATCGAAGGCGACTACTTCGTCGCGGTCGGCAAGGACTACCCACACAAGGACCACAAGACGGTCGTGCGCGCCCTCGCGCGGCTCACGACGCGCGCGCGGCCGGTGCGCGTGATCTGCGCCGGGCAACGGGTTTGGCACGACCGGGACGCGAGGGGCGCCGCCGGCGAGCCGCTCGACGCGTTGATCGAACGCCTGGGCGTCGCCGCTCGCCTGCACTGGCTCCAGGGCCTCGACGACGACGACGTCAAGGCAGTGATCCAGGGATCGAAGGGGCTCCTCTATCCGTCGCGCGAAGAGGGCTTCGGGTTGCCGCCGCTCGAGGCGATGACGCTCGGCGTGCCGGTCGCGGCCGCGAACGCGATGTCGATCCCCGAGGTCGTCGGTAGCGGCGCGCTCCTGTTCGAGCCGGGCGACGACGCCCAGCTCGCCGAGCACATGCGGACGCTGCTCACCGACGAGGACGCGACGCGCGCGCTCGTCCAACGCGGCGAGGAGCGCGCCGCGCGGTTCACGTGGCAGCGCGCGGCCGACGGCGTGATCTCCTGCTACGCCCGAGCCGCCGCCATCGGCCGCTCCCGCGGCGACGCCGCGACCCTGGACGGCGATGCGGTCGTCCGCTCGCTCGCGCTGTTGGCCCACTCACCGTTCAATGAGTCGAGCGACGTCGCCGCCTGGCAGGATCGTTGCTTCCACACCGATGCACATCTGCAGGACGTGAAGGCGCACCGGGACGAGCTCGAGGAGCAGGTGCGTCAATTACGCGCCCTGGCTCCGCGCTGGTCGTTGCGGCGCCGGATCCAAAAGCTCCGACGGCGATTCGGCGACGCGAGGGGGAAGTAGTCCGACCACGCCCGCCGGCGCCGATCACGGCATCGACGCGCGTCACCCGCCGGTGCCCGCCGTCGCGCCCTTCTGGCTCTTCACCTCATGAGCGAGGAGGCTCATCACCGCCTCGGTGTCGTTGCTGTTCGCGGTGGTGAGGAACACCAACCCCATGCCCAGTCCATTGAGGTGATTCGTCCACACGATCTCGCCGGTCTCGGGGTCGAGGCAGAAGGCGCGGCCGCCGGTTCCGCAGAACAAGCGGCCCTCCTCGTACACGATCGATACGACCGCGTATCCCGTGTTGGGCAGCGACCGTTCCCAGACCTTCTTTCCATCGGCCTTCGCGATCGCGAGCACGTGTCCGTGCGTACCGACGAAGAGGTAGTCCTGATGCGCCATCTCACTCAGCTCCACACAGCGCGGCGTAGCCGCAACCAAAGCAAACGACGACCGCGACGACTCGAGCTCATGTTGCTCCCTCGGCCGGTTCCGCAAACCCGGCGCGCAGTCGAAAGACCGGTTGCTCCCTCGGCCGGCCGGCGCACGGAAGCCGGGTCAATCGATCGGCTCGTTGAACGGAGCGAACGCGACCTGGCCCTCCACTTCGCGGAAGTGGTTCAGCGCCCAGCGCACGCTGGGGAACGCGAGCTCATCCCACGGTATCTCGTCCCACGTCACCAGACGCACCGCTTGGCTCTCGGGCCCGGCGGAGACGTCGACGTCGAGGAGTCGCGCGCGGTAGACGAGCTGAACCTGGCTGATCGGAGGAATCGAGTAGACCGCGAGAAGCGCGTCGATCTCGATCCTCGCGTTCGCCTCTTCCTTCGCTTCGCGCGCCGCGCCCTCCGGTGCGGACTCGCCTTCCTCGAGGAATCCGGCCGGCATGGTCCAGAACCCGCGGCGCGGTTCGATTTCGCGCTGGCAGAGGAGGAAACGGTCCTCCCACGTGCAAATCGCGCCGACGATGATCCTCGGGTTGACGTAGTGGATCCATCCGCAGTCCGCGCAGACGAGGCGTTCGCGGTCCTCGCCGGACGGCACGGCCTTCGAGAATCGGAAGTCGGTCTCGGGGTCCATCGCCATCGCTCCGATCGGGTCGAGCCGTTCGCCGTCAGGACTTTTCTTCCGCGTCGACGCCGGCGTCCTCGATCCGTTCGAGGATTTCCGCGGCTCTCTCCGCGTCGTCCAGCTCGACGAGGACGCGGGCCTGCTCCCGGGCCACGTCGTGGTCGCCCGCGTTCACGGCCGCGACGCCGAGGTGGTAGTAACCGTCGGGGTCCGACGGCTCCAATCGAATGTACACGCGGAACGGCTCGATCGCGGCGGCGTCTTCATCGAGCCGGTAGAGGGTCAGACCACGCATGTACTGAGCCCATCGCTCGAGCAAGACCTCGAAGACGGTCGCCGGAGGAACGAGGAGCGCGCGTTCGAACGACTTCAACGCGACGCGATACCAGCGCTCGGCTTCTTCCTCTTCCTCTTCCGATTGCGACTGCGACTGCGCGAGCTCGAACGCGATCTCGCCGTGCTCTCGCCACGCCTCACGCGTCACGGCAAGCGACGAGCCCGCCGGCGCGTCGCCGGCGCGGTCCAGATATCGGCCGAGGATGTCGAGCGCCAGCGAAGCGCGCCCGTTGTCGGCGAGGAGGCCGCACAGTTCGACGTACCACTCGGGATCGTTCATCCGTTCGCGATGCCACGTCTCGAGAGACTTCGGGTCGGCGTCGCCGGCGGACGAGATCAGCGCCGCGACGCGATCGACGGGTACCGCAAAGGACCGTACCCCTTCGCCGAACGACGTCACGCCGACGAGCTCACCCGCCTCGTCGAAGAGCGGGCTTCCGCTGTGGCCCGATTCCACGACGATCGAAGTCGCCATCGCTCGACCGAACGGCTCGAGGGCCTCCCACCTGGTGAACCGACCCGACCGACGCAGGAAGGCCCTCGGCTCCCCGTCGTACCAGTCGGGATCCTTCACGAGGTGTTCCTGCGTGAACTGGAACAGGGGCGCCCCGGCCTCGATCGCCGTCCCACGGAACGGCAGCGCCGGCGCGAGCGCGGCGGGGACGTCCGTCGACAGGAGGGCCAGATCCCACACCCGATCCTCGGCGACGACTCCGGTGATCGCGTACGACTCGCCGTTCGCCAGGAAGATCTCGCCCTTCGTCGCACCGACCGCGACGTGCCGGTTCGTGACGAGCCGACTCCCCGCGACGAAGAAGCCGCCACCCTCGTCGTAGCTGACGAGCCCGGGCAACGGCTTGAACATCGCCACGCGAACGACCGCGGGCCTCAACGACGCCTCGAGCTCGTCCCCGCCGGAGGCGGGCACGATCGACAGGAACACGGACAGGAGGACGGTTTCGATCATGGCTGGGGCCGTGGGGGGCGAGAGATGCAACGGATCCTACTCGACCGCACTCGCGCCACGTTCGCGCCACGTTCGCGCCACCCTCGCGAAATGGACTCAGTCCTCGTCAAGCTCCAAGATCGCGACCTGGCACGCACGGATCTCGTCCGAGATCTCGTCCGGGACGCCGAGGTCTTCCTCGGACAGAAGGCCCCGCTCCTTCATGTCGAGGAACCCGTCGCGTGAGCGGGCGAACCAGTCGACCGCGTCGCGCAGGTTCTCGAGCCGGGTCTCGGATGGGAGCGACGCGTCCTCCGCCTTGCGCCGCGCGAGCTCGGCCATCTTGTAACGCGCCACGTTCAGCCCGCGAAGCGCCGTCGGTCGATCGGGACTCCGTTCCGAGACTCGTCGTGCGGCGTCGAGTCCACGCGCGAAACAGGACTCCGCCGGCGCGAGGTCCCCGCGCGAGAGGTGCACCTGTCCGAGTTGGACGCAGTCGTGGATGAAGTCGAGCGACGCTTGAACGTCGTCCGGGTCCATCTCGAGCCTCCGCGCGTCGATCTCGTAGGCGCGCTGGAAGCTCGCGAACGCGACGTCCTCGTCACCGACGGCGAGCGCGACTTCGCCCAGCCGTTGGTGGCCGACGGAGACGTCGCGCAGCACGATGACGTCGTCGGGACGCTCCTCCATGCGCCGGGCGACGATCCCGAGGTATCGCTCGTAACACTCCCGCGCTCGCGCGTAGTCGCGGACCGCGCCGTACGTCACGCCGATCTTGAAGTGGGCGATCGCCTCGTCCCGACGCGCATCGTCGTCGTTCGGATCCAGCGCGAGCCGCTGCTCGGTCCTCTCCAGTCCATTCTGGAACCGTTGGCGTGCAGGCTCCCACTCGCCGCGCGCGAGAAGGATGCCTCCCACCCGTTCCTCGATGAGCTCGAGGTGACGCTCGAGCGCGTTCGTGCTCCCCCGGTCGTCGCGAAGCCGCTCGACGACCGTCCGCGCCCGGCTGTATGCATCGAGCGCGGCGTCCGGTCGATTCAACACCGTGAGCACGTCGCCGATCCGCGCGTCGATGAGCACGAGATCGAACGGATCGACCGCGTCGCTGCCGTTCGCGATCACGCGTTCGTACAGCTCGCGCGCCTTCGTGTAGCTCCGCAGCGCTCCGAGCGGGTCGCCGACGTTGGGTCGGCTGGAGAGGCCCTGGATGTCTCCGACCCGGGCATAAGCGGACGCGAGCTCGAGCAGGAGAGCCATGTCGTCGGGAGCGTCCGTGGCGAGCCCGTCGAGGTACTTCAGCGCGGTCGTGACGATGAGGCGCCGGGCGTCCAGCGCGCCGGGCAGCATCCGGATCTTGTCGTCGAAGCCGAACATGAACGTTCGGGCCAGATCGCGCAGGTCCGCGAACCTTCGCTCCGCACGCGCACGCGCGTCGGCCTCGTCTTCCCGCGCGCGGTTCGCCTCGCGCCACTTCCACGCCGTGCCGGCGAGACCGAGCAGGAGCGCGAGGACGGCCAGGCTCGCCCCGACGAAGATCGCTCGATGACGACGCGCGAACCTCGAGAGTTGGTAGTACGCGCTCGCCGGACGCGCGGAGATCGGCTCGTGCGCCAGGAAGCGCCGCACGTCGGCCGCCATCTCGGCCGCCGAGGCGTAGCGTCGCCGCGGCTCCTTCTCGAGCGCCTTCGCGACGATCGTCTCGAGGTCGCCGCGATGCTCGGGGACGAACTTCGCCAACGAGGACGGCTCCTCCTCGCGAATGACGCGGGCCGCCTCCGGGATCACCCGGCCTGACACGTCGTGCGGGAGCCGACCGGACAGGAGCTCGTAGAGAATGACGCCGAGCGCGTAGACGTCCGAGCGCGTGTCGACGCGATCGGGGTCTCCGCTCACCTGCTCGGGGCTCATGTACGCGAGCGTCCCCAGGATCTCGCCCGCGCTCGTTCGCATCGTCGTCAAGCGCATGTCGTCGCCGGTGACGCGTGCCACGCCGAAGTCGAGAATCCGCGGGCGCGCCGCCTTCCCCTCCCCTTCCACCAGGATGTTCGAGGGCTTCAGGTCCCGATGGACCACGCCCTTCTGGTGCGCGTGTTGGACCGCGTCGCAGATGCGCACGAACAGCCACAAGCGATCGACGACCCCGACGCCTTGCTCGCGCACGTGGTCGGTCAGGTTCTGCCCCTCGACGAGCTCCATCGCGATGTACGGCCGACCCTCCGCCACCCCCGTGTCGTAGATCTGCGCGATGCCCGGGTGGTGCAGTCGCGCGAGCACTTCTGCCTCGTGGTGGAATCGCTTCGCGAGGCCGAGCGCCGCCGGCCCGGGCCGCAGGAGCTTCAGGGCGACGCGGCGGCGCGGCGTCTCCTGCTCGGCCAGATAGACCTCTCCCATCGCGCCGGCGCCGAGTGGCCCGACGATCGTGTACGGCCCGACTTTCGCCGGCGACCCGAGCCCCAGTGGCTCGCGAAGCGCGGGGCCGGCGAGAAACCCGTCGTCATGGTCGTACTCCGCGAGGAGCGCCTCGACCTCGTCGCGGAGCCCCGCGTCCGCACCGCACGCCTCGGTCAGGAACGCGTCGCGGCGGTTCGGTTCGAGTCGACGCGCCTGGTGGAACAGGTCTTCGAGTCGCTGGAACCGCGACACGGTCATCGCGCGGCGTCCCCCCCGAGCCGCTTCCGGAGCCACGAGCGCGCGAACGCCCAATCGTCCTCGACCGTCGTCGTGCCGACCGCGAGCGCCCGCGCGGTCTCCTGGATCGTCAATCCCGCGAAGAAGCGCAGCTCCACGACGCGGCACTTGCGCGCGTCCAGCCGGGCGAGCTCCTCGAGCGCGTCGTGGAGGGCGAGCACGTCGACCACCGCGTGCTCGGATTCGACGTCGACCCCGCTCATCGTCACGCGATGCCCGCCGCCGCCACGCTTCTCCGCGGCGCGGCCGCGCGCGTGGTCCACCAGCACGCGGCGGATCGCGCCCGCGGCCGCGACCAGGAAGCGGGTCTCGTCCTCGAACTCGATCTCATCGAGCTCCGAGAGTCGGAGGAACGCCTCGTGCACCAGCGCGGTCGGCTGCAGCGTGTGCCCGTCCCGTTCGCGGCTGAGCTGGCGAGCCGCGAGGCGACGCAGCTCGTCATAGACGCGCTCCATGAGTGCATCGTGATCGCTGGTGGATCGAGAGTCGGCCATCCGGTTCGTCCCGCTCCTGCGGCTCGGTCGGCGGGCTCCCGCGCGGGCCCCCTCCTGGATCGTCGTCTCGATCCGGGTCCTCACTTGAGCCGGCAAGACGGAATCGATGGGCGCGCAGGACACTTCCGACGCGCCCATCGTATCGCACGGCGTCGCGCGTCGGGCTCACGCGCAACGGTCGAAACCGGTGGCTTCTCGGCGTTCGCGGCGCTTCCCGCCGCCTTCGGCGGCCGAGCGCCCGCCGCGCCGTGTCGATCGTCCGGACGGTCTCCGCGTGGTTCGTCTCGGATTGGCTCACCAGCAGCAGATCCTCCCCGTTCCTTCTCCTCCAGCCGCCGGCGAAGCTCGCGAATGTCCTCGGTCGGGCGGTCACCCTCGTTGACGAACCACGCGAGCAACGGGCTCATCGAGCCGCCCGAGACGCGCTCGAGAAACGAGCGGCTCTCCTCGCGCAGGAAAACGTCCCGCGTCGGGTGGTAGCGGTAGCGGCGGTTCGATGGCTCCGTTGGTACGGTTGCGCTTTCGACGGTCGGTCGCGGACGCTACCGTCAGCCGCCACGATTTCAACCGCCGCGTCTCGAGGAGGACGCGCCCATCCAGAGGACCTTCCGTTGAGCTCGATCATTGCCTGGGCCCGCGAACATGAGGCCGTGCTCCTCGGCTTCGGCGTCGCGTCGATCGTCCTGTTCGTCGGGGGTCTCTTGCTCGTGCCGGTGCTGATCGTCCGGATCCCCGCGGACTACTTCGTTCGTCCGGCCGACGACGAGTCGCGATTCACGCGTCGCCATCCCGCCATTGCGATCGGCGTGAAGGTCGTGAAGAACCTCCTCGGCGTCGTGCTGGTGCTCGCGGGGATCGCGATGCTCGCGCTGCCCGGCCAGGGGCTCCTCACTCTGCTGATCGGCCTCCTGCTCATCGACGGGCCGGGGAAGCGCAAGCTCGAGCTGTGGATCCTGAGGCGTCGGCCCGTTCGCCGCACGATCGATTGGATCCGGCGGCATCGCGGACGACCGCCGCTCGAGCTGCCGGACGGGATGCGGGACGAGTCGTAGGAGAACGCTCGCCGCACCGTTCAGAAAAGAAGCAGAAACCGCTGCGAACCCGCGGCGCGATCCACGCTTTCAGGTGGCGGAACGAAACGTTCGCGTCGCGATCCCGGACATCTCCTCACGGCGCTCGACGCGGAAGCGTCGAGCTCACGTATCCACGCCACGAGCGTCGCGAGTGCTCCGGGTCGCGGCTTTCCCATCGACCGAAGGAGTTGAGCATGCTGCATCGGACCCTCCGTTGCGTGGCAACGGCGGCGCTTTGCGTGGCGCCGTCGATCGGCTTCGCGCAGACGAACGAGTACATCGACCGTGACAACATCGAAGGGACGTTCATCATGCTGGACGCGGCTCCGGTCCGCCCGATGATGATCACGCCGGACGGCGACCTGTGGGCCGTCAACACGCACGACAACACCGTCGAGAGGTTCATCGGCGCGGGGACCAGCCCCGTCGACGTGTACAAGGTCCCGTGGGGGCCGGTCTCGATCGCTCATTGGAACGACTCGCTCGGAAACCTCGAGATCCTCGTGGTCTCCCACAACACGTGGGCGTTGACCCGAATCGATGCCGACACCGGCGACGTGCTCGGAGTGGTGCAGCTCGAGGCGGAGCCGGCCGACGTCGTCGTCGACCACGCGGCCGACCGCGCGTTCGTCTCCTGCTCCGGAGCCGACTCGGTCCTGGAGATCGATCTCACGCAGTACGGCCCACGCCCGACCGGACGCTATCACGAGTCCACGCACCCCGACTTCATGATCAAGAGCCCCTACTTCCTCACGCTCGACACCAACGGAACGGTCCTCGTCGCGCCGCGGCACTCGGGAAACAACTCGACGGCGCGCGGGCTGCAGGGGACGCCGAACCCGTCGGGAAGCGTCCTCGATCTCTACGATCCGGCGGTCGCGCCGACGCAGGTGACGTTGCCCGACCACGATCTGTTCCGCATCGATCCCAACACCGGACCGAGCGGCACGGTCACGGTGCTCGCCCGACGGATGGGCACGATCCTCTTCATGCACGGCATCCATCCGATGACCGGCGACTTCTGGCAGCTCAACACGGAAGCGAACAACAAGGACCCGAACCTGCAGAGCGAGCCCCTCGTGCGCGGCCAGTTCGCGTTCAACCAGGTGACCGTCGTCCCGACCCCGTTCGGCAACCCCACCCTTGCCGATCCGAGCACCGACGTGATCAGCCTCGACCCGGGCCCGGTCTTCACGACGACGACCACCGGTGCGCAGCCGTTCGCGCTCGACTTCCATCCGGCGAACGGAAAGGTGTTCATCGCGAGCATGGGATCGGACAACGTCGTCGTGCTGAACCCGGACGGCTCCTTCCACAAGGAGTGGGACGTGCCGGCCGGCTCGATCCCGCGGGGCATCCTCGTCCACCCGACCGGTTCGGTGGTGCTCGTCTACTGCTTCGGAACGAACAAGATCCGCTCGTATCGCTGGGGCAACAATCCGCCCAATCCGTTGATCACGTTCAACCTGAGCCACGACCCGACCCCGGCCGACGTCGCGGCGGGACGCAGGGTCTTCTTCGACGCGCGCAACTCGGAGAACAAGAACCTCTCCTGCGCGACCTGCCACGTCGACGGCGGCACCGACCTCCTGGCCTGGAACCTCTCGAACATGCCGAAGGACAGCAAGGGGCCGATGGTGACCCAGAGCCTGATCGGCCTGAAGCGTCTCGAGCCGTTCCATTGGCGCGGCGAGCGCGACTTCGACGACTTCAAGGGAGCGTTCGTCGGGCTGCTCGGAAACCCGACGGACATCCCCGCCGAGGACTTCGAGAACATGAGGCGCTTCCTCTTCGCGATGGAACAGCCGGCGAACCCGTTCCAGAGCGCCGAACGTATTCTCGACCCGAACATCGACTCCATCACGGAGCTCACGCCCGAGGACATCGCGGCCGGCTTCACCACGTCGGACGGAGACGCCATCCTCGGGCAGCAGGAGTTCCGCAACGAATTCACGTTCTCGGGTCGCTTCACCTGCAACCGCTGCCACGCCGCGCCGACGGGGACGAACAACGACATCGTCAACGACTTCCCCTCGATCGTTCCGCCCGAGCGCGCACACCTCGACGTCGCTCACTTCATCGGCCTTCACAAACGGCAACAGACGACGGTGGACATCCAGTACCTCAACGGCCAGGGCGTCCTCGTCGACCGCCGCCGCGCGTTCCTCGGCGTGGGCACCAGCCACTCCGGGCTGATCCCGGACATCTTCCACTTCGACCTCGCGGCCGGGTCCGGCGCGTTCCTTCCGAACATCGCGGCGTTCGTGCATCAGTGGGACCAAGGCTTCGGCAAGGCGGTCCACTTCGCGTTCCCGCTGAACGCCGGGACGGTGGGCCTCGCGACGCAGGAGCTCGTCACCTACCTCGAGCCGCAAGCGATCGCGCGCAACTGCGGGATCGTCGTGTACGGCACGATCGACCAGGGCGGGACACCCGTGAAGACGCGTTGGTTCTGGGACCGATACGCCTCGACGAAGCCGTTCAAGTCCGAGAATCCGGCGGCCATCCCCGCCCGCGACCTGAACGACTTCATCACGAACGCGGCGAACGAGAGCAACGTCTTCCTCGGCGTCCCGGTCGGCATGGCCGAGCGGTTCGGCGTCGACTACGACATGGATACGATCCGCAATGGGCTCGACTCCAATCCGCTCGTGCCCGGGCCGCTCGATATCACGGACCACACTGGTCCCGCGTTCGTGGCCGGACCGGCCGTCCCGTGGCAGACGACGCGCGCGGCTCGCGTGTGGTTCGACACCGACGAAATCTGCTCCGCGGAGGTGAAGTACTGGGAGACGGGAACCACCGGCCAGGAGCAGTTCGCGTCGAGTTCGCTCCTCTCGCGCACGCACGCCGTCGTCCTGACCGGTTTGCGGGCGAGAACGGACGGGGCCGGCCTCAACAACGAGTTCCCGGTGGAGCCTGTGTCGTACCAGGTCGAGGTCACGGTCACCGACCGCCAGGGCAACGACACGGTGACGATGCTGAGCCCGATCGTGCCGCAACCCTTCACGGACCCGAACACGAACTTCGATCCGATGACGAGCGAGAACGACCGCCAGCTCCTGCATACGCACATCGTCGGAAGTCTGCAGATCTCGAGTTTCACCGAGATCGTGCAAGGCACCGTTCAGATGGTCGTGAAGGCGACGACGGCGTTCAAGCGCGGCGGACAACCGCCCGCCGAGCATCGCGTGATCATCGCCCGCGTCACGCGGACCCCCGCCGGTACTCACGTACCCGAGGTCTGGAGCGACTGGACGCCGATCGGAAGCGGGCTGCGCGTCGATGAGGTGGAGCTCTCCGCGGGTAGTACGTCGCTCTCGATGCCGGGCCCGTTCCTGGTCAACACCGCGCTCACGGACAACAACGGTGGAGCATCCTTCTCGTTCGACGTGACCAACGTCAGTCCGGGCGACGTCATCGGCCTCAACGTCGAAGCGGTGGTCGAGATCCGTGATCAGAACCTCGCCCAGTTCGCGACGAACGTGGCGAACGTCGATTGCTCGCCGACCGGCGACTGCAAGCTGATCCTGCCCGTCGGGAGCAACCGATCGTTCACGCAGTGGGACTTCCCCTCGACGCAGGAAGCTCGAACCTGCGTGAGCCAGCAGTACTAGTGGTGTGATTCAGATTGTTGGTGGATTATCCGGAGGTCATCGTCGTCGCTGGCAAGGCGCGACGACGACCGCGTATTCGAGATACGTCGAGGAGGAGCAACGCAGCAAGCGATGACGAGGGCCCCGGAGAAACG
>CAZYQW010000001.1:0-40629 GCA_964649825.1 uncultured Phycisphaeraceae bacterium | reverse complement strand
GGTGGTGTTGGACCAGACTCTCTAGCCGCCCGTGGTGAAAGTGCTTTCGAAGCGAGGCAAGGTCATCGCGACCGAGATCGAGGCGCAGGACCGCAGGCGTACTGCCTGTACGTCGAGGATCCTGCAACGAAGAGATCGGTCGCGAGGGCCCGCCGCAGCCGAAATGACTTTCACCACGGGCTGCTAGTCGAGTCTCCCGTCGAGGACGCGTTTGGCGGGCGAGGGCGCGCGGGAGTCCAAGCGACGCGGCGTGTGGCTTCACCCCTTCCCTTTCTCGCCCAGGCGGGGTGCAATCGCCGGAATGGAGAGCCGGCACCACCGACCTGGCTCGGACGGCCCCGACATCGGGGATCCCGAGCTGTATCGCGAGCTGCGCGCCATCGCCGAGGCGCTGCTGCCGCGCGGAAGGCCGGGTGAAACGCTCCAGCCGACCGCGCTGGTCCACGAGGCGTGGCTCAAAGTCCAGCACCTCGGGCCCGGCGCGCACGTCGATGCGGAGCCGGGACGGACACGCAAGCGGACGTACGCCCTCGCGGCGAAGGCGATGCGCTCGGTGCTGGTCGACCGCGCGCGCGCCAAGGCGGCCGAACGACGCGGCGGCGGCGCCGGCCGGGACACGCTGACCGGCGTTTCGACCGCCACCGAGGTGCATCCCGCCGACCTCCTCGACCTCGATCTCGCGCTGGCGGAGTTCGAGGCCGTCGACCCGGCGCGGGCGCGCATCGTGGAGCTCCTGTTCTTCGGCGGCCTCACCGCGTCGGAGGCGGCCGACGTGCTCGGTCTCACGTCGCGCAGCGTCGAGCGCGGGTGGGCCGCGGCGCGCGCCTGGCTCCACCGGCGGCTCGGCGAACGGGACCGGTCGTCCGCATGATCCCGCCCGATTGGTCTCGCGTCGCCGCGCTGTTCGAGGCGCTCGTCGACCTCGATCCGCCCGAGCGCGACGAGGAGATCGACCGTCTCGCTGGCGAGGACGCACCGCTCCGAGTCGCGGTGATCGCCCTGCTGGACGAGCACGATCGCGCCGAGAGCGAACGGTTCCTGAGCGCGGCACCGTCCCCGCCGGTCGCGGGCCTCGAGGGGACCGAGCTCGGCGGATTCCGGCTCGTTCGCCGCATCGGACAGGGAGGCATGGGCGTCGTCTTCGAGGCCGAACAGGCGCAGCCCCGGCGGAGGGTCGCCGTGAAGGTCTTGAAGCCGGCTCTCTCCGCGGGGACGCTGGCGCGCCGCTTCGAGGTCGAGGCCGAGGTGCTCGCGCGGCTGCGCCACCCCGGCATCGCGCAGGTGTTCGCCTCCGGCGTACACCGCTTCGCGAGCGGCCCGCTCGCGTTCGACCTGCCGTGGATCGCGATGGAGCTGCTCGAGGGCGCGACGACGCTCGTCGAGCACGCCGCCACGCGCGGGCTCGACGTCGAGCGGCGGCTCGCCCTGTTCCGGAACGTCTGCGCTGCGGTCACGCACGCGCATCGGCGCGGCGTCATCCATCGCGATCTGAAGCCCGCGAACGTCCTCGTCGACGCGACGGGAGCGCTGAAGGTGATCGACTTCGGGATCGCGCACGTCACCGGCCTCGCCGGAGTCGAAGCGACGCAGGCGACGCGGGCGGGAGACCTGCTCGGGACGCTGCGCGCGATGGCGCCCGAGCAAGTCGACGGCCGGGCCGATCAGGTCGACGTGCGGACGGACGTCTACGCGCTCGGGGTCCTCCTGTGCGAGCTGCTGACCGGCGAGGCGCCGCTCGCGATCGACGACTCGACGATCGACGCCGCGGTGCGCGCGATCCGGCTCGACCCGCCGCGGCGACCGAGCCGGCTCCGCGCCGGGTTGCCGCGCGAGATCGACTGGATCGTGGCGCGCTGCGTCGAGAAGGATCCGGACCGCCGCTACCCGTCGGTCGCCGACCTCGCACTGGACCTCGACCGTCTCGCCCGCCGCGAGCTGCTCTCGGTCGGCCCGGCCGGGCCCGCCTACCGCACGGCGACGTTCGTGCGGCGGCACCGGATCGCGGTGGCGATCGCCGCGGCGGGGCTGCTCCTGCTCGCCGGGTGGATCGGCTCGCTCCGCTCGGCGCTCGACCGCGCGCTCGAGGCGGAGTCCCGGGAGCGTGCGGCGGCGGAGGCGGCGACCCGCGAGGCGGAGAAGGCGATCGCCGTGATGGGGCTGATGCAATACGCGATCGGCGAAGGCGGCGGCGACCGTTCGGCGGGCGAGGTCCCGATGAGCGAGGTCGTGCGACGCATGGAGGCCGCCGTCGGCGTCCACTCCTTCCCGCCGGCCGTCGATGCGGCGATCTGCATCTCGCTCGCCGGGTTCGACTTGGTGCTCGACGCGCCCGATCGGGCCGACCGGCTGCTCGATCGGGCCCTCGACCGGTTGGAGGGGGCGGGCCTGGGCGACTCGCAGGACGCCCGCGACGCGCGGCTGACCAAGGCGACGGTCGCCCGGCTGAGGGGACGCCTCGCCGAGGCGGCGGCCCAGCTCGACGCCGCGGACCGGATGGCCGCCGCGGGGCCCGGCGGCTCGGAAGCGGCTCCGCGGCCGATGCTCGACTCCGTCGCGGCGTACGAGCGGATCGGTTTGCTGGTCGCCGAGGGCCGTTACGCGGCCGCCGAGCCACTGGCGCGCGAGTTCGTCGAACGCCTCTCGGGCGAGCGGATGGATCCGGGCGGCAACCTCCCGGTCTTCCAGAACTCGCTGACCGGCATCCTCGCCGCGCTGGGGCGTGCGGAAGAGGCGGAGGCGATGGCCCGGGCCGCGCTCGACGGCGAGCAGCGCGAGCACGCCGACCAGCCGGCGCGCGCCGCCAACGCGCGAAACTCGCTGGCCGCGGTCCTGGTCGACCTCGGTCGGTTGGAGGAGGCCGAGCCGATCGCCGCGGCGGCCGCCGCCGAGCTCGACGCCGAGCTCGGGCCCGACCATCGCAAGACGCTCGCCGCCCGGTCGACGTGGGCTCGCGCCCGCTCGGGGCTGGGCGATCATGACGCGGCGATCTCGCTGGCGCGCGACGTCCTCGCGCGGCGCGTCGCGAGCCAGGGGGAGCGCCACCCGGAGGTCGCCGCGACCCGCATTCTGCTGGGTCGGCTGCTCCTCGCGGCGGCGCGGCCGAGCGAGGCGGAGCCCGAGCTGGTCGCGGCCGTGGAGCTGGCCAACGACGTTCTGGCCGAGCGCCACCCGGGCCGCGCCTACGCTCTGTCGCTCCTCGGCCGCACGCGCCTTGATCGCGGGGATCGAGCGGCGGGGCGCGCGGCGCTCGAGGCGGCGCGGGACGCGCTGCGCTCCGATCTGCCTCCGGAGCACCCGCACCTCCGTCAGATCGAGGAGTGGCTCGGGTCCGACGCCGACTGAGACGCGCCGCCGGCGGCGCACGAACCTCACCGGAACGTGATCAAGAGCGTGTCGCTCGTCCGCAGCTTCGGGTCGACGAACGGCGGCCCGCAGAGTCCGCTGTCCGGGCCGGCGGTCGGCGCAAGCAGCTCGATGGTCTGCAGTCCGATCGTGGCGCCGACGAGCAGTCCGAGACACGGGATCGCAGCGGGAATGACCACGTCGCCGGGGACCGCGACGAGCACCGTGGGCGTGACGCCGAGCGCGCAGCCTCCCTGCGTCGGACAGAGCGGGAGGACGGCGGGAAGGCCGATGGCGAGCAGCGCTCCGGTCGCGGTCGGCGCGACGTCGGCGAGCAGGTCGAACGAGCCTCCGACGATCGGGTGCTTGGTCTTGGTGACGATCTTCGGCTCGGCGGCGCCGCCGCATCCGGTCTGGACCGTCTGGTAGCCGCCCGGCCCGAGGTTCGAGTAGAGCGCCGCCTCGATCTCCGCGGCCGCGGCGTTCAGCTCGGTCCAGAGGATCGCGTGAGGCCCGGGGCCGCCGACGTGGTCGGAGAAGGCGATCCTCCCGTCCAGCTCGGGAACGGCCTGCGTCGCCACCGCGACGTGCCCCTCCACGAAGCTCGTGGTCGTCGACACGAAGAGCGTCGCCGCGCGCAGGTCGAAGTTGTCGAGCCCCGGCGCGGTCTCGTGATAGACGTACGTGAATCGGCAGCCGTCGTACGCGACCGCCGGTCCGACCTGGTCCAGTGCCGCGACCACGCCCGGTTCGAGCCCGGAGAGGTTCAGCTCGGGGGTGAGCGCGGTCAGGCTGCCGGCGACCTGGTAGCGGCGACCGAAGATGTTCTTGCCGGCGTTCGCCGCGTCCTCGTGCCACACGACCAGGAAGTCGGTCCCGTCGCCGGCCACGTCCGGCGAGCCGAGTCCGGTCGAGGTGGTGCTGATCGGGATCGAGACCCCTTGCGGCGCACCGTTCTCGTTCAACACGATCCCCTGCACCCGGAAGTTCGCCAGCGAGATCGGGAGACGCTCGGCCCAGACGACCATGTAGGTGCCGCCGGACGGACAGGTCTGGCTGACGGCGGCCGAGAGGGCGATGTCGAACGCGCCGGAGGTCGAATGCGCGTTCCCGACCGCGGACGACGAGCACGTCTTCATGTGGACCTGCGCGACGGCACCGGCCGCGTACGTGACGAGGTACGGGAACTGCACGCCCGGCTTCTGGGCGGCGCCGACGTCCGGGTCGGCGGGGAACGGCTCGAGTGCGTTCGTCACCGTGAAGATCACGCCGAGCGACGTTCCGTTCGCGGCGCGCCGCCGGGCCTTGATCGAGTCGTTGAGGAGCGTGGAGTTCTCCCAGACCACAAGGAACTCGAGCTCACGACCCGCGCAGGCCGGCTCGGTCGTCTTGTCGTTGCTGGTCTCGATCGCGCCCTCTTCCAGCAGGGCGCCGGCGGCGTCGAACCGCCGGGCGATCAGGTCGACGTCGTCGCCGGAGAACGTCTTCTCGAAGACGACGAGGAAGACTCCGGCGTCGGCGCACCAGGCGACGTCCGGATCGCGCGCGTCCTCCGAGTCCTGGTCGACGTTGAACGTCGTGATCACGGGGTCGACGACGATCGGCCAGGTCGCGTGCTCCGCGAACGCGGCGGGGACCGTGATCTCGATGCCGCCGTCGCGTCGCCGCGAGGGCGCCGCCACCTGATCCCCGGCGGCGTCGACGATGACCGCGTCGCCGTAGTGGACGTCGGCGAAGCCGGGCGCGCGGAAGAGGAGCCCGTCGGCGACGTCCTCCACGTCGAGGTCGGTCGTCACCTCGAGCCGGATCGTGATGTCGCCGGCCGGCGCACGCCGCGCCAGCACGAAGCTCTGCTCGACACCGAGGGGGGAGAGGTCGTAGGTCTCGATGACGTCGCCGCGGTCGATCGTGACGCGGTCGCCGTCGAGGGTCACCGTCCCCGGCGCCGCGCCGGCGAGCCGGAAGGCGACCGGGCGGTTCCCGGGCGCCCGGGGGCCGAGCTTCGGGAAGTAGGTGGCGCCGTCGCCGTCGAAGCGCATCTTCCAGTTCTGGCCGAGCGACCAGACGACGCCGTCCTCGCGGACGTCGTGCAGGACGCGGGGCAACGCCGGGGCGGCGAACGAAGCGAGAGGGAGGGGGAGGGACGGCGGCGAGAGGGCGACGGCGAGGACGATCCACGAGGCACCGAGCATGGCGAGACTCCAAGGTCCGGGGGACGGGTTCCGCCGGACGGACGGAGTCCAGCCGCGGGGACCGACGCGGAATCCCGCGGAATCGCGCGCCCCGCCCCGGCGCGCCGGCTCCACGTCGACCCGTCGCGGACGAAGACGTATCCTGCGCCCCTATGAAGACCGTTGCTCCGCTCCTGCTCGCCGCAACGCTGAGTGCGGCCTCGACGTCGCTCTTCGCCGGGCCGACCGACGCCGCCCCCGATCGGATGGCCTGGTGGCGCGACGCACGTTTCGGCCTCTTCATCCACTGGGGGCTCTATGCGATCCCGGCCGGCAAGTGGGGCGACGCCGACCACCACGGCGAGTGGATCCTGACCACCGCACAGATCCCGGTCGAGCGCTACGAGGAGTTCGTGCCCCGCTTCGATCCGGTCGCGTTCGACGCCGCCGGGTGGGCGCGCATGGCGAAGGACGCGGGGATGAAGTACGTCGTGATCACGACGAAGCACCACGATGGTTTCGCGCTGTTCGACTCCGCCGTCAGCGACTACGACGTCATGGCCACGCCGTTCCGGCGCGACGTCATGAAGGAGCTCGCCGACGCCTGCCGCGCGCGGGGGCTGACGATCTGTTGGTACCACTCGATCATGGACTGGCATCACCCCGACTACCTGCCGCGCCGCGACTGGGAGCGCCGCGGCGCGGAGGGCGCCGACTTCGACCGCTACGTCGCGTACCTCCGCGCGCAGGTGACCGAGCTGCTGACGCACTACGACGACGTCGGGGTGATGTGGTTCGACGGCGAGTGGGAGGCGACGTGGAGCCACGCGTACGGCCGCGCGCTCTACGACCTCTGCCGGACGCTGCAGCCGAACGTCATCGTGAACAACCGCGTCGACGTGGGCCGGGCGGGGATCGAGGGGTTCACGCGCGACGCCGGCCGCGCCGGCGACTTCGGCACTCCCGAGCAGACGATCCCGGACACCGGCGTCCCCGGCGTCGACTGGGAGACGTGCATGACGATGAACCGAAACTGGGGATTCAACGCGGCGGACCACGACTGGAAGCCGGCGGCCGAGCTGATCCGCAAGCTGATCGACATCGCGTCGAAGGGCGGCAACTTCCTGCTCAACGTCGGGCCACGGGCGGACGGGACGTTCCCTCCCGAGGCGGTCGAACGACTCGCCGCGATCGGCGACTGGATGGACGTCCACGGCGAAGCGATCCACGGCACGCACGCGAGCCCGGTGGAGCGGCCCGAGTGGGGACGGGTCACGATGAAACCGCTCGCGACCGGAGAGACCATCCTCTACTTGCATCTGTTCGAGTGGCCTCCCGACGGAGTCGTCACGCTCGACGGCCTCGGCAACGAGATCGTCGAGGCCCGCCTCCTCGGCGATCCCGGCCGCGAGGTCGTCGTGCAGAGCGACGGCGGCCGCCACCGGTTCCTCGTCGACGGGGTCGCGCCGCATCCCATCGCCAGCGTGATCGCCGCGCGGATCTCGAGCGCGCCGGTCGTCTACGCGCAGCCGCGGATCGAGGCGGACGGCCACGCGTTCACCGACTCGATCGAGGTGGCGCTGAGCGCGCCGCCGGGCGGCGTCGAGGTCCGGTACGAGCGACTCACGGGCGGCGCGACCGACGCGGGGGTCACGACGGACGCGGGGGTCGACGTCGCGCGAGGTCGGACGTGGGACGGGTCGCCGATCGTTCTCGAGGAGACCACGACGGTACGCGCGCAGAGCTTCCACCACGGCCGGCCGGTCAGCGCGCCGATCGCGCGGACCTTCACGAAGGTCCTGCCGCGCCCCGCGCTCGCCGTGGACGCGACCACGCCGGGCGTGGACGTGCGGATCTTCCGGGGGCAGTGGGACGCGCTCCCCGACTTCTCCACCCTCCGGCCCGTCGCCGAGGAGCAGGCCGAACGGGTCGCGCTTCCGGATCGCTACGGCGAGGAGAACGTGGCGCGCGTCTACCAAGCGTACCTCGACGTTCCCGAGGACGGGATGTGGACGTTCGCGCTGGAGTCCGACGACGGCTCGCGGCTGTTGGTCGACGGCATCGTGGTCGTCGACAACGACGGACTCCACGGACCGACCCAGGCTCTTGGCGCGGCGGCGCTCGCGGCCGGACCGCACGCGTTGCGGGTCGAGTGGTTCAACCGGTCCGGCGGCGCGACACTCGCGCTGCGCTTCGGCCGGCCGGGAGGACCGCTCGACCCGCTGCCCGCCGTCCTCCTCCGGCGAGCGGCGGGCGCGCGTTGACGATCGCCGCCCGGTTCGATCATCCGGTCGGAGATGCTCGCACGGACTCGGAGACCGATTCGGCGGGCCGCATGGGAGTCGACATGAGGACGGACGCACGACGAGCCATCGTGATCACCGGCGCCGCGTCGGGCATCGGCGCCGCGACCGCGCGCCGCTTCGCCGCGGACGGCGATCTCGTTCACTGCCTCGATCGGGACGGCGCCGGCGCACGAGCCGTCGCGGCCGCCATCACCGCCGCGGGCCGCGTCGCGCGGGCCGTGGAGATGGACGTGACGGACGAGGCGGCCTGGGAGCGCCTGCTCGACGAGGTCTCGGACGATGCCGCGCGGCTCGCCACCGTCGTGCACTGCGCGGGGATCTCCGCCGCGTCCCCGCTCGCGGAGACGTCGCTCGCGGAGTGGCGGCGCGTGCTGGCGGTCAATCTCGACGGCGCCTTCCTCGCCACGCGGTTCGGTCTCTGCGCCCTGTCCGAGGCGGGAGGCGCGATCGTCCTGGTCGGCTCCGCGTCCGGCATCCGAGCCGCGCCGGGAGCGGCCGCCTACTCGACCAGCAAGGCGGGGTTGACCATGCTCGCGCGCGCCGCCGCGAAGGAGGCGCGGGCCGCGGGCCTCGCGATCCGCGTCAACGTCGTGAGCCCGGCCGGAGTGAAGACGCCGCTCTGGCGGTCGATGCCGTTCTTCCGCGAGATGGTCGACCGACTCGGGTCCGAGGAAGCCGCCTTCGCCGAGATGGCCCGCGCCGCGCCCGGAAGCGAGTTCTCCGCACCCGACGACGTCGCCGCCGCGATCCGCTTCCTCGCCTCCGACGAGGCGCGCCACGTCACGGGCGTGGAGCTCCCGCTCGACGACGGGTTCACCCTCTAGTGGCGGGAGTCAGGATCCTCGCCGATCCCCCGTGACCCTCGCCGTCTCGGGCTGCGAAAGCTCCTCCTTCGTTAGATCCAGACACGCCGAGGAGGAGCAACGCGGCCCGAAGCGGAGAGGGCCGTACGGGAAGTCGATCCTGCGCGAGTCCTAACGGACCTCGATCACGGTGCGCTTGCGAACCTCCAGCTCCTCCTCCTTCTTCGGCGGCTCCGGCTCGACGTCGCCGGCCCGCGGTGCAGTGCCGATCCTCGCGTGCAGGGCATCGAAGTCGCCGTGCGTCTCGGGAGGAAGAAGCTCGCGGATCTCGGCGTGAGCCTGGTCGCGCGTGATCGCTCCCGCCGCGAGGCGCTGGTGGATCTCCACCAAGCGCGACTCGAGCTCGACCTTCTGGAGCTCGAGGTGCTTGATCTCCTGATGAAGCTGCCGCAACTTCACGGGCCGCGCGGCCGCGCCCTCCGGGGCGGCATGCGGCCGCGACGCTCGCTGGCGCTCGAGCTCGATCAGGTGGCCGTGGACCTGCTCCTTCGACAGGCGTCCCGCCTCGAGCTCTCGCTTCAGCTTCAGATGCACGTCGCGAAGCCGCTTCATCCTCTCGGACCGCTGGCGTACGACGTGGATCGACTCGATGACGACGTCGTGGCCGCCGGTCTGGGCGAGCGTGCTCAGGATCTCGCCGTGGTCGACGCCCATCGCGTGGAGCTCCGCGACCAGCTTCGACTGCTCGGGGGTGAGTCGAGCCGCGACCTCCTTCAGCACGATCTCGATCTCGGCGTCGGTCACGTCGGCGACGCCGATCGGCGCCGGGGCCGGGGCCGGGGCCGTCGGCGCGCTCGGGTCGGCGCTGGTGGCGAACGACGCGGCACCGGCGCCCGCGACGAGCACGACGGCCAGCGCGAGCGGCGCCGCGATGCCGCCGCGGAATCGCGACGACGGGACGTCGGGGTGGATGAGTCTCTCGATACGTTCCATCAAACTTCCTCCGGTCGAGGCGACGGCGACGCAAGCGTCTCCGTCGCGAAATGAATCCAACAACGACAGCGCGCGCGCGAATGAGAGCGGGTCCCCGCAGACGCGGACGGCGTCGTCGTCGCAGCAGAACTCGCGCTCGACGCGGATGCGGCGCGAGATCCACCAGACGGCGGGGTGAAAGAAGAGCAGCGACTCGAACACGGCCTGGACGACGTTGACGACCGCGTCGTGCCGCCGTACGTGGGCGAGCTCGTGCAGCAGGACGCTGCGAAGCTGATCCGGCGTCAGTCCCGTCAACGCGCGGATCGGCACCAGGACGACCGGGCGGAGCCACCCGATCACCATCGGCACGGTCGCCACGGCCGACAGGTGGAGCGTCACGCCGCGGGCGACGCCGGCGTCGCGACGCGCGCGATCGAACCACTCACCGAGATCGGTCGGCGGCGCGGCGACCCCGCACCGGGCCAGGCGTCGAGCCCGCAGGAACTGCACCACGACACGCGCCTCGAGGAACGCGGCGCCCGCGAACCACACCGCGCCGAGCCACGGCGCGAGCTCGGCGCCGCTCGGTTCGGACCACGCCAGCCCCGCGATCGTCCGCGCGAGCACCGACGACGACGGGGCGCCGCTCAGGAACACGGCGTACGTCACGATCGGCGCGACGAGCATGGTGAACATCCCGGCGCAGAGCGCGGCGTAGCGCGCGCGGGGGTCGTGGAACGCGGGCAGTCGAAGGACGAGCGCGACCACGGCGACGATCGCCGTCCCCTGCCACACGAAGTGAATCAGCGTCCATCCGAGCACGTCGAGGAACGACGCGAGCGCACCGGCGTTCATCGCTCCCCTCCCTCGAGCTCGTCGAGCATGCGCCGGATGCGTTCGCGCTCCTCGGGCGTCGTCCGCTGCGCCGAGAGCGCCTGCAGCACGAGGTCGCCGGGAGAACCTTGGAACAGGCGGTCACGCAGGTCGCCGAGGATCTGGCGCTGCGTCTGCTTCTCCGAACGGACCGCGCGGTACACCTGCGGTCGCACCGTCTCGTCGCGCTTCACGATCCCCTTGTCCGCCATGATCTGCATCAGCTTGAGGACGGTCGTGTAGCCGACGTGGCGCGTCTCGCCGAGCGCATGGAACACGTCGCGCACGGTGCTCGGCCCGCGCGACCACAGCACCTGCAGGATCTCGAGCTCGGCGTCGGTCGGATGTTTCGCGTCGCGGCGGCCCATGTCGACTCCTCGGGTTCGGCGTCCATCGTGCGGCGAAGAATAGACGAAGACCTTCGTCATGTCGACGAAAAGCTTCGTCAACATGACGAAAATCTTCGTCTCTCGCCGAGCGACCTCGAGGGCCGAAACGGGCGACGTTCCGTTCCGTCCCTCTCCGCCCTCGAACGCGCCGCTCAGTCGATCCGTACCTCGAGGGCGTTCGTGAACGAGACCCCGGCGACGGCGGCGGGGTCCGAGATCGTGGCCTGCAGGATGAGGGTCGAACAGATGACGTTCGCGACGTCGAGGCCGCCGAGCGTGGAGGAACCGGCGCCCGGCGCACCGAGCGTTCCCGAGAGCGGGACGGGAACCGCGACGTGAGGCAGTTGGAGGTCGATGTAGAGGGTGCCGAGAGCTTCGTCTCTCCCGTCGAAATGCGGCCGCGGAACCGGCGGAAATTGCTGGATCTTCCTTCGGGCGCGCGGCGGTGCTGAAGCACGCCCACGTACCGACTCTTCGCCGTTCTTCTTGGTCCCCTCGGTCCTGGTCGAACAAGAACTGGACCGCGAACGGCGTGGGTTGCATCGTGGGTTGCCATCAGGGCCCACGCACCAAAGAGGAACGCTATCCTTGCCTGGTTCCCAAGCTCGACGGAACCGCCGATCACTCCCCGAGGATTCGCTCATGGCCAATGTCCCCGATCGTCTCGCGCGCCAGGTGGTCGACGCGTTCTTCGAGTTCCACCGCGCGAAGCCGTGGGAACGGTTCTCCGACGCGGAGCCCGTCTTGATCCGGATGCTCGATCTGGACGAGGTCTGGGTCGCGGTCGTCCTCGGCGCGGCCGGCGAGGAGTTCGGCCTCGGGTTGTACAAGGGCGAGAATGCGCTCGGCTCGCTGGCGCGGCTCCTCCGCAGCGACGTGAATCACGAGGAGTTCGCCGACAGCGTCACCCTCCTCGGCGCGACCGCGAGCCGACTTTGCGACATACCAGCCCAGGCCCGCACGGTGCTGACCCGAGCGCGCTTCACGGGGCGTCGCGAGGCGCTGGCTCCATCCTTCACGCACCATGCTCCTGGCCGGCGCGTGCGCGAACCCCGCAACGCGGAACTTCGGATCCTGGCGCTCGCGCTGAAGGCGTTCCTCGAGGCCGAGCGGATCGGTCTGGCGAGGCGCGAGCTCCTGTTGGAAGGCGACATCGCGGTGATCACCGCCACCGGGCCGCTCGGTTCTCCTCACGTCGAGGTCACGCTGGAGCCGGTGCCGGACGACACGTTGGAGGAGATCGTGAAGGAGATCCCGAGCCTCGACCTCGAGGGGATCCCCCGCCGCGACGATCGCCTGGTCGTCGGACTGGTTCGCGTCTCCATGGAGATCACAGGCGACGATCGTGAGCCGCGCGCGTTGCTCGTCATCGACGCCGAGGGCGGGAAGATCGTGCAGTCGACGGTCGTCCTCGATACGAGCGTCGCGAACGTCGCCGGCGAGCTGATCCGGGCGATGCGCAGTCGTAGCCCGATCCGGCCGGCCGGTGTTCCGCGGTCGATCGTGTTTGGTACGCGAGGTCTCTACCTGGCGCTCTCGGGCGCGCTCGAGGACGCTGGCGTCGAGTGCCTGCTCGATCCGGATGACCCGGCGCTCGACGCGGCCCGGTCCGGCTTGACCGACTTCATCGCTCGAGGAGCGCGGACCGACGCCGAAGCCTACGAAGCCGCGACGCTCGCCGAGTGGAAGGATGCGGACCGAGCGGTGAGTCGGCGACTCGCCGCGGCCGTGCGACGACAGAGCATCAATGGAATCGTCGAGGAGTTCTTCGGCGGACTCGAGGACGGTCGCGCGGTGCTCGCCCGTCACGCCGAGACGGGCGCGTTCGATGCAATGCTCGAATGGGCGTTCGTCCACTACCGGCCGCGCGACGACGCGCCCACGGTCGCCGAACGCGTGCTCGCGCTCCCCGGCGCGCCTCTCGACCACACGCTGATCCGGGCCCGGATCGATGCCGTGCCGAGCTTCTATCGGTTCGACGCGCTCGATCCGGTCGAGGGGACGTCCGTCGTCACCGACGTCCTGCACGGCGGCACGACCACGGTCCACGACCGAGCGATGACGGAGTCCGCCCAAGTCGGAGTGATCGTCCCGATGAAGCT
The DNA here is from genome assembly GCA_964649825.1 of uncultured Phycisphaeraceae bacterium. GTDB lineage: Bacteria > Planctomycetota > B15-G4 > B15-G4 > JADJEK01 > CAZYQW01. Next base: position 27,668 of record CAZYQW010000001.1, on the reverse strand, counting down.
GCTTCGCGTGGGTCGATTCGTCCTTGCCGCGATGCTTGGGCCACCGATCCTCCTCGACCTCGAAGAGGTGCTTCAAGCGCTGACGGGGGGAGAATCGATCACGAAGATCCTGGCGAACGAGCCGGAGGTGCTCGCGGATCTATGGCCAATCCAGGACGCACTTCGAGAGCGTAAGAAGACGCCCTCGATTTCGAACACGTCGGGCGAGTCGTTGGTGTTCGTGACGGCGTCCTTCGGTGCCGACGACGTCGACGCGGCGCTCGCCGCGATCCGCGAGCGCTCGGACATCCGCACCCACGAGCCCGACGACGAACTCGCGTGGTTGGCCGGAGACGCCGAAGCGGATGAGCGGACCGTCCTCGGCACCTTCCAACGCGTGGGCGACGAGATCGTGCTGTCGGTCAACTCGCGGGAGCGCATGGAACGGGCGCGCCGATGGATCGAGGAGATCCCCGGCGTCCGGTTCCTGCAACAGACCGAGCGCCCGTTCGATCCCCGAGACCTGTCGATTCCCGCCGACGACCGGATGGTGCGTGGCACCGAGGACCCGCCCGCTCCCGAGTTGCTCGCCGCGATACGCTCCGCCGTTCACGACCATTCGATGCGTTGGCTCGACGAGCCCGTGCCCGCCCTCGCCGGCCGCACTCCGCGAGCCGTCGCCGTGGACCCGGAGGGCCGCGAACGAGTCGCACGCATGATCCGGTCGATGCCTCCCGCCGGCGGTCCGGGCGGGATCTCGATCGACCCCCCGCGGGAGGAGATGTTGCGAGAGCTCGGCCTGGAGTAGGGATGGGTCGTCCTTCTTGTGCGCTTGCGCGGTTCCCGGGCCCTGCACCGGTGCCGCGCTCCGACTCGGAGCCTGCCCCCATGGAACGAAGGAACGGTCCGGAGCCGTTACGACGTCGCGGCGTCCTCCGAGCGCTCGTCGCGGCGGGTGTCGCGGCGGTGAGCCTCGTCGCCGCCGGCCGCGACGGCGACGAGGCGCCGCGAAGCATCGTGTCGGGCGAGGCGAGCGAGGTCCGCGTCGATCCCGAGTCGCCGGTGGCCCGACTCGTCTACCGCGCGAGGACGGCGAGCTCGATCTTCGTCAGCGCGACGTCGACCGGCGTCGTGCCGCGCCTCGTCGTCGAGCCGCCCGGCGCGCCGCCGTCGGTGGCGAAGGAGACCCGCGGGAACATCGCGAGCGTCACGGTCGCGGCGAACGCAGGTCAGCTCCTTCGGATCACGGTCGCGGCGGCCGAGGAACGATCCGCCAAGATCCTCGTCCTCCTCCACGAGGTCCCGGACCCATCGCCGGAGGACGCGGCCGCGTTGGCCGCCGCACGGGAGGAGCTGGGTATCGCCGCCGACCTGTTCGCGAACGGCGAGGCGGACCGCGCGCGGGCGCGGGTCGGCGACGTGCTCGACCGCGTGCTGGCGATCCATGCGCGCGCCGCGACCCGCGAGTCGGCGCGGGCCGTCTTCGCGACGGGCGTGACGGCGTTCCGCGTGGCCGATCGCGCGGCCGCACGCCGCGCGTGGGAGCCGGTGGCCACGTTCTTCGAGGGCGTCTTCCCGCCGAACCAGAACGACGTCCTTGCCGTGAAGGTGAACCTCGCGGTCGTGCTCGACCAGCTCGGCGAGGTCGAGGAGGCGCGGCGGCGCCACGCCGAGATCCTCGCTGCCCTCGAAGGCGCGCGCGAGGAAGCGGATCCCGATCTCCTGAGCGCGCGGCAGAACCTGGCGTCGGCCGAGTCGAGGACCGGCGATCTCGCCGCGGCACGGGAGCAGTTCGAGATCGTGCTCCGCGTGCATCTCGCGACCCTGGGCCCGGATGCGCTCGAGGTCGCGGTGGCGCGCGTGAACGTCGCGGGCGTCCTGCGGCAGCAGGGCGACCTCGCAGCGGCGGTGGAACATGGAGAGGCGGCGCTCGCGGTGATGGCGCGCGACCTCCCGCCCGACGATCGATACCGGGTCGGCGCGATGTCCGTCGTCGCCGCGGCCTACGTCGAGCTCGGGCGCCTGGAAGAAGCACGCCAGCTCCAGGCGGGCGTGCTCGAGGTCCGCGAGCGGACGATGCCCGCGGGCCACCCGGACCTCGCCGAGTCGCGAATGAACCTCGCGCGAACGCTGCGTCTCCTCGGCGACGACGACGCGGGCACGCGTCTCCTGATCGAGGCGTACGACGAACTGGTGCGACACGCGCCGGACGATCTCCCCACCCTGCAGCGTCTCCGCGTCAACCTGGCGTCCGTCCTCTCCGCCCAGGGCGACGTCCTCGAGGCGAAGGATCTCCTCGAGCAGGCCCTGGCCGTCTTCGAACGTCGTTGGGACGAGAGTCATCCCGAGCTGTTGAACGTGCGCGGCAAGCTCGCCGACGTCCTCCTCGCGGTCGGCGACGTCGATCGCGCGCGCGAGCTGATGCGCCGGGCGCTGGCGAGCGCTTCTCGTGCGTTGCCCGACGACGACCACCGGCTCCGGATGCTGCGGCTCATCGACTGCCACGTCCTGCACGCGGCGGGGGCTCCCGGCGAGGCGCGGCGCGTGATCGATCGACTGCTCGCGGGAATGGAGGGCGTGCTTCCGGAGGATCACGCCGACTGGATCGACGTGCTGCGCGCCGACGTTCGGACGTCGATCCTCCTCGGAGACATGGACCGTGCGATCGCGGCCGCCCGTCACGCGCTTCGGCTCTCGAAGCGTCGCCACGCCGACGACTCCATCGTCGTCCTGCGGACCCGGCTGTTGGTCGGGGGCGCGCTCTCGATCGCGGGTCGCCACGACGAAGCCGAGGGCGAGCTCGCCGCCGTCGTCGCGTCGTTCGCGACCACGCAACCACCCGAGGCGCCGCTTCGAGTCGCGGCGCGAGCCGCGCTCATGCTCTGTCGGGCGGGGCGGAAGGATTGGGACCGCGCGGGGGAGACCGGTGGGGAGCTCGCGCGCGACCTGCTCGCCGCGATCCGGGTCCACGTGCGCGCGAGCTCGAGGCGCGAGGTCGAGCGGCTGGTCGCGGATCAGGCCGACTCGCTCTCCGACCTCGTCTGGGTCGCCGCCGCGGTGCAACGGGAGACGGGGGACGACGCGCTCGACCGATGGGCGTTTCGCGTCGCGGAGGCGTACCGGTCCGCGGGCCTCCGCGTCGCGCGCACGGCGCGGGTCGCGGCGGGGAGCCCGAACGTCGCACGCATGCGGCGCGACCTCGCTCGCGCGAGCAGCCGGGTGAGCGAGCTCGCGACGAGCGACGCGGAAGGCTCGCGCCTCGTGGACGCCGTCGCGGCGCGCGACGCCCTCGAGCGCGATCTCGCGCGCGCGTCCGCCGAGACCGGCACGTTCGCCGCTCTCGCTCTCGACGTGGACGTCGCGGCCGTCGCGGGCTCGCTGCCCTCCGACGCCGCGGCGGTGGCGTATCTCGACTATCACGACCCGTCCGAGCTTCGCGTCGGGCCGCCCGCGCACCTGACGCTCGCCTGGGTCGTTCGACCCGACGCCTCCTACTCGCGCGTGGAGCTCGGACCGACTTCGGCGATCCGGGAAGCGGTCGGTGCGTGGCGCGACGCGATCCTCTCGCCGCCTCGGGGCAACGCCTTCCGTGACGTCGTTCCGTTCGGCGTCGACGACGACACCGGCGGCAACGTGGAGGAGACCCGCAGCGTCGAACGCGACCGCGGCGAGCATCTCCGCGCGCTCGTGTTCGATCCGGTGCGATCCGCGCTGGGCGGCGCGCGCCGAATCGTCTGCGTGCCGGACGGCGCGCTGCATCTCGTCCCGCTCGACGCCCTCCCCCTGGCGGACGGCGTCGTGGGCGACCGCTGGTCGGTGTCTACGCAGGACTCGCTGCTCGAGCCGGCGGAGCGATCGGAGTCGGCGCCGGCGGCCGGCGCCGATCTGCTGGCGGTGGGCGGCGTCGACTACGACCACGCCGATGGCGCAGCGGGCACCGATCGGCGGTCGTCGGGGGCGCCGGCCGCGAGCCTCTCGCACGGGGTGGAACGTGCGTGGTTCCCTCCCATCGAGGCGACGCTGGTCGAGGCGAATCAGGTCGCGGCGGTCCACGAACGAGCGTTTCCATCGGCGGGGCGGCGGACCCTGGCCGGCCGGAGCGTCACCGCGGACGCGCTTCGAGAGGCCGCGGCCTCGGTCCGCTTCCTGCACATCGCGACGCACGGCTACTTCTCCGAGCGGTTCGTACCGCCGGCGTCCCCGCTCGCGACGACCGGGAGCAGCGCCCATCTCGAGTTCGGCGGAGCCGCCGGACGCCGCGAGGGCGTGCGTCGCCTCTCGCCAATGACCCTGTGCGGGCTCGCGCTGTCCGGCGCGAACGAGGCCGCGGACTCGCTCGGCCGCGTCCGTGGTGTGCTCACCGCGGAGGACCTGTCCGCCTTCGACCTCGAGGGCTGCGAGCTCGCCGTGCTCAGCGCGTGCGAATCGGACCTCGGCGTGGCGCGGGCCGTTCAGGGCGTCGCGTCGCTCCGGCGCGCGCTCCGGATGGCCGGGGCGCGTCGAGCGATCACGTCGCTGTGGAAGGTCGACGATGACGCGACCGCCGTGCTGATGACCGAGTTCTATGGCCGGCTCTGGCTCGACGGCTCGTCCCCGGCCGACGCGCTCTGGGCCGCGAAGTGCACGCTTCGGGACGCGCGCCGTCCGTCCGGCGAGCCCGTTCATCGAACGGCGGACTGGGCCGCATGGGTCCTTGCCGGGGATCCACGCTGACGCCACGCGAGCCACGGCGCGGCGATCGATGCGGGAGCCGGCGCCGGACCCCGCGCGACCGACGGAGCCGGGTTCGATCGAGTTCGTCCGGGGCGGCGGCGTGCGAGCGGATCGCTATGCTGCGCGGCCTCCCGTTTCGGAGCGCGCGAGGCCGTGATGCTATCGATCCTCGTTTCCCTGATGCTCGCCGCCACGCCGGTGATCCGCGCCGGCGCGGCGGCCGTGCCGATCACGCCCGACGTCGCGGGGACGACGGTGTGCCTCGCGGGCTACGGGACGAACCGGGTCGCCACCGAGGTGCAAGACGACGTCTGGGCCCGCGCGCTCGCGATCGAAGTCGACGAGCGCGTCCTCGTGGTCTGCGCCGTCGACCTGATCGGCTTCTTCCTGAGCGACGTGGAGGCGATCCGCACCGAGCTCGCCGACGCCGGCGACGTCCATCTCATCGTCGCCGCGACGCACACGCACTCGGGCCCGGACACGATCGGCCTGTGGGGACGGAACCTCGCGGTGAGCGGCCGCGCGCCGCGCTACGCGGCGTGGGTGCGGGAACGGATCGTGGAGGCGGTGCGGGGCGCGCTCGCGTCCATGCGCCCGGCTCGTCTCACCGTCGCCGAGCGGACCGTGCCCGGCTTGATCCGGGACAGCCGGCCCCCGTTCGTGATCGACGAGCGCCTCTCCGTCCTCGCCGTCGACGACGCGCGCGGGGAAGGCACGATCGCGACGCTCACGTGCTTCCCGGTCCATCCCGAGGTGCTGGGCCGGTCGAGCCCGCGGCTGTCGTCCGACTTTCCGCACCACCTTCGCGCGGCGCTCGAGCGCGACCGCGGCGGGGTCGCGCTCCACGTCAGCGGCTCGATCGGAGGGCTCATGGCGCCGCGCGGCGACGCGCTGATCGATCCCGCCACCGGCGTGCGCCCCGCGCCGGGTTCGCTTCGCATGATGGAGCTGTACGGGGAGCGGCTCGCCGTCGAGGCGCGCCTCGCGATCGATGACGGAGAAGTCCTCGACGCCGGCCCGCTCGTGGTCTCGACGCGCAAGGTCACGATCCCGCTCGCGAACGGGTACTTCCGCGCCGCGGTCGGGCTCGGCGTGATCGGCGGGCGCCCTCTGCTGACCGCCGGCGAGATCGACGAGCGGAGGCTCGACCCGCTCGTGCCGGGCTTCCCCGCGTACCCGTTGGGCGCGGAGCTCGCGACGGAGGTCTCGCGGATCACGCTCGGGCCGTGGACCCTCGCCGCGGTTCCGGGCGAGATCTATCCGGAGATCACGCTCGGGCGGATCCCGCGCGATCCCGACCCGGGGCGCGACTTCCCCGACGCTCCGGTCGAGCCCGCGCTCCAGGACCTCCTCCCCGGACGGTTCCGATGGGTGGTCGGCCTGGCGAACGACGAGATCGGCTACATCCTGCCGAAGTGCCAGTGGGACGAGGATCCGCCCTGGACGTTCGGGCAGGAGCGACGCCCGTACGGCGAGATCAACTCGATCGGCCCCGAGGCCGGGCCGCGGATCCTGGCCGCGTTCGCGGAGATCCTCGCGGCCGACGCGCGCGACGGCGCGGTGGACGAGGGATCGCGACGCTGAGTCGGTCCCGCTCCTCGGCCACGGATCGGCGCGCGTGACGTCCGCCGCACCCACCCGCCGCACCCACCCGTCGCACCCGCCCGTCGATCGAGCGATCGAACCCTCGCTCGGCGAGCCCCACCGGAACGTCGGGAGCCCCCTCCCTCTACAATGTCCCCGTCCCACTCACCGCCGCGCGCACGGAGACGGCCCATGATCCTCTGGCGGACCCTCCTCGTCGGTTCGATCGCGTCGCTCGCGCTTCCCGCCGCGGGCCAGGGCGTCCTTCTCGAGATCCACGGCGGCACGAGCGACTTCTTCGGGGTGGCGGTCGGCGGCGCGGGAGACATCGACGGCGACGGCCGGCCCGACGTCGTCGTCGGCGCGTCGTACGCCGACGTGGGAGGGATCGACAACGGGCGGGCGGACGTCGTGTCGTCGGCGACGGGGCTCGCCATTCGCGTGATCGCGGGGTTCGCGTCCGGCGACCAGTTGGGAAGCTCGGTGGCCGGCATCGGCGACGTCGACGCCGACGGCGTGCCCGACCTGTTGATCGGCGCGATCCACTCGAACACGGTGGCCAACGACGCCGGGAGCGCCTACGTCATCTCGGGCGCGAACGGCTCGGTGCTCGCGAGCCATCACGGCGCCCTCCCGACCGACTGGTTCGGATCGAGCGTGGCCGCGGCGGGCGACGTCGACAACGACGGCATCCCCGACTACGCGATCGGCGCGGCGAACGGCGTCTTCAACGCCGTCAAGTCCGGCTACGTCCGCGTCCTCTCCGGCGCGACCGGCACCCTCCTCTTCAACGCGGCCGGCGACTCGTCGAGCGACCGGTTCGGGACCGGACTCGCCGGCGCGGGCGACGCCGACGGCGACGGGTTCGACGACGTGGTGATCGGCGCGCCGCATGACGACCCGAACGGAGCGGAGTCCGGCTCGGTCTTCGTCCGCCGCGGACCTTCGGGAGCGCTCTATCGGCACTTCGCCGGCACGTTCGACGCCGCGTTCGGCACGTCGGTCGCGGGAGTGGGCGACGTCGACGGCGACGGGCTCGACGACGTCTGCGCCGGCGCGATCTGGGAGGACGGCCCCGGGCTCGCGATCGACGGCGGCAGCGCGCGGGTGCTCTCGCCACGGACCGGCGGCGAGATCCACGCGCTGTTCGCGAGCCTCGCGAACGAGGCGTTCGGCTTCTCCGTCGCGGGGGTCGGCGACGTGACCGGCGACGGCACGCCGGACTTCGCGGTGGGCGCCTGGTCGGACAACGGCGGCGGCACGCAAGCGGGCAGCGCGCGGGTCATGTCCGGGGCGACGGGGGCGATCGAGCTCGTGGTCGACGGGTTCGGCCCGACCGACGGTCTCGGCTACGCCATGGCCTCCGCGGGCGACGTCAACCAGGACGGAGTTCCCGACGTCTTCATCGGCGCCGTCGACCACGCCTTCCCGGACAACGGCTACGCGATCGTCGTCAGCGGGAGCTGCGGCGGCACATCGATCTACGGCGCGGGCTGCCCCGGCACCGGCGGGTTCGCGCCCGCCATCGTCATCGCGGGCTGCGTGGCCGCCGGCGCCGGCGTGACGCTCGGCGTCGAGCAAGGCCCGGGAGGCGGCGCCGCGTTCCTCCTCGCCGGCCCGGCGTCGGCGCCGATCCCCCTCGGCGGCGGCTGCGACCTGCTCGTCCAGCCCGTGGCGATCGTCGGGCCGATCCCGTTGAGCGGAGCCGGCCCCGGAACCGGCGCGTACATGGCGAGCCTGACGGTCCCGCTCGGCGTCCCCGCCGGCGCGGTGTCGCTCCAGGTGCTCACGTTCGACGGGCCGGGCCAAAACGGACTCGCGGCGAGCGCGGGGACGACGATCACGCTGCCGTACTGAGGCGGCGCGCGCAAAAGGGGACCTTCCGATGGCGGCGATTCGCTGGCTTCACCTCACCGACCTCCACTGCGGGCTGAAGGGCGACCGGTGGCTCTGGCCGCGCGTGAAGCAGCGGTTCTTCGACGACCTCGCGGCGGTGACCGAGCTCGCCGGAGGACCGATCGACGTCGTCTTCTTCACGGGAGACCTGACGAACCGCGGAGAGCGCGGCGAGTTCGCGCAGCTCGACGTCGTCCTTCGCGAGATCTGGGCCCGGCTCGCGGAGCTCGGCGCGACGGACGTTCCGCTGCTGCCGGTGCCCGGGAACCACGACCTCGTGCGGCCGAAGCCGGACGACAAGCACGTGCGCTCGGCGCTGCGCGAGCTGAAGCAGTGGGACGAGGACGAGGTCCTGCGCGCCGACTTCCTCGACGGCGCCGGCAACCACGCACGCGCGATGATCGACGACGCGTTCGCCCCGTACCGCGAGTGGCTCGAGACCTGCCCGTTCGTGCCGAAGGGCCGCACGATCGGCGCGCTGCCGGGCGACTTCTCGTGCACCGTCACGAGCCGCGACGGCGGCGTGCGGCTCGGAGTCATCGGGCTGAACTCGACGTTCCTCCAGGTGACCGACGGCGTCGTCGCGGGCACGCTGGCGTTGGAGGCGGAGCAGTTCCAGCGCGCGTGCGGCGGCGACGCGATCGACTGGGCCGGCCGGCATCACGGCGTGCTCCTGCTCACGCACCAGCCGCTCTCCTGGCTGTCGCAACGGGCGGCCGCCGTCTACCGGCAAGAGATCTACGCCGATGACCACCTGATCGCGCACCTCTGCGGCCACCTGCACGAGCACGCCGAGGAGTCGACGCGGAGCGGCGGCGGCGTCACGCGACGCACGCACCAGACCGCGTCGCTCTTCGGCATGGAGACGCGCGGCGAGGGGCAGGAGGTCGAGCGGATCCACGGCTACGCGGTCGGACGGCTCGACGTCGAAGGAACGAGCGGCCGGCTCCGCCGCTGGCCGCGCCGGACGACCCGGCTCCAGGACGGCACGTTCGACCTGATCGCGGATCCGACCGCGAAGATCGACAAGAAGGACCAGGGGACCGCGGCCGAGATCGTCGTCCTCCGCTCGATCGATCCCGCGGCGATCGCGACGGCCGGGGCGGCCGCCGCGGCCTCCGCGAAGACCCGCGACCTCGCTCCCTATCTCGCCTACCTCGAGAAGTCGTTCGCCACCCTCGAGATGCCGATCGCGACCGGCGACGGGCAGAAGTCGCTCCCGCTCGAGCGGATCTACGTGAAGCTCCGGCTCGCCCCCCGCGGCGCGCGGCGCGGCGAGTCGATCGACAAAGCGGCCGCCGGCCGCGGCGACGTCGAGCTTCGGAACGTCCTCCCGGGGTCCAAGCTGCTCGCCGTGATCGGCGACCCGGGCGCGGGGAAGACGACCTTGCTGAAGTTCATCGCGCTCGTGCTCGCGCGGGATCTCCTCGGCTTGCCCGGGGAAGGCGCGCGCGGCCCGCTCGGTCTCGACGAGCCGGCGCCGCCGCTCTTCCTTCGTCTCACCCACGTCGCGGATCGATGGCTCGACGACGGCCCGCGCGACCCCGGCGTCCACCGCTGGCCCGAGGTGATCGCGGCCGAGCTGCGCGCGCGGAGCGCGGTCACCCTGTCGAACGAGACCGTGGAGCGCATGCTCCAGGACGGCGGCCTCCTCGTGCTGTTCGACGGCCTCGACGAGGTGGCGGGCGAGGACGCCCGCAAGCGCATCGCGGCGGGGATCGCGGAGTTCGCCCGAGCCTTCGCCGGCCGAACGGAGCATCCGAACCGGTTCATCGTCACCTGCCGCACGCGCGCGTGGGGCGCCGGCGAGCAGTTCGCCGCGTTCGACGAGGTCGAGATCCAGCCGCTCGACGACGCCGCGATCCAGGAGTTCATCGAGCGTTGGAGCACGGCGGCCGAGTCGACCGCGGTCGACGCCGAGCGGCTCGCGCGCGGCATGGAGGCGGCGATCCGCGAGGCGCGCGAGGTCCGGCGGATCGCGACCAACCCCCACATGCTCACCATGCTCGCGCTGCTCTACCACGGACAGAAGCGCCTCCCCGAGCAGCGCGCCATCCTCTACGAACGCTGCGTCGAGCTCCTCGTCGAGCGCCGCAAGGAGCACCTCGCCGCGTGGGGCAAGCCGCCCGCGATCGTCCGGCACCTCCAGGCGCTCGCCCGCGCGATGCACGACGCGCGCGACGCGGACGATCGTCCGAAGCACGCGCTCGGGCACGACGACGCGGTGCGCCTCCTCGCCGGACGCGTCAACGGCAAGGACGACGACGCGAAGAAGGACGGCGCGACCGAGCTGCTGAACGCGCTCGAGATCTACGTGAACCTCGTCCGCGCGGACGGGCCTCGGGTCCACTTCCCCCATCGGACGTTCCAGGAGTTCCTGGTCGCGAAGCAGATCGCGAGCCTCACCGATCCCGCGGCGGAGATCGTGCCCCATCTCCTCGATCCCGCGTGGGCCGAGGTGACCGCGTTGACGGCCGGCGTGCTCGCGTCGCAGTCGGCCGAGGAGCGCGTGTCGGCCTTCCTCGCCACCCTCGCCGGCGACCCGGCGCCGCCGCAAGAGTGGGCGCCGCGCGTCGCCGCCGCCGCCGTCTGCCTGAAGGATCTCGAGGCGTTCGACCTTCCCCCCGGCACGCTCGCGCCGATCGAGCGCGCGCTCGCCGCCGTGCTCACCGTGCTGAAGGACGCGACTCCGGCCGCGCCGCACCCGGTTCGGGTCGAGGTGGCGAACGGCCTCGGCCGCGTGCGCGACCCGCGTCTGACCGAGAAGAAGCGCTGGATCGTCGTGCCGGCGGGGCGATTCTGGCGCGGGTCGAACGAATACGAGGACGAGGAGCCCGAGGGCTGGATCGAGGTCTCGGAGTTCGCGGTGCAGCGCTGGCCGGTGACGGTCGCGGAGTTCTCGCGCTTCGTGGAGGACGGCGGCTACCGCGACCGATCATTCTGGAGCGACGGCGGCTGGTCGTGGCGGGAGGGCGAGCCGTCCACCGAGCCGACCATCGAGCCGGGCAGCTTCGACGAGCAGCGGGGACGATCGGGGAACCATCCGATCGTCGAGGTCTCGTGGTGGGAGGCCGAGGCGTACTGCGCGTGGGCGACGCGGCTCTGCGTTCCGGCTCGCCACGGATGGATCATCCGGCTGCCGACCGAGGCGGAGTGGGAGAAGGCGGCGCGCGGTGGAGAGACCCTGCGAGACGGCCAGACGAACCCCGACCCTCGTCGTCGCTGGGCGTGGGGCAGCGACTGGACGAGCGCGAAGGCGACGGGCTACGACTCGAGCGGGATCGAACCGGTCGGGTGCTACATCCAGGGGAACGGTCCGTACGGCGCGTGGGATCAGAGCGGCGGGGTTTGGGAGTGGTGCAGCGATTGGTATGGCCCGTACGCGAAGGGGGAAGCAGGACTGGACCCGAGCGGACCGGACTCGGGTACGTCCAAGGCCGCGCGGGGCGGCTCGTTCCGCGACGTCGACGGCAACCTGCGGGTGTCGTACCGCAGCCACTGGTGGCCGTCGATCCGCGACGACGACCTCGGTTTCCGTTGCGTGTCCGCCCCCGCTCGTTGAGCCTCGTCTCTTGGCTTTGGGCCTTGTTCTTCCTCTTCGTCCTGCCGCGCGAAGCGCGGCGCGCGGAAATCGATTTCCGCGGATTTCCGCCGGGCTTCCGCCGGACCGCCGTCCGCGGAAGTCGCGCGGAAACCGTTTCCGCGCTCAGAACCGGAGCGCCGCCACGTTCGCCTTCAGCTCGCGGATCCACGCGTCCGGTTCGCCCGCGTCGATCGCGGCCCGCGCCCGCTCCCGCATCCGCGCCGCCATGCGCTTCAATGTCTTCGCGCGCGGCCGGATCGCCGCGCGCGAGACGACCGCGCCGAGGAAGCGATGCTCGCCTTCCGTCTTCACCGGACGAATCCCCTCGGTGTGGACCTCGAGCCGGCGCTCGCGCGCGGCCCATTCCGCGCACGCCTCCGCCGACGCTCGCACCTCGCCCTTCCGGTCGCCGAACAGCACGACGTCGTCCAGGTAGCGCACGTACACCGGCACCTTCCGCGCCCGCTTCGCGAAGTGATCGAGCCCGTCGAGAACGAGGTTGGCGAAGAGCTGGCTCGTGAGGTTCCCGATCGGCAAGCCCTTCGACGGCGACGGCCGGTAGACGTCGCGCACGCCGAGGACGTCGAGCGTGCGCGGATCGGCGTAGAGCGCGCTGCCGCCGGCGAGGATCCTGCCCAACCGATCGAGAGCGCGCGCGTCATGCGATCGAGCTTGACCGCGACGTCGAGCGGATGCGTGGCATCGGAGAGCCAGCGGAGGAACGTGCGCAGGAGTCCGCGCGGCAGGTCGAGCTCGCGGCGAAGAACGTCATCGTCGCCACCATGCGCCTCGGGCTCGGCGAGGATCGCGAGCGCGTCGCCGACGATGCGAAGGTCACGAACCGAGTCGAACCCGCGCGTCGGTTCCGTTCGCGGGCTCGGTCCGTCCGCCGGCTCGGGCGCGAGCGTGTCGAGCGCGGCCTCGACCCAGCCCTTCGCGTCCTCGACCATCGGCCGGCGCACGGCGCGCTCGGCGTCGGAGAGGAGCGGCTCGAGCACGGCCTTGGGGATCTGCCAGCGGCCGGCGACCTTCGTCCCCGCGAGCTTGCCGTCCATCAGCATGGAGCGGATCATCCGCTCGGTCTTGTACCGCGCGGCTTGCTCGGGCGTGAGATCCACGGTGCACCTCGGGCTCGAACGACCAGGCGATGCGGAAAGGGTGGAGTCCGGGCTTCCGTTCCCGGAAATCCGCGGAAATCGATTTCCGCGCGCCGCGCTTCGCGCGGCAGAACGAAGAGGAAGAACAAGGTCCAAGGCCAAGAGACGAGGCTCAACGCACGGGGGCGGACACGCAACGGAAACCGAGGTTGTCGTTGCGGAACGACGCGGGCCCCCAAACGTAGCGGTACGACACCCGCAGGGAGACGTCGACGACGACGCTGCCGAACGACCCGCCCCGCGCGGCCTTGCGCGTCCCCACGTCCGGTCCCACCGGGTCACGATCCGCGCCGAACTCTGGATAGTACGCGAACCAGTCTCGGCTCCACTCCCAGACGTTGCCGCAGTTGTCCCACGTCCCGTAGGGCCCGTTTCCCGCGGGATGGCAGCCGACGGAACGAAGTCCTTCCCCGTCGGATCCCCACGAAGCGCGCGCTGGGTCCCACTTCGAGCCCCACGCGTACTCGCGCCGCTCGTCGGGGTTCGGCTCGCCGTCCGACATCGTCTTGCCGCCGCGGGCCGCCTTCTCCCACTCCGCGTCGGTCGGCAGCCGAATCTCCCATCCGTCCGGCAGATCCGGTTCCTGCTTCGTCCGCCAACGGCAGTACGCGTCCGCCTCCCACCACGAAACGAAGGTCACGGGGCGATTGCGCGGCTCGGAGAGCTGGCTGCTCCATCGACCCGGCTCGAACACGCCGTCGTTCTCGCGCCAACGCCAACCCGCGGCGTCCCACCACTCCTCACGCGCGTAGCCGCCATCCTCGACGAACGCGCGGAACTCCTCGACGGTGACCGTCCAGCGCTGGACGCGGAACGTCGAGACCGAGATCGTGCGGACCGGGGTTCCCTTGTACGCATTCCTCGCCCCGCGCACGAACGGGCCGGCCGGCACCTCGACCCACCGCTTCTCGTCGGTCAACCGCGGATCGCCGAGCTTGCCGAGCATGTCGGCCACCGCGATTCGACACGCGAGGCTCGCCGGCTGCGCGGGGTCGGAGAGCACGCCGAGGAACGAGTCGCGGTGCGTCTCCCATGCCGCGGAGAGGTCCGGCACGCTGTACTCGTTCAGGTCGCGGAGCGTGCGCGCGACGACCTCGAGGACGGCGAGCCGGCGCTCGCCGGCGCCGGCGGCGGCGAACGCCGCGGCGAGCAGCTTCGTCACGAAGTCGACCGCCTTCTGGCGCGAGTTCGACGCCATGTACGCGGGCGTCAACTGCGCCACCTCGGGCCAGTCGGCGAGCCGCGGCGCGAGGATCGCGATCGCGTCCTGGTCGTTCACGTCGTCGGCGAGCCAGCGGGCGGTCAGGTACTCCTGGAACGTCAGGTGGCGGAAGCGGAAGCCGTGGCCGTCGGGGACCAGGAGGCCGCTCCGCTCGGCGAGCGCCTGGAGCGCCTCTTCGACCTGCAGCTTCGTCAGCTCCGTGCCGCCGGGCAGCTCGCGCACGAGGCCGAACAGGTCGTCGCGCTCGATCACCTGCGCGCCGCCGAGATGCAGCGTCTTCGCGATCCGCTCGAGCAGCAGCAGCTTGTCGTCGGCGCCGAACACCTCGCTCCGGCCGCTTACGTCGCGGAACTTGACGTCCTCCCACTGGAAGGTGAGCGTCCGGACGCAGTGCTCGTACAGCTCGGCGCGCCGCTCGGGGAGATTCCCCCGGGTCTGGTGCACGACCGCGAGCGCGGTGAGCAGGATCGGCTTCTTCGTGAACTCCTCGATGCCGCGGGCGCGGCTCTGCTGGATGCGCGCGATCAGGTCGTTCGCCTCGTGCTCGGCGCGGGCCGGGTCGGCGGGGAGGATCGCCCGGTACCACGCGCGGATGAACCGCGCGGCGCGCTCGGGCTCGAGGTCCTGGACCTGGGCGTGCGCGAGCCCGGCCACGTCCAGCGTGCGGCGGTTCGACCCGTCGAGCCCGGCCGGGCGGCTCGTCACCACGAAGCGGCAGCGCTCGTGCTCGGTGACGAACGCCTGCACGCACGACGCCGTCTTCTCGCGCAGGTGCGGGTCGAGGACTTCGTCGAGCCCGTCGAGCAGGAGGACGGCGCGGCCCGCGTCGAGCGCGGGGTCGAGCCACGCGGCGCCGCCGAACCCCTCGATGCGCCGCAGGACGTGATCCCGCAGCGTGGTCGCGCCGCGCGCGACCGGTCGGCCTCGGAGCAGCCGCGGAGGTGGGTCCAGAACTCGCGCAGCGGGACGAAGACCGGGATCGCGCCGTCGTCGAAGCCCATCGCGCGAGCATCGGCGTCGTCGCCGGATCGCGCCCGAACGAGGGCCATCGCCACGTGCTTCAGCGTGGTCGTCTTGCCCGAGCCGGGGTCGCCTTCGATCAGGAGGTTCCTCGAGCGCCGCAGCACGCCATCGAGCTCGAGCGTCTCGAGCACCTCGCGGACGCGCTCCGGCGTGCGCGCGTCGGACGGGAGCGCGAGAAGGCGCGCGCGCGTCTCCTCGATCGTCCGCGGCGCCGCGGCGTCGCCGTCCGGCACGCCGGCCGCGCGGAGGGCAGCCGCGATCGCGTCGTCCCGGAGCTCGCGCTTCTCGTCGCTCTCCTCCACGAGCTCCAGCAAGGCACCGATCGCGCCGCGCTCGCCCGTGCCGTCCGGATCGATCTCGGGCCCGGGCTCGCGCTCGCCGCGCGGCGCGAGGTCGTTCCGTCGCGCGAGCAGGGGGACGTAGATCTCGTCGACCGACATCTCGCTCGAGCCCTTGTGGCTGAGGAGGCCGGTCAACCCCACCGCGCTGCAGCTCGCCTGGACGTGCTTCCAGTACGTCTCGGGCACGCTCGGCGCGGCGGCCGCGCTCGTCGCCGAGCGGGGCGACGCGGTCGGCGACGTCGTCACCTTCGCGCTCGCCGGCGTGGTCGCGAGGTGGCGCAGGATCCGCGTCAACTCGGCGTGGTGGTCGTCGGGCGAGTACGGGATGACCTCGACGCCGAGCTTCGCGAAAACGCGAATGCGCAGCGGCGATGGATCGGCCGCGAGCAGGAAGTGCGTCGTCCCCGCGCTTTCGAAGACGTGCTTCCACTCCGCGAGCAGGAACCGGACGTCGGGATCCGCGAGCGAGTAGCCGAGGAACAGCAGTCGGCTCGAGCGCAGGAGAGTGCCCACGCCGCTGTACCATTGCGCGTTGCCGTGGATCAGCTCGTCGTACGACTCCTTCGTCAGCACGCACGAGGCCGGGTTGCCGGCGTCGCCGTGGAGCATCCAGACCGTCGGCGGCACATCGGGTCGCGTGTCGGCGAAGAGGTCCGGCGTCCGCGGGGTCGCGACGCGGACGTCGCCGATGCGGCGGCGCACGGCGCGCGTCAGCCACGGGTCGTAGTTCGTGGTCGCGAACTGCTGCAGCGGCAGCGCGGCCACGAGGTCGTAGGTGTCGGGCGCGTCGACGGAGGGATTCGCGAACACGTTCGCGATCTCGGTCCGCACGGTCTCGATGCGGAGCTCGTCGGCGATCGCCGACGCGATCTCGGGCAGCGGCGCGTTCCGATCGCGCGGCGTGCCGTACGCCTCCTCGATCGCGTCGCGCGCGACGTCGCCGACCCGCTTCAGCAGCCGCTCGAGCAGCCCGACCCAGCTCGGCAGCCCCCGCGAGAGCCCCGATCCGACGAGCGGCAGCACCGCGCTCCGCGGATGGTGGATCGCGGCCCGCAGCGGCGCCAGCCGTTCCACGAGCTCGTCCGAAAGCAAGGGGTCCATGCCGCGCTCCCCGTCGTCCATCCCACGAAACCACGCTTCACGAAGGTCCGGGAGGGAAGCTCCCGCGAGAACTCCGAACCGCCCCATGATCTACCACATCACGCCCCGCCGCGGGATCCGGACGTTCGTCTCTCACGAAGCCACGAGCTTCGCGCGGGCCCACCACAGGCTGGTCAGGAGGAGGACTGCTCCCGCTTGGTGCGCGGTGGCCAGCGGAATCGGCACGCCGTGGAGGACCAGTTCACCTTCTTCCGCGCGATCCCAACCGTCAGGGCGTCCAACGCGTCGTGGGCGCCCTTGTCCACGACTCCTCACTGGCTTATCTTGTCGCACCGCCACCTCCTCTTCCCGCCGGGCGTCACGCTGCCGCACGACGACCCGCCCGAGCACCTGTTCGTGTTCTTCTCCCAGCTCAACCGCGCGTTCGTCAACGTCTACTACTACATCGTCGGCGGCTCGATGGCGGCGGCGCGGCTGCGGGGCGCGATCTGGCAGTCGATCTTCACGCATGACCTTCGTCGCTACCCGCGCGCGCTCTACCGGCGCATGGGCGCACGCCCGCACCGTGGGCGGCGGCCGCGCGACCCTCTCCACGACCGCACTCGAACGGATCCCCGTCGACGGCGGCGCGGACGCGTTCCTGCCGATCGTCGAGACCGAGCTCGGCGTCACGCGGCTCGACGCGGGGACCCACCCGCTCGTGATCGCGCACGACGGCGGCGGGGAGGTCCTGGTCGAAGGGCTCCGGCTGGTGCCGACGCACCCATTCGTGCGACGGTTCACGGTTCGTGGTTCCTGGCCGCTCGGCCACGACGGCGCCGGCTTCGAGGGGCCGCTCGAGCGCGAGGAACCCTGGCGACCCGCCGAGGCCGGTGAGGACGGGTTCCTCCCCCTGGGTGCGCACGTCGACCCGAACCAGTTCGTGGTCGCCGACTCCCGGTTCCTGCTCGACTCCCCCGACGACCGCGCGATCACTCTCCGGCTCGGTTCGGACGACTGGCTCCGAGTCTTCGTGAACGGGGACGAACTGCACCGGAGTCGGATCCACCGGGCGGCCCGGCCCGATCAGGATTTCGCCTCAACACGAACGACGGACGTCGGCGCCGTCGTTCGGCTCAGCCGATGGTCACCTTCAGGCCATCCGAAAGCGAGTACCCCTCCACCGCTCCCGAGTCGACGTACAAGCATTGCAGATAGGCGGTGAGGCCACTCGGTGTTCCCGCCGGCACGACGGCCGGAAGCGCGAAGGCACCTTCGCCGGGGACACCGGGCGTGCCGGGAAGGACATGGAAGGTCAACACTCCGAGGGACGCCAGGAGCGTTCCGCCGGCGAACGAGAGCGAGGTCGCGGTGCTCCCCACGACGAGGAGACCGGGCGCACCACCGAGGCCGTCGGTCAGTTGGAGCGTAACGCTCCTCCCCATCAGGGGACAACCGAGCAGCTCCAGGTTCGGCGTATACCCCCCGCTGCCGGGGAGTCCCGCTCCGTAATGAAGCACGGACTGCGTCTGCGCGAGGACCCAGTCGTCCGTGCCGATATAGCTGTTCGTACCGGCGGGGGAGAGCACGAAGTAGGGACCGGAGACGCTCTGCGCCACGAACTCGAGACAGTCGAACGTCCAGGTGTCTTCCTTCGCGCCCGAGCCGATGTTCCCGACGGCGACACCGCCGAGCGTCTGGGCCGGCGAGATGTAGACGTCGTACCCAACGGTCCCCGCATGAGGATGCGATTTCGTGAAGTACGCACTCAGCCGGTACCGCTGGCCGGCCGAGAGAGTGCTCGAGAGCGTTGTGCCGAAGCTCTCGGGGCCCGTGCTCCATCCCGCGCTGAATCGCACGCCGTCGGCGGCTCCGGTGAGGCCGCTGAAATTCTGGAAGGCGCCGTGGTCCAGACCCGGTAGCACCTGACAGTCCATGGTGTAGGTGTCCGCCGGTTGAGTCACCTGAGAGGCCTGAAACCAGGTGTCGACGAGGACTCCCTGGATTCCGCACGGGGCGGGGAACACGCCAAGCTCGAAGCTGCCGTCCGGGATCAGGTTCTGCGCCCGAGCGTCGTTCGGAGAACTGGAAGCCGAGACCAGGAGGGCCACGGCCACTGTCATTCGAGCTGCGAGGAAGTTCATACGAGTCTCCATTGTGATGACCGGCCCATGAACCGCACGCGGCGGTCGCTGCGCGCGGGTGCCGGAACGCCATCGGAAGCGAATTGAATCCAATGACGCAAGACCGACCTCTCGGAGAGGCCGGTCGGCCGCCCGTGTCGCGAGCGTAACACGGGCCGTGGAGCGCGATGGAATCACTTCCGAACGACGATGAGCCCGTACTGACCGATGTTGTCGCCATACCCCCCGGTCTGATCCCAGGCCTTGGCGTACACACGCGTTCGTCGGGACCGCGATGCGCAACCTGTTGTTCGACCTCGCGCGGTGGCGACGCGCCAAGAAACGCGGCGAGGGACGGCCGCCGGTGGCTTCGGAATCGGAGGAGCACGAGCCGGTCCCCACGGTCGCCGAAGGCGATCGGTTCGACCTCGCCAGTACTCGAAGCCGCCGCCGAGCACCGTGTAGAGCAGGTTCCCGGCGCCGCCCGAGCGGACGTCGACGAGCCCCGCCTCGATGCCCGCCGCCGAGGCGAACACGGCGCCGATCGCGTAGTCGTCCCGACCGTCGCCGTCGACGTCACCGAGGAATGCGGGGCCGAGGACACCGTGATAGGTGAGAAGATGCCGCCTGGGTCTTGGGACGAGGGCGGCGAGGCGCGCGAGGAAGGCGTCTTTGCGCCACACCACGTGGGTCGTTCCGTCGTCGAAGGGATGCGCGAGTCGAAAGCGAACGTTTCCGTCCTCGTCGATGGAGATCTGGGATGCGGCGAACGGGGGACGGAGGACGTAGCGGACGAGAGCTTGACGACGGGAGCCGTCGTGCGCGGGAATCATCGTGTCGGCGTGGAGGGAGAAGCCGTCGAGATGGGCGAGTCTTCGTGAGCCGCCCTTCATGAGATCTGGATGGCCGAGACGCGGAAGGAAGCCGGCAAGGCGTTCGACCTCTTCGTGAAGAACTACGACGACAAGTACAGCGCCGCGGTCGAGTGCCTGGTGAAGGACCGGGAGGAACTGCTCGCGTTCTACGACTTCCCTGCCCAGCACTGGGTGCACCTGCGGACGACGAACCCGATCGAGTCGACGTTCGCGATGGTGCGGCTCCGGACGCAGAGGACGAAGGGATCGGGTTCGAGGAGCGCGTGCCTGACGATGGTCTACAAGCTGGCTCAGGCCGCCGAGAAGAAGTGGAGGCGGCTCGCCGGAGCCGCGCTCATCAAGGACGTGATCTACGGAGTGGAGTTCAAGGACGGCATCAAGGTCGCCGCCTGATCAGGTTCTCTGATCCACAACTCTTGACAGTATCTCGCGTGCCCAGCGGCGGCTGAGTATCATGCTGCCGCTTGCCGACGTCTGGGCGTTGGCCGGGGGTTCCATCGACGCAGGCCCAGTGCAGTTCCTGCGCCGCTCCATCGGACTGGGGTTCTTCTCATGCGCGTCTTCCTCAGCACGTTGTCGGTCTGTGTGTCGGCAGTCCTCCTCGCGTCCCTGGCGCACGGTCAGTCGAACGCACCGATCGCCAGCGACGCGGTCGCTTCGGCCTCCCACGCGTCGCCAGCCACCCTCGAGGTCGACGAGGTGTCGGAGGGTCTCTCCTCCGAGGACTGGGCGAGCATCCGCGCGGCGTACGAAGCCGGTCGATACGCGGCCTTCGCCGTCGACGGCGAGCACCGCGCGCGCAATCCCGGCCAGCAGTGGACGACGCGCTTCGACGGCCGCGGGTTCACCACGGCGCCCGACACGGGCGCGTGGACCTGGGGCCTTCAGCTCGAGGCGTACGGCTGGGGCGCGGCCGAGCACGGGGTGGCGCCGTCTGCCGCCGTGACCGCAGACGGCCAGCGTGTCTCCTACGCATGGGGCTCCCGGCTCACCGAGTGGTACGTCAACGACCGGCGCGGACTCGAGCACGGCTACACGGTGCATTCACGGCCGGAGGGTGCGACCGGCGCGCTGGCGCTCGAGCTAGCCATCCGTGGCGGACTGCTTCCCGTGGTCTCCGAGGACGGGCGCGACGTGCACTTCGTCAACCAGACTGGCGGCGCCGCGCTGACGTACGCCGGACTCACGGTCTTCGACGCCGAGGGCCAGCCGCTCGCGGCCGGCTGGAAGGTCGCCGGCGAGAGACTGCACCTCTGGATCGAGGACCAGGCCGCCCGCTATCCGCTCACCATCGACCCGATCGCGCAGCAGGCCTACCTCAAGGCCTCGAACACGGGGGCGTTCGACGGGTTCGGCTATCCGGTCGCGGTCTCCGGCGACACGGTGGTTGTCGGAGCGCCCAGCGAGGACAGCGCGGCCACGGGCGTGGACGGCGACCAGAGCAGCAATGCCGCCCCCGACTCCGGCGCGGCCTACGTCTTCGTGCGCAGCGGGACGACCTGGACCCAGCAGGCCTACCTCAAGGCATCGAACACGGGAGCGGGCGACTTTTTCGGCATATCCGCCGCGGTCTCCGGCGACACGGTGGTTGTCGGAGCGCCCAACGAGGCCAGCGCGGCCACGGGCGTGGACGGCGATCAGAGCAGCAATGCCGTCAACAACTCGGGCGCGGCCTACGTCTTCGACCTCGACCTGCTGCCCGATCCCTGGACCGACGTCGGATCGGGCCTGGCCGGAGTGAGCGGCGTGCCCGTGCTCGCCGGAACCGGCACGCTCATCGGCGGAGACCCGGTGTCCCTGGCCTTGAGCAACGCCAACCCCAACAGCACCGTCGGGTTCATCCTCGGCTTCTCGTTCCTCGGCGCGCCGTTCAAGGGCGGCACCCTCGTGCCGGCGCCGGATCTCCTCGTCACCGGCCTGCCGACCGACGGCAGCGGCACGCTGGTCATCAACTCCACCTGGCCCACGGGCATCCCGTCCGGGTCGCAGTTCTGGATGCAGGAGTGGATTGCCGACCCCGCGGGACCCGAGGGCTTCTCGGCCAGCAACGGGCTCCTGGCCACCACGCCCTGACGCGCCTCGCGCGCCAGGACCCGCCGAAGCTCGTCATCCCCGGCGCTCTCATCGGCCTTGCGTCGAGGGCCGACGGTGCGGGGCTCGCCCCACCCGCAAGCCGCAGAGGGCGATCCTCCGACAGCCTCTGAGCCGGCGACGCACGCGGGGACCCGGCCTGCCGTTCACCCACGGCCGGGGAGAGCCCGCGGCGGAGAGGCGGTTCAAAGCACCTCTGCTTCCGCTCGGCTTCGAGGTGATGGTACCCGAGGGCCGCCGAGGAGCCTGGCTGGAGCGAGGACGCCGGCTTGGGCTCCCGGATTCGAGCGCGTTGGGAGTTCGAGAAGGGAACCCCGGTCGTTCACGTTCGCGATCTCGGTCCGAATGGTCTCGATGCCGATCTCGTCGGCGATCGCCGACGCGATGTCGAGCAGCGACGCGTTCCGTTCGTCCAGCCGGCCGTACGCCTTCTCGATCGCGGCGCGCGCGTCGCCATCGACCCGCTTCAGCAACCGCTTGAGCAGCCCGACCCAGCTCGGCAGCCCCCGCGAGAGCCCCGATCCGACGAGCGGCAGCACCGCGCTCCGCGGATGGTGGATCGCGGACCGGAGCGGCGCCAGCCGTTCCACGAGCTCCTCCGAAAGCAAGGGGTCCATGCCGCGCTCCCCGTCGTCCATCCCACGAAACCACGCATCACGAAGGTCCGGCCGGGAACCTCCCGCGAGAACTTCGAACCGCCCCATGATCTACCACATCACGCCCCGCCGCGGGATCCGGACGTTCGTCTCTCACGAAGCCGCGAGCTTCGCGCGGGCCCACCACAGGCTGGTCAGGAGGAGGACCGCTCCGGCTTGGTGCGCGGAGGCCAGCGGAATCGGCACGCCGTGGAGGAGCGTCGCGACGCCGAGCGCGACCTGGACGAGCGCGGCGCCGAGCACGAGATGCGTGGCCCGCCGCGCCGGTCCTGACGGGAGGCGGCGCGCGGCGACCCAGAACGCGCCGGTGAGCAGGACGATCAGGTACGCCAGGTTCCGGTGGACGAACTGCACCGTCGCCACGTTCTCGAACAGGTTCGCGATCCCGAGCTCGGCGCGCCAGAACCCCTCGGGGACGAACCGCCCTCCCATGTCGGGAAACGTCCCGAAGTAGTATCCCGCGCGCGTTCCGGCCACGAACGCGCCGCTGGCGATCATGACGAGCACGAGCGTCACGAGCGCGATCGCCGCGCGCCGCAGCCCGCCCGCCGCGACGCGGTCGGCCTCGACCCCGCGCAGTCGCCACGCGAGGAGGAGCATCCATGAGTAGAGCGCGATCGCGAGCATCAGGTGCAGCGCGAGGCGATACGGGCTGACCCGCGGCTCGTCGATCAGGCCGCTCTTCACCATGATCCAGCCGACGAACCCCTGCAGCCCGCCGAGCGCGAAGATCGCGAGGAGCGTGCCGGCGAGCCGCCGGTCCACTCGCTTGCGAAGGAGGAACCACAGGAACGGCACGAGGAAGACCACGCCGATCAGGCGGGCCACCACGCGGTGCGCGAACTCCATCCAGTAGATGAACTCGAACCGCGCCATCGTCATGTCGGGGTGGAGCCGCCCCTCGGGCGTCGCCTGGTACTGGTCGAGCGCGTCCTGCCACGCCGCGTGGCTCAGCGGCGGGACGATGCCGGTCACCGGGTTCCACTCGGTGATCGACAGCCCGGAGCGCGTCAGCCGGACCGTCCCGCCGAGCACGATGATCGCGAAGACCAACGCGCAGCAGACGAGGAGCCAGTTCGAGACGGGACGGTTCGAAGGCATGCGCAAGACGTTACGGCGCGGCGAAGCCGAAGAGCGCCGCGACCGGCGCGGTGCGACCGTTTGCCGCGCCGCGATGGCGAGGCGCCGGCGAGGGGCACGCGATCGACGAAGAGGGGAAGACTGCGGCGCCGAGCGACGTCCAACCCCGAAACACCCCCTTGGACTGGCCCCCTATATGATCGTGGGCCTTCCTTGGACTCGCTCCCGCCGACACCGGAGGACCGGCCATGATCTTCGCCGTTCCGCTTGCGCTCGCCGCTCTCCTCGTCTCCACGGACGCCGACTCCGACCAGGACGGCCTCCCCGATCATCAAGAGGTGCACAAATACTTCACCGATCCGAACGACGCCGATTCCGACGACGACGGCGTGCCGGATGGCGAGTGGGACGAACGCCGCGAGTTCGCGTACACCGTTCGCGCCGTGCTCGACGTCCTGCTTCCGTTCGACGAGGCGTCGATCGTCCAGGACGACTATCAGGACGCGCGCGTCGTCGACAAGTCGAAGAAGACCGTCCGGCTCGAGGTCGTCCACTACCCGTTCAACACGAACGCGCGCGCGATCGATGCGAACCCGGCGTGGCGCCGCGAGGCGAGACGGATGAAGGAGTGGTTGGAGCCGGGACCGACGTCGAACTGGGACACGAAGATGCAGAAGCAGCTCCTCGCCGAGCTGAAGCGGGACGGCATCGACGTGGAGAAGCTGACCGACCGCGAGGCGGCGCGGCAGGTCGCGCGGTGGCTGGTGGATCGTGCCCCGAGCGAGGACTCGTTCACCACCTTCGCGGTCGAGTTCGAACGCGGCCGCCCCGAGGTGCATTCGAAGCTGCGGCAGCGCGTGCAGGACGGGTTGAAGGCGGTGGGACGCAGCGAGAAGGAGCAGTGGAACCGCGAGCTGTTCGGCAAGGGGATGTTCGAGAACAAGGTCCGCGGCTCGTGCACGTCCTCGGCGATCTACCTGCAGACGGCGCTGCGCGCGGTCGGGATCCCGACCCGGACGGTCATCCTCGTGCCGGTGATCGACGCGTCCGACCCGGCCGAGCGCTTGCTGCTCGCGAACGTGACGCATCACGGGGTGCGGCGCCTCCTGGAGAAGAGCGCCGCCGAGCGCGACCGGTCGTGGGCCTCGCACACGTTCAACGAGGTGTGGGTCGGCGGTCGCTGGCAGCGGCTGAACTACCACCACCTCGGGCAGAACTCGCTGTTCGGCGGGATGATGGGGTTGATGACGCACGTCCACACGTACCGCGACCACGCCGACGCGGGGCTCGTCGCGTGGGGCATCCGCGACGCCGAGAAGCCGGACGACGTCTTCGGCGGGTCGAACCCGTACTCGTGCGTGGAAATCGACGACCGCTTCGGCGCGCATTGCGACGAGCCGAACCCCGAGATCGGCGAACCGTTCCAGACCCTCACCGTGCGGCGCCTCTACTGGTTCGACGATCCGACGAAGCCGCCGGTGGTCGCGATGCGGCTCGACGATCCGGACACGGCCGGCCACCTCATCCTGCACGTCGCCGAGGGGATCCTCGGCGAAGGCACCGGCCAGTACGCGAGCTTCTACGAGCGCGCCGACAAGGAGTTCGTGCTGCGCGCCAAGGCCAAGGGCCGCGCCGCCCACGAGGTCCGCGCGTACGCGACGCGGGGCTTCTGGGGCGTGCCGGAGGAGGGGGTGCGCGACTTCTACCTACGCATCGACCCGGCCGAGTTCACGCGGATGGAGAAGGGCGTCGCGTACCAGCTCGTCGCGCGCGACCAGACGGGCGAGTTCCGCTTCGTCGTGCCCAAGGGCGTGACGATCGAGCGCGAGTGACGAGACGGCGGCCGCGAGCAACGCCGGCGGCGAACCGCGAGGACTGCGGCGAATCGGAGAGTCCCGGTCGCACTCCCACCGAAGGAAGCCCCTCGTCCTGGAGCCGGAAACCGCCGCTCCCCTCTGCGCATGGATCGTGAAGGGGGGACCGAGCTGGACCAGCATCGTCCGCTCGATCCCCGGAGAGGGCGGCGCGGCCGGAGACGTCAGAACCCGTACTCGAGAACCTCGATGCCGCTGCTTCCGCTCCCCTGGTGCTGGATCGTGACGCGCAGCGGTGGCGAGACGAGGTCCGCGAGCCCGTCGCCGTCGCTGTCGCTCGCCGCCACCAGGTAGAACGTCTCTCCCACGAGGTCCACGTCCGCCGGGATCGCGACCGTGACGATCGCGGTGTCGAGGTCATCCTCCACCTCGGTGAACAGCGTGCTGCGACCGGGCGCGGGCGTGATCTCCAGTCCCCAGGCCACCGGGATCGCCTCGTTCGTGTCGATCCCCACGCCGAGCGGGTTGTCCGGCCCCGCTTCCGTCTGGGAGAGGGCCGTCGACACGTAGAGCTTGAACGCCTGCCCGCCGAAGTGGCTCGTCTCCACCCGGAACGCCACCACGTCGCCAATCGCGGCAACGACGCTGCCGCCGGGCTCCTTCCATTCGACGAACGACAACGGCCAATCGACCTGCGGTCCCGTACCACCACCTCCTCCGGGCGTGACCGGGCCACCCTCCTGCACCACGTTCACGCCGGGCTTGATCTCGTCGCTCCCGTCGTCGGTCAGCGTGACCTTGACCCCCTTTAGAGTCTTCGCCCACTTGGCGAAGTTGCCGCCGGTGTGAAACGTGAAGGAGAACGTGCCGGAGGTTCCTCCGCTGATTCCGCTCCCCTGGGTCGTCACGAACTGATGGTCCGACGTGCCGCTGCCGGCCGTCCAGCCGGTGGGCACGGCGGGAGCCGGGTCGCTCAGCGGCGCCTTCAGGTTCTGGCTCTTGGGGGCGCCCGGCTCGAAGTGCAAGTCCTTCACGCTCTTGCCGCTCGGTGCTTCGACCGTGTACGTGACGGTTGCCTGGCTGTTCGCGCTGTCGCTGCTGACGCTGTAGCCGACGCTGGACAATGCCAGCGGCGTCCCAGCGAGCACAAGGGCGAGGGCGAGGCCGAGCGCCTGGCCCGATCGATCGATGATCATCGAAGTTCTCCCGATTCCGCGGTCCCGTTGTCTCCCGTCCCTCCCCCCACCCGCGGGAAACCAGGGGGAGGACAGCGCACCCCTTCTTGGGCGCTCCACGGATCCTATCCTCCCAGCGGCTCGCGGTCGACCCGGCACCCGTGAGACACCAAGGAGGCGGGGAAGCGCAATGCCACCTCCCCACCCTCCGGCGAGTCAGCGGCTGCGCCGGACGTCGAGCATCGTGTACCACGAGAGGGTCCGCACGAGCGGCACGCGGGATAGTCCGCGATCGAGAGCGCGCAGGCCGCGGCCGACCGAGAGCGCGATCCGGGCCGGAAGCCACTTCAGGACGGGCACGAGCTCGGGGTTGTCGCAGAACGTGTACGCGACGAACCCGAAACGAACCTCGCGGGCGACCGTGAGCCCGGAACGGGCGAGGAGGTCGCGAAGCTGCGCCCGCGTGTAGGCGCGATCGATCGTGTGGATCTTCCCGAACGACGGCCGGTGACGCACGAACCAGCGGGCGGCGCGAAAGAGCGGATTGTCGTTCGCGGGCTCGCCCAGGATCAGGCGGCCGTCCGGTTTCAGCACGCGGCGGATCTCGCTGAGGACCGCCACCTCGTCGTCCATGTGATGCAGAGCGGAGCGACAGAGGATCACGTCCACCGAGCCGTCCCGGAACGGCAGCGCGGTCATGTCGCCGCGCGCGAGACCCACGGTCGCGCCGGCCGCCACCTCGGTCGCGTCGAACCCGGCCAGCATCTCCTGGCTGATGTCGAGGCCGGTGACGCTCCGAAACCGTCGCGAGAGGTGGTGGAGCAGGATGCCGGTCCCGCACCCGAGGTCCAGGGCCCGGGCATCCGGCGCATCCGGTGCCAGCGACAGCAGCACGTGGTTGCGCTCCTGCTGGAATTCGTCCGCGAACCGATACTTCGAGCGCCGCCGGTACATGTCCGCCACCGAGCGGTGCATCTCGATCTGCTCGCGGCGATGGTCGGAGAGAGTCGTCATGCGGTTCATTCCAGGAGGCCGGCGCGGCGCGGAGGATAACGCATCCCCGCGCCGCGCGCCGCGCGCGCTCGAAGTACGGATCGATGAAGAGGCACATCGCACGCGAAAAGTCCGGCGGGAGGATCTAGTGGTGTGATTCAGAGTTGTTGACGTTTCTCCGGGGCCCTCGTCATCGCTTGCTGCGTTGCTCCTCCTCGACGTATCTCGAATACGCGGTCGTCGTCGCGCCTTGCCAGCGACGACGATGACCTCCGGATAATCC